>JAFGQN010000013.1 GCA_016935665.1 Deltaproteobacteria bacterium | reverse complement strand
GATGTTGAAAATGCTCAATCGATTGATTGGCGAGCAAATTGATTTAGCGTGGCTGCCCGTGGATGAACCTGGAACGGTAAAGATGGATCCCTCGCAGCTGGAACAGATTATGGCCAATCTGTGTGTAAACGCGCGGGATGCCATTACGGGTGTGGGGCACATCACCATTGAAACAGAAAATGTGTCCTTCGATAACGCCTATTGCACCATAAATCCGGGGTTTGTCCCGGGGGAGTACGTGATGCTGGCAGTCAGTGACGATGGGTGCGGCATGGATGCGGAGATTCAGCAACAGATTTTTGAACCGTTTTTTACCACCAAGCAAAAAGGCGAAGGCACTGGCCTTGGACTTGCCACCGTGTTTGGGATTGTGAAACAGAACGACGGGTTTATCAACGTTTACAGCGAACCAGGCCAGGGAACCACATTTAAAATATATCTGACGCGACACCTCAATGGCGCGGAGACCGTACCGGAAAAGAAAATGCGCCAATTGCCCAAAGGAAACGGTGAAGTGATTTTGCTGGTGGAAGACGAAGCCATGGTGCTGGCCGTCAATCAAACCACCCTGGAAAAACTGAACTACAGGGTTCTGACGGCCAATTCACCGTCTGAAGCCATTGCCCATGTTGCAAACGCGGGTGATACCAAAATCAGTCTGTTGATGACCGACGTGGTAATGCCCGAAATGAACGGAGCGGAATTATCAAAGATAATTGAGGGAATGTTGCCCGGCATTCCCACGCTGTATACGTCGGCGTACACGGCCAACGTGGTCACGCATCACGGCGTATTGAAAGAAGGCGTCGAATTCCTGCAAAAACCCATTCCCAGAGACGTCCTGGCCACCAAAATCAGTGAACTGCTGCGCTGAGCGAGTCCGGCCAACCACGACGCCCCCTGTAACGAACAGGAACTTCCCGCCCTAGCCTCTTTCTGAAATCAAACTCAGGATGCGTGCCGGCACCCTCTGACGGCAAATCAGATCGATAAATTCCGGCTCCTGGGTGAGGTGGGATATGGCGGCCAGACTTTCAAGATGTTCGGTGGCCTTGCCAGGAGGCGATATAAGCAGGAATACCATTTTTACCGGTAGTGCATCCGGCGCTGGAACGTTGGCCACACCACCAGGGACCACCCCCAGATAACAGACGCTTCTGTCAACACCATCCCAATAGGCATGGGGAATGGCCACACCACCGCCCACAGCCACGGGCATGGTCTGTGTTCGATCAAAGATGCCGTCCACCACCTGCTGTCTGGGCAAATCAGAAAATTGACGGTGCGCGCTGATGGCCAATCGTTTCACGGCGTCTTTGAAGGTGATATTTTTTTCGTCCATGACTTCCACATGTGCCAGCACTTTGGAAAGCCCCAACTCCCGCTGCCGAAGCACAATGGCCATGCTCCCTTGCGGCTCCCCTGGATTCATGGGGTCTTCAATGATGGTGGCCTTTCCCTCATTGACCCAGAAAAGGGGCAGTTGCTCGGCGCCAAAACGCCCCCGCTCCAGACGGGACCCCACTTCAATCAATTCGATGGATTGGTGTCCTGACTGAATTCCTGCGGATACCAGCGCGGATGTCACTGTGGTTTTCCATACCGGAATGCATTGTTTGGGCGCATCATTTTTACTGTTCGGCCGCGGCGTCTGTTCGGCGTCGAAGGTGGACCAGCGATAATAGTTACTGGCGTTCACCTTGAACCCCCAACTGTAGGCAGTCCAGATATTTGAAAGCATGGTGATGTCCGCGAAAAACAGGGCGTGGACGTCATTAAACCGGGGTTCGTCGGTGTCAATAAATTCAGTGGTTCCAAGCTGCCTGTCCACTTCAACGGTTTTAACGCCCCCCTTACGCAACGCAGAACCCAGTGCCCCAATCAGCGCTTTATCTCCCAGTAACACCCAGGTTCGGCGTTCCTCCCGCTGTACCCCAAGCAATCGGGCCACCATCGGTGCTGTCAGCCCCTGTACGGTCACCGTGGCTATCACCGTGGCATAAGTAACTGTTTCAACGAGCGCCGCGTGTTCATATCCACGCTCCCTCAACCGCAGGGAAAACAAAGACGCCATGGACGCTGCCACAATACCTCGTGGTGCAATCCACGACAGAAAGGCATTCTCCCGAAAACCAAATCCCTGCCCGAGCGTGGATAACCACACCACCAGCGGGCGCAGCACAAACACCATAATGGCCAGCAGTATCAGCAACCGTATGTCACCGAAACTGCTCAGTTCCAGCCTGGCCGACAAAAGAACAAAGATGGTACCGATACCTACCTCGGTCAGCTGCAGCTTGAAATGCTTCAATTGTTTCAATCTCGGCGGTTTGCGCAGTGCCACCACCAGCCCGGATACGACCACCGCCAGAATCCCCGACTCCGGCAAAATGGCGTGGGATACCCCAAATGTAAACAATGCGCCCGCCAGCACAAAAATATTCACGTGATCCTCGGCCACCCATTCCCAGCGCAATACCTGTGCCGTTATCAGTCCCGTCGTCGCCCCCATGGCCGCCCCCAGCAACACCCGCATGCCAAAGTTCGAAAGAGCGTACGCCAGTGGCAGCTCCTCCCCTTTTTGAGTCAGCCACTCATACACCATCACCGCCACAAATACCCCCACCACGTCGATGAGAACAGCTTCCCAGTACAGTACATGATGAAGTCGCTCTTTTACTCGCAGACGCCTCAAAATGGGCAGTACGACAGTGGGACCGGTCACAATGATCATACTGGCCACCATCAGGGCCATCACCGGGTCCGTTCCCCAAAGCAGCCACACCGCCGCAGCAGTGCCCAGCCAGGTCACCACCGGTCCAATGGTCAGCATGCGTCGAATCACCACAGACGATTTGCGGTACCCGTCGAAATCCAGGGTCAGGCCGCCCTCAAACAGAATGACGGAAATCGTCAGTGCAGCGATGATTTCCAGCCCATGGCCCAACTTTTCCGGATGAATCAGTCCAAACACTTCCGGACCCAGCAATATCCCACCACCCAGCAATAGTACAATGGCAGGCATCATGAACCGCTGTGCGGCCACCAGCAACACCACACCTGCAGCGGTGGAAAGGGATAATGTTAAAATGGCATCATGCATATATTTCCTGTCTGTCCACTGCGCGTCGCAACGGTCCGTTTAACCTTCTCTTGTATGGCCCATCGGTGAAACACACCACCCGCCACGCTCTCCGCCAGGGATGATTCTATTCTCATTCACAAACATTAAAGTAATCTCTTTGCCAGCAACCGCTCGAAAAAATTATTTGAACCGGGATTTCCAAAGCATATCGGGCCCACGCACCTGTCATGCTATCCAATCATGCAACCGTTGTCGTATGGCACACAATTCCACAGATTGCGGTACACATCGAAATTGCAAAATTCATCTTCGGTACAGTCTTTGTCATCCATGCACGTGTCCCTGGGCGTATGGCAATAAAATCCATCTATGTACCGGTAATATCCGCAATGATCGCTGGAGGATGGCGAGCAGTAGCCACCATCCCCACAATCGGCGTCCACCTGGCAATTTCCATATTGGAAACAATGCGCTTCTTCTCTGGCGGAACAGAAACAAAGATTCATTCCTTCCTGTTCGCACTCCGCATCCAGATAACACGTATCATACACACAATAATATTCGTACCCTCTTGCCCCAATCCCCAGCTGCACACACTTGCCATTCTGTCCCTCGGTGCAATCGGAATGCTGCTGACAATTGCCTTCCGCATCCAGAGGCGGTTCTTCAGGAGAGTGTACGTTTTCACAGTTGATCGCTTCCGGTCGGTGAATTTCGGGCTCACGAAAATCAATTGTTCCGGTGTCAGTCTCAGAATCCGTGTCGGAGATTGACCCAGTATCCGAATCGTTCACTGAATCGGAATCCGCATCCGTATCCGTATCCGTATCCGTATCGTCATCGGTATCCGTATTGACATCGGTATCCAGGTCACTGCCCGTATCCGAATCAACATCCGTATCCGAATCGGCATCCGCATCCGTGTCACCACCCGTATCCGCATCCGCATCCGAAGAGCTGTCGGTTCCTGTATCATTGCCTGATGACACCGCTTTGTGACAGCTAACGCAAAACACCGTGACAACAAATAGCCGACCAATACAAAATACAACACACGTGAAACTGCGACCAATTCCGTTCATTAAAATATTCCTTCTCAATGAGTTATCCTGAAAGCACAATCTGTGATTCCCCCATGTACAAATTCTGATTATCACCAAACTCTCCCCTCCCAAAAAAACACCAAAACCGATAAAATGGCAATATTTTCAATGTCAATGCGATTGCTAATCCCGTTCAAAGGTGAACATGTCAGCGATAAACGGGGGAATGAAACGACCAAATCCAAGTGTGCGTCGAACCACAATGGTGGCGCAACTGGCCTGCTCAATCACTTTTGTGGAAAAGGAGCCAATCAGTGTCGCGTCACTGACACTCTGCATGGGAGGCGCCGAACCAATCAGCAGCAAATCAAACTCTTTTGATTTGGCAATGATGGTCTCAAGGGCATTGGGGGTGGTCAATAGCTCAGTGTGGAACGTGGCCAATCCAGTGTGATTTTCCAGTGCTTCCCGCTGCAATACTTTGGAAAAACGCAGTTCCCGGGCACTGAAGTCGTCAGGCAGCACTGTAAAATAGTGGACATTGCCACGGGTTTCCTCGGCAAGGGTGGACGCAATCTTGACCATCATTGCCAGATTGTCTCTGCCCCCCAGCGCCACACCAATTCGTTTAAACGGGCGGTTGTCCAAAAGATTAAGAAATACAAAATCCGTCATCGATGATGTGACAACGTCCACCAGAAAGCGGCTGGGGGTGCTGCCGGTCCCAGCGGTCCATCCCATCACAATCAGACTGCAGTTCTCCTCCACTGCCACGTGGCGAATGCCCTGCGCGGGGTTGTTGGTCGCCCGCAAAAGCGGTCGGATACCCAGATCACAGCTCTTTGCCATGGTCACCATCTGCTCCACCGCTCTGATTTCACTCTGCTCCAGTTGCTTTCGCAAATGGCTGTAGGGGTGCGTTCCCTCTGCCGTCCTGGCAATTCGCAAAGCCACAATTTCACCAAGGTGCGGCGGTAAAAGCGCTTTCGAAATCTTAAAAAGGGTCTCAATGGTGTCGGGATTGCTCACAGGCACCAGAATCCGATTGGCCCCCGTGAGCAGCGACAGATAATTGCGCTTTTCATCCAGAGAAATACTGATGCCGGCGCGCATGCGCACTTCCGCGGTGCGCGAATACATTAAAAAGACCCCGCACCCTATCCCAAACAACCCCAGCCCAAACGTCAACGCTTCCATATCCAGCGTCGCCAGTAAGGCGCCATTGGCCCCAAGGGCCACGAAGGGTACTGCGCGCTTCCATTTTTTCACTTTCTTTTCACTGGTGGCATAAAGTCGGTGCAGTCCGAAACACACTGGCAACATGGCAAACAGAATAGCGAAGTTGGCCGACTCGGCAATAAAGGTGACATCCGCAAAAAGAGTAACCAGTACAGTGGCCAATCCACCGGCGGCCATGGCTGCAGCCGGCTGGCCTCGCTTCTTTGTGACCGCGCCCAGCAGTTTTGGCAACATGCCGTCGCGCCCCATGGCAAATATCTGGCGACTCTGACTGATAAGTGTACTGTTAAGCGCCGCGGCAGATGCCAACACACCTCCAAGCGCTATGAAAATCAAACCCGCCGTTCCCAGACGCCGCTGGGCCACAAGTACCAGAGGGACATCAGATGATGCCAGAGCATCGGCCCCCACGGCCCCAACCGCAAACACCGCCACCACCAGATACACCAGAAAGGCTATCAGCAGTGAGAGTTTCATGGCACGGGGCACCGTTGTTTTTGAGTCTCTTACTTCCTCGGCATTATTTGCGACCAGCTGAAAACCAAAAAAGGATATATAAATCAGTGAGATAGCGCCTCCCACACCGCTAATCCCGCTCGGAAATGAATTTTCAAAATGCGCTGTATCGAAATCCATTGCGCCGATAACGGCAATGGTCACCAGCACCGTCACGTTGGCCCAGGTAAACAATTTGCCCAGCAAATCACCGCCTTTGGAGCCCCTAAGGCCCATTAGCACCAGCGAAAAAATGGCTATGGCGGATATCAGTTTAATTTCCCAGTCGGGCACTGAACGAATCCCGGAAAGGGACGTGACATAAGAGGCAAACCCAAACGCGTAAAGTGCACAGGCGAAAATACTGCCCACCGCCAGATGCCACCCCACAATGAACCCCCAAAAACTCCCCAGTTGCGAATACGCGTAATAATATCCCCCGCCCGAGGCGGTTTTTTCCCGGGCAAAATCCGAATACACCATCACGGTCAACACCGTAAGGGCCCCACATAATACATAAGACAGCCAAAGCCCGGGGCCCGCCGACGACGCGGCCAAACCAATGAGAACATACACCCCCGCGCCAAGCAGCGCGCCCACCCCCAGAGTGGTGGCCCCAAACAGTCCTTTGTCCGGCTTGAATTCCGCCCTCTCGCTGCTTTTGAGTATATGTTGGACGAGATCGCTGTTCATGAGTATCCTTAACTGAAACCAAAACTGAAAACCGATATGAAACTATAAACTTTATTGCCTGAGTGCAGGCACGGAGCAACTTTTTCGCCCAATTAATTGAAGGAGAACCCATGAAAATCAGCGATATAATGAACCCGTCTCCCACCACCATAAACAGGCGTGCTCGGCTGTGCGACGCCGCTGCACTGGTCAGTCGCACCCAGGTGAGCGACCTGATGGTGATCGATGACAACGGTGCATTTGTGGGCGTGCTGTCAGAAGGTGATCTCATTCGCGCCGCACTGCCGGATTACGATGAACTCATCCAGGGCGATGTGCCACTGCATCAGGTATGGCGCGTTTTTCTGGAAAAAGGCCGGGAACTGGCCAACCGCCCCATCACGCCGCTGATTATTTCTTCGCCAATTGTTTTAAATCCGTCTGATGAACTGCTCAAGGCCGCCGCCAGCATGATCAACCGACAGATTCGCATTCTTCCCGTAGTGACACAGGGACATCTGGCCGGCACTATCTCCAGAGGAGATTTATCCAACGCAATATTGACACAGTAGTTTGGCTTCCGTTATCTCTCCCATTGAAAAATGACGCAGAAAAAGAAATTCGCCGCTCTCAAAAAAGAAATCCGGGAAAAGGGTAAAACCGTGGCCAAACGGTTGCTCATTGCCCTTGTTCTCCTTCATATAGTGCACATTGCATGGTGCAAATGGATACATCCCCCGCTTACCGCCACGCAGTTCGGAGCAGTACTTGAAGGCTATACGTTCAATCGGGAAACGGTCCCACTCGACCAAATATCGCCGCATCTGCAGCTGGCCGTGATCGCCTCCGAAGATCAGCTCTTTGCGGTGCACGATGGTTTTGATGTGACCGGGATAAAAAACGCAATTGCCCACAATCAGACAGGAAAGTCCCTTAGGGGCGCATCCACCATCAGTCAGCAGACGGCCAAAAATATATTTTTGTGGCAGGGACGCAACTGGTTGCGCAAGGGGCTGGAGGTTTATTACACATTTTTAATGGAAAAACTGTATGGCAAAAAGCGCATCCTGGAACTTTATCTGAATCAGGTGGAGATGGGCAAAGGAATCTTTGGCGCACAGGCCGCTGCCCACACCTATTTTAATAAATCGGCGAAGTCGCTCACCCGGATTGAAGCAGCACGCATTGCCGCCAGCCTGCCCAACCCAAAAAAACTCAATCCCGCCAAACCGGATGCGCACATGAAAAAAAAGGTGCGCTGGATTTTATCGCAGATGGCATATCTGCAAAAACGTCCCGCCACGCGAAAACTGTTGTCCCGATAAATCATCCCTGCACCATTCCCAATCCCACATACGCGCCATCCCTCATAACAATAAACGGCCTGAATTCATATGACAGCTCCCCCTTTTGGGACACGTTTATCACCTGCAGCGTGCCCATACCATACCCCATGGGACCGCGACTGTAATAATGCGCCTGCAACGCATATGGAGCGCCCCGGATTTCACCGTTGATAATGAAAAATTCCGGGCCATAGCCATTGGTCACATCTGCCACCAGCTCCCCGCCGCCAGGCAAGTATCTGGAATTGTACAACGCGTGATGGCCCAGATTGTCGAACACGTGGAGGTCCACGTCATTGGCGTCGGATTCCCAATGCAACACAAACCGTGTGGAGGGGCCAGGGGCACCCACCCGCTCGGAAAACCAGTTTTTCATGTCACTGTTTTTTTTCGATTCCGGTTCTTTTTTTTCCCATACCCACAGCATCAACCGGCCTTCCTCGCGCATGGCGCCCACCACACCGGTGAAACGCCCGGAGGGGTATCCTTGCGACACGCCGTCATGCATGGCCTGCAAAGCGGCCTCATAGCGTCCGGCGCGAAACAGCGCCCATGCATACAGTCGGTGACTCGCAGGATGGTCGGGACGCTGAGCCACCGCTTGCCGGTATGTGTCAATCACCAGCGACTGTGCCGTTGTTCCCAGTCGCTCCAGTCGCTCGCCGGCCATGCGTCGCATATCCGCGCGAGACGGATACAGGTCAATGATGGAACCATACGCACGCGCTGCTGCAGCCGGATTTCCCATCGCTTCGAACGCCTCTCCCAACGCCACGTAGGCCAACAGGTCATCGGGGGACTTCGCCACCCAGGATTGCGCTTTCTGCATGGCCTTGTCGTATTGATGCACACGCACCAGCCCCATCACCTCAGCCAGCTTTCCAATGTAGGCTGTCTGTTTGGCCCGCTGCCTGTTTTCCCTGAATATTTTTTCTTTTTGATTTTTCGAAAAAATCGGCGGCAGTTTGGCACGTTGAAGAGCCAATGCGTCGGTATGGGGCGTTGGTGAGCCGGGGGGAGTCCACATAAACGGATAGGTCACATGGACGACAGCGCCATCAACTGGATTGGGAAATGTCCAGCGGCGGACCGCCGCAACAATACATTTTTCCACCTGGGTATTCCCCAAATCAGATTGCGCCACGGTCGATGCCGCAACCGAACCAGTCCCGGAAATGGTAAACCGAACATCGATACGTCCCTGCAAATCGGGCGTTCGCGCCAGTTCGCGCTCAAAACAAAACTTAATTTCGTTCATATGACGTCGCACAATCCGATGAATCACTTCTTTGGACAATGCGCCCTGCACTGTTGCTGCTCCGAAACGAATCGGAGCGCTTGCACCGCGACGGCCTCCAAGCCCCCCTGCGCCACGACCAAAACCAGATCCACTGCCGCCACCGCCAAAACCGGATCCATTGCCGCCACCACCAAAACCGAATCCATTGCCGCCACCGCCAAAACCGAATCCATTGCCGCCACCGCCACCGTGACCAATAGTATTCAGATTCCCAAGGCCAATTGTGCCTTCCCCGGTACCGCCGCCACCACGCCCCGTCCCCTGTATCCCCAATCCGCCAATCTCCGCATCATCGAATGCGGCTACCTCTGAACCCATCAATGCGCCCAACACGTTTTCAGGGTCCAACCCCGGGTCCCGTTGCTCTGCAGGGCCACGAATACCAAAATGCGCGCCGACCTCTCGTCTGGCGCTGTCCCGTTTGCCCATTTGTCCTTCTTCACCGCGCTGCCGACTCTCCGCCAGCTCTCTCTGCGTCCTTCGCATATCTTTGGCCGATAATACAACATTCACATCGTCGCGCGTCATGGACGCCACGCCTCCATTTTGAACCACCAGAATATCCGCAAGCGCCTGTCGTTTTATGTTGTAGCGCGCGTAATCCCATTCTGTCTCCAGCACCAGCAACGCCGTAAAATCAGACAGCACGCGATTTTCCACCGATAGCGCCACAATCTCGTTTCGAAGGGCGCGTTTTTCATCAGCGGTCGCCTGCGCATCAAAAATGCCTTTGGCCTTTTCAATCTGGGCAATCACACTCGACCGCTCCAACAAGGCCCGCTCCACCGGAAAAAACGTGACCACATCGGGCGCCCCATCAATGCCCTCCAGCGATACTCGAACATCCGCACCGGGCGACGCGCCCACATAGACCAGAAAGGCGTCACCGCTTTGAACACCCTTCAACGATGCGGGCCAAAACCAGTTGGCGCCAGTAACGGCAACTGGGATTTCTGTTTTTGCCTGCTGCAACAGACGCATGGCCAGCGTTTCGACAGGCAGCTCGCCGTCCAGCACCACTCCGGCCCGTTGCAGATTCGCGTTCACCATATCTGTAAGCACAGACTCGTCCCGAATGCCACCTGTCGCAATGGCATCGATTCGCTGCACGCCGCGAGACGAAAGTGAGTGGACCACTTCAATCAATGGGACCGCGTCCTCATTTTCCACCGTCATCACACCGTCGGTCACCAGCAGGATGCGATCATTTTTTTTCTTGTGAGCGTGAACCCATCTCAACGCCGCCTTCAGGCTGGATGCCCCCAATGCCGCGCGATTGACAATCTGCGATACGGCCCGTTTTCCAAAAGCGGACGCCTGCCCGTCAAACATTGGGGTCACCACCTGATCGAAACAGATTACCCGCAGTTGAAAATCCGCATTCTGCTTCAAACGCAACGCGTCGATAACGGAAGCGACCTGCTCAATTTGTTTTCGAAATCCCAGACTACGGGACGCGCTGGTGTCCAACAGCACTGTCAATGCGGATACATCATCCTGTGTGTCTGCGAATGTGGGCCGAAGCTCAATTACGCGCAAATCGTCGTTTTGCAGTCCGGACCAGGCACCCGTATTCACCGTTGTCTCCCGCGGCTGAAACACTATGTTTCCGGCTGGTACCACCCGTCGTGCCACCAATTCATAAGTGGACGCCTTCAGGCCGGGGGTGGCATCCGTCACCTCCACCATCAGCTTTTGCACTTTGGAAAGCCCCGCCAGATACAATGTGTAGGGTGTGCGATGAATCTCCTGTGACCACGATACAATAATTTCCTTTGTTGCGTTGGCCAAAATGGGAAACACCCGCGCGCGAAACTGATTGCCCGCCTTTTTTTCCAGCAGCGCCGGATCCTGGCGACGATGCAGAAAATCCTCAAAGGTTTGCCTGGCCCGTTGTCGCTCCACCATTTCCGCCTCCTGCCATTTGGCGCCAATCTTCATGGCAAAGCGCGAAATCGCCGCGCCGGGCGGTAATGTAATTTCAAAATATCCCTCTTTGGTTCGGCTTTCCGGATTGGCGAACGTCAGGTGGAGTTCTGTGAATGCCAGCGGCCCCTGTACAACTCCTTTTGCTTTATACGTCTGCAGCCGAAGCCCTTTTCCATCCGAAGCCGTCAGATTCACCGGCGCCATATCCGCCGCATCAGTGGTCCAGCGCAATCCCGGCGTCTTCGAAAAATTGGTTTTTCCCAGATTGACCTCCTCTGGGGTACGGGATTCGATTTTTCGCGAACAGGCGAAAATCGCGCAACCACAAATAAGGGCAATCATCAATATAAATTCCGGTCGATGCCGCACACCCGTGCGACGCAATGGCAACATTGGCATTTCCATCGTCTCCTGTCTTAATTATTTTTTGAAAATCCCATCGCTCGCGAAAGTGCGACAGGCGTTTCACTTTTGTCCCCAAATGACCGGTCATGTGCGCCCGATGGGCTACGACAGGCGCATTATTTCTGTTAGATTTCCCCGGCTTGAGAATGTTCCCATCGGACTTCTGGAAAAATAATTTCCATTGGGACTAAATCGCCATCCCTTATCAACACCCGTTAAATCCTTAAAAATGGGAACCGGAACAAACGGTGCAATTCGCTTCTTCAATATTACGCCGAAACGATAAACGCACTTCCCTCCCGTGCGCCATTGACCTGCCGGGCAATTCGTGATTATTCTTCACTCCGTTTTTTTGAAATGAATCCCACTGCGCGATGTTGGGGTTTGGCAGCGATATAAGGAATCACTCGTGACTGAGATTGTCGAAAAGATACAAAAACTGAAAAAAAAGCGCAATGCGGTTATTCTCGCCCACAATTACCAGCTGGCAGACGTGCAGGATGTCGCGGATTTCTCCGGTGATTCACTGGAACTGGCCAAAAAAGCAGCCAATCTGCAGGAAGACGTAGTGGTCTTTTGCGGGGTGCACTTCATGGCGGAAACCGCTGCCATGCTTTCACCGGAAAAAACCGTGCTGCTTCCCGATGCCCACGCCGGATGTCCAATGGCCGACATGGCATCGGGCGAAGATGTACTGGCGCTAAAAAAACAGCATCCAGATGCGGTGGTGGTGTGTTACGTCAACAGTACCGCAGATGTAAAGGCCGTAAGCGATGTTTGCTGCACGTCTTCAAATGCGGTGGACATTATCCGGCGCATTCCTCTGGAACGGGAGATTATTTTTGTTCCGGACAAATATCTGGGCGGACATGTGAGCCGAATGACAGAAAGAGATATCATTCTCTTTGACGGCTACTGCCCCACCCATGCCCGACAATTGGAAGCCCACGTCACAGCCGCGCGCGAAGCCTGGCCCGGTGCCCCTGTCATCGTGCACCCCGAAAGCCGTAAAGAAGTATGTCTGTCGGCCGATGGGGCACTGAGCACTGGGCAGATGTGCACATGGGCCAAACAGTCCGACGCGCAAACCATCGTGGTAGGAACCGAAATTGGACTTTTGCATCGCCTGCGCAAGGAAAATCCCGGAAAAACGTTTGTTCCTCTGCTGGAACAGGCGGTGTGCGAAAACATGAAAAAAATTACGCTGGAAAAAATACTCTGGTCTCTCGAAGATCTTTCACCGCGCATTACCGTTCCAGAGGAAGTGGCGAAAAAGGCCAATCGAGCGGTTCTGGCAATGCTGGGCGATGGGCCCATCGGATAGGAAAAATGGATACATATGTCAGATAAACTGGTCATTGCAGGCAGGGAATTTTCTTCGAGATTAATGGTAGGTACCGGTAAATTTTCCAGTGCCGCAGTCATGAAGGCAGCCGTTGAAGCGTCCGGCGCCGAGATTGTTACCGTGGCATTGCGCCGGGTGGATTTGGATGCCCAAAGCGACAACATGCTGGCAGCGCTGGACATGGAAAAATATCTCATTTTAGCCAACACATCCGGTGCACGGGACGCCAAAGAGGCGGTGCGTCTGGCCAAAATAGCCCGAGACGGTGGGTTGCCCCCCTGGGTAAAAATCGAAGTCACGCCCGATCCCCGCACCCTGTTGCCCGACCCTGTGGAAACGCTTAAGGCGGCCGAGGAACTGGTGAAAGACGGTTTTGTCGTTCTGCCGTACATGCCGGCCGATCCAATTTTGGCCAAACATCTGGAGGAGGTGGGGTGCGCCACAGTAATGCCGCTGGGATCCATGATTGGCAGTGGGATGGGCATCCGCACCCGGGATGCCATTGAAATAATCATCGACAACGCGAATGTGCCTGTTGTGGTGGATGCCGGTCTGGGTCTACCCAGTCACGCCGCCGAAGCCATGGAAATGGGCGCCGACGCTGTGCTGGCCAATACGGCGCTGGCCATCGCCCGGGATCCCTCGAAAATTGCAGAAGGCTTCAAGCTGGCCACCATCGCCGGTCGGTTGGGTTACCTCTCGGGCCCCGGAGCGGCATCCCGCGAAGCCCGGGCGTCATCGCCTCTGACAGGATTTATCCGATGACGTCCTTTGGTGTTGTTCTTCAGCAGACGGTTGGCGCCGATTTATTGAATCTGCTTTGCAATCGGGATACAGAAAAGGTGCGCCCCATTGTCACGCGCGCCCGACTCACCTCCGCCGATTTGGCGCTGCTGCTCTCGCCGGGAGCCGAACCTCTGCTGGAAGAAATGGCTCAACAGGCGCGACGCATTACCCAGGCCCGGTTTGGCAATGCGGTCAGTCTGTACGCGCCACTTTACATATCGAACAAGTGCAGTGGCAGTTGCCCCTATTGCGGATTTAAACGCAGCCAGAAAATTAAACGACGCACCCTTTCCATTGAAGAAGTGGAAGCCGAGGGCATCGCGTTGAGTCGGACCGGAATACAGCATGTTTTGCTGGTAACCGGCGACTGTCCGGGAAAAGGGGTGGAATTCCTGTGTGACGCCGCCGCCAGACTGAAAAAACGATTCCCCAGTGTCACCGTCGAGATTCCACCCCTCGAAGAAGATGAATACCGCGCGCTGGCGCAAATCGGCGTGGACGGGGTCACTCTCTATCAGGAAACCTACCACAAACCGTTATACAATCAATTGCATCGCGGCAGCCCGAAAGACAATTATCTGTATCGTCTGGACGCACTCTCCCGCGCGGGCAACGCCGGAATGCGCAAGCTGAATCTCGGAGTGCTCTGGGGTCTGTCGCATTGGCGCGAAGATGCTCTGAAGCTTGCCCTTCACGCTCGATTCCTCGAAAAAAATCACTGGCGCAGTCAAGTTCTGCTGGGGATGCCCAGGCTGCATAATGTTCCGGACGATTTTGCCATTCCACACCCGGTGTCCGACAGGGATTTCGTGCATATCATTGTGGCCATGCGCATCTTCCTGAATGACGCCGGCATTGTGGTGTCCACCCGGGAGAAGCCCGCGTTTCGCGACAACCTGCTGGCCATCGGTGCAACCCAGTTCTCTGCCGGTTCCAAAACCGAGCCCGGCGGCTACAGCGCGGCGGACCAAAAGAGTGGCGCGCAGTTCGAAATCGATGACCAGCGCAGTCCCCAAACAGTTGAGCAGGATTTGGCCAGGCTGGGGTACGATCCGGTGTTCAAGGACTGGGACCGCGGATTTATCAGTTAGGAATTAAAAGATGAATATCACAGTAAATGGCAAACCCAGCAAGATAGAACCAGAAACCAGCATTGTGATTCTACTTAACCAGTACAACATCAAAAGCCCCATGACCATCGTTGAAATCAACGAAACTGTCGTGCCCAAAGAGCAGTGGATGACGCACACGCTTGAAGATGGCGACAACGTCGAAATCATTCAATTGATGGGTGGGGGGTGAAAAGTGACGAATTTTCAAATGACAGACGCCTTGAACAAAAAATATGACGCATTGAAGGAATACATCGCTGACCTGGAATCCGCAGTAGTGGCATACTCTGGCGGAGTGGACAGCACCTTTTTATTGGCCGTGGCCACTGATGTGCTTGGCGAAAAGGCCGTTGGCGTCATCGGTCGCTCTCCCAGCTATTCGAAGCGCGAGCAGGAGGATGCGATTCGACTGGCCAAACAGATGGGCGCGAGAATTCACTTCATCGACACCAATGAGATGGCGAATGAAGCCTACAACACCAATCCCCCCACCCGCTGTTTTGCCTGCAAGAGCATTCTGTTTAGAGGCGTGTGGAAAGCCGCCGATGAACTGGGATGCAAATATGTTATCGAAGGCAGCAACGCCGATGATCTGGGAGACTTTCGACCCGGCATGGATGCGGCCAAAAAGCTTCGGGTAAAAGCGCCGCTGGTGGATTTGGCGTTCACGAAAGATGAAATCCGCGCGTTATCTAAAGAGATGGGCCTGCCCACATGGAACAAACCGGCATTCGCCTGTCTATCATCACGAGTGCCATACGGACAACCCATTACTTTACAAAAACTGGGGCGAATCGAAAAAGCCGAATACGCCCTTGGGGATTTGGGATTTTCGGGCTTGCGAGTACGCGACTACGACGAATTGTGTCGAATCGAAGTCCCCTCTGGCGAGATTGCCCGGTTAATTGAAGATACAACACGGGCCAAGGTTGTGCGCCAGCTTAAAGAAGCCGGATATAAATATGTGTGTCTGGATTTGGAAGGCTATCGCACCGGTTCCATGAACGAAACACTGTCCAGCCAGGTAAAAGAAGATGCCAGAGCGGCTGGCGAAACAGGAACGAAATGATGACGACCCCTATTTCTACCGAAGAAGCGCTGTCACTGCTTAAGACAGAGGGCCGCGAAATGTACAAACTGTTTTTCAGGGCCAACGAAGCGCGTCTGGCCCACCGCGGCAACACTGTGAATCTGTGCGGAATCGTAAACGCCAAAAGCGGAATGTGCACAGAGGATTGTAAGTTCTGTGCCCAGTCCGCCCATAACGAAGTGGATAATGTGGCGTGTTACAAATTGATGGATACAGATGTCATCGTTCAGAAGGGAAAAGAATCGCAGGCCAACAAAGCCTCCCGATTTGGCATTGTCACCTCTGGTGTGGCGGTAGCTGATGAAGCGGAAGTTCAGAGTCTGGAGACCACAATCCGCACCCTTTGCGACACATTGGAAGCCCTGCCCTGTGCTTCCCTGGGCAATATCTCCAAAGAAACGCTGATACGCCTGCGAAACGCCGGGCTCACCCGTTATCATTGCAATATCGAAACCGCCCAAAGCTTTTACTCCAGTATTTGCACCACTCGGCCCTGGGAAGACGCGGTGGATACCATTCGCGTCGCCAAAAAGGTTGGACTTGCTGTGTGTTGCGGCGGTTTGGTGGGCCTTGGCGAGTCCCTTGCACAGCGGGTGGAACTGCTGAACCAGATAAGAGAGCTGGATGTGGATTCGGTGCCCCTCAACTTTTTTAACCCGGTTTTGGGGACCAAAGTTGAAATCGACGCTCCCATCGCCCCTTTGGACTGTCTCAAATTTATCGCTGTGGCAAGACTGATGATGCCCACTAAAGAAATTCGCGTCTGCGGGGGCCGTGAGTTCAATCTTGGGGATTTGCAATCCTGGAGTCTTATTTGCGGCGCGGATGGCATGATGGTGGGCGGATATCTGACGACGCGAGGCAGGGCGGTGGAAGATGATCTGAAGATGATTTCCGATGCCGGCTTTGTGGTGCAGTGGCACCATCACTGAGTTTCCACTTCCCAATGACAACACAAATATCACTCATGACACCCCGGGATACATCGACTTCACTCACAATCGGTTATTCGACCAAATAGCAGATTGAAAAAGCACGATAACCTGGCTACTATCCCAGTTCCGGTATGAATGTAAATTCTCGGTCAACTTTGCAGCTAAGGAGATATGTGATGATTTTTGATGTGGTTTTTGGTTTTTTCCGCAATCCCCGCTTTGACCACACGCGTGGAATTGCATTTATGTTTGGCATTGCCTTATTGTCAACGACGCTCATGGCATCCTACGCATCTGCCGACAAACCCAAACTGGCTGTTTTCCCGGTTAGCGACACAATTGACCTGAAGGATTCACAACGAAAATATTTGTACGATGTGGTGCGCGAGGCCGCGGCCACCAGCGTCGGTTCGCATATTTCCCTAATAAATGAACACAAGGTGAACGATGCGGTGAAGAAAAGTAAAAATGGCTGCGATGAAAAATGTGCGTTGAAGTACTCTGATGACCTGGACGCCCGCGTCGCACTGGTAGTGGAGTTGAGCAAACACGATTCACAGATACTGGGCAAGGTGAAATTGCTCGATATAAAAGAAGATGCCCTGCTCACCATGAAGCGTTTCTTCGCCCCATCCGCAGATCAGGCGGACCAGGAACTTCAGGGGGCAGTCATGTTTGTTCTCAGTGCCCAGTTTCTACCACTCGATGACGATGAAAAGGCAGCGCTGCAAGCGGATCAGCAAAAAAACGGCGCCACCGTCACAGACGATTCCAGCGATCTGCAGACCTCCCCCTCCACCCCAGTGGACCCGGAGGCAAAGGAAGTGGAAACCGACAAAAAAGAACCGGATTTCAGCAATAAAGACATTGCCGCCCCCACGGAGACCCCAAGGTCGAAACTGTATCTGATTGTGGCTATCAGCACCGGTGTCGCTGGTCTTGGCGCCACAGTTGGCGCCATTCTTTCCGGAGTTCAGCTAAGCAGGGAAATCGACAAAAAAGATACCGAACTTTACAATCGGGACACTCTCAAAGCCGATTGGGATGAAGTGGACGAAGGGGTAAACAATCCGGATCCGGACAGGGACGAGCCCTACATGACCCCGCGCGAATTCGATATGAAATACCAGCCCTGGTACGAAATAACTTTCAGCGACAAAACCGGCGTACAGGAGCGACTGGATGCGCACACCCGCAATATCAACCGCGCTCACGACAAAATAATTGCGAACAGTGCGCTGCTGGGTACATTTGGCGCACTGGCCGTTGCTTCATTTGTTGTATCCACCACGTTCACATTGAAGTATCTGAAGGCTCGCAGAATGGGCAGCTCCGCTGCGAATTCCCCCAGATTACAGGTCGTCCCTGTACTGAGCGGCGAGATGAATGGCGCGGTCCTCAGCGCCACATTCTAATACTCGAATCAACCCCTCGATATTTTTCTGTTTCTTTCGTTCTCGAACATCGGGAGGCGTTCTTACTTGCATTTGTTCCAGTAGGCGTCTTTGTCCGGGGCATTGATGCGACACTGGGCCAGGGACTGCGATACTTTCTCTGATTTGGCAGCGGTGAGACACTCAGCGGTTTTTGTATCAAATTCCTTTTGGGCAGCCGCTACAATATCCCCCAAACCAGCGAGTTTTTCTTTCTTTTCAACGGTGAGTTTCAGCAAATCATCATCGAACTGTTTGGCCCCAATCTCTTTCTTTTTCGCATATATTTCCGTGAGCTTTTCGGGGGTCATGGGTTCACCCGCATCGTCGGTCTCATCCGGATTATCGGTCAGCCTTTTTTGCCGAGCCAAAAGCTCCTCATCCCAACCTTTCATATCTCTGGCTTTCCAGTCCAGCAACTTCTTTTCCTTGCCGGCATATTCTTCGGTCAGCTTTTCGGTTAAATCCGCAACAGTAGGTACTTTTGCCTCGCCGCGTACCTTTGTAAGGTTTTCACACATTTGTTTGAGTTCGGCTTCCGTCGCCGCCGGTTCACAAGCGACGAACAGCCCTGCGCACATCAAAACCAACATAAAAATGCAATACTTTTTCATTACGCCCTCCGACAGACAGGCACGCCAATTCAATCTTTCAAAGATGCCTGGTTAAAAATGGTTGGATATTATTTTAGTACGATGCGACAGATAAGCAAGATTCCGACATAAAAACCGACACTTCAGAGTTACAGAGCGATTGGTGGCTCCGCCTTTTTCTGTATCAAAAGCCGCCTCGCGTCCGCAGCCACAAAGAAGGAACCGGTCACCAGAACGGTTTTTCCAGCTGGCCTGAGCTTCAACGCATCGGTCATGCTCATGCTTTTCAAGTTCCATTTCGACGCCACTGCCGCCACATCCATATTGCGCGCCACAGGTGCCGGCACAATGAGAATTTCCTTTTTAAACGTCTGCAGCAATGCAATCATCTCATCCACCGGCTTGCCTTTCAATGCCCCAAACACAATATGGGCCAAATCCACCTTCTCTTTTCGAAGCGTTTCCACCAGCACCTTCATTGCATCCATATTGTGGGCGCCATCCAACAGAAAGTGACAAGTTTGCGAAGCGATCCACTCGTACCGGCAAGGCACCGAAAAGTCTACCATGGCAGCTAAAAATGTCGCCAGATTATCATTGTCTTTTCCATCAGACTGAACAAATGCACCGAACGCTTCAAGAGCCAACGCCGCGTTCCACAATTGATGCGGCTGCTCAAAAAAACGTGTCTCTCCATGCAGAATCGTCGACATCTTCAGTGGCGACAAAACCTCAACAACCTTTGCATTTTGTTCCATAGCCACACGCAGGATTTCACGTTTTGCATCTACCGGCAATTTTCCAATGCAAAGGGTCATCTCCGGTTTTACGATGCCCGCTTTCTCCCGAGCAATCTGTGGTATGGTGTCCCCCAGCCAATCGGTATGATCCAGGCCAATGGAGGTTATCACTCCCACCTGAGGCGTCACAACCGAAGTGGCGTCCAGACGGCCACCAAGCCCCACTTCCAGCACAACCACATCCACCCGCGCCTGCAAAAAGGCCAGAAATGCCGCAAGGGTCGCCACCTCAAAAAAAGTGAGCCGTACCCCATCTTCTCTTTTGGTTAGCGCGAGCACCCGATTCAATAGAGGGATTAACTCGTTGAGAGATATTTCCTCTCCATCCACGCGAATTCGCTCTGTAAATCGATGAATATGGGGCGACGTGAACAATCCAACGCGATACCCACTGTGGCGCAGCGCCGCATCGAGCATGCCGGAAACCGACCCCTTGCCATTGGTCCCGGCGACCTGAATCGCTCGTATATTTTTTTCGGGATGGCCCAGCAATTCACAGGCCCGAACCATTCGCTCGAGCCCCATGGATATACCACTTGCACTAATCTGAAACAACTCAGTCAGCACATCGGATGCATCATCAGTATAATGTTCGGCCATTGAACTATCGATACTGTTCCTTTAATCTGAGGAAATTCAGAAACTCATCTATATCCGCAATATTTGAAATCACCCAATCGCCCTCGTCCTGATTCACAAACCCGGCGCTGATTAATTTCATCATCACATCTTCGGCTTCCTGTACCGAGATACCCACCTGCTCCGCCATACCCTCGAAATCCACTCTGAAGCGGGCGCTGGCACCATCGTCACTGGCGTGAAGCCGCGCCAGCCGTTTTAAATTCTCTATCACCCGTGCATTGGCATCCCGATGGAGCAGTACCTGTATCAGCGAATCCGCAGCGACCAGTCTGGACGCCAGTTTGCGAACCAGCCGAAGCGCAATTTCCGTATTGTGAACTATCATTTCTTCAAGGACTTTCACGCCCACCACAAGCAATTCGGCATCCTCTTCGATAATGGCCGTCGCTGAACGCGGTTGATTGGTCAGTACCGACATCTCTCCCACAAATTCTCCCGGCCCCAGAATCGCCAGTGTTTTATCGATGCCAGCCTTTGAACGAATCACGACTCGCACGGCGCCGCTGCGAATGACGTACATCTCTGTCCCGTCATCGCCAGTATTAAACAGGATATCATTCGTCTTTAAAGATACTCCATATTTTTTAAACAGACTGTCAGCCATGGCACCCCTCCTGATTTGGGATATATATGGCACCGTGTACCGAAGATAAAGTGAAAAAAATGAAAGCGTTTATTAATTCGGCAGTTTTCTTGACGATGCACACATATAGAGATTAGGATTTATTATGTCGTTTTAAAAAAATGATGGTGCTTCAGGCGCCAGGGAGGGTTTCTTGTCTAGTAAAACTCTACTATTTGCAGATGATAGCGCTACAATGCGTCTGATTATGGAAAAAACATTTCTGGGAGAGGATTTTGATATCATCACCGTTCCCTCCGGGCAAGCTGCCATTGAAAAAGCCAGAGAACTTTCTCCGGATATTATCATAGCTGACGCCGGGATGACGGGCGTGAGTGGGTACGATGTCTGTCAGACCATTCGACAGGACGCGGGGTTGTCGCATACACCACTGGTTATTATGAGTGGCATCTCAACCCCGTACGACGAGACGAGGGGAAAAAGTGTTGGCGCCACTGAACATATAAAAAAACCATTCGATACCACCAAACTCATAGATAGAGTCGCTGAGTTGTGTGCCAATGCTGTACCCGCCCCGGCACCTGCACAGACACCGGCACCTGCTGCAAGCGCGACGACCAGTTCCGTTTCCACCGGCGTAGTACCCGCCAGGCCCAGTCGCAGTTCCATTTCGGCAGCGACGAAAAGAGATGGCGTTGCAGATATGGCATCCACAAGTTCCACGTTGCATGCGTTCCCCAGGCCCGGACTCCTGGATGAAACGGTTCGTCCGGTACAGCCCGTTGCGGTAAATGCACCGCCCAAAGCATCCGAAACGCAACCGAGTATGAGCACCACTCGCAGTTCTATAAAAATGCCAGTGGCGGAGCCGGAGCCCATCGAAATCGCAGAAGAAGAACATGCCAGTGAAATTCAGGTGGGAACTCTTGCTGAGCTCGCTCAAATGAATGCACAGGGGGGCAAGATTCCGCAGGAAGTACGCGAAGACGCCATCGAATTGGATAGAACACCGAGTCGCGCCTCCGAAAAATCTGCACCTGCGAAACCTGTGGCGGAATCCCCAATTCAAAAAGCGACGGCGAGTGCATCTGCACGCCATTTGCAAAGCGCTGCCAGCCAGGCCGCCAAAGATGTCGTCGCAGGGGTTGAGGGCTTGACAAGCGAACAGGCTCAGGCAATTATGGCGCTGACTGAGGATGTGGTCGAAAAAGTCGTCTGGGAAGTGGTCCCGGATCTCGCAGAGGCCATTATCCGTGAAAAGCTGGATGAACTGCTTAGTAAATAACCAACCACCAACAATTTTCGGAAAAACATCATGTTAGACATTCAACGAATCCGTCAGGATACGGACGCGGTAAAAAAGGGTCTGGCGTTGACAGGCACTGATTCCGCAATCATCGATCAAATTTTAGCACTTGATGCGCAACGTCGTTCTCTTCAGCAGGAAGGGGATGAATTGCGCGCCCAACTCAATAACCAATCAAAAAATATCGGCAGAGAAAAGGATGCGGACAAGCGACAGGCGCTTATTTCAGCCGTGGGTACGTTGAAAGACAAACTCAGGGAACTCTCCAGCGAAGTGCCCAAAGTGGAGAACGCTTTTGAAACGCTTATGCTGAGCATCCCCAATATTCCGTTGCCGGAAGTTCCGGTTGGCGAAGGTGAGAGCGGCAACACGGAAAAGGCCGTATTTGGGGATTTGCCCGAGTTCGACTTCCCCCCCAAACCCCATTGGGAGTTAATGGAAGAACTCGGCATCATCGATTTTGAACGGGGCCAAAAGATTTCGGGGTCCAGGTTTTATGTTTTAAAGGGCCAGGGCGCCCGACTTCAGCGCGCATTGATTTCGTGGATGCTTGAAGTTCATACGGAACAGCATGGGTACGAAGAATTGTATCCCCCGGTAATGGTGCGTCAGGAATGTCTGGTGGGTACGGGAAATCTACCCAAGTTTGGCGAAAATCTGTACCGGGACATTGAAGGGGAACATTGGTTCGTACCGACTGCGGAAGTTCCTGTGACCAATTTCTATCGCGAAGAAATCATTCCAGTTGCATCATTGCCCATCAAACACGTGGCGTACACACCATGTTTTCGCCGGGAAAAAATGAGTCATGGGAAAGACACTCGCGGTATCAAACGCGGGCACCAGTTCGACAAAGTTGAGCTGGTCCGTTTCGAACATCCCGACAACAGTCGTGCAGCGCTGGAGGAGTTGACGGAACACGCGCGCAAACTGCTTACAATGCTTGGTTTGCGTCATCGGGTCCTCACTATCGGTGCGGGAGACCTCTCTTTTGTGGCATGCATGAAATACGACCTTGAAACCTGGGCGGCCGGCACTTCCGAATGGCTCGAGGTTTCCAGTTGCAGCCTTTTCCAGGATTTCCAGGCAAGACGCGCAAAAATCAGGTTCAAGGACAACGACGGCAAAAATAAATTTGTGCACACATTGAATGGTTCAGGACTGGCATTACCGCGTATTGTCATTTCCATCATTGAACACTATCAACAAAAAGACGGTTCCATCCGCATCCCTGAAGTACTGCGTCCCTATATGGGCGGCCAGGAATTCATCACCAGATCCAGCAGTTAAGCAACGTCGTTTCATTTGTTCATTAAGGCCTTTGCCAGAGAACAGGATTTCAACGGCATCATCGGGTTATACTCACAACCAAAGCGTTTTGAGTTTGTACCAAAAATTTCTACTACAGGGGGCGAGTCAACCGTTTCAGACCGTATGGGTTGGCAGCTGGAGCAGTATCATCTCCCAAATTTGCCCAGAAAAGATTATCGCCGTATACCCTAAGAAACTTAGGATACGACTGCCCAGAAGCGATTTTTCGTGGGCCTCCGGTGCAATCAGGTGCCTTACACATCCACACTGAGCCGTTGGGACCACCATTGAGCCAGTACAATTCACCATATTCGTTCACTTCAATTTCCACGATATCCTCAACGCTTGACGGAGAGACATAGTTTGCCAAATCACTGCATCCAGAGGAGATGGTGCAGGCTCGAACTAAATTCTTTTCTCCCGAAGGCCCCACGACACCTTTCCAGGCCATAAAAAGTACATCCCCATAAATTGCCAAATCATTTACCCCCGCATGCGACGCCAACGTCTTTGGCACAAACACTGGCGCTTCCAGTTCACAGGCGATCAGACTTGAGGGGGCATCAGCGTACGTCGGATAAAACACCAGCGTTTCTGTTGACGCAGTGAATGGGGATTCACCACGAATTAAATCTTGCACTTTGCAGCTATCAACTCCCAACGAATGGCACTCCAATGTATCAGCAACTTCTTCAGGAGCAACCCAAATATCATGATGATGAATTAAACGTTGACCGGCAATAAAAGGTGTATCCACAGCGTCCGCCCTGGAGCTGCTGTCAATAATTTCCGGGTTGCAGTTCTCAATCTCGCACAGCACGATGGCATTGTTCCCAACCGAACTGCTCCCCTCCCATGCCAAATATCCTGCGCCGGCCACAAGATTTCTTATCCGGGCCTCGCTCCAAATCTGTTGTGGCGCGAGTTTACAACCTCCGTGCGGACACATAAAAATGGTCGTACCATCACTAAAGTAAACGCCACTTTCTTCTATCGCTATTCCCCCACCAGCAGATACAGGATTAATAGTCATCTCTGCTTCAGAACAAATACCACCAGCACACGATGCCCCATCGCCACAATCGTGATTGCAGGCACCACAATGATGAAGGTTGATTGCGGGATTTACACAGGAATCATTACAAAGCAACAACGCACCACATTCCATCTGGCACTGTCCATCCACACATGCAGCTATGCCGCTATCGGGCACATCACACATCACACACGCATCCCCACAAGCCGTCGAGTCATCGTCTTTTGCACATCGATTATCGAGACACCGATGCGAACCAGTACTGCATTCTGTATCAGGTTGCGTTGAAACACTATCTGCATTGGCATCTGTTTCGATGTGTGCATGTGTATCTGTGTTCGTATCGGTCATTACCGCTATGTCAGAATCATTGTCAAAAGGAGCTTCCGTATTCGTCGCTGTATCTGTGCTGTGGATGGAGTCATCGACAATCACCGGATTTGAGTATCCAGTCTCAGAATCCAATTCCAACATTGAATTGCTTCCGGATGTCGCTTGTTGATTGGTATCATCTGAACTATTTGCAACGTCGTTATCAACAGCACCATTGCCAATGGCGAATCCCTCTTCCGTATCGGCACCTGTCAATAACGTCGTATCCGTATCAGCAGATACCTCATCGGTTTCGCCCTGACCATCAGACTCCGTATCGATATAAAAGTTGGGGAAGATCATCTGACAACCCTCAGATACAAAAACACTGAAATAGATTAACATCCCAAACAAAGATACGTGACTCCTCATATTATAACACCCTTTCTTTTTTGTTCTCAAGTTTGTTCTCAAGAAGGAAAGCCACTCATCATTTCAGCTTCGTGTATCTTGAGAGTATTTTAGTTTCGTGTATTCCGTCAACAGATTGATCATCACCGGAAATAGATAATCAGCTATTTGCCAACGGTAACAGCTATTGACGTGACATTCATTGGGACATCCGCGCGGGGTACCATTATTCAAAGCAGTTGAACATTGGGACTACGCATACGGCAACTTGGCTGGACTCGTGGAGTTTAAGGTTGACTGTTCCGGGGTTAAAAAAAGTAGTGGGCCTACAACGTGTTCTGAGCGCATTTTTTTTAAGGAAATTGCAATATATCTCATCATGCCCGCGAAGTCAGCATTCAACGACAGGACCGATGACTTCTCGACGGGGCGCTGTTGTGTTGTGTTCGATAAGCATCGACAAGAAACCTGCAGCAACCATTCTGGCAAGCGACCGGACCGGGGCGGGACTTTGTCCGCGGGAATTACAAGTAATCCGGTACAATGGTTCTTTGAGCATCTTGACAGAATTGCCAATGAATTCACTAAAAATTCAGCTTGCACAAACTGGTTTACGTCGAGCAGTTCAGTGACATGGTCAACGCTTTTCACACTGGAAAAGCGGCTTCAAAAAATGACGACGTTCATGGAAACTACAACTTATTGAAGAGAATAAGTCACATTGGAACGATTTGTGGAAACAAATCACCGCCCATGGATCCCGACGCACCAGATACTTGCCTTTGCGGGTATGACATCCACCAAATTAACGGAACTTAATCTCACAGAATGATCCAGACCCAAAACAATTTATATAAAACAATCCGAATCACGGTCAGGATTTTCGGGACGCCAAAACAACCCCCCCCCGAAGGCACGCAGAAACAGCCTCCCCAATACAAATGGCAACAATGAACGAAATGAAAAACCGGGGCAAGTGGTCAGGCTGCAAAAATTTCTTCAACCTGCTGCTTGATTTCACCTTCTTCTATTTCAAGAGCAAGTGAAAGCTCAACGATGAGCAGCGTGTTTGCGGTATCCAGAAGTCGCCGTTCGCCAAAAGACAGTTCCTTCTCAAATTTCAAGCGATACAAGTCTCTTAGGACCTTGGCCACCTCGAATGGGGAACCGCTTTTCAACATATCCATGTATTCTCTGTAACGACGATTCCATGGCTGAGTTTTTACGGCAACATCATCCGACTTTAAAACGTCGAACACTTCCTTCGCTTCTTTTGAAGAAACGATGGGACGCAATCCCGCGGCGGCTGCCGTCGTCACCGGCACCATGATTTTCATTCCGTTTTCCAGCACCTTAAGAGTATAGAACTGCCGCTCCTGCCCTCCCAGTTTTCGAGTCATTATGTCTGTTATTTCACCGACTCCATGCGCTGGATATACTGCCTTGTCGCCGACTTTGAATTCCTTCGCTTTGGTCATGAAAACGATTTTCCTGTGTAAAACGCTATTTGGTAAAAGCACCACATATCTGACACCAGATGTGATGTCAGATAAAATTTGTCTGCACATTATCATACATCCGGTTTTCAGTCAATGCGACCCAACGGCGAGCGTTTTCTATATGAACGAATCCGCATCGCCGGCTAATAACAATCAGTGAAAAACACTTATTCCCACAACCGGCGACTTTTCAATTTATTCGAAAAAAGAGGAATTCGATGGGCCTTAAAGCGGTTTTACCACCATACCGGAGCGCAATTTCGGCTCAAACCACGTGGATTTGGGCGGCATCACTTCGCCGGCATCTGCAATGGCCATTAATTGTTCAATAGGCGTTGGAAAAACCGTAAAAGCCACTGCGCCTTCTGCTTTCACTCGGCGCTCCAGCTCCTCCGGCCCTCGAATGCCGCCCACAAAATCAATCCGATCATCGGTTCGAGGATCGCCAATACCCAAAATCGGGGCCAGCAGATTATCCTGCAAAATGGCAACGTCCAGGCTGCGTACGGGGTCCTTTTCGTCGAAGCTTCCCGACTTTGCTGTTAGTCTGTACCACTGGTCGCCAAAATACATTCCGAATTCGTGTGTTGTTTGAGGCTTTTTCTGTTCAGTCTTTTCAACAATGAACTTTTCTTCAACCTGCGACAGGAAATCATCAGTCGACAATCCATTTAAATCAAATAAAAGACGATTGTAATCCAGAATCATCATTTGATCGTGGGGGAAAATGACCGCGAGATAATGATTGTATAGCTCTGTCCCGTCGTGGTTGGCGTTGGCCTCGCGTCTTTTTCGACCAACTGTACATGCAGACGCGGAACGATGGTGACCATCGGCGATATACAGACACGGCACCTGCGCAAACGCCTCTATCAGCGCCCTAATCTTCTCGTCTTCGTCGACTATCCAGAACGTGTGCCGGATGCCGTCAGCGGCCACAAAATTATACACAGGCGCTTTCACGATGCAGGAATCCACCAGCGAATCAATTTGGGCAACGGAACGATAGGTCAAAAATACCGGGCCAGTCTGAGCATTGAGCGTCTCCACATGTCTCGTTCGGTCGGCTTCTTTGACCACACGGGTGAATTCATGCTTTTTAATGAGCCCTTTTTCATACTCTTCTACGCTCACTCCAGCTACGAGACCAATCTGAACATGGTCTTTACCGTGAATTTTCATTATTTGCCGATACAGATACAGACATGCCCGTTCATCCATAACCATTAAATTATCATCAATCAGTTTCTGCAGATTGGCCTTGCCAGCCGCATAAACTTCATCGGAGTAAGGGTCAACGTCATCGCCCAAATCAATTTCCGGTTTAACCACATGCAGAAAACTGATGGGATTATTCCGTGCCATCTCAGCCGCTTCTCGGGAAGAGAGGACATCATAAGGGGGACTTGCAATTTGAGCCACTTTGTCGGGAACTGGTCGAATTCCCTGAAACGCTTTAATTTCTGACATATTTCTTTCTCCTTGCTGTCGGCGGCACACCAACGGCCTGCTCTTGCCCCGCTGTACAACATTTTTTTAAAATAGTCAGGTATGAAAAATAAAAACGCCTGATTTCGATGCAAAAACGGTTTTACCATCTACGGATGGCACTTGTAATCCGCCGGATCTGATGGAAAACAGGGTGGTTAAAATCGAACGACAACGGAGTCGGACAGTAAAGACCATCCACATATCATGCAAACTCACGACCGGGATGCATTCAGTCTCCAGGTTGGATACAGTGGTTAAAAAATCGTTTTACCGCTCAATAAAGCGTAATGAATAAAAATATTGATGGTTTTCACGTTGAAAAAGTGTCTAGGGATCAAACTGAGGGTATGTTAGAGTAGCCAAATAAAATCGTATGATTTTATATATGAACCTTATTGGAGGAAGTATGTATCGTTTTTTAATTACAGTTTTTATCTCTATTGCTTTGGGCAGTGCTGCAATTGCTCAAAGTACTGACCCCGGCGCGAAAGCTGGAGAGGCAATCACTGACTCTGCCAACACTGCTCCAAAAAATTATACCTATGAGGGACTGTTGGCATTGGGGCACGGCAAATATGTGGCTCAAGACTACACCGCTGCCATGGAAGCATATGAGCAGGCGAGAACCAGGGAACCAGCGAAAGCCGATGCATACTATTTTATCGGAATGACTTTGCGCGCGCAGGGGGACTATCAAAAGGCCGTCTCCATGCTGACATCCGCCGCAACCGTTGCCGGGGAGGATGCGCCCAAAATGAACGCGCGTGCACTTTTTGTCATCGCATCCACATGGGAATTGGCTCACAACCTCGACAAAGCGAAGTATGCGTGGATTCAGTATAAAGCCTTTGCGAAACTTCATCCTGAGTGCAACCCGTTCATCCAGGTGGCAGACGCGCACGTTAATGCTATCGATAACAGAAATCGACAGGTTTCTGATTACGCAAAGGTCAACGAACGGATTGCAGCCAACGCAGAGGGCTCCGACAATAGCAAGAAAAAAGAATGAGCATACAACGCCCCCGCAATGAAGAAACTGGATAATCATGACTCAAAATACTGGAAATGACTCACAATGGAAGGGACGAAAAGATCGGGATGATACTCCCTCGTTCATACGGAATGTGGAGACAAAATCGACTCTTCTGACGCCTGGAAGGCGCGATTCTCTCCCAGTTCTCGCAGTGCCCAAATCCGTTAAAATATGGCAGAAAGTCCGTTGGCCGCTCGCCGTTGGCACGGTCATTATCATACTGGCAATCGTTGGCGTTTTCACAAATAATATACTGGTGAATAAGAACGTGAAGCAACGCCTTGAGGACGCGATGATTGGGGAAACATTCGCTCACGTACAGGTAATGTACGAAAGCAATCGCGTTCTTAAATCCCTTTCTGACAAATACGGGGATCACCCAAATGTTCAGGCGGCCTTCGCATGGAATTCCGTCTTGCTGGCGCGTCTTTTTAACGAGGAAAAAAAATTGCTTCCTCAAGCTCAAACGGCTTTCGCCTCCATTGAGGATGATGCATCCGCTCTTGCTATCGCCGCGAAAATCGGACATCTGGTTCTGCAAAAGAAATACAGCGATGCAGAAACGTTGCTAAATGATGGATTGAAGAGGTATAGCAACGAACCGCGACTTCACCTAATCCAGGCGTGGTTGTATATCGCCCGCGGAAAATCCAGTGAGGGAGAAAAGAAGCTGATTGATGTTCGCAAACAGTTTCCCGAATATTTGCCCCCATTGTACACACTTATTGAAGTTGCCATTTCCCAGGGGGACTCACTGGCGATAGCAACATTCAGTTCGGAACTGCTGCAAACATCCACCGGCAACCTTTACGGTGCGCTCACATCGCTGCTGATCAGGCTGCCAGGCTGGAATAAGGAACCACTCAGTTCAAAAGAACTCAAGGAATTGAAGGGCGTCGCCCTGGAATTGAAGAAAAAAGTGTCCGACGCCCCGGATGTTCTTAAGGCGTATTCCAGATTTCTGGATGGACGCATGGCAATGCAGCAGAACGACAATAAAAGGGCCATTGAAATTCTCAAACCGCTGTTGAACGACCAGTACAATCTGAATGTACTGGCATGGTACGGAAAGGCCGTGATGGAGGACAGTGGCCCTCGTGCGGCTCTCAAGGCATTGCAATCTGCCAGCGATACACCCCGAATCGAAATTTACGATCTTCGCGCCAGGGCGTATCTCGCGTTGTACGATGTGGATAAGGCCGAAAAGGCACTCGATACGCTTCGCAGCAACTCATCGTTCAATTTGAGCGAACTTCAGTGGATTTTGGCCGTTCGAAAGGGAGACCTGAAAAAGGCGAAAGCCAAGTTGCCCAAAATGGTAAGCCGTCGATTGCAGCCAGTTGTGCTTGAAATGTATGACCTGCTTCGAAAATGGGGCGACAGAGATGGACTAAAAGAACTTACCGCCGCCATGAGAGAAGGCAATCTCTCAGAATGCGCCGATGTCATAGATGGCTGGCACGAAAATCGACTCCAGAAGATTTTATACTGGTTCTCGACCAGCGATGATGCATGTGTCACCACGTTGGCGCTAAGTCTGATGAAGTACAACTACTCTCCGCAAACGCTTGTCACTCTGGCAAAGAAAATCCCTGTGAGCGCGTATAATCCCAGAACACAAGTGGACAGAATTTATATCACCTGGAAAACAGAGGGCTATGCGCCCGCTCTGAGCCAGCTCGACTCGCTGGCCAGTGAAACGATTAATTCAGGCCCGCTTCTCGTTGCCATAACAGAACTCTATTTTGATATGGGCGAATACAACAAAGCGTATGATCTGATTTCAAAATCGGATTATCCCGAAGCCATTGCCCTTCAAATCCAGTTACTCCAAAAATTGAACAAGAAAAAGAAAGCGCTAATCCTTTTAAACAAATCCATGTCCAAACCGGAGACCAACACCAATCCGGCGATTGTGGCTTTGGATATTGCCATGAAATACGAAGCAGGAAAAATTGGGGAAGTTATCGAAATCGCCGAAGCAGCAATTCCCAATGCGGGCGCCTGGTCCAGCGAGATTGCTGCATACAACGCCATGGCAATGAGTGCGATGGGGGAAAGGGGCGACGCCGATCGCTACCTGACAGCATTCATTAAACCCGCTGGCCGTGTGGCGGGGTTATCCGAGTCCTGGGAAGTCCAAAAATCCATTATCCGGATAAATTTGCGACGGGGCGGCAACTTCCTGTTCAAGGCTGTAGCCTACACTGTAGATATGTACAAGAGCAAGGTGGATGACACCGAGGTGGTCTACAGCTATGGGGTTGAATCCCAAAGGCAAGGTAACTCACGAGGCGCGGTCCGCTACTTTAATGATGCCATCGAACTGGACCCCGCTTACGTCCCTGCCTACAAAGAATTGTTGCAAATGGGCGAACTGACCGACGAGCATCGTGAAACGCTGAAAAAGTACAGACCGAATGTTCATCTGTAGTCCAGTAACCGAGTTGTTATTCAGCAGCGATATCCTGTTAAATAGTATTCCCGGATAAAATCCGTAATGAATGATTACCAGCCCAAGGCATACGTTTGTCGGCGGATGCGTTGACGATACAGGACGGGGCGTCAGGGTGTCTCTGATTTTATCTTTTGGGTAGCTGTTGTCTGCCCTTCCACAACAATATAATTCTGTAGTTTTGCAAACGTTTTTCTGCCAATCCCTTTAACGCGCATCAGATGTTTTGCCAGTTTAAATGGTTGTCGTTTTCTGTACTCCACAATATGAGCTGCAGTGGATGGTCCGACTCCCGGCAGATACGCCAGCTCCACCTCGCTGGCGTTGTTGATGTTTACCACAGGGGACTTACCCGGCGTTTCAGCTGCTGCTGCGACTGTTGCCATCGTCATGAATGTGAGCGCAGCGACGGCGCATACGATACCGGATGTAACTACTTTTCTCATTGAAAACCTCCTTCAGATCTTCCTGAATTAAAATGATTGTTAATTGAACCTTGTTTTCGATTGTCGTATGGACGGATATGCAGCGTTCCATTCAGGGGTATGCAATCGAGCTTGCATGAAATCGAGTCGTCCCGGTTCAGTCGACCGACACCGATATCCAGCCAGATATTTTTTTCATTCCCTGGTTTTTCAACAATGGAATATACTTTGTAAACCCGTGCATTTCCGTTTGTTCGACTCTCAATCTGTTTTGCGTGTTCCACAATCTATCCTTTCTCATGGTTACCTGCGCGCTGGTGCGACGGTTTACTGCCAGTGCCATGCCAAAATGTGTCTCTGACTAAAAATCCCTGCAAATAATATGTTCTACTGTTTAATATTCGGAATTAATTCGTTTAATTCCTGGCCAATTCAATGATTGGCCATTCCGAAATGCCGGCCAGTGTGAAATATCTGCCCAACAACCCCGTATACGCCATTTGTATTTGACAGTTGTTTTTCCCCAATAAGGGTCTATTGATGAAATGAAGAATTTTTCAACGATTGGAGCCACATGTATGAAACGTAGCTATACCAGAGAAACAATTGAAAACTGTACATCTCCCCTGATAATTGTTCCCTATATACAACAGAAAAAAAACCTCGCATTCATTGCCGCCACGCGAAAAGCAGGGCAAAAAAAAAGCACGGCCACGGAGCTGCACCACGAGAATTTCAAAGGGAATTTCAAAGAACTGCTCCAGACAACAACTCAGGAGGGCGCCCGGCTCTTTGTAATTGGTCTTGGGAAAGCGCCCTTGGCGACTCAGTGGCGCGAAGCCATGGCCAAATGTATTCGCATCGCAACCCAAAAAGGAATTTCATCGTGCACGATTTACCTTGACGATCTTACGCCCTCAATTTGCGCAGCGTGTATTGAGGGCGTTACGCTGACCAGTTATCAATTTCATAAATACAAAACAGCGCCCCCATCCACCACCCCCATACACGTTAAATTGGGCGTTGCAGACTCCGGCGTCAACACATCCGGAGGCAGTAAAATAGTGAAAACAGCATCCATCCGTGCAGATGCGGTGACGTTTTGCCGTGACCTGGTAAACGAACCCGCCAATAAGCTGAATGTGTCTGAGATGGTGGCGCTGGCACGAAAAATCGCGCGGGATAACCAGTTGCGGTGCAAGGTAATTTCCGGCCCCATGCTGGAGAAAAAGGGATTTGGACTCATTCACGCGGTGGGCAAGGGAGCGGAGGTTCAACCGGCACTCATCGAATTGGAATACTCGCCCGAAAAGAGCAAAGGAAAGCGAATCGCGCTGGTAGGCAAGGGTGTGGTGTTTGATTCCGGTGGCCTATGCCTGAAGCCTGCGGCATCTATGGTCAACATGAAAACAGATATGGCCGGTGCGGCGCTGGTCCTAAGCGTGATGAACGCACTAAGATCCCTGAACGTGGAGCATGCCGTCACCGCGTACATACCTCTCGCCGAAAACGCCATTGGCAACACAGCGTTTCATCCAGGTGATATCATTTTCGGCCATGCAGGAAAGACTATTGAAATCACCAATACAGATGCCGAAGGGCGACTTCTTCTGGCAGACGCGCTGTCACTTGCCACAGAACACAAGCACGACGAGATTATTGATTTCGCGACCCTCACAGGTGCCTGTGCTGTAGCGCTGGGAAAAAAAAGGGGAGCGATTTTCAGCGGAAATGCGAAGCTTGAAGAAAAGTGGTTGGAAACCGCCAATTCCACAGGTGAGCTTATTTGGCCCCTTCCCCTGGCCGATGAACTCGAAAAAGAAATCAAAAGTGAGGTCGCCGATTTAAAAAATAGCGGTGATCGCTTTGGCGGTACAATTTCAGCTGCACTTTTTTTAAGACAGTTCACAGACGCCAAAAAATGGGTACACTTCGATATTGCCGGGCCTGCCAGAAATGACTCCCCCAATCTGCTATGTCCCAAAGGAGGTACGGGATTCCTGGTACTGACAGTTTTGGATTACCTGCGTTGTTAGCACGCATTTTCTTTGAGCAAATTGAAGGGCAATAAACTGGGGGAAAATCAGTAACGTCAGTAGCGTGAGCCGATCAAATCTTAAAGGGGAAGGTAACGTTGGTCGCCGTGGAACTCTGGGGGAACCTGGCGCGTTTGACGGCATTGGCAGCGCACGTACCCGCTGGTGTTCCCGAGAACTGACCGACCGCCTGGGCCTGCGATACCCGACCGTTGGGTTCGATTTTTGCTTTGATTTTAAATGTTCCAGTTTTCCCTGCTCCGCAGCGTTTCACTGAACCAGCGACCGCACCCATTCCGGACATCACTTGTTGCCGGGTCAATTTGTCGCCGCCGCCACTGGAGGACTCGGCTGCTTTTTTCTTTGGTTTAGCTGCACCGCCCAGCAAATCATCCAATGCAGAAGTCGATTTTTTCTTTGGCGCTGGCGAATCAGCTGATTTGGGGGTGTCATCCAGAAGAGATGATGCTGATTCTTTTTTCGAAGATGAGCCGGAACTGGAACTCGCAACAGAACCCGATTCTGATGAACTGCCACTTTTCTTTTTGGATTTAGACGATGAGCTACCCCTGGACGATTTCGAATCAGACTGGTCGTCGGCTTCATTGTTGTCAGCTGAGCTTCCATCGTCCTTCATGGCGACGACATCACCGGATTTTATCTGCCGTTTCTGCTCCTGGGTTTTTTCAAGTTCCTGCCGCGCTTTCATGATATCTTCTGCACTGGCCCCCTGAGACTTCATTGCTTCAATTTGCTTCATGAGCATGGCAATTTTCTCATCCTGAGCAGATGTATCCTTTTGAGCGAGCATCACAACTGCGATAACAACACCGATGAGCAGCGCAACCACTCCCGCGCCAATACCTATTTTCATTCCCATGCTCAAACCCGCAGGTTTAGCCGCAGTAAGAACAGGCGCACCGAGTGTGGATGCGAACCCGCCCCCACCCAGGGATAGCATTTCATCAACGTCGTCCGCTTTTTCCGCTTCAGCGGTCAAAGAACTGGCCATAGCGCGTATATCGATGAGCCCGGATGCTTCTCCAGCAGGTGCCGCCATTCCGGCCATGCCACCACCAAAACCGCCAATCTCTCCACCACTGGGGGTAGCATCGGCCGAATCCGAGGCTAAAGCCTGGAGATTGGACAAAGAGAAAAGGACGGAGTTCTCATTGCGTTGTCCCGTCATTGCCTGCGCTGCCGACACTCGTGGACTGGCACTTTGCGCTTCAGTCGACGCAAAAATTCCGCCACCGCCGTCATCATCGGAGTCCGTACTGGCAAACAAATCGCCGCCAGTACCGGTTACTGCTGGCCCGTCGAACAAACCGCCACCGTCTTTGGTAGCCGCAGCAGCATTCTGGTCGGCACTGAACAACCCTCCGGTAGAAGTTTCGGCCGCAGAGGAGAACACATCCCCAGGTGAATCCTGTCCGCCGCCGGCACCAAACAGCCCTCCGCCACCGACGTCTCCGGCGGGTGCTGCGTCAAACAGACCGCCACCACCAGTTGAAGGTGCGGAATCAAACAAACCGCCGCTGGTTTCAGAGTGCGCTGGAGCCCCAAAAGGCCCGGAGCCTTCTGCTGGAGCTGTCGCAGTTGCTGCCGTCACAGGTACCGCAGCTGCTGCAGCTGCCCCCTGTACCGCACCGGATGATTCTTTTGGGGCGCCGGAGATTTCAGCAACCTCACTGACCAATTTCCAGTCTTCAAGACCTTCGCGCCAGACATATGTTTCCGCCGTTATATTACCAGCCTGCAAATATTCTCGCATTTGATCCGTTGTATAAGGTCCCTGTTGTTCACCACCTTCCACAGCGACATACCAAACAGGCTCATTTCCCTTATACCCGGAATAATCAAATACTTTGGTTTCCACCTCGCCACCACCACCCGAGGACTGTTCTGCAACGTCAGCGCTTTCCTGGGTATCGCCGCGAACCACTATCGACTCCTGGCATTTCTTGCACCGAATCTTGAATACCTTCCCCTTTACTTTTTCGTCAGCGATAGAATACTTCGCGCCACAATTGTCACAAATGATCTTCATATCTTAATCCTCAGGTTGTTTACTCATTTTGCAAGCGAACGTAATGTCGTTGCATGTTTTTAAAGTCATGATCCTGAAATCCCAAAAATTCAGAAACACATCTTAATTAAAGGGCGACCTCAAATCAAGCTGTCAAACATAAATAAATACAAATAAAAAGCCTAAAAATCGTTATCCTAACTTTAAGCCCTCGGCACGTTATGACGGCGTCGCATTCCAAAAGATCTCATTTTTTCCAGATTCCGCGTTATCACTCCCGTCACTTTTTATATTCGACCAAAGCCGCAGAATCATGAGGGCAAAATTTCGCTCCTGTTTCATAACCTCGATTGCAAAGGGGGCAAATCATTCCTGGTTTGGACCTGAACGACTCTCGAACGAGGGCGTGTCTATCCGGATTATACATCACAAGAGCCGTTGCATCTGCTGGACAATACTTTGCATCCGAAGCGTAGAATGTACCGCATTGCGGACAAATTTTTTCCATCGGCTGTTGTCGCAATTTATTTCCATCGACATGGTCATATGTGCTGCCGCGCTCGGGCTCGTCGTCAAAGTCCTCAAAATCCGAAGTGTTTCGTCGTTTTAAGATGAAAACAACCAGGCTAATCACCAGTCCTGAAAGAAGCACAACAGCTACTACCAGGACCCATGGCAACCAGCCGGGAAAACTGCTCTTTGATACGCCAGTGGCAGAAATTGAAATGTCCGGTGACGTCTCACCCGTACCTGGGGTTGTGGCTACCTTCGGGACAGATGCCGCCGTGTCCCGCCCATCACGCGCCACCACGGGTTGTTGTTCTTCGGACGCGCCCAGTTCGTCCGATAAATCCAGACGCGCCAGCGCAAGGTCACCGAAATCAGGATACGCCACCTCTACAGTCGTGTTCACGCTGACATCTTTATAAATGGCGTTTATCTGATAAATTCCTTCGGTTTCAGCAGCATTATCGCCAGCGACGAAACATCCTTTTTTGTTAATCAGCTGGTTCTGTTGAATGCCGTTCTGCTCTGCCGACCATTTCGCGGACACGGAAAATCGACACCCATTGGTATCCACACCTCGAAGTTGGAAGCATACCTTTTCAGAAGGGCTTATTTGAACCTCCTGCGGTGCAATTATAAGCTTTTTTACACTTCCCGGGGAAGTACACTCCGGTTGCACCAATCCATCGGCTCCCCGTGAAAAAGAATCATCTTCATGAACCTTCAAAATAGGAGAACCGGAATTCTGTAGCCCATTTTCTTTTACGCCGTCCCGCTCATAAATGCGTCGTTCCACCCATTGAACCAAACATAAGTCACCATTCAGGGACCACCTGAACGACGATTCCGCCCGATATGTCAATTTATTGCCAGTGCCGCTGAAGGTGGAATCAATTTTTTCATATCGGGATGCATTTGGAGCGGTTTCACATGTGCGTGTCCACATGTTGGCAGAACGGGAAGCGGTTATCGTAACCAGATTGGGATTTGGCGAATTGCACCGATCGGTCCGAAGCCCTCCTTTGGAAAAAAACAAATGGCCTTTGTTTTCAAGAATTTCTGTAGGCTTTACGCTCTTGCTGCTGTAGGATCGCGGTTTGGTTCCGCAATCATTGCCCCAGCTTTCGACTTGAACGGAAAACTGCAGATAGGTTCTATTCCATTTTCCCTCATATGACTGGGCCATCAATGACACGGATGCTGTTAATATATTCACAAGCAGATATAATCCGCACCACAGCTGCAGGGGACGTCTGATGCGGCTGCCTGTTTTTTTTTCAAGTGAAATCCGAGTCATATTTTAAAATCCGATACAATATCTCCTGGCAGATGTCTATCGCAGCAATCGATACAACTTACACCAAAACACATTATTTTCCAGTATATCTGCCACATACAACGATTTCCCGCTATTTCATGGTTGAGGCAATGGTTCTATCAATTTCCTGCCAGGTGGTTGTACCCCGACGAACAGCATCCAAACCGCATTCCCAAAGCGTACGCAATCCGTTTTCCCGCGCATGTTTATATATTTCTTCGCTTCCCATCCCCGATGTGATGAGTTTGCGAATGGATTCGTTCACTTCCAGAATCTCGAAGAGTGCTGTGCGTCCGAGATATCCGGTATATTCGCATAACGTGCATCCCCGCCCCCGATACGTCTGAAAGTCCAGGGGTGGTTTGAGGTCAGTGTCTTTCACGTCTGTTGGTTCAACCGTTTCGGGTACTCTGCAGTGGGGACAGATATTGCGCACTAAACGCTGGGCGATCACCGCCGTAATGGCCGAGTTCAACGAATACGGTGGAATCCCCATTTCCGCGAGCCGGGCAAAGGCTGCGGCACTTGTACCAGCATGCACAGTTGTAATCAGCAGATGCCCAGTCATTCCGGCCTGAATGGCAATTTTCGCTGTTTCCAAATCCCTGATTTCACCCACCATAATTACATCGGGATCCTGACGCAATATGGCGCGCAAACCCTTCTCAAAAGTGAAATCCCGCTTTTCATCCACCTGGGACTGATTGATGTCGGCCACATCAAATTCGATGGGATCCTCCAGGGTGGCAACGGATCGCTTTTTTTCAGACTGTTGCAAAATTTCCTGCAAGGCAGCAAAAATGGTGGTGGTTTTCCCCGAACCGGTGGGACCGGTTAGAATAATCATTCCCTGAGGCTGGGCAACCAGTCTGCGAATTACAGCCAGATCTTTGTCGTTCATCCCCAGTGACTGCAGGGTCGACTCCGCTCCGCGGGAACCCAGAATCCGAATCACTATCCGCTCGCCGTGCAATGTGGGCATGAACGCGATACGGAAGTCCGTTTTGGATAGACCCGAACGACGCAACTGCACGGACTGAAAGTGGGAGTCGTTGTCGCGGTCAAATCGCCCATCCTGGGGGGTTTGATCTTTGTAAATCACCAGATTGGATAACACTTTCAGTCGATTCACTAACGGAGAACACAACCGCTTTTCCATACTGCAGACTGACTGCACCATTCCCTGGAGGCGGTATTTTATTTCCATGCCATCCGCCCCGGGATCAAAATGAATGTCCGACGCCCCGTGCTGAATCGCCTGATAAATAATGTAGTCGACAATTAAGGGTACATCGGAATCTGCGATACGGCTCCAGTCGCGAAGTTTTTTACCCACTTGCGCAAGAGATACTGTTTCAAATTTTTCCCGACGCCGTTTTCGCCTGCCGGTAAGGCGAATTCCTGCAACGAAACTCAACAATATAAACACACTGCCTGCCACCACCCATACCCTCGGACTTAACAGAAATGACGGTGTGTTGTTCGGCAACAGGGACTGCACCCGACTCAGTCCCAACCGCTCTCCGTGACGCAACGCGGCGCCCACTGCCAAAAGCAGTAATCCCAGGATAAATACATTCACGTTTCGAATCATTGCGGAATAATACCAATTGATTACAGTTTGTGGAAATAAACGAACCAGCAAAATTGTTGTGCCGGGCGAGAAACGAACGATGGAGGTCCGTTATGAAAGCAATGATAAATTCGAAGAATCATTTGTCCCACACAGTTGTGGCACTTCTTGCGGTTGGCCTGATTGCCGCTGTCGCCTGTGGTGCATCCGGTAAAGGGAACAATCAAAAAACATCAGCGAAAACGAACAATGCGCCGCTTGCGCCGTTGAGTTATGATCCCAAAGTATCTCTGGCGCCTTTGGTGGAAAAGGTCGGACCTGCCGTAGTGAACATCAAAATTTCAAAAAAAATAAAGGTTCGGGGGTTTGGTGGTCCATCAAGTCTTTTTGATTTCTTTTTCGGCCCCAGAGACCGCGGATATGGCGGCCCGAATAACGTCCCGGACTACGCGCAAAAAGCCATGGGGTCCGGTTTCATCATCGACACCCATGGATATGTGGTCACCAATCATCATGTGGTTGACGGCGCGGATGAAATCGAAGTCACACTTTCGGATGAGCGCTCCTTCGCCGCAGAAGTGATCGGCTCCGATGAACGCACGGATGTGGCGCTCATTAAATTAAAAGATGCAGACAAACTTCCCGTTGTTCATTTCGGGAAGTCATCCCAATTGAAAGTGGGTGATCACGTGGTGGCCATCGGCAATCCATTCGGACTGGATCACACTGTTACCTCCGGTATCGTCTCGGCCAAGGAACGCGTCATTGGCGCTGGACCTTACGATGATTTTATTCAGACCGATGCCTCCATCAATCCTGGAAACTCAGGCGGTCCCCTGTTCAATCTGGCAGGCGAAGTGGTGGGCATCAACACGGCAATTTCCCGCGATGGTCAAGGTATCGGATTTGCGATTCCCTCGGATTTGGCCAAAGGTCTGATTGATTCCATTAAAAACAAAGGTAAAGTTGTTCGCGGCTGGCTGGGCATTGTTTTCCAGCCACTGGATGATACGCTGGCAAAGGCATTTAAAGTAAAAGACAGCAAAGGCGCTCTGGTGACGCAGGTGAATGAAGGCTCCCCCGGAGCGAAAGGTGGTCTTAAGGAACGCGATGTCATCGTTGCTGTCAACGGCAACAAACTGAATGGCGCAAGAGACCTGCCGGCAATGGTGGCAACACTTCAGCCGGAGAAAACCTATACGTTCGACATCATCCGCGACGGCAACGCAAAGGCGCTGAAAATAAAAATTGGGAGCATGCCCGACGACCTGAGCGCCATGGGGCAAAGCGGTGAATCCGTTGACACTAATGAGGAACTGGGCTTTCAGGTGGCCCCACTCGACAGCATGTCCCGCAGTCAGCTGGGCGCAGATTCGGTTGAAGGGGGGGTGGTTGTCACCGCAGTGAACCCGGAAAGCAGTGCAGCAAAAGCACTGAACAGAGGCGACATTATCACCGAAGTAAACCGAAAAAATATTGGTAGTGTTGACGATTTCAAATCCGCTGTGAAATCACTGAAAAAGAGCGACGACCTGTTGGTTCGAATATTCCGAAAGGGCGGCTGGATTTATGGTGTGATTCGATTGTAATCCACCACTGCCTTCATCCCACCGAGGACCACGTGTTTATTTATAAAATGCTCTATTTTGCACCCTTCGCTTTAATTACCTCGGCGTACTGAGTATCTGTTCCCCGAATGTGACCGCGCAGCCAGTCCCCAAGAAAATTGTACATCTTTACGCCAATGGAAATGCTGCCCCCGGCAGCTTCATTACGGAATTCCCGCAATTGCGAAACAAACTTCACATGCAGCGGCTTGTGCGCGTCGAGGCCTTCGTATCCGTAACGCCTCATCAATGCTTCTTCAAAAGCAAAATGCTTACGGGTATAATCCTCCAGCTCTTTTAACACGTTCCCAATCACATCTATGGTTTTGCGCGATTTCATGGCTTCACCCAATTCGTTTATTATGTCCACCAATTGACGGTGCTGCGCATCGATTTCCTCCAAACCGATTTCCCACGACTTATCCCATTTAAATGGCATTGTTCACTCCCTGTCAGTGCAGACACCAGTGCGGCGTCCGTTCCAAAATCTGTACAATACGCAATACTACGTCACTGCTTCGTTTTAATTAATAGGGCAGGATACATCGCATTATCTGGTTAAAGTCGAGAGATAAAATCAACAAGTTCCTTCGCCATTCGTTCGTGCGTGGCTGCGGTGGGATGGAAATCCTCGCCAAAGGGCGGCTGCTGAGTGGCCAGTTCCAGCAGATGAATATTGTTCGAGCCGGATTCCTTTTTTTTCTTTATCAGTGACTGCAGCACCTGGCGCACCCGTGAGAGGGCATTGTAGCCCTCCGGATAGTCATCGGAAAGCATGGGGCCCACAACCAGAATAAATTGTGCATCGGGATAGTAACTCACTAGTTTTGCGAGGAACGCCTCATATCCAGCAGCGTAGTTTTGGGTCAACGCATCAACGGCCGCCCCAGGGGTCAGTCCCTCCGAAAAATCGTTGGTACCAAGGTTAATCACTACAATATCCGGAACATAATCCTCTGGATTCCAGACTGTCGTGTTGGGATCATCGGGCAGCGTTTTCAAATAAATCTCTGGAATGGTGGGCGATACATGCCCTGCATAATTGCGCACCACGCCACGTCCGGAGTAAGCCACCGCCACATACTCGGCATTCAGTTTTCGAGCTGCCACGGCGCCATACGCCAGATACGCGTTTGAATTATGCGTGGTAAAATGATCGTCCACAGGATTGTGCACAGACAATTCGTTGCCATACCCGCATGTGATGGAGTCGCCAATAAACTCCATTTTCAACTTCCGCGACGATGGTTCAAGCAACCGCGCGCCAGCGTCTATTCGGAAGCCGCGCACCGAAATTTTGCCCACATTCAAATCATCGGCATGACTACTCTCAGTCCTTTTAAAGAGCACCACCTCATGGGTCCCTGGCAACAGCTTTTCCGCCAGAATGTATTCCTGTTGTCCGGGAGTTGTCTTTAATCGCACAGGTGCGGATTCATCCACCACCACATTAAAATAGTTGATGGTGTCGACCGACTGTCGCAACGCGTTGTCATCCAGCCGTACGCGCAGACTTGTCCCGGTGAAGCGCACGCGCAGGTTCACGCCGGGATGGGAAAACGCTGGTCCGATTTCATTGCTGAAGTCCACCCGGCCCATATAGCGAATCATTTCATGGCGTGGCGAAATATCCTGCAACAATTGGGAATTCTGATCATCGGTAGTCAAATGGGAAATAGTTGCGGCATTCTGCATGGCGTTATCCCTGATGGGAATGGTGTTCTTGCACCCGAAAAGCACCAAAAACACGAATAAAATCAGCTTATTCATGGGCGCAGTATACACCAGTCCACTGGATTGTACAGATATTGCGCTTACTCGAACGCGCTTTGGTTTCCGTTGAAGCGTTCAGTTACTTCATTTGTGTTTGTGTCGATAACAAATCGGAATCAAAAATTTCCTTTTTGAATAAAACAAAAGTATCCACATCCCGCAAGTTCCAAAAAAAACAAATTATTCTGTTTTCAATTCCCAATTTTCCATGTTTCCGGGTTCTAATACGTGCATAAACAGAATTTTTGCATTGTCTTGAACCAGGGCGGGTCAATCCCCGGCCCATTAACCGCAAGGAGAGATTATGAAAAAAACAAAAGACAGGTTGATAACAGTTGCGTGGCCGTCCATTATTTTAACAGTTTTTGCGCTGTTTACGGTTACTGCCTGCGAATTGCCAGGTGGAGAGGGTGAGGATACCGCGGCAGATACTGTGGCGGAAGCAGACACCGATACAGAGGTTGGCACCGATGAAGATACCGTTCCCGACAGTGACTCTCCCGGGTACTGGGATTGCAAGGATTTCGAGCTGTGCGTGCAGAAATGCGATTATATCTCCGTCGAGGATCCTGAATTCGACTTGATGGAATGTCGAAACGATTGCGAAAATACGTTTCCAGAGTGCCTGAACCCAGGCCTTGCATATTGCGAAGTGCTGTATTTCGATTGCATGGACGAATGCTACGACTGGTATGGCTCCTACGAGGAGGACGCAGACGGTTTCGACGGTTGTTCCGCGAAATGCAATGAAATGGAGCAGGAATGCGCCGAGAATCCGCCATTCAAGTGCGACGTTGAACTTGACTATTGTCTGGTGGATTGTAAGGACAAGTATTTATGCGACATGCCAACCGATAGGGATATGACCTATTGCTACTGGGACGAGAAAGAATTCGAATACTGCCAGGAAATGTGCTTCATGAACTATGACTCATGCATGAAACCGCCGATACCTGTAAACACCTGCGATGAGGAGTATGGGTATTGCCTCGACTCCTGCGCGTGGGATGACAAATTCTGCCATGATCACTGTTATGAGGCATTTTACTATTGCAAGGAACCGGCAAAAAACCGGTGTGAACAGGATTATGACCACTGCACAGATTCCTGCGCATGGGACGACAAATTCTGTCATGATCATTGTTATGAGGCATACTACTATTGCATGGAGGGGCAGGGGCACGGAGAATATTACTGTTCTACCTGGTGTGACGGAAAATACTGCTACGAGGAATGCTGCAGCACAGGCTGCAGCGGAAACGAATGCTGGGACGAGTGCACCGTTACAGAATATCCGCAGGATCCTCAGTCGTGCGATGTTTATTGCGTCCCAGAGGAAGACGATTTCCCCACTTGCTTCGCCAAATGTTGCAGTGAAACCTGTGATGAGTGGGGATGCGAAGGATACTGCTCAGATCACCAGGTCAAACCCGATGACGTCGTCTGCAGCAACTACTGCATGCGTGGCCCGGACGGCGCTGACCAGTGCTGGCAAAAGTGTTGCGGGATTTTCGATGATTACAAGCAGGAGGAATGCTGGGAGCTTCCACTCATAACTGTAGAGTAGAACAGTTTTATAGTTCTCTCCTCTGAACAAACCCAAATTATTGTTCCTTCCCATGGCAGGCATGGGATTTACTCTTTTCTTTGATGCATTTGGGTTTTCAAATCAATCCTTTTGAAAAGTCTGTGTGGAATCTGTTATGCGCTTCGGTCCGAAGCGATTCGGCATTGCTTGAAAACCAGAAGAGTTATTAATGAACCGACATGCTTAACCGACTACTGTCATAATGTTTTGCGTGCTTTTTATTGCATGCGCCAACAGTGACGATGGATCTGACAATGACACAAATGGAACCGATAGCGATACAAACCTAACCACAGACGCCACCCACAGCAGCGACTCCGATTCATTATCTGGCGATTCCAGTCCGGGCATTGACATTGGGGCAGACAGCAGTTCAGGTACAGACGACGTCGGAAGCAACACCGCTACCAATTCATCCGTCGATACCAATTGCGATGGACGTCGTGCACAAAAGGCGGCGCAATGCAACAAAGTATGTGAACCCCTGGTGCCCAATGACTGTGACTGCCGGGGCTGTTGTTTGCTGGAGGGCGACTATCGATTTATCGGCACCCCAGGTTGCAGTCTGGCCAATCTGGCGTCCTGCGATCCCTGCACCCCCGTTCCTTGCTGTGAAAACCCCTGTGGCAAAAGCGAGCTCTGTATTGGCCAAACTGCATTGGATCCGGAGTGTCTTACGGCCGTGGATACCGATCCCACGAGGGATTCAGACAGCAATGCAGACACAGCCAGTTCGCTGGATACCGACAGTTTAACCGATACAAACAGCACCATTGACACAGCGACCAGCGACGATCCGGTTTATCTACGCGGTCCGTAAGGACGCCAGCCCGGCGACCTTGCCTGCGATGCTGCAGATTACTGGATCACTGGTTGCTGCACTTATATCGTCCTGGAATAAATTCGTCCTGACTTCCCCCGGTTCGTTTTCTACAGTTAGCAATAAGGTGTTTTCTCAAATCTCATCGATATTCTACCAGCTATTACAGTAAAAATATAAAAATCCATCATCACAAAACAAATTACACAGGTTTACGGCATTTCATGATACATTTACTCAAGCAGGATGAGAAAATGAAACCGATTTTGCCCGCCTTTTTTATTTGTCGAATAGTTCTGCCCTGGACTTTGCTTTTTGCACTCCCTGCCTGCGAGCGGACAGATACAAATGATGCCCCCATGACCATTGCCAGTATTGAGCATCTTTCAAACAAACTTAAAATTACCGTCGTGGGAGAGCGAGCTGTGATGCCTATTGTGTACCGCAATTTCGGTTGTGGCTCCCAGAGCATCAGTATTGATGAGGATTTCCAGATGTTCGCTCGCGTGGTCAAATCCACCGATGCGAATAAATTCAAAACAGAGGAAGCGATTTGGCCATTGGAGCTTACGGATGTCACTCCTCAATTCGCTCAGCATAAGTTGACGGGCATTCTGCCCATCGAAAAAGTAAAACCAAAACCCGGCGACATCATTTATCTGCGCGTCATCTTGCCATCAGACAACGAGTGGACGTCGCATTTTACGTACATGGAACCTGGTGACACGTATCCGGATGACTCTAAAACACAAACGGACACTGTTGTTCCGGGCACTGATACCGACGATACCGATGATTCAGCCACGGCAGATATCACTCGTCCCACAGATTCGGGCACAGCAACCGAAAGCGAAACCGCCAGCGATCCGGATACAGGCGCAACTGTTTTTAAGCATACCGGATTCGCCGGTGTCACAGGTACCGGAACGCCTTTTGAAATCATCACCGCAGATACGGGAAACGGTCACGATATTTCCAATGCGATGCAGTTGCAGGGGCTGATTGAGGGAGAGAGTGCAGTCCCAATGACGTTGAATATCATCGGCACTCTCCTGCCGAATATTGATCGCATCGAAGTACTCAATAGACAGAATCTGTACATAGTGGGCATATCCGATGATGAAAATCCCCCTGTACTCGCCGGAATTGGTTTTGACATCAACGGCAGCAGCAATATTGTCATTCGAAATCTGGCCATTCGCAAAGTCGCAAGTGGAACAGGGGATGCCATCTCCATAAGTGGGTCGGACCATATCTGGATAGATCATTGTGAACTCTCCAATGTGCGCGACGACAGCAACCCAGGTTCGGATGGCCTGCTCGATATTACCGGCGGCAGCGACTACATTACCGTATCCTGGAACTATTTCCACGATAACTTCAAGGGGCTCATCGCAGGGGCATCCGACGAAGCTGTTGCCGGGAACGATGGTCTCCTGCACATTACCTGGCACCACAACTGGTTTGATAACGTATTCCGCACTGCGCTCATCATGCGCTATGGCCATGGTCACGTATTCAACAATCTGTTCGAATACACTGCCCTGAACGGGGCCGATGCCATTGGCGTCAGTTCGGCAGATGACGCCTGTATTCGCGCGGAGTTAAATGCATTTCACGGATATGCAACGCCATTGACACTGTATGACAGCAGCGTATCGCCCCAGGCAACCGGGTTTATAGAAGAGATTCAAAACGATTTTGGCGACGTCGCTGTGGATGACATTCCGGATGCACGCGTGTGTGACGGAGATGTCCCCTACCCCTATTCCCATGTGTTGGAGTCCACAGACACACTGCGTTCCACTATCGAGGCCCACGCCGGTGTGGGAGTAATCGATTTATAAATCTGAAACGCGCGACCTGAAGGGACCATTCACAGATTTCTAAACAGTTTCAACGTGAGCGCCGCAGCTGTCCGATGATTCACCATTGGACGAGGCCACGCCAGCGCCTGCAGGTTGTCAGCGGTTTCCAGCCCATGTATCTCTTTGGCGGATAAAGCGTCCAATTCTGGACACCACTTTTTAATGTAGTCGCACCTGACATCGAATCGCAGTTGCTGACGCCAGGGATTGAAAATGCGAAAATACGGCAGCGCATCGCATCCGGTGCTGGCCGCCCATTGCCAGTTTCCATTGTTCACGCATGGGTCGTAATCAATGAGTCTACTGGCAAAATACTGTTCTCCCAGACGCCAGTCCAACCGCAAATCCTTTGTTAAAAAGCTGGCGACCACCATGCGCACACGATTGTGCATGTACCCCGTTTTATTCAGTTGCCGCATCCCCGCGTCCACAAGGGGAACACCCGTTCGACCTTCGCACCAGCGGCCAAAATCCAACGCATCACGCCGCCACGAAATGGCGTCGTATCGGGGCTTGAATGCCCTGCCAAAAACGTCCGGACGATACCACGCCACATGCGAAAAAAAATCTCGCCAAAGCAATTCGCTGTAAAATACACTGTCTTCGCCCCACACAGAATCAGCAGCGGCAGCTGTTTCACGAATGGACACCGTTCCGAATTTGTGATGCGCAGACAAAAAGGATGTGCCATCAATCGCCGGAAATTCACGGGATTCGGCATATGATTGGATTTTCTTTAGTTGGGCAAGAGCCTTCAGTCCCGCTTTTCGTCCACCCTGGAAGGCGCGATGTGCATTGGGACGATATCGCCGTTGAATCTCCGATATACCCAAATCCGCCGCTGCATCTGCCGCATAATTTGTTTTCCTGTTGCGTTCAGGTGTACGCCGGGGCAATTGGGTCACAAACCGGCGATACGCCGAAAACACTTTGTACAACCGACCCACCGATTCCGGTTCAAATAAAAGGGCGTCGTTATGAGAAATAAACGGAACGCCCGCATCCTCGCAAGCCATCTCAATCGCGGCGTCTCTGGCCAACGAAAATGGCGTATAGTCGCGATTCACAAAAATGCCGTCGACACCGCCGGCAATGAGCGACTGCGCTACCCGCTCCGGTTCACCCCAATACACATATAGCCTGGAGCCCTTCTTTTGCAGCTGGGCATCCAAATCCATGAGGGACTCCAACATGAACTGAAAGGCAAATTCGCTTCGATACGCGTGCGCTTCAACCTGACGGGAATTAAGAATAAAACATGGTAACACCGTTTGCGACGCGTCGAGAGCCGCCATCAAACCGGTATTGTCATCAAGTCGTAAATCTCTGCGAAAGATGAACGCCGCTCGTCGCATACGTTCCTCCCTTGTGGAACAACGCCGCCGGCGCGTCCTTACGTCAGCTGTTTTTGTATCTGCCCAATAAGTGGCACCAGATTGGTGTACCACATTTCCAGTTGATGATTGTCGTGCACGAGAGTCAGCGTGGCTGCAGGCACCCGCTGCACAAACGCAATGGCTTTGTCGATGGTAAACAGCTCATCCGCCATGCCCTGCACCACGTGACACAGTGTCCCCCCCGGTGGCATCAGTGCGGCATACACAGGGGCATCTGTCATTAATCCGGGGCGAATTCGCAGCGCGTCCTCAAATGTATGCCGGTGTCTTTCCAAATCAAAGGCCGGCGCCAGTAAAACCATTGCGCCCACATCGTCAGGACGCAAATGCGATGCCCCCAATACTGCCAGGGCTCCCAGACTGGATCCCACCAGAATAGACTTTCTGGTGGCCGGCATCGCCGCCGCCAATACCTGTGCCTGTGCCGGAAGTTCAAGGGATTGCAGTGAGGGCACTGTGGCACCGAAATTTTCTTTTAACAAAAGGGCCTTTTTCCCATCGGGAGACCCGCTTAAACCATGTGCAAAAATAACTGGTATAGACATGGCAGCAATGTAACACCGACGTTTAAAAAAAGAAATGCACTGAAAGTAATATGACTATTTATCCGCTTCGATTTCGGCGGTCAGTTTTTCCAATTCGCTTTCAGCATTATTTTCATCAATCGTTTCCAACGCCTCCAGCGCATAAGACTCCTCTATGGCAGCCGATTCCTCGACCGTCAAAACGTCCTCATTTGCTTCCGGATCAGCGTCCGATACAGACGCCTCACCACCACACCCCCCAATCACCACCGCGAGTAAAACAATCAGCTCCATCAAACTGTTTCGAATATGCTTTACCATTTTCAGCCACCTCTATTTCTGCATCCTGGCCAACGACTTCTGGTGTCTGGCCTGTTCTTTTTCCATCAGTGCAGCGACTTTGTCTTTCATCTCTGCATTCCCGTTTTGTTCCGCCACTTCCATTAATCGCTTGAGTCGGCTCATTCGGCGCAAATGCTTTTTAGTTTCATCTGCTTTTTTTCCTTTTTTCTTTTTAGCGGCATCGACCATCTGCTTTTTCTTCTGATGCGTCTCACGCATTGCCTTTATTCGCTTTTGCCGATCTTTGAAATGCCCACGTTTCAGCCCTTCTCCCTGTTCCTTATCCTTTCCAAAAGCATGCCCCTTTCCATGGTCACTGCCCGAATCCATATCATCGTTCATTTTACCATGCGGGTGACCCTTTTTGTGCATCCCCTCCATTTTTCCAGCGCTATCGGTATCTCCCGACATTTTTCCGTGCTTAGCGCGATGGCCCTCTCCACCACTTTTGCCCTTGCCGTCATCATGCGCATCCGAGGCCTCACCCTTCGGGGCTTTCTGTTTCATTTTTTCTTTCGTGTCCGCCCCACCTTTCTCATTTTTTCGTTGTGCTGTGTGCTGACGTTTCCCTTCTCCCTTATTGCTTTTAGCGGCGACTCCCACAGCGGGACAAATTAAAAGCGAGAAGAAAAAAATTGCTGTCATCCAAAGACGTTTAGTGCTCATATTCATCTCCCTGGTGTTGCCGTGCTTCAGAAAGCACATTGACTGCATGCATACGGTGACATCGCCTGTTGGAAATACGTGTCACCGCGCCATAGGCCTGTATGAATTGGCATAGTATACCCTGCAAACTCCTGGGCGCACCCCTCAGTGTCACTCTCTGATTTCGCCGGCGCGCAAAGGCACTCCCGCGTCACAAATCCACCTCGCTTTTTAAGGAATAATTAACTCTCAGACGACCGGCGTTCCCGAAAAGCGCGCCGCAATGTGCCCCATGTGATCACCAGCACAATCACCAGCCAAATCACTGCCCACCCTGTGGGAGGCAACAAGGGTATCTGTTTTGAAAACACGGCGAGGTCCGATTTCGGCCCATGATTGAAATCCTCGACGATATAAAGGACGGATGTACTGCCCAAAAAAGCCAGCACTGGCGCAATCCATTTGGAACGCTTCCGCGCCAGCCAGATGAGTCCAACAGCGAACACACACAGGATGGCTGAAGTAAAAAGCTGCCTGAACCAAATAACTGCTGTGAACAAAAGCACAGCCGATAACACCCACGGCACACCGCGCGCGTAACGTTTATTGGCAAGCCCCATATACAACAGTAAATTGCCCAAAATGGCGCTGCCCACATATCCTCCCATGGCAACGAGCGGTGTGATTCCGCCACTGATTTGTGCAAAACCACTGCCATTTGGGTTTATCTGAATACCGTGAACTGTACCACCGGTAAGCAACGCAAAAAGCGCATGACCAAATTCGTGAAAAAACGTCACCAGCAAAATAAGCGGATACAGAAGAAGTACGCCATAGGGGACAAAGTATTTAACCGTAACGTAAACAAGAATGGATATCGACAATAATGCAATTCGCGTTTTCATCCAAATGTTGTAACCGAAAATCATCAGGAAAGCGACACATACTCTGCAGGGTTTCTTGCGAATTTCCTCGAAATCCCAAGGACGACTTTTCCTTTCCGCATTTTTAAAATAAACTGTTATTCATGAAAACCATTCACGCTAAAATATGCGGCCGAGTGCAGGGCGTTTGTTTTCGTTATTACACGAGAAAAACCGCACTGGAACTTGGTATTCGCGGATGGGTGCGCAATCTGCCGAACCGTTGCGTCGAGCTTCTGGCCAGTGGCACGCCGGATGCTCTCCGTACGTTTGAAAAGTGGCTTTCCCATGGTCCTCCCATGGCATCTGTAGCGACAGTTGAAGTCCGCGAAGTAAATGAAGTCGCATCCCAATCGACATTTGAAATCATTGATACGGGAGACACCCCCCTGTAACCCGGCCAACAACATCCACCGTAGCCCTGTTTTTAAAGAAAAAAATTCACAGTTTGCAACACATATCACACAGGAAAGACTTGAAGATTCGTATCAATCCCGATAGTCTGACCGAAACAGCTGAAGCTATAAAGTGAATCTTATCGACGCCACTGGTATGCAGTGTCGAAAAGAGAAATCCATAATCGCATACGCATGTAAAACAAGGGAGCGTTCCAAATGACACATAATAAACTACGCCTCACAGTTGCCCACAATAATCAGACCGATTTATTACCGGCATTGTCCAAACTTGACGCCGTGGAAAGCGTGTACGGTAAAATGGGCGGAGACCTCGTTGGTGGCGGTCGCAGCAGCTATATGCTCGCCGATCTCACTTTCAAACAGCTGAAGGAACTCATCGATCAGGCTCACTCGTATAATAAAAAGTTCATTTATCTGCTCAACTCACCCTGCCTATCAAATAAGGAAACCACCCGCAAATTTAATAACGAACTTTTCGCGTTTATTGGAACCCTTGTGGATATGGGCGTTGACGGTTTTGTTATCGCCATGCCTTACATTCTCGATCTCGTTAAAAAGCACTTTCCCAAAGTTACCGTTTCTGTTTCCACCTTCGCCATCATCAATTCTATTACCAAGGCAAAAATATGGGAGGACAAAGGCGCAGACCGTATCATTATTCAACAGGATCAAAATCGGGATTTTAAACTGTTGGATAAAATACGCCGTGCTGTCTCCTGTGAATTGGAGCTGTTTGCAAACAACCTTTGCATGGACCAATGCCCCTATCCGCCGTTTCATGCCGCGTTCAACGCGCACAGCAGCGCAACCAAAGAGTTGACACGAGGATTTGCACTGGACTTCTGCGCATACAACTGCGCACAACGACGTTTACAACATCCCGTTGAATTTCTTCGCGGTCGCTTCATTCGGCCCGAAGATCTTCATGTTTACGAGGAAATCGGTATCGATGTCTTCAAACTGGCCGATCGGATGAAATCCACTCGTTGGCTCACCAATGTGGCCACGGCATACAACAACCGCCGCTACGACGGAAATCTGGTGGAACTGATAGGGTATCCCCTTTTCAGGGGAGAAGGAGAAGAGGGCGTTGTGGGGGATCCCATCAAGTGGATGATGCGCCCGGATTTCATCCATATGGACATGCTGAAGCTGGTTCGTCAGATGGGCCAGGCGAAGGATATGGTTTTTATCGACAACACCAAACTGGATGGATTTGTAGACTATTTTAAAAAACACGACTGTCGCACTGCCATCTGCGACGAAGAGTGCACCCATTGTCAAAAATACACCGACCGCGCCGTAACACTGGATGCAGAAAACGTGGCGCAGCGATTGGCAGTCTATCAGGAAGCCGTTGATATGCTGGTTGACCGTCGTGCCTTCGCAGCGGAGCCTTTGATGAAGCAATTCATGATAAAGACCGTGGGCAAAGCCGTAATGATGCTCAAAAAAAAGAAACAGGCCAAAACGGTTAAAACCGGCCGTTCAGGCAGCACTGTATGAGATTTGACGCATTCATCCCCAACGCCGCACACGTAAAAAAAGCAACAGTTCTCCCATACCTAATCCCTTGAAAACGCCATGACCAGGCGCAGAATGTACCAGAACATCAAAGCCACTGCTGCAAATAAAGCCAGAGATGCCGCCACATGCTGATCAGTGCGATAATGATGCAGTACGTTGGAGGTGTAGTACAGTATGTATCCGCCTGCCAGAGCGACCATTACTACCGAGAATATGGTCCCCAGCGCAAATCCGAACAGAATTGAAGAGGCAATGACACCCAGGCCAATAAACCCTCCCACCATTAAAATGCCACGCATAAACGAAAAGTCTTTGCGCGTGATGAACACTGTGCCAGTTAAGCCGATAAAAAGTGCTCCAGTAAGCAGCGCGGCGGTGGGAATAACATTGGGATCGGTCATCATAGTGGCGATAAACAATATCGGCATGAAAATAACGGCTTCAGCCACCACGTAAAGTGCCAAACCCAGGTATTGCATCGCTGGAGATTTATCCGATTGCGCCCAGCTGTTTGCTATCCATCCGACAGCCATGAACAGGCCAAGCACCACAAGCCAGGAATAACCGCCAGACATCATCTTTTCAAGCATTGGGGCCATTACCGGCAGCAAGGGGCCCAAAAAAACCGCTTCGAGAATCGCGAACGCCAATATGGCCAACGCAAGATGCATGTAGGTTCTGCGGATAAACAGACTGCGCAGCTCAGCCGAAGCGTCCGATACCGGCACGGCACCGCGTTTTGTCATTTCCAGGTAACTCATAAGACCACCCTCTCTGCGTTTACAACGCATTTGGATTTGTTCAATATTGGTATACATCCCATTTAACTCAACCACATAGCCATGGCAATTAATAATCACGAATAAACGTATTGGAAAGTCAATGCATCTTGTCGCCAGCCGCTGTTGTGCAGCTCATGTCGAAAGAAGGAATTTGCAAAATTTAAAACATTCAAGTGCAGGTTACCATCCTAGAAACTTGAATTCCTGAGTCTTTTTTTTCATTTTTTTTTGCAACTTAATCCCGAAATGGCCGAAAAGGAAAAAGACCGCAGAAAAACCAAAGGAACCATTGCCCCAAAGGGTATACAGGAGAAAAAATCAAATGATTTCTATCCCAATCGCGTGTATATAGCTGTCCATAGAAACATAAAATTACATTAGATAAAGATGCGGTGGCTGGCAAATCTATGCCTGAATATCGCCAAAGGGAGATTTTAATGAAAATGTCGTTTTTACTGATATTATTGTCGCTGGCGGCGACAGCCTGCGCACTTGGCACGGATTTTGACAAATATACCTTTGCACCCATAGGCGACACAGGAACTGCCACCACCACAGACAGCAGCGCCGACACAAGCATTATTCCGGACACCAGCTCCGATTACTTCAGTACGGATTCCAACAGCGATAACGACATCGGCACACACAGCGACAACATTGGTGTCGCAGATAGCGCTGACACCGGCACCGGAATCGCGCCTGTAGACACAAACAGCGATATAAGCATCTCGGACACTGAAACGGAGACCCCAGATACTGAAGCAGGCTGCGACACAAGCATTTCGGTGGGCAACTTTTGCAAAGACGCTCAAACCGTCATCTCTCAAAATTGCCTGGGCGAGGAACTGAATGTAATCGCCGATTGCGGCGCCCAAAGCTGCTACAAAGGCGAGTGCATTTGTCCCGAAGGCTGGACTGGGGATAGCTGCACTACGCCAGTTTTTTACGTTAATGTTGCTGTTCCTGAAAAAACCGGTAATTCCGGACGCACCTGGGCGCAGGCTTTCAATCATCTGCAACTCGCTTTGGCTGCCACTGTAAATTTTGCCGATGCTGAAATCTGGGTGGCCAGAGGTCGATATATCCCCGGAGATACTCGCGACAGTACTTTTCAGCTAATCGAAAATGTGCGCGTCTACGGTGGATTCGCCGGGAACGAAAAACTGTTGATACAACGTGACATCGCATTGAATGAAACAATTTTGGATGGAGATATCAATAGAGACGACTTAGAAGAATCCTTTCTCAACCACAATGAAAACGTCTATCACGTGATATCCGGCGCCGACAACGCGACTTTGGACGGGTTTTCAGTACGAGGCGGGAATGCCAATGGCGCAGAAAATTACCAAGACTGGGGAGGTGGGCTCCTGGCAATTAATGGCTTAGTCACAATATCCAATTGCACTTTCAAAAACAATCAGGCCTCCTCTGAAGGAGGCGGCATCTACATCGGAAAGGAAGGTGGCGTCGCTATGTCAGACATCAAAATGTCAGGTAACCGTGCCAAAATGGGTGGAGCTGTCTCCAACGAGGGTATCGCAGCTCATTACGTCTCAGAATTTTTTCATGTTACGTTTGAGAACAACGCCGCTGATTTAAAAGGCGGTGCAATTTACAGCAGCTGGAACAGTTTTATCGTCTCCAGAAGTTCATTCATCGATAACTATGCAAAGGCAGGTGGCGCAATATTTACTGAGTTTACCACTTCGTCCGTTCAAAACTGCGTTTTCAAAGACAACGATGCGTCCGAAAATGGCGGTGCACTGTATATCTCACAATCATCAAACATCACAATTACGAACAACTCAATCGTGCAAAACCAGAACAGTATTTCCAATTTTCAGGTACACACAATAGAAATAGTTGGAGCTGGTTCCAAAATCAGCATGACAAATAACATCGTCTGGGGCAATCAAAGCGACAACGCGAATGCTGGCAGTGCCTTTTTCACAGATGATGCAGCCACAAGTATTGTCGTTTCCAACAGCATTATGCAGGACGGATGCACTTCAACCCCACCCCTGACATGCGGCGCCAATATCTTTACGTCCAATCCGCTGTTTGTCGACGAACAAACCATTGATGGACTGCAGCTTTCAGCAGGTTCTCCCTGCATTGACGCTGGTAACAATGATAGTTTGGATGCCATTCAAAAGGATATGGCTGGCAATCCGCGAATCATGGATGGAAATGGTGACAGTCAGAATGTGGTGGATATGGGAGCGTTTGAGTTTATGCCCTGATTATGATGGTTGCCGGGCAACCTCACCAGCCTAAGATTTCCAGCATCTTTTTACCAAAACGTTTGCCTAATTCTACAGTGTCATCATGGCCAAAATGGGCATTCCATTTCGTCGCTCCATCAGCGGGGACGTCACTGGGATCCACCTTAAGGCCTTCTGCGGAAACGACATAGAAATTATCCTTGCGCGACGGCAGAGTGTTCACTTGGGTATTGTGGGAGTCGCAACATCCTCCGTACAGCAGTTCACCGGCGATGAACGGAACATCGTAATCGACTCCCCACGCGGCTTTAACTTCGTTGTACAACTGCTCTACTTTGCCTGGCCATGAGCTGTTTCCACTGTCGGACTCACCCTGGTGGAAGATAATGCCTTCAAAGTGGGCATTCTGTGCTTTTTTGGCAATTTCAATTTTGTCCATGATTAATTGGTGATGCTGCCCACCGGCAATAAACGTGTCAATGGACATACCGCTAACGGCAACACCCACCAGGCCGATAGTGTCACCCTCGGGAAGTTTTTCCAGCAATGTTTTGCCAAACCAGTCTCCTGGGCCAACCACATTAGATGCGTTTCCGGCGCACTCGTTCAAAGGCGGACTGGCCACATTCCATTGTCCCGATGGTTTTTGGCAACCGCCGAGCACCTGGAGCCGCTCATCCGTATTCTTGTCGGAATCCTGGAAGGCCGCATATCCCGCCATGTTTGACTGACCCATCAACATAAAGATGTGGAACACTGGATCCGAGTCGGCGTCCGAATCGCCATCTGAATCGGAATCCCCGTCGGAATCGCTGTCGGTGTCACCATCGGTATCCGAGTCGCCATCGGTATCGGAATCTGCATCGCTGGGTTCGATGGCGCCTTCGCAGCACTTCAGGTCACCGTCACAGCTCTGGTCGTCATGTTGTGTTCCACCCCACGATCGGCAATGGGAAATACATTCAAATTCACAATCGCCATCGGCATCTCCATCCGAATCCCCATCCGTATCGCTGTCTCCGTCCGTATCACTGTCGCCATCCGAATCACTATCGCTGTCCGAATCGGAATCGCCGTCACTGTCACCGTCGCTATCGGAATCCGAGTCACCGTCGCTGTCATTGTCACTATCCCCATCACTGGAATCACCATTTCCATCTGTTTCACCACCGCAGGCGGTTGCCAGCAACACCATCAATATCAGAAGCAGTATTTTTTTCATTGAACCATTCTCCTTTACTTCGTTTCAAACTCAAAATCGTTTATCTGCGCGGTACCCGAAGAATTCAGTTCCACAAGTCCCATGGGTCTGGCCTATCTGACACGCCAGCCGAAGGTACAGACCCATAGGACTTATGGTGGCATCTGCCATATCGAAGTGCCCTCTTCTCCTTGGGTTTCAGTACCATCAAAACTGCGGGAAGCTCAGTTTGATACCTCTTATACACCACTTTGTTAAGAAAACTTACTTTTTTTAAACTTGCTCAAGCCCGTTGAATCCATTATCTTGCCGCAACGATACGTATTGGGAAAAAATACTCTCTCCCCCAACCTGGAGTACTCTTTGAATGAGCTTAAAAAGGTCAATACAAACATTTTTCAAGGATCCGGAACCAACCGATAAATTTTCAGAAGTGGAGACGGGCATTAACATTGTCGACGGAATCGCCAAAATTGAGGAACCGCTGCGCTCACCGGTTCGCGGCCAGAATTGCATCGGATATCACTATCAGTCCTATCTTGTTATCCAGAGCCGTCGCTCACCGCAACCAACCGTCCAGAAAATCCGTGAGGCCGAGGTGTATTCACCATTTGACCTTGAGATGGAAGGCGGCACCGTGCATGTCATTCCTCCCAAACCCGCCAAATTTACACGGGAAACCCATATGGATTTGAAGCAACATTACGGCAACAACTTTCATGGCGTTGAAGACATTATATTGCCAGGAGCCAAAGTGCGCCTGAAAGGCAAAATGAAAATCATAAACGGTATACCCACTTTAAAAATGTCGCTCATTTCCGTTCTCGAAAAACAAATTATGACCAAGGGGGTTGTGGGGGACCGTAAAAAGCGAAAGAAACGCTCATTGTAACCGCAACCCGCCCCGATAGAAACGCTTCTGTGACGTCAGACACCTTCATACACAAATAAATGGATAGAATCCGTTATTTAATATCCGGTGATCTGGGCTCGCCAGTGCGACATCGAATCCAGTACTCCTGTTTATTGACAGCATAAATCCGGCAGCGTGCCTGCTTTTTAGTCACCTCTTCGGTTTGGGCCTGATTCACGCAATCGGAAAACATTTGCTGGTCTTCCTTTTTGTTGCGCAGCTCCAGCAAATGCGAACACATTTGCCGAATATCCTCAGCGCTCGCTTTTTCTTTACAGGCGACCAATGAAAAAACCCCAGCAATCAGAAGCCCAAAGCACGCAACATACCATCCATGCCGATAAGGTGTTTCCGGCGAACTGCACCTTTTTGCCGATTTCCAGGTCAAAATCCCATTCCATTTCATGGGGTCGAGTCTGCCATGCTGCGAATTAAAAAAACAGGTCAATGTCGCCACACATGCAAAAAAATGATTTCCAACAGCCTGATTTCACGTGTAAATTTCCGTTTGCCCCGCCCCGACATAGAATTTTCACCTTTTTTCATCAACAGGGTAACATGCGACCTCCTTACGGGTCAAATCAATGAAATCATTCATTTTTTCATAAGTTCCACTTTTTTAATCAGGTCTCATGCGGTATGATTAACGAGTCATCCGGGGGGAAGATTGGATAGCATGGCACTCGCAACGAAAGTCAAACCTGCTTCAACCAGTCCCGCAAAGCGGGCAGATGAGTTTATAGATGAGATGGAACGGCTAACGGGATGCAGTCGGCATTTTCTTGAGGAAGCCCGCCCGTCTCTCGAAAAATTGTATCGCGACGTGGAAGGCGAAGCTCTTGACAAATGTCTTGTGGACATTCGGGAACTGATCCATCAGCAGGCTGAAACAGAGCGTATTTGCGCTTCGGCCAAACGGGACGCCCAGAAACTGGACCAGATGCAAATACAACTGGATGCAGACCTGAAACATATGCGTCGACAGGTCACGGAACTGCGCAACACACTGCAGGCCACATCACTAATGCTTCGAACGGGAAACCGATTTGTGGCAGACGCGTAACCCTTACATCCCGCCCGTCCTGGCTGACCTAACGGCTTTCTTTGTCGCTGCGCACCACTCCCAGAGCAGTATCGTGGGTTATCGCAGTTCAAACTGTTTGCAGAATAATATATAAGGCGGCGACACATCTGAATTGTAGGTACTCAGCAGATGCATTTCGTTTGGATATTCGTGTAGGCACTGGTCCCGTCGGATGTCGAAATACAGGCAATCGTCACATGTAAAACAAAAGTTATAGCGTTTTTTCTGGGCCAGAAAATGACTGGTGAATTCAATTTTCATTCTGTTTCCCCGTTCCACGCCGCAGTATATCTCTATTGCACCTGGTCCAATTGGCGAAATGACCTGTGTTTTCGATGACGCTTTTGGCTGGGATCAGTTTCGAACAAGCCAGACTGCCACTTCCAGATGTGTGGTCTGCGGAAACATATCGAACCCCACCAACTGTTTCACAACGTATCCCCCTTCCTCGAGATATGCAAGGTCCCGTTTGAGGGTTGCTGGATTGCAGGAAACGTAGATTATTGCTTCGTGAGCCGTCATTGCCATTGCTTTTACTAAATCCGCAGCGCCCGTTCTTGGGGGATCCAGCAATACCAGCGGCACATTTCGTCCCATCCGCTGATATGCCGCCAGCGCGTCGTCACAGATTATGCGAACTTGACTCAAATCGCCAAAATTCAACGCGGCAACATGGCATGCATTCGCATCCAGCTCCACCATCGAAATTTTTTTTAATTCCTTGCGCAGAGCAAATGAAAAGTTGCCCGCCCCGGCGTATAATTCCAGCATTTCATCGCAACCCATCTCCCCTACCCAGCTGGCCACTGTGCCCACCAGCAATTTATTAATCGAAAGATTGGCTTGCCCAAAACTGCCAGCGGGCATCCGAAAAGGGGTATCGTCCGTCGCATCCACTGTTAATGCATCGCCGCCGGCAACCGTTGCGACGATTCCGTCCCAATCCAGAACGACTCCCTGAAGCAGAGATGGAACAGCGCGCAAGGCTTCCTCATAAAAAACCGGTTTGGGCGCGTCCTCAGTTTTCACATGCAAATAGACCCCTTCGTTGCCTGTGGCGATGCGCAACGTGGCACTTTTTAGCCCCCGCAACATCCCCTTTTTCAACGTTGGCAGCACTTTTGAAATCTTCGCTTCCAAAATGGGACAATGGTCAATATCCACAATTCGATGAGCCCGCTTTTCAAAGAATCCCAGTCTCACGTTGCCATTGCGTCCCCGATTCATATGGAGTCGGGCCAAACGACGATATCCCAGAGATGGCTCTGCGGATATAAACGGCACATCGTTAATTCCAAATTTACGTATTAAAGCCTGACGCCTCGTATTCCGCTGCAATGTCTCATCCGCATGCAACAGCGTGCATCCGCCACATTTCCCAAAAACAGGGCACTGCGCTTCTCTTCGATGAGCAGAAGGCGTAACCACTTTCAACAATTTTGTATAAACTTCCCGTTTGTTGCGAGTCAGAATCTCGGCATCCACTACATCTCCGGGAATTGCACCGGGAACGTAATGAAATTGCCCGTTCTCAATCGCAACACCATCTCCCAATGGCGCCAGAGAATTTATTTTTAGTCGTACTTTTTTCGTCATGGCCTTGCTCAAAACATTGAATCCGTTGTAATGAAGTCCTACGCTGCAGTTTCTATATGAAGTTTCAGCACATGTTAACGAAATAAATGACACCCCAAAAGGGTTTACAACGTAATGAAAAAAAAGCAGACTTCACAAAATAAAAGTATTCAGAAGCGAAGCCCTTCCATAGCGCCCGCTGCGGACCGGCGTGCCACAGTTTCGTACGACCCGTTGGACGCGTTTTTGAACGAAATCAAACAGTATCCGTTGCTCGAACCGGAACAGGAAAAAGAGCTGGCCGAAAAATATCAGGAGACGGGTGATGTTTCTATGGCAGCGACGCTGGTTACATCCAACCTCAGGCTTGTTGTAAAAATCGCTTTCGAGTACCGAAGGGCCTATCGCAATATCATGGACCTTATTCAGGAAGGGAACGTCGGCCTGATGCATGCAGTGAAAAAATTCGATCCCGCACAGGGGGTAAAGCTTTCTTCATATGCAGCATGGTGGATACGGGCATACATATTGCGTTTTGTACTCAGCAACTGGCGGCTGGTAAAATTGGGAACCACGCAGGCACAGCGAAAACTGTTTTTCAACCTGAACAAGGAGCGACAGCGGTTGACGGCCATGGGCATTGAGCCCACCACTGACGTTCTGGCGGAGCGGTTGCATGTTAAGCCCAGGGAAATTACCGAAATGGAGCGCCGCATGCAGTCAGAGGATGTGTCACTCGATGTGGAAATTGGAGACGCCTCCGGGCGCATGGTGACTCGCGGAGAATTGTTGCCATCCGGAGATGAACCCCAGGATGAGACTCTTTCAGCGGCCATTTTTAATGACGATCTGGCATTTCATCTGAGAAGCTTTGGTCAGGGGCTAACCGGTAAAGAAGCGGTTGTCTTTCAGGACAGGCTTATTAGCGATTCGCCCAAAACTCTGCAGGAAATTGGCGACCAGTTTTCGGTGAGCCGCGAGCGAATCCGGCAAATCGAAAAACGCGTCATGAGCGACTTGAGGGAGTACCTCGAAAATCAGATGGACGGATACTTCAACGCTGAGCCCGAGGTATGACCGGAACGCTTTACGTGGTCGCCACCCCCATCGGTAATCTGGCCGATATCACTTTTCGCGCTGTCGATACGCTCAAGCAGGTTGATGTCATCGCAGCGGAAGACACGCGCGTCACACAGAAGCTGTTGAACCGCTTTGACATTGCCACGCCACTGGTCAGTTACCGGGAGCAGAACGCTCAACGCGTTGTTCCCCAGCTTATTGCGCGCCTGTTGCGGGGAGACGATGTGGCGCTGGTCTCCGATGCGGGCACACCATCCATTTCAGACCCCGGCAGTGAGCTGGTGGCAGCTGCGCATCAGTCCAATGTTCGTGTGTCTCCCATCCCTGGGCCCTCAGCCATGAGTGCTGCCATTTCCATTAGCGCGCTGCACGGTGACGGGGTGCGATTTCTTGGATTTTTGCCGCGTAAAGGAAAAGAACGCCGGGAGCGCATTCGCACCATCGCGCAGGACCCGTCGTGCACCATTCTGTACGAGTCTCCCCATCGACTGCGCGACACATTGCTGGATCTGCAGACCGAATGCGGGGAACGAACTGCCATTGTGTTTCGGGAATTGACCAAACTTCATGAGGAAATAAAGAAAGGTTCCCTGACAGACCTTTATGCACACTTTCAAAAAGAAATCCGTGGTGAAATCACGCTGATGATTGAAGGCAACCAGTCCACCAATATGGTTGAAATGTCGGAAGAATCACTAACTGCCCTGGTGCAGCAGGAACTGAATCAGGGTCGAAGCGCCAAAGACATCTCATCCTCACTGTCGGTAGCGCTGGGGTTGAGAAAAAAAACCATCTACAACATCGCTGTATCTCTTGTGCAAAACAAAACCGATACGTCTCACAACTGAAATTCGGCACATTTTGG
>JAFGQN010000135.1 GCA_016935665.1 Deltaproteobacteria bacterium | reverse complement strand
TAGTTGCGGGCTTTATGCCCGCTTTTTATTGTTCAATCGCGCTTTTCAAGCGGGGATAAACCCCGCAACTACATTTAATCACATGACTTTTTTTGCGAAGAGGACCCATCTTGAAAGTGAGGGCACTCGGGGACGGATTGAACAAGTTGCTGCAAGTGCCATCGGGGACGTAGTGCCAATTATTGCGCTTTCGCGGTGTGGCGTTGAAAACACGCCCAGGCCTGCTGACGTTTTGCTATGGAAATGCGTTTAGATGGTTTTGTGGAGATAATGGAACGTGAAATTGGAAATAAGAAGTTGTTCACAAGGATGAGGAGGGGCTCCGAGTTCTGTCCTCGAGTTTGTCCCCGAGTTTTTCCATGCAAAGTTTCGGGGATGTGTGAAATGATGCCGACTGAGTCAAGCGGAGAGAGGGGAGCGGAGGTGTCAGGAATCGTGTTTAAAACCGATCTGAGTCTTACAAAATCGCGCATCTTGGCAATATTGGCCTGGATAGCACGAGGGCTGTCCAACAGAGCCGACAGCATTGCCACGCCCTGTTCCGTAAATGCGCAAGGTGCATATCGTCTTCCGCCATGTTCACTTGAGGTACCAATTTGACACCTCAAGAATTCTTCTTTGGTGAGCTGAAACATGAAATCTTCCGGAAAGCGTACAATATTTCTTTTGACCGTTCCTGAGCTTTGGTTTCGACTTCATATAGCCGAGCAAGATCCAGGTCCAGAACAACCTTTTGATACGCACGATGCGAATAAGCTGCCCGGCATTTTCAACGGGGATGATAAGTGTGGATGTTTTATTTTCCATAGTTTGTGTATTTATCGCTTCGTCTGAAATGATATCAGGAAGGGAATTGCAGTTTTATTGGAAAGTGCACCAGTCAAAAGCAGTCACCCCGGGACCACGGAGCTTTAGCTCTGCAAATCGCTGATTTAAACGATGAGAAAGTGGGCCACCCGACCTACCCTGAATTCACGTCTTTGGGCGCCACATTTCGAGTTTCCCTCCGCCAAACACACATGACGCGAACACCAATGTGTGTTAGCTATGTGTGTTAAGGCGTTTTTGTGGAGGAGCGAAATGATAAAAGAAATCTACATTGATAATATTGGATGTCTGGTAAATTTCCGCATTAAACCAGCAGATTTTCAGCTTTGGCTGGGTGAAAACGGCTCTGGGAAGACAACGGTGCTGAATATTTTGCGGATGATTAAACAATTTGTGTCGGGGGCACTTGTTGGAGACGTCTTTCACAACAGTTTATTAACGGTATGGAGCGGCAAAAACGTCCAGCAAATCACATTGAAACTGGACATAGACAGCGAAGCTTACGAATACACGTTAAAAATCGAACACAATCAATCCAAAAAACAATGCCGAATTATGGAAGAGCGACTTCTATGGCAGGGGCAGGACTTCTATTTTTTTGATGGTTCGGACGCGCATCTTTTTAGAATCAACAGACATGATGGAACAGTAGAGGAAGGAGCCAAATTCCCCGCTGATTGGCGTGGCTCCGTTATTGGCGGTATTGCTGAGCGCGACGACAATATGCCGTTGATAAAATTCAGACGGGATGTCGCCAGCTGGTTGATTATCCAGCCTATTCCTTTGGTGGTTCATCCTGATGCCGATACTGAAAATGACCAGCTGGAAGAACACGTTGAGAACTTTGCTGCCTGGTATCGCCACATTAAGCAGGAGAGCGATACGGTTGTGTTTGATGCCTATCAGGGGTTGCGAGAGGCGTTGCCTGGATTTGTCAGTCTGAATCTGAAGGAAGCCGGTGAATCGCGAAGGCTGAAGGCGACGTTCCGGATTGCTGAAAAAAATTGGGACTTTGGTTTTAGGGAACTGTCTGATGGACAGCGGCAGCTTATTATTCTGTACATGATAGCTGCTGCTTTGCATCAGGGACTGTTTAGGACGGTTTTTATTGATGAGCCCGACAACTTCATTTCTATCCGCGAGATACAGCCCTTTATTGGCGCACTGGAAGATGGCTGTGAAGATGGCGGCAGGCAGGCGATTATCGTTTCGCATCACCCGGAGATAATAAATCTCATGGGACACGGTGATGAACTCTGGTTTTCGCGTCCTGATGGCACCCATACTGTGACAACGCCCCCACGTCCCATCCCCGAATTGAGCCCCGCGGAGATTATGGCGAGGGGATGGAATGAGTAGGTCTCCAGTCGAAATTATTATCGTCTGCGAGGATCAAAGACAGTATAACTTCATTCGCTGTTTCCTTAAAAAAATACTATAACTGGAACAACACTAAACTGAGGAGAGTGCTCCGGCCCAGTAATTTCCCCAAAGATGGCACTGGTGGCGCCGGTGAAAAACATGTGCGGGATACCTATCCCCGTGAAATGAAAAGCCTTCGCTCCAATAGCATTTTAATAGCAGTCATTGATGCAGATGACCATACTGTGGAAGCCCATGACGCCCAACTGAACGCTGCAGCGGAACGCGCCGGTGTGAAAAGAAGATCGTTGGACAGTCCTGTTATACATGTGATTCCCAAATGGTCCATTGAGACGTGGTTGTGCTATCTCGAAAATCGGGACCAGGTGGATGAAACAAAATCGATGAAAAATCAATTCCGCGATAACAAAAAAATTCCGGCATGTGCTGAGCAACTCGTGAAGTGCTATCGTGCAACAGAAGGTCGGGACGCCGGGGACTGCCAGGACAATGCCCCAGAATCTTTGAAAAAAGCCAGACCTGAACTGGAACGATTTTTCAAAGCATACCGACTTGCAAAACCACGGTAAGCCAGTTTCGCATCGGCCCATCGCCCAGCCGGTTTCGTCCAGTCGATAGTATGAGGCCCATCCGACTATTGGTATCCGTTCTGTGAACACGCCGCCTTAGCGGGATGAAATTTTCCAGAACGGGTTGTGCTGCAGCAGAGTGGTGACTTCG
>JAFGQN010000134.1 GCA_016935665.1 Deltaproteobacteria bacterium | reverse complement strand
TCCTCCTGTTTGTTTGCAGGTTCATTTCGAAGCAATTATACTGGACCAGGCGAGATTTAATATGACGCCGTTCTGTTACCGCTTACACGTAATCTGCGCTTTGGTCAACGCCAACAACGTCTCACGCAACTGATCAAAATACTTTTGGCTACCTTGTTCAGACATAAAGAACTCCTTTTATTGAACGGTCCACAACTACAAATTGGGTTTATTATGACGGATAGTGAAACATAGTGACCGGGCGGGTGTCAAGGGGGGAATTGGGAAAATGTGAAATTACTCGATTTTTCATGGCTGATTCTGTCCGCGTTGTCCCTTTTTTTACTGGAAACGATCATTTAAAAGCGCAGTGATTCGATCGTTTCGCACTTCGTCCATTTCACCAATGAATTGAAATCAAATGATTTATTAAAATCTTGCTCAAAAATATGAGAGACACCATCTTCAGCCAAAGTGTGCTATTAGGACAAAATGATCGTGATAAGTGCTTGAACTGGAGTTGTTGCTGATTGGGCATATAAGGCTTTTGCCCTCTCCATTGCAGGATCTTTGACCACTGACAAGGTATGAAATTGACAGATGCTCTTTAATCCGTTTTTAGCTGGAAAGAGACCTCCTACTTAGCCCCTCTCTACACATCGAAAACATCGCATCGTCAGAACAATTAGGATATCAAACGTATACGTCGTGAAGCAGAAGCGCATTCACGATCGAAACGCCGCGCTTTTTCACGATCGTCTCCACTCCGAACGTTTGCCAATTTTTGCCAATAATCGTATAGAAGCATAAGAAGGCCTCATCGCAAATAATCACCCTAAAAAATGGGTCGATCATTTTTCACGTTATTTAAGGGATAAACAGCTGAGTCTCTAACTCAATTCGAACAGAATCGCCCCTTTTTCCCTGGATTATGGTGACCGGGCACAACTAACCTGTAGCACCAATGGCCGCTTAAATAAATTGCGCTATTATAAACCCTAATCGACTATCTCAACGAGGCTGACAACTTAGACTGGAGTGCACACCTTATTTTACCAATTGTGTCCTTCCATAGTTTGGATGACAGCCCCCAGATATACAAATAATTGCGAGGCAACAAATGAGTTCAATAATACCAGAAATAATCAAATGGATAAAGGAATTCATAAATGAGAAAAAGCATCAGGTATTTGTGTTTAGCTCGCTTGTACTGTCTGCAATCATTTATTTTGTGCTGAACAACCAGATCCCAATACGGGTTGTATGTGCATCAGCAATCCCTCCCATTATTGCAATAGGGATAGTAGCCGCCCAAAAAAAACATAGGCGTTCCATTTTGATCTCAACGATTATGGTCGTGATGTTATTTGTTTTTTTTCTAAATGAATACTTGTCGCCATCAAGAGAGATAGCTGCCCTAATGCATGAGGCAAAAGATTCAAAAGAAGCCCATTCGTTTGAATACTCTTCCAACCTGTTCACAGATGCGTTCAATCTTGCGCAAAAGCATGGTCAGAACGAAGCGATACTCGAATGTGTATGTAAAATCGGAGAACTACTTTATTATATGGGAAAATGTAATGTTGCCAGAAAGAAGCTAGAAGAATGCCATGATATTGCGACAGGTAGCAAGTCCGAAGAATGGATAGCACACTCCAACTTTTTTTCAGGTGAGGTTGAAAACCAATCCGACAACAATGATCTGGCTCGTGTACACTACACTGATGCCATTGAAAGTTACATAAAACTCAAGAATTTTGAGGGAATCGGAGATGCGCATCGTGGAATGGCCCAACTGGAGCGAGAGCTTAGTAATTATGAGTCTGCCGAAGTGGAATACACTCTAGGGATGATATTTTATAAGCTGGGGAAATACCGTAAAGGCGAAGCAAATATATACCGTGGGTTGGGGCATTTGGCAGTCATGAGAACCAAATATTCGAAAGCGCGCTATTACTATAACAAAGCGATTCCATTATTCAAAGAGGAGGAGGATGCAGCAGGCGAAGCAAATGTGCTTCGTGGCATAGGAGATTTGGAGTTCTCACTTGGAAACTATAATGCTGCTCGAGGAAACTACAAGAAAGCGAGAGGGATTTTCAATAAGGAAAAACTCAAATTGAACGAAGCGAACGCCCTTCTTGGATTAGGAAAACTGGAAACCCGCGAAAAAAAATATAAATCTGCTCAAAAGTACTTTAATGAAGCACTAGCAATGTACCATAACAAAGAGCAAAAAAATAATGGAGGCTTGGCAAATGTATTTCGGGCAATGGGCGACATGGAAAACGCAAGAGAGAACATTGAGCGAGCTTGTCATGACTTTAAGATATCTCTCCAGTGTTACGTTGACGCTGAAAATCCTACAGGAGAGGAAGAGATTCAAAAACAACTGAACGACATGCAGTGCACAAACAATAAAGGTCAAGCAACACAGTGCTCAGCTCCAAATATGGACGTCTCGTATGGTGGCCTCACACAACCAGTCAGCGTGGCAAGGTGAAGATCTCGTCTGTTGTGGAAACGTTCCCAGACACTCGCTGGAACTGTTCGCGTTTCTTCTGGGAGCGTCAGGGTTCACCCCCCCCATCACATTACATTTCTGGATTTAATTCCACGGTTCAGGCGCACCAGAGTCACCGCCAACCCCACGACGCACCCCAAATAGCTCGAATGGTGAATCACAACATGCGGCTTTTTTGGTGAACATGTGCGACCGGACGAAAGTGTTCGGTGGGGGAATTTTTAAAGGCATCGAGATGTACCGCACTTTTCAGTGCGGTCTGGATTCTTCTGTTTTCCGGCTCATCTTTTGCGGCAGATAAACTACCGCGCTGCATTTTGCAGGGTTTGTTCTCGTATTGGCATTGGGTACAATGGCGTTGTTTGACCGTATGTTGGCGCATTGGTGGCCTACGTTTGTGTACCGTGTGTTATTGGACGAAAATGATCGTTGGGGATGTGTACCGTGCGTCATTGGACGAAAACGATCGTTGGGGATGCCGACCGTTCGTTTTGATGACGAAATCGTCCGGTTTGGGATGGTGACCGTTCGTTTTGATGATGAAAACGGCCGGTTGCGGGTGAAAAGCGGGCTGTTTTTGATGGGAGGCGTTTGGGGGGGAGATGAAATGCGGGCTGTTTGGGGTGAAAAGCGGTTTGTTTTTGATGAAAACCGTTCGTTTGCTGGTGCCAATCGTTCGTTTGCTGGTGCCGACCGTTCGATGGGGGGCCAGGCGTGCGGGATATTGGAAATGTTGGTTCGGGATTTGAAGTTTTGTTGCTTAATCATGGGCGTATTTGGCCGATATCTGTTGGTGGTAATTGGATTTATAAAACCGTGAACAGCGGGGCAGTATTTTGAGTGAGATGGTGCAGATTGTGGTGTGGCTTTTGGTGGCGCTTTTTTGTGCGGCGCTGGTGAGTTTTGGGTTTTATCTGTTGTTTAGATGGAAGCTGTTGACGCAGATGGCGCTCACGGTGATGCCGGGGGCGGTGGCGGCGTCGACGGCGGGGTTTATTGTGGGGGTGCGACAGATGGATTTGACAACGTTGCTGGTGGTATTGCCGGTGGCGTGTGGGGTGGTGTTTGCGGCGATTCTGATTGCGGCGGGCAGGATGGCCAAACGGCTGGAGGCGCTGGCGAAGGCGTCCAATCGGATGGCGCTTGGGGATTTGAGAGTGGATATTGCAACGAGAGGGGACGATGAGGTGGCGCTGCTGGGACAGTCGCTGAAGGAGGTGCAGGCGCAGGGGCGGGAGCAGTGTGCGGCGTTGTTGGCGATTTCGAAGGGGGATATGGGGCAGGAGGTAAAGGTGCGTTCTGAAAATGACGCGCTGGGGCAGGCCATGGGGGTGATGCAGCAGAATATTTCGCGCATGCTGCACGATACGCTGTCGCTGGTGGCGGCGGCCAGGGAAGGGCGTTTGCATCATCGGGTGGATGCGACGGGACACGCGGGGGAATTTCGGGTGATCGTGGAAGGGTTCAACGACACGCTGGATGCGATTGTGTTGCCATTGGAGGATGCGGCGGGGCTGATGAAACGCATTTCGAGAGGGGATTTGCCACAGGAGATGACGGCGCGGTATGCGGGGGAGTTTCAGTCGCTGATGCAGAGTATTGGAGACAGCACCGAAGCGTTGCGCCGGTTGACCGATGAGCTGGCAGATGTGATTGAGGCGCAAAAAAACGGGATGGTGCAGGCACGCTGTGAACCGAAGCGGCACCAGGGGGTGTTTGCACAATTGTCTTATGGGATGAACGAGGCGCTGGATGCGGTGTTGCTGCCCATGAGGGAGAGCTCGCAGCTTTTGGCGGCGTATGCCCTTGGCAATTTAACGAATGAAATGCCCCCCATGCCCGGGGAGCAGCGCAAGTACTCCGATGCGGTGAATACCATTCGCAGCAATGTTCTCAATGTGGCCAATGAAATGAAGCGGCTCACCGATGCGGCGGCGGCGGGTGTGTTGCAGGTGCGCGCGGATTCCCACCTGTACGACGGCGTTTTTCTAGAACTTATCGATGGGATGAATCACACGCTGGATGCGGCAACGGCGCCGGTGACCGAGGCGGTGCGCGTGCTTAATCGACTGCGGCAGCAGGATTTGACGGTGGCGATGACAGGGGCGTTTGCGGGGGAATATGCCACCATGAAAGACGCCCTGAATCAGACGGTTGGGGCGTTGTGCACGGCGTTGAATGCGCTCAAGAAAAACAGCACCGGCGTGCAGCAGGCGGCAACGGGGGTTGGGAAAATCAGCAGGGTGCAGGTGCGTCATCTTGATAAGGTGAGTGAGGCGCTTTTTGAGTCGGTCCAGTCGTCAAAGCAAATGCTGACAGACATTGAAAGAGACAGTCGGGAAACCCGGCTGCTTAGGGAATTGAGCCAACGGAATTTTGAGCAGGCGCAGCAGGGAACCGAACTGGTATCGCGAACGGCGCACTCCATGACCGGGATTGAACAGAGCGCGCGGCGCAGTGCAGAGATTATCGATGTGATCAACGCCATTGCGCAGCAGACCAATTTGCTGGCGCTCAATGCGTCGGTGGAGGCGGCCCGGGCGGGGGACGCCGGGGTGGGGTTTGCGGTGGTGGCCAGTGAGATTCAGGCGCTGGCGGCCAGGAGCAGGGAGGCGGCCGCCAACATTGAAAAACTGGTGGCAGACGCATTGCGGTTGTCGCTTGATGGAAACCAGCTGGCCACTCAGATGGCCCATCAGTTTCGCGAGATTGCCAAAGGGATTGAGGATGTGTCTGCCCATATGACCCATATGACCACCTTGACATCGCATCGGATGAAAACCATTTTCCAAATGAACGCACAACTGGAAGCAGCGGACGTTCAATTGCGGCAGGTAAAGGACGACGCCGCGTCATCTGAGTCGTTATCGGTGCACCTGCAGCAACGCACCACTGCAATGCACAAAATGACGCAAACGTTCAAAACACGTTGAGCATTCGGTTCTCACCCGATATTGATTTATCCATCGCCATGGAAAATGGCGAGACGCAGACCGTGCCAATGTCTGGATACGAACTTACAGTGATGAATGTCCGAAGTTTTACCTGTGATGAGCCGGGGTGTACCCACGTGCCACATCCAAATTCCTATGCAATGTGGCGAACGTCACCATAACAGGGGCATTTGGCGAGGCGGGGCACATCGCAGCGGCGGCGCAGATACGGGTGTGGGGGATTTGACAATTCGTGTTTTGTACATGAATGGTGAATTATTCCAATGATACAGGTATTTGTGTGAGGGTTGAGCCAGTTCGCGCAGTCGTGTAACTTACCCAGCGTCTTTGAAGTTAAATACGAAACTGGAAGGATCTGGAAACATGATTAGAAAATGCATAATTCAATTATTACTTTGCCTGTTGGCTACAGCTTTAATTTTTGGCTGTGGTGATGGTTCGTCAAGTGAGACAGACGACAGCAGCAGTTCAGATGGGGATACGGACGGTGATTCGGATACGGACGGTGACTCGGATTCAGACGCTGATTCCGATACAGACGGCGATTCCGATGCGGATGGTGATTCGGATACAGACGGTGACTCGGATACAGATGGTGACTCGGATACGGACGGTGACTCGGATACGGACGGTGACTCGGATACGGACGGTGATTCGGATACAGACGGTGATTCGGATGCAGATGGGGATTCAGACTCGGATGGAGATTCGGATTCGGATGTTTCGGCGTTTGATTGGGTCACCACCTGGGTTTCATCTCAGCAACTGGTGGAAGACAAGAACAAGCCTCAAAACAACCTCTCAAATAAGATATTAAGACAGGTTGGGCGGTTGACGCTGGGGGGAGAAAAATTTCGCTTTGAATTTTCAAATGAAAATGGCAACGGTGCTTTGACTATCAATGCCGCGGGTGTGGCCAAAGCCACTGGAAATGGCGGTATCGACGCCAGTACGCACACCCCCATTACTTTTGGGGGCAGTGAATCGGTGACCATTGAGCAGGGGAAACGCGTCATGTCCGATGAGGTGGAAGTTACTTTCGAAAATGATATTGATATTTCTGTTACATTGCAGCTGGGGTCTGTGCCTTCCAATTTGACGGGCCATCCCGGTGCGCGGATGACCAGCTTTATTGCTAATGGAAGTGATGTGGCTGCCCAATCCATTCAGGCGGTTGAGAAACTGGAGCGCTGGTACTTCTGGTCTCAAATTGATACTTATACCTTTGGTGATGCGTACTCAATTGTGGTTTTCGGTGACTCTATCACGGATGGTTTGGGGTCGGATCCGGACCACAGCAATCGCTGGGTTAATGTTTTTGCACAGCGACTGCTGGCCAATGACGCAACTAAACATGTTGCCGTCCTCAATCACGGCGTTGGCGGCAATACCGTAGTAAACGGTGGGTTGGGTGTACCGTTGTCCAATCGATATGAGCGGGATCTGCTCGGACCGTTAAAAGTGAAGCAGGTGATTATCATGGAAGGTGTTAATGATTTGGGCGCAGGAGCGAGTGCCGCATCAATCAGGGGTGTTTTTGAGAAATGCATCAACACTGCACATGATAAAGGCATCCAAATAGTGGGCGGAACCATTATGCCCTTTGGTCACTATACCAGCTATTACAATAACGGGAGTGCGGCGCAGCGAAACGAGCTGAATCAGTGGATTAACGATACGGCGTCATTTGACGCTGTCATTGATTTTGCAGAGATAGTGGCTGATCCGCAGAATCCGGAATACATGGCAGCAAACTTTAAAGGCGAATGGGATGGCCTTCACCCCTGTCCGGATGGACACCGAATGATCGGTGAAGCTATTGACTTATCGCTTTTTGAGGGAATTGAGTAGATCTGATATATTCAACCATTTAGATAGCTCTGTCACTATGTAATTTCTCCATCCGAACACTCTATTTCTTCTTTTTTCTGGTCTCATATCAATTTCAGCAAAGTTGGAAAGGCCTTTTGATCCAGATAGATGTGTAGGGCGGGGTAAAAACGATTTCTATATATGACAAATTGGGTAGGAGGATAAAATACTGGATTTTATTTTGAACAGTCCGGTATCGGGTCAACACATCCAAATTCTTTTAACCCGAAGAAATCAAGAATTGCGTCTTCTTCGTAGCCCATGGAGTGTCCCCCCCCGTTTCCATGCCAGGCCTCCAGAACCACATTACCGCAGTCGTCCTCCCAAAATTCTCTGTCGTAATTGGAAACGCTGGTTTGTTTGGTATCCGTTGTAGTGGGTTCACTCGCCAGCCCCAGGACGTTCGTCCACTGTTTTATGGCTTCTCCCATGTTATTGTAGCTAATGGTCGCATCAGCAGTCCCCTGCATCAGTTGCACCCGTGGACGTGGTCCATCGTATCCACCGGACATGCCACGCGCCAAATCGCCCCACTGTTCTGCGGTTTTACTTACTGAACCATTAGCGCAGGAACCGCCCCACTGCTGGCCTGGATCATATCCCTCTGCCCAGCATCCCGCCGGTACACCCGCTCTTGCGGATCCGGCCTGGAAGAGTTCGGGGTACACTGCCAGCATGGCCTGAGTCATCATGGCGCCGGATGAACCACCCATGATGTACACCCGGTCCGGATCGCCGTTGTATTGCTTGAGTGCGTACTCAATCATTTGAGAAACCGCCTGCGTATCACCACCACCATCGTGGGTTAACGACTGGTTTGAGCCAACATCCCAGCAATTGCGGCCGGTGGCTTCAGGGAAGATGATGTAGAATCCGTTTTTGTCCGCTGCAGAGATAATCCCCTGCACACTGTTGACATATCCATCCACTGGTGTTCCGCAGGAGTGGCAGGCCACAACAATAGGTGGTTTTTCTGCCGGTTTACCTGGTTCATAAATGTACATCGTGACGTAGCTGGGAACACCACTTGCTCCCCATGTTCCCTGATCCAGCTTCTTCCTCGATCCTTTGGCCGGATTGGCCGGTCGCGTTTCGGTGCACTCAACAACTTGCTCGCTGTCAGTGTCGCTGTCAGTATTTGTGTCACCATCGGAATCGGAATCGGAATCGGAATCAGAATCAGAATCGGATGAACCGCCATCCATATCACAGCACATATCACCTTCGTCAGCACCCTCGCAAATTCCAGCCACTTCAATCGCGCCGTCATATCTCGCGCAGTCGGCGTGGCATACATTTGGCGCCTCACACAATCCTGAATCGCCGTCAGAGTCGCCGTCAGAGTCACTGTCAGAGTCACCGTCGGTATCGCTGTCTGTGTCCGAATCACCATCGGAATCGGAATCCGTATCTGCGTCGGAATCTCCGTCACCATCTGAATCCGAATCGCCATCAGAGTCGGAGTCTCCGTCCGAATCCCCATCTGATCCGCTGTCAGTTTCATTTGAATCCGAACCGCAGCCATATATAAACCATGCTGCGAAAAGGAAAAACAATAGTTGCTGAATGAACAGTTTAATCATGTGCCTTTTCTCTCCCTTGTTATGTACTGGCTTTTTATGGGACAATGCCAGGTTTACGAACCAGTATCCTGATGAGTCTAAAAAGCTCATATGGTAAATGGGACATGCACGTGAATAAATCAGCAACAGAAAATCAAACAAGAACTGTAATACGTGAAATACCTGCACCCATGCTGGGGCTATAGAACGGCTTAAGTCAGTTGAGGAATTCAGAAACTTTTATAACATTGGGATTTAAAAGAAATGAGTTTGAATTTGTAGTCTATGTTGTACGTTCAATGACGCGAAATCTCCCATTCGACCAGGAGCAATATACTGTTCTTTAAAGGTTTCCCCAGAAAACGCCAATTTTTTCGATGAAATTTCGATTCGTGTGTTTTGGGTTTCAATCAGGATCCGGCTGCAACACTGCGAACATATGCAAATTGGTGCTGAACGTATCAGTGCTGGCAAATGGCGATGTCAGGTCGATGTCGAAGGTTCCAGGCTGGATGAGTCCGCCACCGGAACCACTGGTATAGACCTCTGTACCGCTACTGCCCAGGATGGCTATCCAATAGGTGTCGGCAAACAGTAATGTATTATTGAGACTAACGGTGACGAGGCCACTTGAATCGGCTCTGGTGACCTGGGTGGCTAAAAGTTTCCCTGGTGCATTCTTAGCACTGTCGTGGTAGTAAATCCCCATTCTTACCAGACCTGCCGGTTTAGCTATGTAAGCTCCCAGGTAGCTGACTGTCGAACGACAATCGACCTTTATACGCTGTGCGTGAGCGTTCCCCACTCCGATCACTGTTCCGCTTACACCCAGATCCCATCCAACGGTCACTGTGTCGGTGACGCATGACCCTCCCGCGCAATAAGAAGGTGCGCTGCAATACTTCAGCTGCCAGGAGCCGGTTGAACTGCAGGAAAAATATTGACGTGTGCAGGCTCCGTCGCATTTATTGGCTTGCCCAGGAGAACATTCGACACATGATCCGTTCAGACAGACTGGCGTACTATCCCCACAGTGCGAATTGCTGGTGCATTTGGCGCATTCACCCGCCCCATTGCAGTACCCGGTGGAACAGCGAGTTCCCTTACTCGTTGCCACTTCACCGCAGATGCCCCCCGAACACGTTGGCGTGTAGCACTCGCCGCTTGTAGAACAGTGAGACGCGGATAGGCACTCCATGCAGGAGCCACTTTCATTGCAGTATCCCCAATTCTCATTGCATCGGGTTTCCGATTTTTTGTTGGACCATCCCTGATTATTTTCTGATGGTTTACAATATCGACATTCATTGCCCGGTTCATTGGTCCCCTCACTGATGCATACATTTTTGATAACACAGTACGACGATGCAATATCGTTGTCACATTGGCCTTCTGAACAGGAATCGCTGGTACAGGAAAGATTATCATTGCATGCACTGTTGTTCGTACAGTTGCACCCTTCATTCACAATGCCGTCGCAATCCTCGTCCATACCGTCGTCATTACACAATTCTTTGCTCGCGGAAACCAGACTCTGACACAACCCCCAGTAACTGGAGGTCTTATCTGCCGCCATCATGCAATCCTGTGAACCGGCCTGGCAGACGCCGTACGTATTGGGTACCAAACAATCCTGGTCAGTCCCCTGTTTGCATTGACAGATGCCGTCCTGGGTATTGTCCGGTTTACCATCACAGTTGTTATCGGCTGATGAGGTACAATCTCGGGGCTCCGGCGAAATACCCCCCCGACAATCGTCGGACCAACTGTCGCCCTGACACTCTACTTCTCCGAATTCGCAGATACCCTCATCTCTCCCGCATTCTTTTTTTTGCCCCGCAGTACAGGCACAGTTTTCATTGGCAGTGCCATCACAGTCTTCGTCCAGTGCTTCGGCATCACAAACTTCAGTCCCTGCGGCGACAATGCTCTGACATGTCCCCCAATAACTGGAGGTTTTGTCTTCCGATACCACACAATTTTGTGAACCAGCCAGGCATACACCATAAGTATCAGATACTATGCAGTCCTGTCTGGACCCTTCCTTGCACTCACATACGCTGTCCTGGGTATCGTCCGGTTTGCCATCACAATCGTTGTCATCCGAAGATGTGCAATCTCTGGGGTTTGGGGGTGTGTCTCCGTCACAGTCTTCAGACCAGACAGCGTCGATACATTCTACTTCTCCGAATTCGCAAATGCCCTCAGCTATCCCACAGCTTTTTTTCTTTCCAACTGTACAGGCGCAATTTTCATTGGCTGTGCCGTCACAATCCTCGTCCTGTTCATCGTCGTCACAAACTTCCGTTTTCGGACTGACCGCACCTGTGCAGTCTCCCCAATCGGTGGCAGCGCCGCCAGAAACAATTTGGCACGTCTGTTTGCCGAGCTTACAAATCCCCATGCCATTCCTGTCATAGGGGTCACAGTCGCGGGTTCTTCCAGGAACGCATTTGCAAACATTGGTCGGTACTTCAATATCCTCGCAAGAAGAAATAGAGTCTGTATCCGAGTCTGTGTCCGAGTTCGAGTCGGTGTTCGAATCAGAATCGCCGCTGGCATTGCTGTCTGCGTCGCTGTCACCATCCGCATCCGAATCGCCATCTGTCACAGAGGCATCAGATATGTCCTGCGCAGTGTCTTCCTTAAATGAAACATCCGACATCAGCCCCCAGCATCCTGTGGAAAGTAATGTGAATAATATGATAAAAAGTCGGTTCATACGCTCCTCCATCTAAAAATTTCCCGAAACGGCAATTCCAAAAGGGGTTGGACTTACGGCGACCGCAGGCCCGTTGAGTTTGTCCTTTTTTAATAGGGATAAAGTAACCAGAACACCCCCGGCGGCAACCAGAGCGCCCCCGGCAAAAAGAAAGACCGAATTAAGAACCGCGAATCGGTCCCGGTCATTCACCAGGTCCCGGAATTGCTCATCGCAAATGCCTTGTGGACATTTTTTTTCCACTTCGGTGTTTTTGTTCAGCGCAAGGCCGCCAAAGATGCTGCCCACAATGATGCTACCTACGCCTGCGCTCCCCAGAGCGATGCCAGCGATGAAACGGCTTTTGTTTTTCCTGACGGCGATGGTTTGTGTTTGTCCGTTAAAATCTGACAGCGCCTCGTTGGTCGATGTCGCTGGCTCTTCCTCAAGTTCTGTGGGCAAGGTGGCAACAACGGTTTCCTCCGACTCGGCTTCATGAGATGTCAAATCAACGGAAACAGAATCTCCTCCGGAAACAGATGCGCGCGTTACCTGGTCGCCCGTTCCATCCACCGTTCGTATTGCGACTTCGTGGACAACGGTGGCGGCTACAGGAATTCTCTGATTGGCCGGGTAAACGCCGCGAAGTACATTATCGATAAATATTTCGGCATCGTTTGGTGCCGTTATTTCAAGGATACCGGTCAAGTCCCTCAGACGACTGATTTCGTTTCGAACCTCCTCCTGACGTGCTTGAGGCACGTCATCTCCACCATCGGCCAGATACTGTTCGAACGCCTGGAGTGCAATGCCGTATCGGCGGGCAGCGGCTTCGGACTGCCCCACATTATAAAGGATTTTGTAAGATGGTTTGTATTGGTAGCTCTGACGAAATTTGTCTGCGGCGGCGACGTATTCCCCTTGTTCAAACAGCCGGGCGGCTGCTTTGAATTCTTTTTGGGCATGACGGGTATCGCCTTTGGATGCGAAAGATATTTGAGGGATAACCAAAAAGGTAAAAATCATAAATGTACCCAATTTGTTTTTCATGTTGATGCACCTTGCTGAATAACTCATATCCAGTGAAATTGTCGTGATTGTGTTTAGATATGGGCCCTTTTTGTTCGTGTGACTAAGCTTCCGGATGGTGTCGACGATGACGGTTGATGAAATTTACATCAGACGACCACCCCACAATCATATTTTGGGGAATTATTAAGATTATATTTAATTTAGTGCAATTGATATTTGAACGAATTGTTTCGGATGCAATTTTCAATTGCTGTGTTTTGCTGTTTGACACAATCATGATTGTATCGTGAGTCGGTTGTTATCATGGGCGGGACAACGCAGTTCGTTGGCCCAACGTTTTCGTGAACGGGAATTCCGTATATTTATCGTCGTTCAACCGTTACCGAGGCGAGCCAGTTGGTGAGGATGGAGCCCATGAATGTGAGAATGGCGAAGGGAACGACAAGTTTCCAGGCCGTCTCATAGTGACCGGTCATATCGGCGATAATGTAGCCGGTAATAATCAGAAGTTGTACAGCGGTAAATGCCTGCAGCGTATATCGGGGCCAACCCTTATCGCATTGATTGATGGAACCTGTAGGGATGGTGAGACACAGGCACGCAAATCCCAGTACCGTAAAGGGGATGATCCCTGTGAAAATACCCGCGCCAATGCCCAAAATGGTGCCGGCATACAATCCACCGATGGCGATGGCCGTGGGTTTTTTCTCCCTTGTGACGGCAAACTTTCCTGTGGGATGAAAAAGTAAAAAGAAATCGAGCAGAGCGCCAAGAGACCAGCTCGAAAAAGCAAATCCCAAATAGAGTGCCATGATAAAGTACATGACGCCGGAGAGTTCCGGATGTGTTTTAAGGACGCCCACGCTTAAGCGATACAGCGCCCATAATCCAATGATAATCCCCCATCGGGCGCCACGGCCGAGCGTGCCCAGCCAGAGTTGAAACCGGAGCAGCTGGCGATAAAACAGATTTTTGGCTTTTATGGATTCGAGCAGCCCGCTTTGCGCCTGGCGGTGATTGGGTTTGAGTCGGAGTGCTTCAACAAAATGGGTCCTGGCGGTTTGGTGATCTCCCCGGTGCAACGCGCCCCATCCCAGTTCCGCATGGGTGGTGGCATCTTCGGGTGCAAACTCAAGGGTGCGCTTTGCCACAGCTTCGGCTTCGTCGCTCTGCCCCTGTTTGCGCAGCGCCAGGGTCAGCAGATTGGCGCAGTCTTCGTCTTCGGGGTCAATCTCCAACCCTTCTCTGGCAGCGGCCTCCGCTTCGGCCCACTTTTTTTGATCGGCAAAAATAGCGGCCTTAATCCAAAAGTAACGTTCATCCTCATTATCAAGCGCAATGGCTTCGTTAATACTCTCCAGGGCATCCGCAAAACGATTTCGCTGATACATCACGTAGCCCCTGGCATAATGCGCGTCGGGATTTTCCGGATCTTCACTGATGGCCACTTCCGCGGCGTCTGTGGCTTCGCCCCATCGCTCAAGGTCGGCCAGTATCAGGGCGAGTAACCCGTGGGTGTCTGAATCGTGGGGATTGTCGAGAAGCGCCGCGCGAAATGCTTCCTCGGCGGCTTTGAGCCTTCGACTTTTCAACAGTTGCAGACCGCGTTGAAAATGGGGATTCCTCATAATTTTAAATACTCCCGAATTGGGTTGTACAGACCCGACTGATTGGAATACAGGACGTAATTGCGCGCGGTGGCGAACCACTCTTTGGTAGACGGCTTGATTTGTTTTGCGGCCGTTATCAAATCGTCGGTCCGCAACGGGGAAAGGGCGCCATCTTTAATGGCCACCTGCAGTTTTTTCTCCACCGCCATATCCACCACCGCCTTTAAATCCGCTCCGGAAAAGCCCTCGGTTTTCTTTGCCACTTTTTCATAATTGATATCTTCAACAGGCTTGCCTTTTACAATCACCCGTAAAATGTTGGCCCGGGCAAAAAGGTCGGGCGGTGGCACAAACAGTATCCGGTCAAACCGGCCTGGACGTCGAAACGCACTGTCCAGGTGCCAGGGCGCATTGGTGGCGGCAAGAATCAGGAGTCCGTCATTGTTGGCAGTAACGCCGTCCAGCTCCGACAGAAACTGATTGATCAGATGCCGTCCGCCGCTGGTGCGCATGTCCTGACGACTGGCGCCAAGGGCATCCACCTCGTCGAAAAACATCACACAGGGCGTATTCTCCCTGGCGGACTCAAACATTTCATGCAAATTGCGTTCGCTCTGACCAATCCACATGTCAAGCACGTCGGCGATACCCACAGACATAAAACCGCTGTTGATTTCGCCCGCAGTGGCCCGCGCCAGAAATGTTTTGCCGCATCCGGGCGGTCCGTACATCAGAATGCCGCCCCCCACGGTTTTGCCATAGCTTTTATATATTTCGGGGTGATGAATGGGATGAATGATTTTCAGCCGGATTTCCTCCTTCAGTTCATCCATGCCGCCCACATCCGAAAAAGTGACTTTCGGTTTTTGAATGTCCATGTCCGGGACGGCGATGTCGGTCTCAACCGCTGCCCTCAATCGGCCATTCACGAGCTCATTCTGTTTGTCCATACGAGCTGCCCCATGTTCAGAAATTCCGAGCTTGCGGGCCAGTAAATCATCGGCCACCTGCGAATCCAAACTCACGGCACTGTGGTACTCTTCGACGGCCTGACTGATTTTGCCGGCCTTCATCAACAGTCTTGCCTTGAAAATTTGAGCATCGGGTGAAGGGGCGCCCAACAGCGCCATACTTTCGAGAATGGTTAGCGCACCGTCGAGATTACCCCGTTTATCAAGACAATGGGCGAGCTTGAGTTTCAGATGTTCACCATTGGGATTGTACACAAGCGCCGCTTTGAGTTCTGTTTCGGCGCCGTCGAACAGTGCCATATTCATCAGCATGTCCACCAGCACCATCCGCAACCCTTCATTGGCAGGATCGGCCTCAAGGGCCGCCTTGAGCGCAGCAACACCAGTTTCATTCATACAAAATTCTCCCTGTTCCCCCTGAAGGTATATAAGGTATATATCGTATCATAATCAGGCACAACTTTAGAGCGATTGCATTTTGTCATTCAATTGTGAGCAACTCAATCAAGGGTCCTGATTCGTCTCTTTGTGTGGAGAGATTTACCAGACAAACGATGGTCCAGTCCTGGTTGCCGTCGGGGTCGATGATTTTCTGGTGCACTTCCCACACTCTGTTGCCCTTGCCGTTGATGCTGGTGAAGTGGGCGAGGCGAGCGGCCGGAGTGATGTCGATGGTGGCGTGTTCCTCGAAGTAGGGAATCATAAGGGTTTCGATATTTTCTGCGTCCCACTGGTGTTCATCGGTTTGATAAATGAGCGTGCATACCTGCTCATAGTCCTTGGACGCCAGCGCGGAGAGGAGGGTATGCATCTCGTTGCGCAGTCTGGCGCGAAATGCTCTGGGATCGTCGGTAATGGAGGGCACTTTTTCGGGCGTGGACACCGCATCGGTCTCCAGCGGAGCCCCCATGAGCAGCGACCATTCCTCCACCAGCGTGGAATCCACCCGGCGCACCAGACCGTGGAAAAATGCGAGAATATCTTCGAACACGTCGGTCCACAGCTGCACGGGAACCGTTTGCACCGCCGCTTTGTACACCTGACTGAGGTAGCGCAACAGCACGCCTTCGCTGCGGGCCAGACCGTATTGCTGCACGTAATAGTTGAAGTCGTAGCAGTTTTCAAACATTTCGCGGGCAATGTTTTTGGGATGAATATAGTCGCCGCCCACCCAGGGGTGGGTGCTGGAGAAGGCGCGGAAAGTTTCGTCGATAAACGTCTTCAGTGGTTTGGGATGCTCTACCTTGTCGAGTTCCTCCATGCGTTCTTCGTAAGGGACGCCCTCCGCCTTGAGCCTGCCCACCAACTCCCCTTTCAATTTGTCGATTTGTTTGCGCAATACCACTTTTGGGTCTTCGAGGATGGCTTCCACCAATGTGAGCATGTTCACACTTTTTTCGTCATCGTCTTCGAGCAGTTCAATGGTTTGCACCAGGTATAGAGAGAGACTGTAATTGAGCGAGAATTCCTGCTGCAACAGTTCGGAGACCACCATCTGTTTACCTGGACCTGATTCGTTTGGCGCCAAATCCACAATCCCCGCCATGCGCAAAGAGCGCAGCAATTGGGCGGCGCGTTTTCGGCGCATGCTTTTTTCTTTGTCAGAACCGTGAGAGCGGTAAATCAAATCCACCAGCCGACCGTAGCCGCCACCTGGAATGTCGGGTGCGCTTTGCAGCAGATTGATAAGCATGCCATGGGACACCTGAAACTGGGGCTCCAATGCCTCCGGCTCCGAATTTTTAAGACGTTCCAATGTTTGCTCATCCCAGGCAAGCGCGTGAGGCGGTGGACTTTTCTTGCGCAACTTTTTTTTCAGATGCGGGCTTTTCAGGAGCTTTTGCTCGATTTGCTTGTTTTCGATGACCCATTCCGGCGCCTGCACCACAACGGTGCCTTTGTCATCAAATCCCTTTCGGCCGGCGCGTCCGGCAATCTGATGGAATTCCCGGGCGGTGACAATCGTGTTCTTTTCACCGTTGTATTTGTAAAGCTGCCGAATCACCACCGTGCGAATGGGAATATTGACACCAACCCCCAATGTGTCGGTGCCGCTGATAACTTTGATAAGCCCCAGCTGGCTCAGCTTTTCCACCACCCGGCGGTATCTGGGGAGCAGACCCGCGTGATGCACACCAATACCGTGGCGCACAAACCGACTGAACTCCTTGCCGTAGGGGGTATCAAATTTTACATCGGCAATCTCGCCGGCAATCTGCTGTTTTTCCTCTTTGGAACAAACATTGACGCTCATGAGGTTTTGCGCCTGCTCGGCACAGTCGCGCTGGGTAAAACTCACCAGATACACCGGCGCCATTCCACTTTCAACCAAACGTTCAACGGTCTGGTGTTCGTGAGTTTCCACATACTGGAATTCCAGGGGCACTGGCCGTTTGACGCCTTTGACCACGGACACCTCTCGGTCGGAAAAATCCGACAGCTGACGCACCACATGTGTGGTATCTCCCAGTGTGGCGGACATGAGCAGAAACACGGCGTCCCGCATGGTAATCAGGGGTATCTGCCAGGCCACACCCCGCTCCCGATCGCCGTAGTAGTGGAACTCATCCATGACCACGTAGTCCACGTTGATGTCGTCTTCGCGCAGCGCCCGGTTGGCGAGCACCTCTGCGGTACAGCAAATCACCGGAGCGTCTGGATTGACCGCGCCATCTCCGGTGAGCAAACCGACATTTTGAGGCCCCAATACGTCACACAGCCAGAAAAACTTCTCATTCACCAGCGCCTTGGTGGGGGCGGTGTACCAGGATATGCGGCCCTCGGCCATGGCCTGAAAATGGAGCGCCAGTGCCACCATGGATTTTCCCGAACCCGTAGGGGTATTCAAAATCACATGTTTCCACTGCAAAAGCTCCAAAATGGCTTCCTCCTGGGCAGGATACAGGGTAATGCCCAGGTTCTCCACGTATTCCATGAAGAGAAGCAGGATATTATCAGAATCGAGCGGTGTGTTTGTTGCTCGAGCGTTTTCCAGAATTTCATTGAGAGTTGGCATTTCCATGTGGGCGGTTATGCCAGTGAACCGCAACGAGCGCCAGCTTTCAGCTTGATAATATGTGAAAATTCCATCTGGCGGTCAAAAGCAATGCCCCGATTGTGGAATATCACTACAAGAGCGACGGCATCAATGCGGAATGCGAATGGCGCCTAAAGGTTCCCGGATATTCGTTCGATGATCATCTGCTGCGAGAAAGAGGGAGAAACAAATTCGAACCCTTCATACTCATCGGTGGACCACACTTTTTTACTGGCCAATACCGTGGTAATGGCGCCCGGTACCAGATGTAATTCCAGATTGCAGATGGGCGTTGACGGCAGAGCGCCAAGTTCCTTTTTTAATTTAATGCCGGTTGGACTGACATCGTCCACGGTGCAGCAGTCTTCCTGAATTCCGGATTGTCGGGTGACCTGAAGGTCCACTTTTCTTCGCGGCGCGCGACGCCGTTCTTCATTTTTCATACTTTTGCCTCCAACTTCCCACATAATACTACATAGGCTGACTTGTATCAATATTTTGTGCCAATAAAAAGTGTAAAGTTTTCAATGGGATACGTAAATAATGCGCTGGTGCGCCAAAACTATTAATTGTATGGCGTGAATCAGAATTGGGCATCCGCATAATGGTGTCGTCTTAACTCTCACGGGATAGCGTCGATAATCAGATTGCCGGCGTAGTGGAACGTCAGGCGCAACAGCTGAATACGGTTTGCACAGAGTGCCGCAGCTTCTAAACGGACTAAAAGGGGGAATCCAATGCTCAACGACATGTCTATCGGAAAAAAAATTGGTGGAGGATTTGGTATCTGTATCGCGTTAATTATCATCCTGTCCACAGTGGCGTGGATGGGGTTTGATGAGGCCGAAACGGGATTTTCCAGCTATCGGGAAATTGCAAGGGACAACGTGCTCATGGGACGTGTTCAGGCCAATTTGCTGGAGGCCCGCCTGCAGGTCAAAAACTTCATTCAGACCAATTCCAAAGAGTCGATAGACCAATTCCACGAGCGATTTGACGCCACTGCCGAATTCACGGCTGAGGCGGAAAAGAACATTCATCACCCCGAACGTCTAAAACTGGTCAGGCAGATCAAGGAGCAGCTGGATGATTACGACAAAGCGTTTGAAAAGGTGGTCGCTCTTCAGAATACGCGCAATGATCTGGTTAATAACGTCATGAATTCGGAAGGCGAAACCGCTCGCGAAAACTTGACAGAATTTGTAGAGTATTCATGGCGGAACAACGATGCGGCGGGGGCGCTGATGGGTGGGGATTTGCAGCAGCATTTCCTTTTGGCGCGGCTATACTTCGTCAAGTTTCTCGATACCAGTAACACTGCGGATGCACAAAGGGTGCGAGACGAAAAAAAAGCTGTTCAGGAAAAACTGGCGCTTTTAGTGGGAAATGCAAAACTGGCCAAACAGGGTGAGTACCTGACTGCTTTTCAAAAAGGATTCGACAGATACAGTGATGGGTTTGAAAAGGTAGTGGCCAGTATTGACGAACGCAATAAACTGATTGCAGAGACTCTGGACAAAATCGGCCCCAAAATCTCGGATGAGGCTGAAGAAGTCAAACTGTCCATCAAAGAAGAACAGGACACCATTGGTCCGGCGGTGCAGGCAAGCAACCAGCGAACATCGGGTGTCATCATTGGCGCTTCAGTGGCCGGCGTGTTAATGGCCATTGGTATCGCGGTGGTTATCACCCGCAAAATGACAGGTCCCATTTTTGCGTTGCATGAGACTGCGGTCAAAGTGGCCGAAGGGGATTTGAATCAGAAAATTTTTATCGAGCAAAAAGACGAAGTGGGGCAACTGGCCAATGCGTTTAAGCGGATGATAGCCAATTTGCGCGCAAAGAACGATGCCGAAATTGAGAACAGACGAATGGTGGATGGCGTCATTGCATCGGTGGCGGATACGGCCCAGAAGCTTCAGAACGGCAGGTTGCAATCCAGAGCGGAAATCAGCGGCGCCACCGGGGCGTACAAGGAAATGCTGGTGGCTTTTAATGGTGCACTTAATGCGGTTATTGAACCGTTACAGTTTTCCGCCGATTATGTGGCCCGAATTTCCAGAGGTGATATTCCGCAGAAAATCACAGATGATTACAAAGGCGATTTCAACGAAATCAAGAAAAGTATTAATCAGCTTATCGATGCCATCAGTTCTCTGATTCAGGAAATGGGACATATGTCAAGCGAGCACGACGCGGGGGATATCGATGTAATGATCCCGGTGGAGAAATTCGAAGGTGCGTTCAGTCGTATGGCCGAAGGTGTGAACAGTATGGTCAGTGGTCATATTTCGGTTAAGAAGAAAGCCATGGCTTGTGTGAAGGAATTCGGGCAGGGGAACTTTGATGCACCGCTGGAAAAATTTCCGGGTAAAAAAGCATTTATCAATGAGACCGTTGAAGGTGTGCGTAAAAATCTTAAAGCCACATCCGCGGAAGTACAGCGGCTTATTAATGCATCTCAGGCAGGACAGCTGAGCGTCCGAGGAGAGCATACGAAGTTTTCGGGTGGCTGGAAAGCAATGGTTCAGGGCATCAACGAGTTGCTCAACACCATCCTCGATCCCATCGCGGAGGCCTCACAAGTGCTGGAGGAACTGGCCGCTTACAATCTGACGGCACGTGTAAAAGGCAACTATCAGGGGGATCATGCAAAAATTAAAAATGCACTGAATTCTACAGGCGAGGTGCTGCACGATGCCATGGCGCAGGTTCAGCAGGCGGTTGGACAGGTGAACAGCGCCGCACAGCAGATTTCCATTTCGTCGCAGCAGGTGGCAGAAGGGGCATCGGAGCAGGCCAGTGCCCTTGAGGAAACCACCTCCAGTATGGAAGAAATGAGTGGCATGACGCGTCAGAACGCTGACAACACCCGGCAGGCGCAGGCGTTGTCGGAAGAGACGCGGGATGCCGCCAACAAGGGAACCGGAGAGATGGGGCGAATGGTGGATGCCATGGGCAAAATCAAGACATCGGCGGAGCGTACCGCCGAAATTATCAAGGACATCAATGATATCGCGTTTCAAACCAATCTGCTGGCGTTGAATGCAGCTGTGGAGGCGGCACGGGCAGGAGACGCTGGGCGCGGCTTTGCCGTGGTCGCCGAGGAAGTGCGAAATCTGGCGGGACGGGCAAAGGATGCGGCACAGAACACGGAATCGCTGATCAAGGAATCGGTCCATCTGGCTGAAACCGGTGAAAAGATTTCGGGTGATGTGAACGAGAATCTGCAGGGCATGGTGGCGGCCATTGGTAAGGTGACAGACATTATTTCGGAAATAACGGTGGCCAGTCAGGAGCAGGCGCGGGGAATTGAGCAGGTGAACAAAGCGATGGTGGAAATGGACCAGGTGACTCAGCGCGCCGCGGCCAATTCAGAGGAATCGTCCAGCGCCGCAGAAGAACTGGCCGGACAGGCCCAGGAGTTGATGAGTCTGGTATCGAAGTTCAAGTTGGACGCCCGTATGCGCAGCGCGGCAATGGTTCGCCCCAATACTACGCCCATGAATGACCGCACGAGACGTCAGATGCCGCGCAATGAGGATCCTGTTGCACTGCCTTATGAAATCATGCCGATGGATGACGATCCCGATTTTGCGGAATTTTAAATGTATGAGAGCGTAAAGGTGAACAAATGAATGAACTCAATCAGATGGAAGTGACACGGCAAACCAGTGGTGGTGAAGGAGAACTGTCACTGGCTGGCAAATACATTACGTTCAAGTTAGCCGATGAGGAGTATGCATTCGAAATTTTAAAGGTGAGAGAAATTATCGGGATGATGGATGTGACGCGGGTTCCCCAGGCGGATCCGGCGGTGCGCGGTGTGATAAATCTGCGCGGCAAGGTGAATCCCGTGGTGGACCTGCGGCTCAAGTTTCAGATGAGTGAAACGGTTCCCACTGACCAGACTGTCATCGTGATAGTGCAGCTTCATTCTCAAAAGCAGGTATACACCATGGGGGTGTTGGTGGATGAGGTACAGGAAGTGCTGAACGTGGACGCAGAGGATATTGAGCCCAGACCCAATCTGGGCGACTTCTCCAGTGCCAACCTCGACTATATCATGGGAGTGGCCAAAGTGGGAAAACGCGTAATCTTCCTGCTGGATATTGAAAAGATCTTCAATACAAATGAACTCATTCTTACCAGAGACGCTGCTTCGAATTGCAACTGAATCATTTTTTTCACTATCCTGAATATCGACAATCATTCATAATAATCTGTCTTTAAATCGCCCATTTCGGTTTACTCAGGGTTGAAATGGCGGTTGATTATATGCGCGGGTTTGATTCCTGTAAATCAGGCAATAACAATTGGGTTCATTCCTGGGGTCTGGATCTCTCTTTGAGATCGAAAAAGATGCTGATTGTCTAAATATTATTTGAGAAGTGAAGACGTTTGAGCTTCTATATGGAGAGTATAACTCGATAAATTTCAATTAAGGTAAGACGATTGGATCCGGACACCAGGGACCATCTGCAAGCTTGCCGAGAATTTCATCAGCATCAGAACCGAGATCGTCAATAAGTCCCAAAGGCTCGATCAAATTTATCAGCTCATAAGTTCTTTGAACCAGGTGGTCGTCTCTTTCCTTTGAATACTCTGGAGATTCAAGCAGGTAACGCCTCAAGTAGGAACAACCTATCATGATATTCTCAAGATAAAACGGTGTCATTTCCGAAATTTCCGTCTCCAGATCTGTTTCATCCGGTTCGATGTCGCATTTGTCAGACCCGTCATCATTGGCGCCAAATGCAGCTGAACCGAAAAACACATTCGTGTTGTCTTCGCCATTTATCGCACTTCGCCATTCATCGACGGTTAAAAAGTCATCACTTACAAGAGGATCAATCACCACGACTTCATTGTTAACCACCATTACTACTGTTTGATGCATCCGCCAATTGGCACCGTTGCTTTCCAGTTGAAAACTGTTATCACACGTTTCGATTTGCACGGCAGACGACGCCATGTTGCGGGCTGCCAACTCCATTGCGAGATACGTTTTTCGATGCATGCATCCGTCCTTCACGTATTCATATGGAATATAGCTAATATCAATATCTCCAAGTGTATCCGGAAGGGGATGAACCGTAACGGTTGCTTCTTCTGTATCTAAATTACCGTCTGAATCACAATCACAGTTTTGAAGAATCTGCACCCATTCCTCGATTGGGCCCTGGCAGGAAAACGCGAATAAATTTAAAATGACGAATGTTAGCTGTTTGCTTAAATTGGATATTTTTCTCATGATTCAATCTTTCTGCAAATAAAAGGTGTTGAAACGGGCGCCAATAACCATACAGGCCGATAATCATCGGCAATCTTTTGTATGGGTAATTGTTAGATGAGATTATCTTCCTGTTATTATGTGTCTTCTTTTCCATTTAACAAAAAAGTTAAGGGTTTTTCATCTGGCAATCATGGTTGCTTTATTCCTGATATCCTTTCTGATTATTTTATTAGGTGACTCCGAATAGAAAATCTGGCTCTCCCACGAAATCTGTGGGTAAAATATTAAAAAGTGTAGGTGCTCAAGTGATACTTTTGTAGCTTTCTCGCAGTGGCGTTGAAAGCACGCTGCTCGGCTTCAGAGAAATCCTGCATATACGGTGCTTCGCCATTAGCGACAGTTTCGCAGAGTAGCGTTTGAAACGATTTTTTTACCCTGTTTCGGATAATAGTTTATCACTCTGATGAATTCGCCACCAATAACCCAACGATTATCAAGGCGACGGCGAATGGTTTTGGCAGTTAGGCCAGGAGAATGCAATTGAATGATGAACGGTTTTATTTCGACGACAAGGCCCACTCCAAAGGGGATGTCGTCTTTTGTACCTGCCCGGCTTTGGGGCCATGCGTCCATCATGGTCAGCAGGGCTTCCTGATTATTTGAATAGGTGGTTGTTTTGCGATCTGACGACATTTTGTTTAATGGTAACCGGTGGACGGCTGAACAGGAATAAACGGAATCAATCTGTGATTACAGTGCGAGAGATATCAGTGAAAACAGGTTGGTAACGGATACTCCGATAATCATACATCCGCAGGAATCGCTGTCCGAAGACGCGTTTGCATCCTCTTCGTTCTCCTGATCTATTTCAGATTCAGAGTCGGTGTCAGAATCGGAGTCTGGCTCAGAGTCAGAGTCGGCGTCGGAGTCAGAGTCAGCGTCGGAGTCAGAGTCAGAGTCGGAATCAGAGTCAGAGTCGGAATCAGAGTCAGAGTCAGAGTCGGAATCGGAGTCGGAGTCAGAGTCAGAGTCGGAATCAGAGTCAGAGTCAGAGTCGGAATCGGAGTCGGAGTCGGAATCGGAGTCGGAGTCGGAATCGGAGTCGGAATCGGAATCAGAGTCGGAATCAGAGTCGGTGTCCGAGTCAGAATCACCGTCAGAACTGCCTTCGCCTGTGATAAAGGTCATGGAAGGTCCTGCTGGTGAAATGGAGTGGATATCCAGTCCCGAGTTCTCCTCGCTCCACCATTTTGCAGAAGGCGTTGTGGTGTCATTGAATTCCGATACGTGTCCGGCATGGTAACAGGACCCGTCCATCGCCAGAGGACGATTGTTGGCATGGACGAGGCTTACCGCAAGGTGATTCGTTGCCGTTTCCGGCCACGCCTGCTGGTCTCCATTTTCATCCACCCGCCAGATGGTTAATCCTTCATCGGGAAGAAATTCATTCATCCCGCTCTCGCGCATTCTGGATTCAACCAGAAAATATTCCAACGGATTTGACGGGTGGTTGTATTTGTAAATCTGAAAATCGTTGGCTTTTGTGGGCCAGACGCCATCCCGGCCTGTAATGTCGACCACGTCACTCCACCCCGCAGCCGTGCGAAACCATGGATTGGGAGGAGGCGTCCCAAAGCCGCCGCCCATAATGCAGAATCCCGAAATGGGGTTGTCGCCGCCGTCCATAAAATAGACATCCGGCCAGCCGGCTATCATGTGCCCGTCTTCATGTATGACGGCCATTGTGGCAAAAGGGGTATTGCCATCGCCGGTGGCATAGATTTCGGTGCCGACGCCGTCCGCGCTGAAGTCCGTATACCATCCCTGATGGTGCCACATGCCCTCAGCCCACGCAGCGGGGACGCCGGTGTGAATCAGGTTGATGGCTTGAATAACCTGACCGCCGCCCCCCGCCCAGCCGCTGCGCGGTTTGGTCGATAAACTTGAAAAATCAAATCCGGAATTTTCGATTTCCCTAAGTGTAAAGGCGAGAATCTCCTGCGCGCCGCTGGCGTAGGACATGGCGTCGTACTCCTTAAATGTTTTGGGTGCGGTAAAGATGCCAAATACTTCGTGCTCGAGCAGGAGCCGTCCCTGCGATACCTGTTTATAGTATCCGGTTGCGGACCCCACGCTTAATTCGTTCTTCCAGTCCTCGTCATTCAGCATGGTGATATATTCATCGATACTTGCAGTTGCCGGCGCATCTGAGAACTGAACAATAATGGACAGCACCCGCACTGTCCCTGTTATTTCCGGAAGTGCTGCCACGGTTTGCCCGGGCGGGGCAGGGGGCATGACTCGAACGGTTCCGTTGACGTCTTTTACCAGTTTCGCTGTGGCTTCGGCGTTTGGAAACAGCCGTTTCGCATTGTGCTCTGCAATGGTGCGGATATGTTCGGGGGACAACATCTGGTGTTTTTGTCCTAAAAGGGTGCTGATACTTTTTTGCAGTTGGGACGGGGTAACGTGGGACTGCTGTGCAGATACCTTATGAAAGAAACTGTTGAACTCCTGTGTGCTTTTAGGAATATCGTCCCCCAGGTAAGGGATTCCTGTTGAAATATAGGCGCCTTCTTCTTCTGATGGAACCGCGTAACTGATCCAGCCCGTGTTGGGATCTCGGATCACAGTGTAACCGTCGAGGGTTTCACCCCGGATATAGAATTCATCACCGAACAGTTTCACCTTTACCATGCTGCCATTCGGTTGTTTAAACGAGTAAGGCATTGGACTTACAGGTGCAGCTGATCCGAAAGGACAACAGAACATCAGTATGGGAATCAGCAGCCACGCGCCTTTTTTAATGGTGGCAACATTTGGTTTCTTGTGCATTGCGTATCCTTGTCTGCATAGTTGTAATTGGGAACTGGCGTTTAAATTGTCATAACAAGAATGATCTTAAGCGGTACGCGTGGCTGTTGCATTGAAAAAATTTTTTCTTTGAACATCCATTATGGAGATCAGTGCCCCTATACGCGGAGCGAAAGGTCAGAATAAATGAATGACAAAAAACGAAAGTTGGATTTGTTTACGTGTGAAATTTTGGAGGGCGCCAGTCTATCCCAAAAGGGTTGGTGCGTTTTCAATAGGTTATGAAATGTTCTTTGAAAGAAACTGGACATTTCGCGTTTTATTCCGTCACCCTGGTGTACTGGCAGCATTGATCTTTTTACAGGTGATGCGAACCTCATTCGACGCAGAAGTAAATTCAAGCAGAAAAAACGCAGGTTTCAGGGGTTTTGTTCAACCAGCTGTCACAACGCGGAAAGACCATTTGGCAGGACAGGGGGGGGGATTGTGTAAAAAGAATCGTCGAGCAGGAAATACCCCGTAACTGCTTACCGTTGATTTCCCATCTAAATTGTTTCAATGTCATTTCGTTGTGAAACTTGATTTACGTACCGTTTTGGAACACGTTCAGGTTTACGGAGGTCGGTCATGAAATGTCGAATGTGCATGTTGCAATCCGTGTGCACCCGTTTAATCTTAACCGCTTTTATCACGATGTCCGCATGCGGTCGGTGCGATGATGCTGTCACGTCCGTTTGTGCGGATCAGGACGCGTCCTGTCGCCCCATTGCCGGATATCTTCCGGGCTACACTCTTTTTAAACCGGCCCATGTGGCAACGTTGCCTAAAAAGCTTAAAGAGGCGTCGGATGTCACGGTTGTGGCCACCAGCGAAGTGGCGCTGATTCAGGATGAGAAGGGGATTATTTTTCTATACGATTTAAAAGAAGACGATGTGGTACGAAAAATAAAATTTGGCCCCAAAGGGGATTACGAAGGCATGGCGGAAGTGAATGACACCATGTACGTGCTTCGGAGTAATGGCACGCTTTTCAAGGTTCCAAACTGGCGCGAAAACAACGACGCCACGCACCAGACACTCAATCTGCCCACCAAAGACAATGAGGGGCTGTGTTACGATGCGTTTGCGAATCAGCTGTTGATTGCCCCTAAAAGTCGGTGGAAAAAAAAGCTGGGCGGCGGCAAGCGAAAACGGCCTCTGTTTGCGGTGGATTTGAAGACCGAACAAATGAAAAGCGAACCGGCGTTTGTGGTGACCACAAAGGATATTCTGGCATTCGCAAAAAAAAAGCGACTCACGGTTCCCGGAAAAATAAACAAAAAAGGCGAGTTTAAGGATAGATTGCGATTTATGCCGGCCGCAGTGGCCGTCCACCCGGTCACCGGGGAGATATATATCGTATCTTCGGTGGATCGCACGCTGATTTCCATAAATCGACAGCAGAAAATTACGGGCTTCACCATGCTCGACCCCCAATTGTTTTTGCAGCCCGAAGGCATTGCCTTTTTGCCGGACGGTACCCTGGTAGTGGTCAACGAATCCCCAAAGAAAAAGCCGGGGCTGCTGCTGTTTAAATGGAATAGTGGAAAGACGCGTTAAGTAACTGGAATCAGTCAAAAAAAATGTCGTTCCAGCTTATTCGAAGGCGCAGTGGTAGGCGCAAGGCTGTGAGATTTTCAGTTTAAAACTGCTGTTGCCGGGAATGGCCACGGTTTCTCCCTGTCCATAGGAAACAAATCCGTCGCTGCCGGGCAATTGGATGGCCCAGGCGCCGCTGATGAGTGTCATTTTTTCGGGGGCGCCGGTATTGAATTCGTATTCCCCTTCTTCCATCACCCCAACAGTGGCGCGGCCGTTGCTGTTTTCATATCCAAGGGATTTTACATTGCCGTCAAAGTATTCATTGTTTGAAATCATTTGCGTCTCCTTTATGCTCTGCAGGTTGTCTTTTTCAAACCGACATTGAATACCGAGACGCGATGTTGAATGCAATCTCGAATTTGGGATTGGCGTGGTATCATTCCAGTCAACGCTGTCGTCGGGACGAAATAGGGGAAGAAACTAATTTTCCCTTTAATATTTAGTGGTTTTCAAATCTGCCGATAAATGGGATAACAGTGTGTTCGATTTCGCCGTCTTAGCGGAATTTAAGAAAGGATTCGATGAACAACGAAAAAACACGCGCTTACTCGGTACCCAATGACGACCGGCGCAGAGGAAAACGGCACAATATCAATCTCAACGTCAACTACTCCATGGGGGATACATATCTGTATTCCAAATCCAGTAACCTTTCAGAATTAGGGATTTTTCTGGTCAGTGACACCCCGTTGACGGCCGGAACCGTTATCCAGTTGCGATTTGACACCCCCCATGGTACGACGCCGGTGGACGTGACCGGTGAAGTTGTCTGGATAGATCCCGGTTCTGCCACAGCCCCAGGCGGGATGGGGATTCGATTCATCGATCCCTCAAAGGAAATTACCGCCCGAATCCGAACCATCATTCGCACCATCGCCTATATTGATTGATTTTCAGATGGATTAATTTGATTAAGGCGCCCGGTTTTATCGGGGTCCTATCTACTGGCGCGGTGGACGCGTCAGCGGTCAGGTAATATCGACTTTCACCACATTCCCAACAGGATTGCCCAGAAACCGCATTGCCGCATCGGCAAAACTGCTGGGCATATCGGTGACAAAACACTGCAGGTCACCGGTTGCCTCGCCGCTTCGCGTAAGATGGTGCATCTCCAGCGCCTGCTGGACTTCAGTGGCCATGGCCACCGCAGAGTTCACTACATCGGCGGCACTGCCCATTTGCCGAAGTTCGCTCTCAATCACCGACTGCAACACGGGGTAGTGGGTGCATCCCAAAAGGAGCACATCGATTTGCTGCTGCACCAGGGGCTGAATATATCGCTGAACCGCAAGCGTTGGAACATCGCCGTCAATCCACCCTTCCTCCACCAGGGGCACGAGCAATGGCGCAGGATTCTGAAATACCTGCACCTCGGGCGACATGGCGCGGATTTCCTTTGGATAGGCGCCCGTGCCGATGGTTCCCGCGGTTCCAATGATGCCCAGTCGCCGATGTTCCGGATTTTGCAGCGCCGCACGGGCTCCGGCGCGAATTACGCCCAGAACAGGGACGTCGAGTCGCGTCTGGAGGGATGGCACTGCAACGGCAGACGCTGTGTTGCAGGCGATAACCAGCATTTTGAGTCCCTTTTTCATCAGAAAGTTGGCACAGTTCCACGCATATCGCTCAACGGTTTCGGGGGAACGGGTGCCATACGGAACACGGGCATTGTCGCCCAGATAGAGAATATGTTCCTGTGGAAGGGCCTGGCGCAGTGCCTTAACCACAGTCAGTCCACCAAGGCCTGAATCAAACACGCCAATAGGCAATTCCTTTTGCTCACTCATAAATACCGTTTCTACTGGTCAAAACGTCGATGCCAGGCGGCCACTGCGGATGCCATGACGTCTTTGAGAGGCACCTGCTTTTCTTCGGCGATGCGCCTGCAGTCCTCAAACTCCGGAGACACGGTTTTTAATCCGGATTTTGTCTCCGATATTTTCATTCGCACATTTCCAAGGGGGGTGGTCACCGTGTCCATCCGCCGGGCCAGTTCCATGCGACCCACTTCGTAGTACCGCAGGCCGATGGTGGTGGTCTCCGTCATCAGGACCTCCCCCAGTGCCTCTTTTTCAGGCGTGCGGCAAAGGACCGATATTTTCAAGGCAGGGCGTCCCTTTTTCATTTGAATGGATTCCACCCATACGTCCAGCGCGCCCGATGCAAACAAGCGCTGCATGGCGAATGCGGCCATTTCTCCGGTCATATCATCGATATTGGCCTCCAGAACCGTACACGACGGAGCTGTTTGGCCTGTTTTTTGTCCCAGCACCGCTCTGAGCACGCCGGGGCGCTCCGGCAGATTTCGACTTCCCGCGCCAAAACCGGTGATTTCCGGCCGCATCGGTGGAATGGGCCCGAAATCACTTGCCAGTGCTTTCACGATGGCAGCGCCGGTGGGAGTGGTTAGCTCAGATGTAATGTCTGTGCCTTCCACGGGGATACCGGTCAGAATATTGAGGGTGGCCGGCGCGGGGAGGGGCAGGATGCCGTGCTGCGTATTGACAAAACCAGTCCCCACCGGCACGGGCCGACATGCCACATCGGCTTTCAGGTATTCAATCCCGGCGGCCGCGCCCACAATATCGATGATGGAATCCACAGCGCCCACTTCATGAAAATGCACCTTGTCGATGGTGGTGCCATGTACTTTGGCTTCAGCCTCTGCGAGCACCCTGAAGATGGCAATGCTTTTTTCCTTAACCTCTGGCAACAATGGCGACTCGGCGATCATATCCCGTATGTGAGAGAAGTGGCGATGGGGCTGTTTGTGTTCGTCCACATCCACAAAAAAACGGCTGACCGACAACGCATTGCGCATTTCTTTTTCGTGGCGAATTTTGTATCCCGTCACCGGCAGGGCCGCCGCAGCGGATTCAATTACCGAAAAGGGGACGCCCACATCCAGCAGCGCCGAAACAATCATATCGCCGGAAAGACCGCTGAAACAGTCGAGATACAGAATGCGAGAATGGTCTGTCATTGGTTGTCCTTTTGTCCAATACGGTTCATAAGTGCGGCGGCGTACCCGGCGCCAAACCCGTTATCAATATTCACCACCGTGACCCCGGAAGCACAGCTGCTCAGCATACCCAAAAGGGCGGTGACGCCACCGAATGCCACGCCGTATCCCACCGATGTGGGCACTGCAATTACTGGCGCGGCAATAAGTCCACCCACAACCGACGGCAGGGCTCCTTCCATTCCAGCCACCACAATCACTACTGATGCCCTGCGCAGGTCCTCCAGGCGGTGGAGCAGTCGATGAACCCCGGCCACACCCACGTCGTTGATTAATTCGACGTCGTTTCCCGCCAGCCGTGCCGTGATCAACGCTTCTTTGGCCACCGGAATATCAGATGTTCCAGCGGTCACCACCAGGATTTTACCCGCGCCGTTTTTGGGGGACTTTTCCGCGCTTTCCAGAAACAGGCATCGGGCCTCTGCGTCATATTGCAGATTGGGCAAGTGCACCTTTACGGCGGCGGCTTTTTCGCTGTCCACCCGCGTGGCCAGAATCTGCTGTCTATGTTTGAGCATTTCCTGAATGATGGCAATAAGTTGTGAGGCGGTTTTATTTTCGCCAAACAGGACTTCTGGAAATCCGGTCCGCAGTTCCCGATGATGATCCACCACAGTATGTCCCAGGTCCTCGAATGGTAATTTTTCCAAAATAGTAGTGGCCTGGTCCACCGACATTTTGCCTTGCTGTACATTTAACAACAATTCTTTTATTTTGTCCGGCTTCATGATTCGTTTTCGTATCACAGACGCACCGATTATTGGAGTGTTTTGTTAAAATCAGAACGCTTCATCCTCAAATCTGGAAACGCTGCCAGATTACATGAGGATTGGGCTGGAATATCGGTTGCCACGACTATTGAACGCCTTGTATGATGCTGCCGGATGAAAACAGCGGAAGAGAAAAATGAATTGGCTCAAAAAGCCATGCCCAGGGTGAATCGAATCATCAATTCGATGCTGAAGCGGCTGGGTCCCGATGTGGATAGGGACGAGATTCGCTCTTTCGCTCTGGACGGACTGGCGCAGGCCATTGAAAAATATGATCCATCGCTGAATGTTTCCATCAGCACCTTTGCCACACGAAGGGTGGAAGGGGAAATACTCGATGGGCTCTCCCAGAATCATATGCTCCCGCGCCGCCTGTTGCGTCAGATTGCCTTTATAAAAAAATCTCAGGAGATGATGCGCTGTGAACAGCAAGTTCCTCCGCCAAAAGATAAAGTTGAAGCGGTGCACCGCCTGTCCAACCGGTTAAAGGAACTGGCGGGAATTTATATTACCTCCTGCAGTACAGAAGCCGACCAGCAAATGGCGTCGGAATCCATCCTGGAACCGGAAGCTGTGGTGGAAAAGAAGCAGTACTACTCAAAGCTCAACGATGCCATCGCTACGTTATCCGAGCGACAGCAACTGTTGATTCAACAGTATTTTTACGAAGATTTGACGCTGGACCAGGTAGCGGAGAATTTTGGCAAGAGTCGTTCGTGGGCCTGCCGCAATCTGCAGACCGCTCTGCGGCTCACCCGGGAGTATTTCCAGCTGCTGGATGCGCCATCGTCACCATCCGGTTGAATGTTGCGACACCCTGGCGCCGGCAGGGGACTCATAGTAATGATAACAGACAACTTTCAAAAACATTGGGAAGGTGAACCATGAAGTATATCGTCGATTCCAATAAATCGTTTAAGGACGCCGTGAGCGCGCTGTACAATATTATCCCCACACATAAATTTGGGATTCTGCACGTCCACGACGTTAAGGAAACCCTCAACACCAAAGGGGTCCCATTTGAAAACGAGGTGAGTGTTTTCGAAGTGTGCAACCCTCAAAAAGCATCCGCGGTGCTGAATGCAGATATGAGTTTGAACATGGTGCTGCCCTGCCGCATCTCGGTGTGGGAAGAAAAAGGACAGGTCAAGCTGGGCACCATTTTACCCACGGCCCTGCTCAGCAGTCTCAACGACTCCCGCGAACTGCGCACCGCCGCCGAAGAAGTCGAGAAAACATTGATCGCCATCATAGACGAATCAAAATAAGGGCGGAATTTTAAAACAACGTTCGCTGCCCGCCGCTGTCAATGGGGCCGCCGGAGTTGCCGGAGCCGGAACCACCACCTTTAGAAGGGTCCGGTGTTTTGACAGATACGGTTTCTGTCTCCTCGTCGCCTTCTTCCGGCGGATCTGTATCCAGTCGCATCTTTTGAATGCGATTGATGGGCTTGGGATTGACGCGGCGACCTTTGGACAGGGGACCGATGAATTCCAGCTCCGCCAAATCAAATTCCGCTTCTCTGACGCGCTGCCGTTTGGCCGGCGTAAAATGCACTTTGATTTTGTTTTGCGCATCTCCGGGAAGCAGCAAATCGATTTTACCGGCTTTATCTTTAATGAGTTCGTACTCTCTGTCCTTGATAAACTTGTGAATGTGAACCTTTTTCGCAAAGGCGATACGGCTCTGATCGCGATACACCACTGTAAACTTCACCCCGTTTTCGGCATCGAAAGGCTCCCAGTAAATCACCTTGCCGGGAATGAGTATCTTTTCTTCGGGGCCCACAATGCGATAACTGCCGTCTTTGCAGATGAACAGCACCCTGTCGTACTCGCTCATGGTAATAATGTATTCAGACTCTTTGATTTCACTGCCAAAGAACCCGGTGTTGGCATCGTATCCCACGCGAATATTCTGTCTGGCCACATCTTTCTTTTCGATGGTGTCGAAGGCTTGAATTTCGGTTCTGCGTGGATACTCATCTTTATATTTGGAAATCAAATCCTTCAGATAGCCAATGGTGGTCTGGGTCAGTGACGACAGTTTTGCATTCACTTCCTCAATGCCCGCCTGCACTTCCTTGAGCTGCTTGCGGTTTTTGTTGATATCGTATTTAGAGATACGGCGAATGCGGATTTCCAGCAGTTTTTCAATGTCATCATCCACAAGGGCGCGCACGAAATACTTGCTGAAAGGCTTCATACCTTCGTAAACCTCGCTAACCACCTGGGCTTCGGTGGAAGCTTCTTCAATGCGTTTATACACACGCTTTTCAATAAAAATCTGCTCCAGGGTCAGCCAGTGCTGTTTGTTTTGCAGCTTTTTGAGCTCCAGCTCCAGCTCCGCGCAAATCTGATCCCGCAGCCGATCGGTCAAGACGCGCAATATCTCATTGACGCTGGCATTGATGGGACGACCGTCCTTGATGGTGACTATGTTGGACGTGAGCGATACTTCGCAGTTGGTATACGCATACAACTGTGGGATCACCTCATTGGTGTGCACACCGCGGGGCAACAATATCTCGATTTCCACTTTGTCGGTGGTGTAATCACTGATACTGGCAATTTTAATCTTTTTCTTTTGCGACGCGCTTTCAATGGATGCAATCACACTTTCCGTTGTTGTCGAAAATGGAATCTCGGTAATAACAATGCGCTTATCCCCATCGGATTCCAGTTTTGCGCGAATTCGGACTTTTCCTTTGCCTTCGGAATATTCAGAAATATCCACCATTCCGCCCGTTGGAAAATCGGGAAATATCTGAATGGGCTCATAGTTGAGGATATTGATTTGCGCCTGAAGCAGCTCAATCATATTGTGGGGCAGAATTTTGGTGCTCATGCCCACTGCGATACCCTCAATCCCCAGCATCAGCAGCACCGGCAGTTTTACCGGCAAAAAGATGGGCTCTTTTTTTCGACCGTCGTAGCTGTCCTGAAACTGGGTCAATTCCTTATTAAAAAGCGTTTCCTTGGCCAGAGGAGTGAGTCGACACTCAATATACCTGGCGGCAGCTGCGGGGTGTCCCGTAATAATATTTCCAAAGTTTCCCTGCTTTTCGATGAAGTAGTCCTTGTTGGCCATGACCACCAGGGCATCGCCAATGGAAGCGTCGCCATGGGGATGCAGCTTCATGGTTTCACCGATGACGTTGGCCACTTTGTGGAATTTGCCATCGTCCATATTGTACAGGGTTTGCAAAATACGACGCTGCACCGGTTTGCAGCCGTCTCTCAAGTCCGGAATGGCGCGATCCATAATCACATAGCTCGCGTACTCCAGAAAATTTCGTTCCATCAATGGTTCAAGTGTAGACATATGCGTCGCGTCCTAAATAACGGTCAAAGAGATTGGCTTCCTTTAACCAATGGCAATATCTGAAATGAGATTGTTCTCGATAAATTCCCGGCGTTGGGGTGTATTTTTACCCATGAAAAATTCCAGCGTATGGGAAATTTCGCTCAGCGATTCCACTGTCACCGGCACCAGTTTGATTTTGTCGCCAATGAACAGATTGAACTCTTTGGGACTGATTTCACCAAGTCCCTTAAAGCGGGTAACTTCGGGATTTTTCAATTTCTTTAAGGCTTTGTCCCGTTCCGTTTCTGAATAACAGTAAATGGTTTCCTGCTTGTTGCGCACCCGGAATAAGGGCGTTTCCAGGATATATACGTGACCTTTCACCACCAGTTCTTCAAAGTAACGTAAAAAGAATGTGATGAGCAGATTGCGAATATGCATGCCGTCCACGTCCGCGTCGGTGGCGATGACAATTTTGTTGTAGCGCAGGCCTTCCATGTCGTTCTCAATCCCCAGTGCGCGCATGATGTTGTACAACTCTTCGTTTTTGTACAGTGCATCGCGCTTCAGATCGAAGCAGTTGAGCGGTTTTCCCTTCAGGGAAAAAATAGCCTGTGTGTAGACATCCCGGGATTGCACCATGGCGCCACCGGCGGAGTCTCCCTCTGTCAAAAAGATGAGGGTTTCATCGCGTCGATCCGCCACCTTTTTCCCTTTGGGTTTTTCGTCGTTGAAGTGAATTTTGCAGTCGGTGAGTTTGGGAATGCGAATGGCCACTTTCCGTGCGCGTTCCTTGGCCTGCTTTTTAATTGAGGAAAGTTCCTTGCGCAGTTTTTCGTTCTGCGCCACTTTTTCAATCAGTTTTTCCGCATCTTTGGGATTCTTATGCAGCCAGATAACCACCTGTTCTTTTACTTCCTTCAATATCCAGCTGCGTACGTCGGTGGATCCCAGTTTGTTTTTGGTTTGACTTTCAAATACCGGGTCCTGCACTTTTACCGCAATGGCGCCAATGATTCCGTCCCGCACATCCCCGCCGGAAAAATTCTTTCTGGCAAATTCATTTACGCCTTTTAATATGCCTTCGCGAAATGCGCTTTCGTGAGTGCCGCCATCGCTGGTATGTTGCCCGTTTACAAAGCTGAAATAGTTTTCGCCATAGGCATGGGTATGGGTAAAGGTAAATTCAATTCGACTGCCAGAGAACGAGACGGAGTCGTAAAGCGTGCGCTCGTCACCAATTTCTTTGTTCAGGAGATCTATAAGCCCATTTTGACTGTAAAACTTCTTGCCGTTGTAAACGATGGTGAGGCCGCGATTCAGATAGGCATAGTAACGCAGGCGATGCTCGATAAAATCTTCCCGCCATGTATATGAATTGAAAATCTCAGGGTCCGGCGTGAACGAGATGAACGTGCCGTTTTTCTCTTTTGCGTTGGTCCCCGACGTTTCTTCGCGTTTTTCGCCCTGTGAGAATACCGCGCGTTTAAATTTCCCGTCGCGATAGCTGATGACCTCGAAACGACTGGAGAGGGCATTGACCGCTTTGGTGCCCACGCCGTTGAGCCCCACCGAGAACTGAAATACGTCGTCGTTGTACTTGGCGCCCGTATTGATTTCGCTGACGCATTCCACCACTTTGCCAAGGGGGATGCCGCGACCAAAATCGCGAACGGAGACGGTGTTTTCATTAAGAGTTACGTCGATGCGTTTCCCGTTTCCCATGATAAATTCGTCAATACTATTGTCGATGACTTCCTTTATCATGACATAGATGCCGTCCATCGGGTTGGAACCGCTGCCGATACGACCGATGTACATACCGGTTCGTTTTCGTATATGTTGCAGTGCGTCCAGCGTTTGAACTGCACTTTCGTTGTATTCCGCTTGCTTCTTTGCCATAGTTGTTTCGTCTCCTGAACAGATGAACCGTGACCGCTGCTAGACCTATCACTATCAATCGCGCTTTTCAACTTTATATATTTGAGGTTGGGTTGAGATAACCATGTTGTTGTCTGACGAAGCGCCCAGTTGCCGGTTCACGCCCATTCATCCGGGAATAGAATCTGTGCGCCCGATGTTTGACAAAATGACACGACAATGACAGGATGGCAACATGGAGACACATCAACAGCCGACAATACTTATTGTGGATGACGACCGAAACAATGTTTTGGCGTTGGAAAAGGTTTTTAAAAAAGAGAACCTGCGGGTCTTTAGCGCGGGGAGTGGTCGAGATGCGCTGGACGTGTGCCGCCGGCAGACCGTGGATGTGGTTCTCACAGATATGCGTATGCCAGGAATGGATGGGTTGCAGTTGCTGGACACTTTGCGCACCATTTCACCGGATAGCGAAGTGGTTGTCATGACCGCCTATGGCACCGTGGAAAGTGCTGTTGAAGCCATTAAAAACGGCGCATACGATTTTGTGGAAAAGCCCATTAAGCGGACTGCGATTGTAAAAACGGTAAAGAAGGCGCTGGAGAAGCACTTTCTGGTGGTGGAAAACCGCAACTTGAAGCAACTGCTTAAAAAAGTGGAAGTGCGCCAGGTGGTGGGGAACAGTCCCGTGTTTCGCAGGACGTTGGAAGTGGCCCAGCAGGCCGCACCATCTGTGGCAACCATATTGATTACAGGCGAATCGGGAACCGGCAAGGAGGTTCTGGCGCGTTTTATTCACGAAAACTCCACTCGCAGCGATAAACCGTTTGTGGCGGTTAACTGCGCGGCACTTCCGGAATCCATTCTTGAGGCAGAATTGTTTGGTTACGAGGAGGGGGCGTTTACCGGAGCGGTCAAACGTCGCGATGGTCGATTTTCCATGGCCCACGAAGGGACCATCTTTCTGGATGAAGTGGCCGAAATGAGTGGCTCGGTGCAGGTTAAGCTTTTGCGCGTGTTGCAGGAACGCGAAATTGAACCGCTCGGTGGAACCGCGCGAAAAGTGGATGTGCGGGTGCTGGCGGCCACCAACCGGGATTTGGAAGCCGAGGTGGAACGGGGAAATTTTCGTGAGGATTTGTACTACCGGCTAAACGTGATCATTGTGAATCTGCCTCCCTTGCGACAGCGTCTCGACGATGTACCGTTGCTGGTGGATTTGTTTGTCAATCGATACGCCATAAAAAACAGTAAACCGATAGAGAGCGTTTCCAAGGAAGCACTGGATATTTTGTCGGGATATTATTGGCCGGGCAATGTGCGGGAACTGGAAAACGTAATTGAAAGAGCGGTAGTGTTGTCGCGTCATCCCATGCTGGATGTGGCGGATTTGCCAACGCGCATCGCTACCGAGGAGCGCTATCAGGGGCAACTCAATATCAGTATTGGCACTCCCCTTGAAGAGATTGAACTGCGCGTCATTCGGGAAACGCTGCGCCACACCAAAGGCGATAAAAAACTGGCGGCGCAACTGCTGGGCATTGCCACACGCACCATTTACCGAAAACTCGATGCACTGAATGAATGAAATGCCGGTTACACCATTCGAAGCGGTGAATCCGCCACCACCGATCCGCTCATATTTTTGTCCAGCACAAACTGAAATGTGGTGCCCGTCTCAAGGGTGGATACAAAATCCACCTTGCCGCCCAGAATTTCCTCTCCAAACAGCTTCATGGAATACGTGCCAATCCCTCGACCCAGCCCGCCCTTGGTACTCACATTGCGTTGAAACAGTCGGGGTTGCAGCTCTTTGGGAATTTCGCCCTCGTTCCACACTGCAAAGCGTACTTCTCCATTGTTGTCGTCGCAGGTGAGGGAGACGGTGCCGCCCGGTGCGGTGGCCTCGAATGCGTTAACCAGCATGTTGCTCAGCACTCGGATAAGAAGCGAATAGTCTGTTTTAAAGACGCTGTTGGCCTCAGGTTTGGGGCAACTGAGTTTTTTTCCTTTGGCCGCCGGATGCGTGTCAAATACGTTGACCAGCTCATCAAATATCGCTTGCAGTTTCACGCTGCTCCACACCGGTTGGTAGGCATGCGTTTCACTGCTCAGCAAACAGCGCTGGATGGCCACTTCCTGCGTAATTCGTTTGGAACTTTGGGAGAGTTGTTGAACCATGTCCCGGTTTTCGGAGCTGGCTTCCATGAGTAGCAGGTTGGAGACCGATACCACACCGGCAAGAATGTTGTTGATGTCGTGAAAAAACACCTGCTCCATGGCCGCCCATTTTTGCTGTGCGCTGATATCCTGCACAAACAGCAACAAAAATGGCTGGTGTTCCACCTCGATGGGAACGGACTGAATCTGCAGAAAAATATCCTGCTTTTTGTCCCCTTTTTTTACCTCGATGGCGCACTTTTTGGTGACAGGTTTGTTCTCCTGTTGACTGGCAACGATGGCCATGGCGGCGCCACAGGTACTGCAGTACTTGCCAGTTCCGCAGCCGCCGGGTATGTCATGGGCATGCACACAGTGAATGGCCTCCCCGGGTCTTAAGCCCAGGGCGACGGGCAAATCATCGATGCCCAGATATTCGGCCAGCTCCTCATTCAGCGCCACCACTTGTCTGTCTTCGTTGAGCACTGCCAGCATGCCACTGACCAGCTTCATCATGCCGCTGACCACGGGATGATGAACAATCACCTCATTTTGAATAGCCACTTCTTCCCGTGAGCGTCTTTTCGGCGATGCGAAAAAGGTTTCCATGTATTCCCCCAATTGTTTGTTTCATGAGGGGTAAATATAATCAGAAACCCATTTCCTGGCGAATAAAAAAACGGGGAATATTGACCAATGCAGCCCGATGGGGTCTGGTCGGACTTTATTTTCCGATTCCGTAAGCGAACGCAAGTTCTTCAAAGTATTCCACCATGGCAGTCGGATACTGCATCCCCAACAGGCCGTCGGTTAACGTGGTGGTTTGTAAATCGTATCCAAACGGCAATCCCCACAACTTTGCATCCCCAATACGCACGTTGATCGAAAGGCCCGAAATATCCTTTTGCCTGTCCACAATACCCGCGACAAACGGCTGCACATAAAGGGTCGCATCCTCCCGACGTCTGGCGACCCCTGGCAGCTGTATAATTCGATTGTTTGAGAGGGGCAACAGCTGGGGCTGTATTCTGGCCAATGTCAGGTTCATCCCCACATTGCCAAACACCGTGGGGCGCACGTCGTAAAATGCCGGTATCCAGATGGTGTCCAGCGTTGCAGCGGCCGTCGTTGCTGTGATGTTGTTTTGCTGCGGGTCCAGGACAGTCGGCGCAATATGAAAACGCCAGAACGGTAAAAAAATAGTAATATCGTTTTTGTCTAACGAATGCTGTGACGCGCCAAAAAACAGCTGTTCCTCAGTCAGTTTTCCGTTGTGGGCGCCAAAGGCCTTTTGGCAGTTGCCGCATATAAACACTTTGTCGCTGGTAATTCCGGACAAGTCGTTTAAACAGCCGGGACAACGAAGTTCATATATACGCAGCGACATGGTCATGAGTCGTTTTTCATCCTTTTTGAAACAGCATTTTAAGCAGTGTGGCCGGTGTCAGCAGCGGCAAACGGATGCGCTTTTTCAGCAGACTGTTGTATTTTTCCACATGGTATTCTTTGCCGGATTTGCACACTTCTCCAGGCCAGCGAAACTGATTCCATACCATGAGCCAGCACCCGGCCGTCATTGACAGCAGCAGCGCAAGTACGCCCACCAGCGGTATCCCCACCGATGTATGAGACATCAGCCAAATCCCTTTTTCAATTTGGTCGAGAGAAATATCTCGAAGAAACATCCCCAGCAAAATTCCCATAATCGACACACCCAGCAGCAACGTCATCACGCGCATCTGATCGCCTTCGGGGGCGGTGGCGTGAAGGAGTTCTCCGGACACGGCATCCAGCACTGCCGAATACAGGCGGCCCGCAAAACGATACTTGAGGCGCCACAGGGGAAAATAGACCACTTTCGTGCGCGACTCCACATATTCGGTATCGTCCTGCACCGATGTGGTGAATCCGCGAATCTGCAACTGATCGGCGATGGATTCGGCAGGAAGAGTGGGGGGATATACCCTGGCATCTCGTAAATTTTCTCCGTGGTCAAACGGCTGTAAACGGGGCTTCCCTTTCAGATATTCGAATACGCTGCAGTGTGACAGCCCAAAGCGTTCAAGTGTGCAGGCCGGTTCGATGCGGTGAATGTCGCTGATGATCAGTTGTGTTTCCCTGGCGGGGACCGTCTCTCGACGGCTCATATACACTGTTGCCAACGATGTGTCCAGGTTGGGCTTAGGAACCATACCGGTGCGAGCTTTTTTTTGAACCGTGGTTTCCATGGTGCCCAGACGCCTGGTGCGAAAATCGTAAAATGGCACATAACACAGGGTGCCCGATAAAAAGCGCGCGTGTCGAAGCAGACCATTGGGTAAAAATTTACTGGTTAAAAATTTTTGCAGCGATCGTCGGGCCGCAATTCCGTCGAGCACCGGGGACACCATGTACTGGGGTACGTAGTGGGGATGTTCCACCAGCAACTGCACGTCGCAAAACGCGCAGCGGACAAACCTGTCCACGTTGGTCACGCCCACGGCGCCTTTGCATGCGGGACAACTGATATGACTCACCGGATTTGTCAACGGGCAGCTCCTGTCTCATGAGGGCAGTCGAGTTCTTTCCAGGAAATAAAAAATGTAGGACAGTAGTTTATCTGCTGCCCTGCTCTGTAAAGGCCGGGGGTAAACTCCGGTCCCTACATTTGGAAACCTCGATTGCCCTGCCTGTCCTATTACCATCCCAGGTGGGACAGCAGTTTCATCATGGCCATGTACATCCCCCACAGCAATAGCGGCAACAGCACAAACTGAAACGTTGCGGGCGTAAATGTGACCACACCAATCACCAGCAGCAGAGCCGCTGCCGCCACCAGTCCCAGCACCAGACTTTTCTGGCGTTGGGGCGACGGCGGCGTGTTATCGGTATAGACATTTCCGCCGACCAAATCCACATATGCACGAAAGGCTTCTCCCGCTGCAACGTATTCTATTTTAACGAACGGCACATGAATCAGTGTGGCGGGTTTGTCCTGGTGCAATTCATCCATGTCGCACTGTGAGGTGAGCACCGCATCTTCCAGCAGCAATTCCGCCTCCACCATCAGGTGGGCGGGCACGTCATCAGTGGTTTTCTGCATGGTATCCCCCCCCGCCGCCGTTATGGTCATCAATTCTTCAATTGGCGAAAACGATGCGGCCACCCATGTGGGCGAACTGGCCGGCTTTTTTAAATTTAAATGCCAGTAAGGCAGATACACCAAACTGCGCTGTATCACCCGCGGCGCAATGGCCACTTCCTTTTTGGACAAAAAACGACCCAGCCGAAGCTGTGCATCGTCCAAAGATACATAGTCCGACATCACCACGTGTGGAATTCCCGTGTGTTTACCCACAAACAAAAGCGTTTGGCACCATGAACACACCACCTCCCGCGTGGTATCTCCCACCGCAACATCGGCTCCGCAATTTGTACAGCGAATATGCATACATGAAAGCTACCTGTCCCTTGCACAGGCGTCAATTTACAGAAGGAAAAACAACAAAATTTTTCATGTCATCATGCGGTTGGTTGTGTTTTTGGCGGTTTTGGAGATGTTTAAAAGCACCTTTTGGATAAACATGTTTATCAATGATGGCCGACGGTTGCACGACCATATGAGCTATTCGCAGGTTATTGTAAGGTAAATCGCATTTCCGCCGAAATGAATTCCCCCAGCCACGGTGAATAAACATATAAACGGGCTCTTCCCTGTTTTTTGATTTCGGTCCGGAGTTGTTCGCGTTCAGACTGATTGTATACTTCAATTTTGACACATCACTCAATGGAGTCCACTATGCGAATATGTTTTTGGATACTGATTTGGTCTTTCGTTTTGTTTCAGCTTTCCTGCAGTGATGATAATGGCGGCGGTGATTCAGGCGATAGCGCCACGTGGACGGACAGTGATACGATTGACAATGGAACGTCGTCGGACAGCCCCGTGGATACCTCGCTGCCTGCGTGCGATGATGGGGTGATGAACGGTGACGAAACAGGTGTGGACTGCGGTGGAACGTGTGCGGTGTGCTTTGTTGGAAATGTGTACCATGTATCCGCCGAGGGCAACGATGCCAACGATGGACTGGGGGAGGGCGCGGACCACGCATGGCGCACCATCGCCCATGTCAACGCGCAGTCCTTTGTCCCCGGTGATGCGATTTTATTTCGTCGGGGCGATACGTGGCGTGAACAACTGCTTATCCATTCGTCGGGCGCCGCCAGTGCGTACATCACCTTTGGCGCCTATGGCGAAGGCGATAAACCGCGTATTCTGGGATCGGCGCAGGCCGAAGGGTGGACTCCGGTATCTGGCGCGCCCAATGTCTGGCAGTCGGCCACGTCGCTTTTAGCCCCCCGGGAGCGGGAAGGAAACAGCACCACCAATCATCCCGCCAGCATCTTTTTTGGCGCGGCAGATGGCAGTATTACCTTTGGCAACATGGAAGCGCTGCATTTGAACAGCGAGGGGGCGCCCACCGATATTTATCAGTGCGATGAATCCGGCGCGCGATTTTCGCTGCTCAACGAAGAATATGACTGGTGCTGGCAGGAAGGAAGCATCTTTGTGTATGCCCCCGAAAATCCGCAAGTCCGCTACGCCTTTGTGGAAGTGCCCCAGCGGTCCGCCACCATTGAGGCTGCCAATCATCCACCGGCACAGTATATCGCCATTGATGGTCTGGAGCTGTTGTTTGCCCTCAAGTACGGTTACGACGACGGCTGGCCCATGAATGTACAGGTGCGCGGTCTCAATATATCCAACTGTCATATCGGCTACATGGGCACTAAAGGCGCTGCATCGGCCATTGGCCTTCAAATCTGGCATTCCGATATGCGCGTCACCAACAACGACATCCACGACTGCGGCCGTCGAAACATTTCGTATAACGTTTATGGGGATGTTCGCGATGGCGCGCTGGTATTTGAAAATGTGGTGTTCCATGGCAACACCCTGCACAACGGCTATCACACCACCGGCGTCGATATATCCGCCGGTTATGAAGATACGTTTAGAAACTTTGAAATCAGCAACAATTTTATATGGGACACCCCTTCCGACGACCCCCAAAACAGTCCCAATGATTTTACCAGCATGGGCATCTATCTGGCCGGCGAGATGGCCACGTTCACCGACTTTAAAGTGCATCACAATATTCTCAAATTCACCAAGCAAAAAGGGCTCATTCTAAACGATGTTTCCAACAGTCTGGTAGCCAACAACACCTTTTACGACATGAATGAACGTGCCGGGGGCGACTATCGCGGCATGATTACGGTGTCGGGCGAACCAATGAATCTGCAGATAGTGAACAATCTGTTTTACAGCAGCGTTCCGGCCAATGCGCTCACGTTGTCATGCGTCACCTTCTCCGGCAGCTCCCAAAACGGTGTCACCATGAACCACAACCTCTACTTCCACGAAGTGGCCACCCAACGCATCGCCACCATCAATTCATTGGGCAGCTACCAGATGGCGGACTGGACCAGGTATCAAACTGAAACCGGCTTTGATACAGGCAGCCCCGCGCCGGCCAATCCGTTGTTGACATCCCCATTGACCGACAATTTCACTCCACAGGCCGGCAGCCCCGCCATTGATGCGGGCATGGTGATTGCGGGAGTAACAGATGGATTTGCGGGGGCAGCCCCGGATATTGGAGCGGTGGAGAGTGGAAAATAGAGACAGTCGTTGCAGGTCCGCCTGTCCCTGATGCCTCTACTCCCACTCTACAAACGGAATGCGTATTTTTCCCTTCTGCGGGAAATGTTGCAGTACCGGGCGGTAGCCGTATTCGTGGGCGTTGAGGAAGCGGCTCAGGTTGATCATCAGATAAAAGCATAAGCCCATAAAAAGATGCCAGATGCCGTGGAGGTGGAGCCAGGCGGGCCACGGGGTTTGGCAGGAGCACAGGAACTTGTCGAGGCACCAGCCGGTGTAGGCGATGACGCAGGTGGCAATTATGGACCATACCAATTTGAACGCTGTTTCATCACCAGTGGCGCCGGGCCATTTTTTTCGTCTTTTCCAAATGAGAATGAGCAGTGTGGCGATGAGAATCCACAGTAAATCAAAGGTGAGCCAGGCCACCCAGGGATTGGCGCTGCTTTCGCCGGTGACGTGGACGATACCCGGGTACAGCGTAAACAGCACGGTGCACAGATTGGTGAGGTAGCGGTAACGCTTTTTCTCTTCGTCGGTATCGCTCACTTTCAGTCGATACAGATACAGTGAGTGTATAAGCATCACGATAGTAAACGATTGCACAAAGGTGAGAGCCACGTCCATCATTCGGTAAATACCGTTGTAGATGGTCACATGGTAGACTGCGGAAAATGCGCCATATGCTGCCAGAAAACTGAATACAAATTGAAACGCCATGGTGGTGCGCCGGGCACGCAATACTGCAAACAGCCCCAAAAAGAGAGTGGTGAGCGAAAACAGAAAATTGGACGGTTCGGCGACCCACTGTTTTTTGCCAAAGACCTGTTCTTCACAAAAACCATGCATAGGTTGAGCGGCGTCAAATCGATACCATGTGAGCGGTTCTTTGCTTTGAACCGCCGCCTCTTTTTCGGACGTGCACGGAACGGTGCTGCAGGCGCAAAACAATGCCATCACCAACCCCGTCAATAGGACAATGTGTATCATCCGGCGGATGATGGCGGCGGCGAATTGGCCAGATGCGGCCAGCGGGACTTGCTGCCGGGGAACGGGTGGTTTGGGTTGGTTCGGCTTTGTTTGGGAACGAACAACCGGATGTTTTTTCACTGAGTACCTCCCATAAATTGAATGACGCACCCCAACAGTTACAGGCGTCCAGCGGTGTTGAGATGCGGTTACCGATTATTACAGTGTTTTAACATTTTCGATTTGCACCAATGAATTTTTTGTCATGAATAAAAAAACGGCGCAATTTTATCCACTTGCTGCTATATGCGCTCCCAACAAAAAATTTATGACTAAAGTACATTTTGCAGCTGCGAAACAGGAACGTATACTACCTTTCCTGGGCTGCCGAGGCGATACCTGGATATCAGATATACCAGGAGAGCAGAATCTGGACTGTTATCGTTGCTCGCTTCACCGAATAAGGACGCCAATATGAAATGGGACCCCGATGCCAGGGCGCTTTATAAAAATGTGATTAAAAATATTCCCCTGCCACAAAAGCTGATAGCGACGCCCTCCATCAGCTGGGCCGCAGAAAAAACCGCTGCCAGTCGCAGCGCCATGCGGGTGAGCCTGGCCGATGTACTGTCTGGGATTTTTGAGGTGGTGCCGCAATCGTTTCAGGCAAGGACGGTGGCCAATCTGACTGCGCTTGGTGTGGACTGTAAGCCATATCTGCACGGAAGTCAGCGGTTGTCGGTGATTCAGACAGATTTGAAACAGTTGTGGAAAACACTGATAACTCTTGGAAACCAACTGGGCGTGGCGGTGGATGAAGTGAAAACCCGAGCCATTCTCGAAGCATACAGTAACTACTTTACCCGTGCTCCTATCGCCATTGGTGCGGCATCCAATGACCGAATGCCCAAAACACTTTTTGTCCGGTATCTGGACACCGTTCAACATCAGACACCGGATCCCGTTACCAAAGCCGTTTTAAAAGGATTCCTCCCGGAGGACGACACACCTCTGCTGTCCCTGTTTGAAGAAATGAAAATGAATCTGGAAATAGTGGGATACGGCACAACACTGGACGTGACCACCGGCGTGAGCATACTCCGTGTCGCCCTGCCGCCTGTACAAATGGACGCCTTATTGCAATTGCAGCATTTGCCCGCGGCGGTCAAACGAAATCGCTCGGTGTTGAATCGTTTTGACATGGACCGGTTTTCAATGCTTGGCTTCGACCTGCGCGAATGCACCGTCAGTCTGTTTGCGCTGATTCGCTGCCCGTCTTCAGAGTTGAGCGGAAAATACAGTGACCTTTTGAACGAACTCCATTTGAGTAATATATCTGATTCGCTGCTGACCCATTGTGCTTTATCCCGAGTGGTGCATTTTACATTTTCCTGGCAAAATGATGCGATTGAAAAGGTGTGCTTCACTACCATTCATTCCGCCCCAAACACCGTGCCGGTTGAATTTGACGCTTTTTTGGACAAGTGCATCCGGATGCCTGAATTCTCCCCCTGTTCCCCAAAATACATTCTAACTACAGCGGTTGAGAGGGAAAATCATTATTTTGTGCTTGAGAATGACTATAGTGGTGACATGCAGGAAGTGATTTTAAGAGCCTGTCGGGCGGGTATCTGACCGTTTCTCATCTTCACGAGAGTCTCCGTTTTAGAATTGCAAAACAACTGCTCCATATCGCTTGTTCAAAGGTTCAAGCGCGTCGCGCACCACGCTTACTGTTTGCAGAAGGACTCTTTTTTTTTGCATTTTTCTATTGTTCGGTGATAGATCAAACCAATGCAAAATTAATTGTGCCGGGAGGAAATGTCAGATGAAATGGGAAGCTCGTGCCAGGCGGCTGTACCAGAATATTGTTCGCAGCATCCCCTTGCCGATGCAGCTGGTGGCCGCCAGAGCCATTAGTCGGGCGGCGGAAAAAAGCGGCATGGGCAAAGGCAAATCTGAAATCTCCAGTACGGATATTGTGGAGGGTATTTTCAAAACGGTGCCAACGGCGTATCGCCATCGAATTGCCTCCAGTCTGTCGTCCATGGGGGTGGATATCAGCGGGTACAACGACAGCGTTTATGTGCAAAAGCAAAAATCAGATCCTGAGGCGTTGATGAACACTCTGGTGCGTCTGGGCCGCGATTTGGATGCCACGGTAAACCGCAACAGCACCGTGCGGGCGCTTGGCGCCGTGATTGATTTTTTCGGCAGTCCGGTCATCTCTATCCAAACCACAACGAACCTGAATTCAAGCCGGTTTTTAAGTGTTAACTTTCTTGAGCTGATGCGCGACCACAGCGACGATCCATTCAGCTGGGCATTGAAAGCCTGTGCCGTGGCCCCCGTCGAACAGGCAATGGTTTCGCTGAATGACGAGGTGCGGCAAGCATTTGAGCTGTTGGGATATGGCATTGGCCTGGATACGGCAGCGGGCATTTTCAAGGTCTGGTATATTCTTTCTCCCGAACCGATTGCGTCTTTCCCCGGGCTATCTCACCTGCCGTTGGCCGTGAAGAAGAACCTGCGCTACCTGAGAAAAGCGGGACTGTCCCGAATATCGCTCATCGGGTTCGATTTGAAAAATGGTACGTTGGATTTGTATGTAATGATTCGTGAACCTGCGTGTGTTGCACCGGACAAGTACGACGATTTACTCAATGATTTGGCGTTTGAAACGGTGTCTCCCAGACTCAGCACCCAATGTGCCGGTGCAGGGATGGTACGGTTCACTTTTTCGTGGCGCAGCGATGCTGTTTTGCATGTGGGGTTCACCCGTTTTCACCAAAATCGCGACACGATGCCTACACAGCTTCATCCGTTGATAAAGCAATGTGTTGAAAATCCGGTGTTTCTCAATGGTCAGAATACGTTTCTCGTAGATACGGTTATTTCAAAAGAGGACATTTATTTTGGGATTGGCAACGATTACGAAGGCAGTCTCATCGATGAATTCAAAAATGCCTCAGCGGGCGGAGTGTGAACGCGTCGCATTTATCTGTGGCATTCAATGCCGATTTACGTGCGATATGTGGTGGCGCTTGAAAGCAAGATGCTGAAACTCACCAGATATGCACGAAAAAGGGCGACGGGATTTCGGCCGCAGGCAAAGGAACGCAAGCGGGTGCTGGAGAGGCTCACCGTTGTAATTACATCTGTTGCTGTACTGTTTTCCATTTTGATTGCTGTTGTGGTCACGCGCCGGGTGAAGTCGATACGTAACACGCTGCGGCATGAGAGAAATCAGCTGCGAAAAAGTTGAAATAACTTGCGCTGGAGCGTCGTATGACCAATTCTATCTTGAGGCGAGGTGCACCATGAAAGAGAAACTGCAATCCATATATAGATCACCTGTGGGGGACCCGGCCCGGCTCGCCCGGTATCTGGTCCGGTTGCTGGGAGACGAACGGGTTCCCAAAAGTGCCAAACTGAAGCTGCTTGGCAGCGGTCTGTACGCCTGGATCGAGGGCGATATTATTGCCGATGGGGCCAGTCGTCTGATACCTGGACTTGGCCTGGTGGATGATGTCATTCTTGTGGTCCATGGTGTAAAATGCCTGATTGCGGAGACCGAACCCAAAGTGGCAGTGGAACTTTGGCCAGGAGACGAGGCCTCCTTTGCTCGCACAATGACAGCGGTGGCGAAACTGGATGATACCCTGTTTGGAAATGTGCGGCGCGCCGTACTGGATTTGTTCAATCGCGTCACCGGTCAAAAAAAATCCACTCCCCCTGTCCCCCAACTCCTGCAAAAAGATTAATGATATTTAAACCAAATCTGTACAGCGGGGGTTCGTGTGCAGGTGCGAAGTGAACTGGCGGCACAGGCTCATGAGTTGTTGCGGGCTGCCACGGATATGGAACTTCCGGGGGACGACCATTGGGGCGACGAAGACGAGGATGACGACGGAACCGATTTTGATGTGGTTTAAAATAAATGTCCCATATGCTCTTCCGATGGAATTGGTCGGTTTAATATCGGGCTGTCTCTGGTGGGGGCGTTGCTTTTTCGTATCGGGTATTGGCTCACCTTTCGTGCGGCGCCGCCTGTTAAATACAATTGGCACTGCAAAAAATGTGGGGCGATGTGGCGAGCACCTGCCCAATGGCGCGTGGCCATTTCACGTGAGCCCATGCAATTTTTGCATTCATTCATCGACGTGGGCCAATCCAATGCTACAATAGTGTTGTTTTCGATATATATATTACGTGTCCAGCGAATTTGTTGACAAAGCGTTTATTTAAACAGCCTGGGTCACGCGCAATTCGTTGTGGGGGGACGCATGAAGCAGTCAGTGGCGAGCACGCCGGAATTCAAACCCGTCTTTCATTTGTGTGAATCCGGCATTATGCAGGAAATTTACCAATTTGTTCGAAAGATCAGCAGTACTCCCAATGCGGTGCTGGTGACGGGGCAAACCGGTGCGGGCAAGGAGCATATTGTTCGACTGATTCACAAATGGGGAAACCGAAGCAGCGCGCCGCTCATTGATTTAAACTGTGGGGCCATTCCGGAAAACCTGATTGAGTCCCAGTTGTTTGGCCATGAAAAAGGCGCATTTACCGGTGCGGTGGCCAACCATATCGGGCTTTTATCGCAGGTGGCGGAGGGGACACTGTTTCTGGATGAGATTGGCGAGCTTCCCCTTTTACTGCAAACGCGGCTGCTGCGAGTACTGGATACCCGTACGTTCAGACCTGTGGGCAGCACACGCCATCAGCAATTCACCGGTCGCGTGGTCGCGGCCACCCATGCAAATCTGGAGACGATGGTCAAAGAGGGCCGTTTCCGCAAAGATTTGTTCCATCGACTGAATGTGTTTCATGTTCACATTCCCGCACTGGAAAAACATCGGGAAGATATTCCTGGGTTGGTTCAGTTTTTTTTGCATCTGGCCCATCGGGATGTTCTGTTTGACACAGATGCCATGGCGTATCTGTGTGCGTCCAGGTGGCCGGGAAATATTCGTCAGCTTCGCAATGTGGTCGAACGCATCGTTACACTGAATGAAGGAAAGAATATTTCGTTAAAACAGGTGCAGATTCACGCGGCCCCCACAGTGCTGCCAGATGCCAACTCTCAGCTGGCATCTCTGCTGGACCAGATTCTGGAATTGCCCCTGAACAACAGGCTGGAAAAAGTGGAATTGGGACTTGTTCAAAAGGCGTTGGCCCACAGCAGCGATAATAAAAGCGCTGCCGCCCGATTGCTTGGCGTTCATCGCAAAGTCATCGAGCGAAAACTGCAGCATCTGGCGCAGAGTACGGAGCAGGTTCATTTGCTTTTTACCGGTGGAATAGAGGAAATGGCAAAATCCAACTATTCGGCGGCCGCTCAACTGTTCCGGCGTGCGCTCTATCTGATAGATACAGCAAGTCAATCCGACGAGCTGGCGGAGCTGAAATCCCGGATTCTGCTTAAACAGTGTATTTGCCTGCGCAGCGTGGCCGGATGGGCAGACAACGAGGCGGTAAAGGTGTATCGTGAAGCCATATCGCAAAACCTGAAACACCATAAAGAGGGACAGATTTCTCCGGCGGCGTTCGGATTGTGGTCCACTTTGCTGTTGAGTCTGCAGCTCGATGAAGCGTTGACCTTTGCCGGAGAGTACCTGCAACAGGGCACCGAGATGAACAATGAGCAGATTGTGCTTCAGGCGCATATTGCTTTGGCCAATACCCATTTCTGGATGGGCAATTTCAATGGTTGTTTCAACCATTTGAATCAGTTTATTTTTCGCTATCACTTCGACAATGAGCTGCTGGAGCATCACGGTCAGGATCCCTATGTGTTTTATATGATGTGTCAGTCGCTCTGTCTGTTTCATACCGGACGACTGCAGGACGCCAGACGCAGCTTCGAACAGCTGGATACGTATGCCAGGGATTTACATCATCCCTTCAGCATTGCCATCTCCTTTCAAACCGGCGCCTGGCTGGAGTACCTCTTCGGTGATATTGAGAAGTCCGCCGATTATGCGGACAGGCTCATCGACGTTTCCAGGAATCACCAGTTTGTCTTTTACGAAGGTGTGGGCATGATTTTCAAGGGCAACGCCATTGCGAAAAGCGGTGACCCGGAAGCGGGCGCAAAAATGGTGCGAGATGGATTTTTCAATCATATGGCGCGCAATGGAGAGTTGGGGTTCCAGTCCCTGGTGCGGTGTGTCCTTTCCAATATCGAACTTGGCAACAATCGGCTGGATGAGGCCTTTGATATTGTCAATTGTGGGCTGGACATTGCCCTGACACATTCGGAACGGCCCTATTTGCCGGAATTGTACTGCATTCGGGGAAAAATCGAACTGGCGCTGGCACAGCCGGACAACGCCATGAATTCCTTTGAAACGGCGCTGGCATTGTCGAGACAAACCGGAGCTCTGTTTGCCGAATTAATGTGTGCCAACTATCTGACTGAACTGCATATGCATAATGGAAACATTCATCAGGCCCTTCAACTGCTGCCGCAGATTGCGTATCGTATCGAGCACGACGGCAGATGCAGCGAGGTGAGCCGCGCGGGAAATTATCTGCAGATGATCAACTCGAAAGTTGCCGCCAACTTTCTTTCAGGGGGGACAAATGTCATCAACTAAATCCAGAAGAAACAAAAACAGATTTCAACCTCGAAATCAGACACTGCATGCCAGTGATTTGTACGACATCGTCAGGGGAGCCACGTTGCTTGCCAGCGGCGGAGGTGGAAACTGGAGTTCTGTTCAAAAGATGCTTCATCATTTCAAGACCGGTGAATACTATGATAACGCGCAGGTGGAAGTGGTCACATTGAAAGAGGCGCTCCGCAAAGACTCGGAAGAAGTTGCCGCCGTGGTGGCCTATATCGGGGCGCCGGAAGCGGTGGGGGAACTGAAATATCCGGAGGCGGCAGTAAATGCCACCCGGGCGATGCAGCGGGATTTGTACGCTCAGGGCAAGACCCTTACGTATCTGCTGCCCGTTGAAATCGGCGCCATCAGTTCCATTGTGCCCTGTTTAGTGGCCAGCAAACTGGGATTGAAAGTCATTGATGCCGATGGCGCACAGCGTGCGGTGCCCGAATTGACCATGCTTACATATGCCGCGGCCAATACGTCCACTGATCCCACCATCCTCGCCAATGCCGACGGGTTTGTCATTGATTTGAATCTGCTCCATCAATCCGGCACCCAGCACTGGTGGAAAAAGCAGGATTACATGGCCAAAGCCATTGAAAAACTGGCCAGACCCATATTGGGACTCGCCGCCTTCCAGGAGGCTGCGGGGCTCGGCATCTGGGCAATGGATCACAATCAGATGAAGAATGCCATTCGCATCGAGGGCACACTGGAATTGAGTCGACTGGTGGGACGGCATCTGGCAGAACCCAACGGCAATATACAGGCGGTTATCGATTTTTTAAACAGCCAGGGACTGCAGGCGTATCACATGTTCTTTGGCATTTTTGAAAAAGGATGTGTCAGCATCAGTACCGGTGGCGGATTTGATGTGGGGCAGGTGAACATCATTAATCCGGATACACTCATCGAAGCCACCATCATGTACCAGAATGAATCACTTCTGGCATGGCTGTCCGATCGTCCCACCCCCATTGCCATGGCGCCGGATTCCATTGCATACTATGTTCACGATTCGCAAAAGGTGTATGCCAATGGCGACCTGGTGGATAGAAACAATAACCTTGTCCCATCGCTGGAAAACAAGGCGGTGTCGCTTATCGGCATTGTGGCCAATCCGTTGCTGCGGGGCCATGATCCCAAAACAGCAACAGTGGATACCGAAACGCGAAGCGCGTTCAACAGCAAGGAAATGTCCAGCAGCTTTAAGGACATTGTGAATCAGATGGGGTATCGGGGGGAGTATATTCCACTGGAAAAAATATGGGAGCGCAGTAAACAGATTCACGCCATCAATACCACCGAAGCCCCCATTGTCACGGCCTGAACCATTGTCTAGCTTTGTGACTCCGAACGAAATGGCACATTGTCAACGGAGTGCGCCCCCAGTGTCCAGCCACCATCTCCGGTCCAGCTATCGTTAATGGCAAACTGCGCAGTGAAAAAAGTCACTGTGTTTCCAATGGTACTGCCCAAAAACGGCACTTCGGCCTCGCCTTTGAGTGACACAATCCGGGTATAATTCCCAAGACTGGTTCGCCTGATATTTCCGGTGATATTGCTGATTTTAATCTCATTAAAGGGGGGCGCCGTGACTTGAATCTGAAGTCCATCCCCGGAAATCCAGCCCGTGGGCGGATCCACCTGGAGATTCAAGTGCAACAGTGGCGAGCCCGGCACCGATTCGTTTCCTGCGACACCGCTGATGGGGTGGAGATCCAGTTGTAATGCGTCTTCCTGCATTGGTCTGCTCCTTTGCCATATCTCCCCGTCGTCGACAAAAACACGGGATATTTCACATTCTGTGAATCGTTCGCTATTACATTGAGGGTTCATATATTCACAATTCGTGCCAATGAGGATGAGATTTGATGAATGTCAAAATATTGTGACTTTAGCGTCATTTCCAGCGTGTGGATTGAGAATACAAGGAAATCCGAAAGACCAAATCAGTCGAAGTCGACCATGCTGGGGATAACCAGTGGCCGAAATCGACCACGTTGTTTTATGATGTCTTTCGTCGTGTGGGATGTTACTGTTCACGCACAATTTATCTGCAATCGTTTTGGGACAGCGTTTTTTAAGGAGAGGCGTTTGAATATGAAATCAAAGACCAGGAAAATGCATACGGGGCCTTATCGCGAGGTGACCATTGCATCGCTGCTAACCGGGATTGCCATTGGCGTGGTGATGGTGGCGTCCATTACCTATTCGGGACTGGTGGTGGGGTTTACTATTGTGGGTTCTTCCATTGCCGCCATTGCAGGCTTTGGGATTCTGCGTGGCATTTTACGCAGAGGCACCATTGTTGAGAATAATATTGTGCAGACTGTGGCGTCCAGCCTGAATGTAGCCAGCGCGGGCGTGATTTTTACGGTCCCCGTTCTTTATCTGCGCGGCGAGCCGTTCAGTCTGCCCACTATGGTCATCGCGTGTATTTCCGGGTCATTTCTCGGCTTCTTTTTCATCATTCCCCTGCGAAAGCAGATGATCGATTTGGAGCGCCTGCGCTTTCCGTCGGGGGTGGCGGTGGCCACTATTTTGCGCAGCCCCGGAGCGGGACTTGGCAAACTGGCATTGCTGGGCGCGGGCATTGGGGCAGCGGCGCTGATCACTGTCATCACACAGGCCATGGACACCGAAGTGGTGGATTTGAACCGCTGGCTCGTGTTCATTCCCAAAGAGTTCACCAATACCTGGGCGCTTTCGCTGATGTGCGTGGGTGCGGGATATCTCACGGGACGCAACGGCATTCTGGTGCTGGTGGGCGGCATATTGTCGTATTGGATTATCACACCTGCTGCCATTTACATGGATTGGCTGCCTTTGGGCCCCCATGGGTCGGCCACGGAGATGATTGACGCCGCCCACAAAGAGATTACACGTCCCATGGGCATCGGCATGCTGGTGGGTGGCGCTGTTTCGGGAATACTGGTGAGTTTACCCGCCATTCGCGCGGCCTTCGCCGGATTGCTGCGCGCCAAAGTAAAAGGAGGCACTGAGGAGATGCCGGCGGTGCTGGTGGGGATTGGCGCCGCCGCTTCGTTTGCAGTACTGCTGGCCACCGCCATGCTCACTTCCGATATTTCGTTTTTGCGCGCGCTGCTCATCGCCACTGTGGGGACTGTGTGGCTGGCGCTGGCCGGTGTGGTGATATCCCAATGCACCGGCATGACCGACTGGTCGCCCATCTCGGGCATTTCCATGATGGGCGTGGCCATCGTCATGTGGCTGAGTGGGGAAAACGTAGTGCTTTCGGTAACTCTGGGCGCTGCCATTTGCATGTCGCTCAGCCAGTGCTCCGACATTATGCAGGATTTGAAAACCGGATTTCTGGTAGGCGCTAAACCGGTTCGGCAACAGGCGGCCCAGCTGGCGGTCACCTGGATAGGGCCCATCGTTGCCATGGCGGTGGTGTATGTGCTTGCCCAATCCCAGGATTTCGGCACAAAGGCGCTGCCGGCGCCTCAGGCCACTGCGCTCAGTTCCACCATCACGGCCATATCCGGTGGTGAGATGCCCATCGTGAAATATTTGAGTGGTTTGATGATCGGCGGCGCGGTGTCGATTTTTGGTGTGCCGGGGCTGGGAGTGCTTATCGGTTTGTCCATGTACCTGCCCATGGAATATGTTTTGACATATGGATTGGGATGTCTCATCAACATGGGGGTGGTTCACTTCAAAGGAGGCAAATGGGCAGAGGAAAAGGGACTGCCCGTGGCCGCCGGTTTCATCGTGGGCGAAGCGCTGGTGTCGGTTGTCATATCCATGGCCAAAGTGCTGGGAGGCGCCCAATGAAAAAAGTCATCGCGTGGACACTTCTGATGGCCGGCATGTCCGCTGCCGCTCTGGCCGCCGCCCGACTGGGCAAAGATGCAACGGTGGCGCAACTGTTTGTTGATGCCCCCTTCTGGATAGGCATGGGCGCTGTGGTGCTGGCAATTCTGGTCAATCGCAGCGGGCAGCGCCACAAAGGGGATGCGCAGACCGAAACCCAAATCAATGTCACAACTCAGATTGCAGACGGGTTGGACGAGATACTCGCCCGCTTAAGCAAACATGGCGCTGACGACGATTTGGAGAGGCGCGTTTCAGTTATTTCATCGCTGCAGGAAGATCAGATTTTTCAGATTGCGGATGCCAAACAAAGACTTATTGCCGCCAAAGGCTTTTCCTTTTACGCCCACTTCATGTCCGACTTCGCCGTGGCCGAACGCTTTTTATCCCGCGCCTGGTCCGCCGCCGTGGACGGCTATCCCGACGAATCGAACACCTACCTCGATAAAGCGCAAACATTTTTTATGCAGTCAAAGAAAGTCATTGCCGACCAATAGAAAGTCATTGCCGACCAATAGAATGATCACTTCTGATGTTCAATAAAGGAGCCGATATTCAGGACAATTTGGGTTACTGGAAGAAAAGATGCGCCTCTCCTGTAAAGACGGGAACGCTTTGAACGTTCGCAGGTTCCCCGCCTCGCCGGAATGACGGATTCAGATGATCAGGTTTACTCTTTTGTTTTTGGCGGGTTTCCGATATTATGGGATACTGCTGCTTTCACAATTCACCAAAGGACTGCCGATGAATTCATTGACTCGCAAATTACTGTTGGCCTGCATGTTTGTATTTTTGGGTTGTGATACACACGTCACTGTGAACAACACCACCCCGCCGGTTGACTCCGGTTCACAGCAACCTGTGGATTCCGGCGCCGAAAGTGATACAGGGCTGTTGGCAATCGACACGGCATCCAGTTCGGATACCTCTTTGGTTGAAGATACTGGGACAGACACAACCGTTGACACGGAACCCCTGTCGGACTCCAGTGGGGACACCACAGCGGATACGGTATTGGTACAGGACTCGGCAACGCAGTTTGACTCGGAGACGTCCATCGGTACAGCGGCAGATTCGGACACGGCGGCAGATACAAATGATACCGGGAGCGCAAGTGAGAGTGACAGCGCAAGCGAAAGTGGGGACGACTCGGACAGTGGGATGGATACAGAGACAGTACCGGCCGCGGTGTGTGGCAACAGCACGATTGAAAAGGGGGAGGGGTGTGACGATGGTAACCAAATGCCATTTGATGGATGCAGCGTTGACTGCCAAAAAGAACCCGACTGTTCTTCTGGCGCCTGCGTTTCTGTCTGCGGCGATGGACTGGTGTTGAATGAGGAATGTGATGATGGCAACGTGCAAAACGGCGATGGCTGTTCAGCAACGTGTAAAATAGAAAACGGATACCAGTGCGACAATGGCGAGAGCTGTGCAGGAGCGGATTGTACCGTGACCATCGATGCGCTATACCGTGACTTTTTAAGCACCGATACCGATTTTGATGTGAACTGTGAATCGGCAGACCCCATCTTGCATCTTGTGGAAAATCAAATTGGCACAAATGGAAAGCCTTCGCTCGCGGACGATGGCGACACCGACGCCTGTATTGCGTCCAGGGTGTCGTTTGCAAAATGGTTCAGTGGTTCCCCTGCAAAGGCGGGGACGATGACACTTTTTGCCGACGGTCAGGGTGGATTTGTAAATCGATATGGGGATAGCGGTGAGCAGTGGATTTATACAAATGATAAAAGGATTTCATTTTGTGCCTTTGGCCCCGAAGTGGTGGACTGCACCTATGTGGAGGATGCCGATTGCTGGCAGGCATGTCCGCAGGTGGTGCAGCAGTATCCCGATTATATTTGTACATCACCATGTCCGCATGATTACTCCAATCGAACGTGCCTGACGTCCCCGGAAAGAGGCACCTGCGATGACTGCCCCAATTTTGCTGCCGGCGTGGCAGGCTATGAGTGCCGCAATCCGTGTTCGCAAAGCAGTCCTTCATCGGGATGGGGCAATTGGGATGTGTGCGAATTTGGCGCTGCGAGCGAGTATTACGACGGCAATCCACTTTTCTTCCCGCTCGACGGGTTGGACAGTGATTCCAGGGCAGTAATTCCACCGGAATACGGATCGCAATGGCAACAGGAATCAGAGATTACCGGTCAGACGGTGCTGCACAATTTCTTTTTTACCACCGAGATGATATCCTGGATGACCTACGACGCCGGCAAAACGGCTGTGTTGAAATTCACCGGCGATGACGATGTGTTTGTATTTATAAACGGCCGGCTGGCCATTGATTTGGGGGGCGTTCACGCACCTGTCGTGGGCGAAGTGACCATCGATGCGCTCAACAACTTTGGCATGCAGGATAAAAAGGTGTACCCCATACAACTGTTCCATGCCGAGCGCCGACTGGCGTTTTCCACCTTTAAACTGGAAATGACCGGTTTTTCCGTGCTCCGTCTCGCACCGAGTTCCTGTTCCCCTGTCCAGTAGCCCCTATGCGCCTGTCCCTGCGCAACGGTTCGCTCCCATTTTTATGCCCGACGCATCGGATTTTATGGATGCGTTGCAACGTTCTTTTTTTCAATAACTCACGTTTCAGGTGGATGACGGCCTGCGTTGGGCCGGCAGCAACCTTCATTTGTGCCAATGATGCATCCATGCGTGAGTTTGAAGCGTTGGGCCGCGCATTACAAACTTCCCGCTCAAGTTGGAAGCGTTGGGTCGGGCGTTACAAACTTCCCGATCCGGTTGGGGGCTTTGGGTCGCGCGTTACAAACTTCCCGCTCAAGTTAGGAGCTTCGGGTCTTGCGTTGCAAACTTCCCGTTCAAGTTGGAAGCATCCAGACGAGCATTACAAACGGCTCCGTCCAGTTGGAACGTTTCGGTCGTGAGTGACATGCGTTTGCGTGCGTGTTGCAAACATGCTGATGAAAAAACAAAAAAAACGGCGATCCTCTGAATAACCGGCCAGTGAGTCTGGTCTGACCTGGCATAAACACAGTTCACAGGAGGAGAACCAAAATGAATGAATCCATTACATTGTCCGAAGCCCGGAAAATGCAGGCCATTCTTGGGGAGCTGGAAAGCAGCCTTCCCGACGATCTCACCGCACAACATCTGGGAGAACTCATTGCCAAAGCCGACGACGAAGTCGTTGCCCTTAAAAAGCTCCGCTCCCAAACCGCTGCGTTGGTCGACGAAAAACGCGACACATTAAAGCAACTCAACGAATTCATGAAGCGCGTGCGCTTCGGCACCAAATCCGCATTTGGCGACGACTCCCTCGAATACGAACGCGTCGGCGGCACCCGCAGCTCCGAACATAAACGCAGAGGGCGCACGGTGGACGAGGGGGTTGGGGCGTAAGTCATATTTTTTTATTCCTGCCCTATGGTCGTGCCCGACTCTGGTGGATACGGTAGAACCACATCGTTAAAAAATAAGATTATACGCATCTATGTCGATATTACTCTGGGTATCTGGAGTACAATTTGATAGGGGCACGCGTCTCGGGTAACATTTCTGAAACATTCACCAACGGTCGTTATAATTCTCTGTCCAAAGACACACTAATTGGAAGAGGCAAGAAAATCGAAATGATTTTCCCGGAGCAAAGGGGCAGTCGCCTGCAACGGAGGACAACCTAAACCATTATTTGGAGTAAGTGAACATGGAACACATAGTGAAGCTCGCATTGGGGATATGTCTGTTGGTCTGTTTGTTGCCAGGGTGTGGCAAATCGGATGAAGGGTCCGGAGGCGCCTGGAATTCGTCGGATGTGGATGGGGATACGGATTCGGATGGGGATTCGGACAGCGACGGGGATGCGGATGGGGATTCGGACAGCGACGGGGATTCGGACAGCGACGGGGATTCGGATGGGGATACGGATTCGGATGGGGATACGGACAGTGAACAGGTGTGTGATGAACGCAATTTCGAGATCACCGGTCGGATTGTGGATGTGCTGATTGTACTCGACCGATCGGAAAGCATGACCACCAGCAACCTGTGGCTGCCCATTGGCGCGGCATTGACCGAAGTGATGACCAACACCGAAGACAGCGTGAATTTTGGGTTGATGACATTTCCGTTTACCAATGAGCAATGTGGTCCCGGGGATATTTTGCTGGAGGTGGCAACCAGGAACGCGGCGGCCATTTCCAACAGGGTGGGCGGCGGCCTGCAGGATGTGGGCACCGCACTGGGAACGCCAACAGCCGTTACATTGAACAAGGCGCGTGAGTATTTGGATTCACTGGATGATGGGCTGGCAAAGTTTGTGCTGCTGGCCACCGATGGAGCGCCCAACTGCAACGAATCGCTGGACGCTCAGACCTGCGAATGCAGCGTGGATCAGCCCCGATGTCAGCAGAACTGGTGGTGTCTCGATGACGCTGCGTCGGCGGAAGCGGCCGGGGCGCTGTTCGATGCAGGCTACGGATATCCGGTGTACGTGCTGGGGATGGGCGACGGTATGGGGTGGGGGGACGTGATGAATACCATTGCCAACGCCGGGGGAACAAATCAGTTTATTCCGGCGGATTCCGAAGATTTTACCGATGTATTGATGGACATCGTGGGTGGCGTCATCTCATGCGACTTTGATTTGGACTGGTCTACCCTGACCGACGGCACCGCCCAGGATCCCGACAAAGTCAACCTGTACTGCAAACAGTCAAAGGACGAGCCCAGTGACAATGACCCCGCTACAGGCAATGTGCTTCCCAAAAATGAGGACTGCGAAAACGGCGACGCCGGCTGGACCTTTGCCAACGCGGACGCCTCCGCCATTCATATGTGTCCCGGTGCGTGCGAGCGCATTAAAAAAGGCGAATGCCAGGTCATAGGTGCGACATTTGGTTGTGACACCATCGTGGTGGAAGTGGAATAGATTGCGTTTTTTTTGATGGAGGCCACTTATTCATGGGGCGCGTTGGGTGAGGTTGAGGAGAGAGGGGCTACAGATTTGATTCGTCGCCCCAGCACTCAATCGTGGAATTTTCAATGTAGTAGTAAACTTCGGTGCGCTCTTCAGCCGGGTTGTCGTTTATTTGTACAACCGCTTCCTCAACACATTTGGTGGCATACAGGCTGGTATCGCAACCGGAATCCGACCACTCGCCACCCCAGTCCAGGCATTCGGCCTGAATATTGACATCGCCCTTTTGCACTTCCCAGCAGTAGGTTTCGCCATTTTCCTCTTCGGTGCATCCTCCGCTTTTTTTCTGTGAGGCGTCGTCGCTGTTGTTGTCGTCCGAGTCCTCCCTGCACCCGGCAAATGCCACGATGGTTAAGAGCATAATGAAAATTAAATGGAATGACAGTTTCATAACGCATCCTTTCTGTGGGTCTGACTTTGTCAGTGTTCCACTGTCGATAAAAAGTGAGGAATTGGACAAAAAGATGCAAATAAAATTCAATGACCAATGTTTTTTTGGGGGGAGGGGAAAATCAGGTGAGCAGCAATAGATTTTTTTGGATTTGCTGATATATCATCTTTTTGTGCGCTTCGGTAACACCGGAGGAGTCGATGAGGCACAGAGTGAAAAAGTCGTTGTCCGTGTCGCGTGCGCGAATCACCAGTACGCCCTTTCGTCGATAGGTGAGTTCCATGACCTGAATATCGTCACTGTCCAGCTCCATGTGCCGCAGCTGATCCATCGCGGACAGCAGATTGGCGCCGGCGCCTTCGTATCCGTCTTCCGGCGCTTCTCCGCCTTCTCGCATCAGAATGAATCCCTGGGGATCCACCACAAAGCACGCTTTGGCCTTTGCGGTTTCCATGCACCATTTTGTCATGGCCTCCCAGTTTTCAAATGGGTCTTCCGGCTGTGTTATGGTGGGTTTGGGTACGGTGACATCCGAAGCCTTCTGTTCCATCGGGACGACTCGCGGTGCGGCAGTGGTTCCCGATGCGAAACGAATATAAGGGGACTCTCTTTCGGAATCTGTTGGTTTCCTGGCGCCTGAAAGACGCATGGACAACACTTTGGCGTCATTAACATTATACAAGCCGTCTTTGGACTCGTTCATTGGCTTCCTCTGTTTCGTCACCCATCTGGGCTATTAGTAGTTCAATTTCCATGGATAGTTTTTCAAACCGTCTGGCTTCGGGCGCCTTTTTTCCCGGTAGAAAATCAACGGGGACGCCTGCTTCGCTGGCAGCGCCAAACACTTCGGCTCTGGGAATGTACGTGTCGAGGATTCCCCCAAATCCAGACCACACAGTGTTCATCACCTCCATGGAAGCGTCGTTTTCCAGGTTGACCATGGTTGGGAGAATACCCAGCAGTTTGAGATTTGGATTTTCATTTTGCTGGACGTGTTCCACCACTCGCAACACCTGGGATACCGACCGGAGCGCCAATGGCTCCGATTGCAAAGTGGTTAGAACAAAGTCGCCTGCCCGCATGGCGGCGCGGGTGATCATTCCCAGTCCCGATGGGGTATCTATGATGATATAGTCGAACCTGGACGATAAGGCCCTTGTCACGTCAACAAGAACATCGGTATCGTAAATGGTCTTTTCGTACTCGCAAATATCCACGGCGTTCAATCGACCTCTGGGAATAATGGAAAGTCCGTTCATTTTGGTCTCCAGAACGGCCTCTTCGAGAGACACGGCCTTCATCATATATTCTGCCAGACCGGTCCATTCGGTGTCTTTTTGTGCCAGTGAAAGACCAATGCTGCCCTGTGGATCCAAATCCATAATCAGCACAGATCGTCCTTTTTCGGCCAGGGCAACCGCCAGATTCAGCGTACTGGTAGTCTTTCCTGATCCGCCTTTGACACTGGCAACAACAATAGTGTGTGTCATGATTCAATCCCGTTTCTTTTTGATACTAATGAAAGAAGTGTAGCAGAAAAAAAGGGGTGCGCTACTTTTTAAGATTGCTGTTAAAACATCTCTTCCAAATCCAGTAACTGTTTTTCTATTTGTTGATTTTGGAAAGATGGCGCCATTATCTTTGCCGGTGCATTGCTGCGGTTCATCATGCGCTTTTGGCGGGTTTCCAGAATGAGGGTGGGGGGTATTCCACGGTGTGCTGAATGTGGAACGACCGCTTCTCCCCGGGTTTCAGTTTTAAATCCCAACACATCAACCCCTTGTTGTCGGGTTTGGCGCCAGGTGAAATTTTTACCCAATGCGCGGTTGACCTTAATGCGTCCCGCTCTCACCGAAGGTGGAATAAATTCTCATGATCTCTCCTTGCAGTCAATTCTGCAACGTTGTGATGTAGTTAATGAATATGTAATGATTAGCACTATGGCCTCAGAATTACCACGTGGCCATCAAACGCGCCTTCGGCGAGGGTGGTCACATGGAGTGGATACGGACCGGCGTGAATAATTTGATCATCGGCATCGAGCACACCATTGCCGTTGGCGTCGTTAAGCAGTGCCCCCACGTGATGAAACTTTTTGCCGGTATCGCCGTATCGCACGGCAATGAGATCGCCTTCTTTTACCTGAGTGCGCCATTGCACTAGTTGGTCCGGCGTGCCATCGCTGATGACAGTGGCGACTAACGTTGGAAACTTTGAAAGCAGCATCTGCACATTGAAATTTTTAGTAAGCGGCCTGCGTTTCCACCTGGACCACGCCGTCATCATCACATCGGCACAATCGGCCCCAAGGTAGTGGTTGCTTTGATAGATAATGGAACCGAACACCCCGGGCACATTGTAAAATGATGTAATCCATCCGGCAAAATCGTCGGATTGACGCACGGACATGCGAAAGGCGCCAACGGAGATGCCTCGTTCCGTGATGTCATCCAATCCCAGGGAACGCACCGGTTTGCCGTTGATTTTCCCTTCCACCTGAAACCAGAACGTCCCTGTCTGGCTGTGGTAAAAATCCGCTGCCCAGGACGGCGCTCCGTTTTCTGACGCCCATCTGGCGATGTGTGCGGTGAGTGCCTGGAGGTGCGCCATGGGATTGATTTCTCGTTTTCCACGCACATCATCAATTTCAATGCGATGGTACGCAATGGGATCGAGTCCGGTCCACTGGTAGGCATTGGGCTCCCCTGGAGGATTGGCGTTTTTATAGATGCGCGTAATATCGGCAAACACCAGGTACCAGCGGATTTCGGTGACTTTGGGGTTGTGCACGCCAAGGCGGATGGCTTGTCCGTTTACAGGATATGCGGCGTTTTTAACCCGCCAGGGGCCGTCATCGAGTCGGTGGGCAATCTTGAGGATAGGCCGCATTGTTCTTTGCGCATTGGATTCATTGAACGTTTCCACCGAATAGTCACTGCTGGTGGCAGCAGAAACGGCAACGACTGTTGTGTCGGCAGTAGACGCAAATGGAGTCAAAAGACAACTTAGAGACAGAATAATGTGTGAAAAAACGCGCATGGGAGAACGTGACGCATCAGCCTGACAGAAGTTTCATCGAATGAAAAAAATTATTTTTATTGGTTGAAACGTTCGCTGTGCGACCTATGTGTGGCTTCCAGCAGATTGGTATGGGTAATGCTGGGTTTCGTTGCGTGAATTCAAAGTGTATTGTTTTTTTTCACATTGATTAATTGTTCAGTTCAGTCAAAAATCGCGCAACGCAACAATTTACAGGGAGTGTGGCGCATTATGAAACCGTGGACTCAATCCGTCGATACGGTGGTATTGGAGCAGAAGACAGACATTGCGAATGGGCTTTCGGGTGCAGAGGCCGCCTCGCGGTTCCATACGGTTGGCCCAAATGAGCTTATGGAGAGTGGTCGGCGATCCGTGGCGGCCATGCTGTTGGAGCAGTTTTCGGCCACCATGGTGGTCATTTTGCTGATTGCCGCCATTGTATCGCTTTTCATTGGAAAGCAGCTGGAGGCGGCGTCCATTTTTATTATTGTCATCATGTTTGGCCTGCTGGGTTTCTTTCAGGACTATCGCGCGGAAAAGGCGATGGCGGCCTTGAAGAAAATGGCCAAACCCAAAGTGAGGGTACGCCGGGATGGCGCGGTGATGGAAATCGAGGCCGCTGATCTGGTTCCCGGGGATATTGTCGTAATTGAGAACGGCAATATCGCTCCCGCAGACGGTCGCCTGGTGGAGTGTGCCTCTTTACAGGTACAGGAATCCATATTGACCGGTGAATCAGAGAGTGTGCAAAAGCACCTTGACGTGATTGATGACGAAACGGCCGGTCCCGGTGACAGGAAGAATATGGTGTTCATGGGAACCATCGTTTCCAGCGGCCGCGGCGCACTGGTGGTCACGGGCACAGGGATGAATACGGAGCTGGGGAAAATCGCCGCCATGCTCACCTCGGTGGCGCAGACCAAAACGCCGTTACAGACTCGGTTGGACAAGGCGGGAAAACTGCTGGCAGCCATTGGGGGCGTGGTGGCGGTCATCATCGCCGGTACGGGAATTTTACGGGGGGAGAGCATCGCGGACATGTTTCTTTTGGCAATCAGTATTGCGGTGGCAGTGATTCCCGAGGGATTGCCCGCTGTGGTGACCATTACTCTGGCCATTGGTGCGCGCCGCATGTTTAAGCGCCATGCCCTTATTCGACGGTTGCCCGCGGTGGAAACGCTGGGCAGTGTGACCCATATCTGTTCCGACAAAACCGGTACGCTGACCGAAAACCGCATGACGGTGGTGGCGACGTATGTGCCTGCCGCAGCAGATGAACTGGTGGACCTTGAGGCTGCCGACAAAATTGACCCGCTGCTCGTTTGCGGCGCTCTGTGCAATGACTCCCGCATCGCCAAAGACGAACGCGGCGAATATCAGATGATTGGCGATCCCACCGAAGGGGCGCTGGTGGTGGCGGCCGATAAATTTGGGCTGACCCATGACGCATTGATGGATTGGTTTCCAAGGGTGGGGGAATTTGCGTTTGACAGTGATCGCAAACGAATGACCACCATTCATACCGTGACAGATGCCGCGCGACAGCGATTTTTGGAACTTGCCCGTTATCTTGACGGATGTCGTGAGGTGGCGTTTGTAAAAGGATCGCCCGATGGGCTGCTGGAGGCCGCGACACATGTGCTGTTGAACGATGGTGCAAAGGTACTGGATGATACATGGAAGTCAAAAACGCTGCAGGTGAACGACACCCTGGCCAATCAGGGCAAGCGGGTGCTGGCCGCAGCGTTGAGGCCACTGCCCGACAATTGGCGCAGCGAGTTGGATACGGTCCATGAAATGGAGGCAGAGCTGCAGCTGATTGGGTTGTTTGCCTTGATTGATCCGCCCCGCAGTGAAGTGCGTGATGCCATTGCGGTATGCCGTAACGCCGGCATTCAGGCATTTATGATTACCGGCGATCATCCTGCCACCGCCCGCGCCATTTCCAGAGAGTTAACTCTGGACGCGGGAGAAGAGGCGGTGACTGGCCGTGAACTCGAAGAACTCGATGACGCCACCCTTGGGGAGCGGCTGCAGCATGTGCGGGTGTTTGCCCGAGTGTCTCCGGAACACAAGATTCGAATTGTTACCGCCCTGCAGGCAAATGGCGCCGTCGTCTCGATGACCGGGGACGGAGTCAACGACGCACCGGCGTTAAAAAAAGCAGATATTGGCGTGGCCATGGGGATTACAGGCACTGATGTCTCCAAAGAGGCCTCGGATATGGTGCTGCAGGACGATAATTTCACCACCATTGTGGCGGCGGTGGAAGAAGGGCGCGTCATATACGACAACATTCGCAAGTTCATCAAATTTTCCATTGCAGGCAATCTGGGAAAAATTCTGGCGGTGAGCATTGCGCCGTTCCTGTCGATGTTTTTAACGGCGTTTACCACCAGCGCCGGCACCGCATTCTCGGTGGCGCTGGCGCCTTTGCAGCTGCTCTGGCTCAATTTGCTCACCGATGGCCTGCTGGGGGTGGGACTGGGTGTGGAGCCTGGGGAGTCCGGTGTGATGAAGCGAGGGCCCATTCCCAAAGCAGCGGGTGTGTTCAGCGGCGGGGCAATTGGTCAGATTGTGCGCATGGGCATTGTCATTGGTGTGGTTTCCATGGTCACAGGCATGTGGTTCTGGCACCAGGGTGGGGCCGGATGGCAGACAGTGCTCTTTTCCACCCTGGCGTTTGCTCAGATATTCCAGGCCATTGGTACACGGAGCACGTCTGAATCGATTTTTGCCATTGGTTTTCTTTCCAATCCGTCAATGGCCGCCATTGTGGCACTGGTCATCATCCTTCAGGTCTGTGGTATTTATCTGCCTCCCATGCAGAAATTCCTTGGAACCACTGCCATCTCGGGCATGGAACTCGCCGTGAGCTTCGGCGCGGGCGGCACGATTCTTATCTTCGCCGAACTCGAAAAGAAACTGTTTGCGACGACGCATCGCTGAAGCCGTGTTTACAGTTGCTGGTCGGTCAATTGGATTGGAGATAGGTTTGGAAAGCAGGCGTGACGTTATTTGGATTCACACTCGCCGTTGACGATGGAGTAGGGGCGCACTGACGTGTTGGAAACGCTGTTGGTATCGCTAATCAGCACTTCTTCGCCCCAGCCTTCCTGGATGCCATCGAAGGTGTTGTCGCTGGTGATGTCCATTTCGTCGCAGTCCGCGTTGCCAGGCCCCCAGCTCCACGCCAGCCATCCAATATCGTTGGCTTGACATTCCTCAATGATGGTCAGGTACGGAATGGCTTCCACGCAACTGGCGCCCACATGAGCGAATTCACCCACAATCAGCGGCAGATTCATCTCAACGGATTCCTTGATTTCGCCAATGACGCGGTCTTCCACTGTTTCCCATTCGGAACTGTCGTGATATTCACTGGGCCACCACATGTGAATGGAAAACAAAACGTTGTTGTACGGATCGTGGTTGAATACCGTTGGCCCCAGTTTTTGCAGAATGTTGATGTTCTGTCCCCAATTGGTGGCGTCGATAATGAGCGGCGTTTTGATGCCCGCGTCGCGCATGCGGGTGACCGCAGAGATATACCCTTTGAGGAAATCCTGATCTTTGACCGCTGTGCCCACTTCGTTGCCAATGTTTATCAGCAAATCGGTCTCGTATTTTTGAATCACGTCAACCACATCTGATTTCACCCACCAGTCCACAAGGTCCCTGAGGCCCAGCATGTCCTTCTGGTCGCCTTTGTTCCAGCTGCCGGTGGCGTCATGGAGTTCAATCATTGGTATCATCTGGTTTTCCAGCGTGCGACCGATAACCGCATCCAGGTCATCCGGTGAACCGTCGGTTGTCCACACGATGCGCACCACGTTGGCGCCGGTTTTTTCGATTTCCGGAAGGGAGTCGCCGTCCTTATCGGTCCATACGATCATTTTGTTGACACCCCGCAGGATAACCTGCTCGCCGCATCGATCATAAAGGTGGCGTCCTTCCACCCGGAATCCCGGATGATTGTCGGGATGTGTATCCACATCTTCTGTGAACGCTTCGTCGATTTCGACAGCGTCCGTATCAACGGCGCCGCCCTCATCGCACTTGCCGCAGCTCAGCAGACAATATCCCTCCATCCATGATTCGTCACATTTACCCCAGCCCGCCTGCTGCGCGCATGTGTACTCATCTCCCGGAATCGGTTCGTCCACACAATCCGAGCTGATATTTTTGGGCGCCAGTTCATCCAGGCAGAATTCGAAATCAAATTTTTGAGCTTCATCTCCGGGAACCAAAATGGCAATCGATTCCAGCGGTTCGTTGGCGTAGTACTCACCTTCTCCGCTCCAGCATTGGGTGTTAAAAGAGTCAAACGCGATGGTTGTGCCGCCAAAAACACCCAGCTGGGCGCAATACTGTGTGCCATCATCCGTGGTCAATTGAACCCGCAACGGGGTATCGCCAACGTTGTCCACGTTGACGTACAGGCCGTTGGTTTTGGGGACAACAGAATCCGTCTTATCCCGGTCTCCCTCTTCCTGATTCACATTCAGGGCCAGCCAGGGGTTGGACATATAGTCCTCTTCTGTGGTTCCGCTTGCGCATAATCTGTCTCCGGCTTCCGCATCTTCAAAGTCTGATGGCGAGATAGTGCCTGTGACAGGCGTGCTAATCCAGGCATAACCTTGCCATGGGCCAAAAGTCACATAGCCGCCGTCGGCGACTTGAATCGCCGGAGCGCCCCCATCATCATCATCATCGTCGTCATCGCCCGATTCAACGTCTTTGTTATCGCTATCCGACTTGTCGTCGTCGCCATTGCTGCCGGAAGAACACCCCCAAAGTAGCGAAGTTGCTAAAAATAAAATAAAAATCAGTATTATTTGTTTCATTTGATCACCTCTTGAAGAACTAAAAAATATATCTATAACACAGGTAAAACGTTTTAGCTCCCGTTTACATTAAGTACCTTAAATTGGCGAAAAGCTCAATAATAGAAATTTTTTACATACCCGGTGAGCATCTGAGAGCGCGGCAGGGTTCAAACGTATCAGTCGTCTGATGCAACTGAGTGAAATTACCAAATTCCGATATTCAATAACTAAATGTCGAAAAGGGGAATGGTCAGGTTTGGAGATGAACTCTAGTCTTTGGAAAATCCGTAGAAGATCCGGAGAGAAATTCCCAAAAAAAAGCCGCCCAGCGTAAACGTTTCGCCGTTGCCGACATGGGCAATGGGGTTTTTAATGGCGTATCCGGCGTCGATCTGCAAACGGAAAAACAGATCCCCTAATCGAAGTGCGGGACCAGCAAAAAGAATGCCTTCGCCAGAAATCCCGGACGTGGTGGAGTTGACCAACCCATCTCTGTCCACTCGCCCAGCCAGAATAGACCACGTGGCAGCTGCGGCGATACCTGCATTGATGGCCAGTCGTGATAAAGGACGAAACTGAATGGCACATTCAGCCCCAACAGCCCAGTTGAAAAATTGTACCGCGCCCAATTGGACTTCGGGCTCCCCCATGTCGAATTGAACATAGATGCCTGGAATCCAGCGTTCTTTCAGGATGCGTCCAAGTCCCAGTTGAGTATGAAGTCCATTTTTTTCAATACCCGCGAATCGCCGACGCATCCCCGCACCAATGGAAACATTCCACGTATTCGGTTTGTCCAGGAACGTCCGCCGGGCGACCGTCGTTGCGGTGACCACGTCTGTGGGAGACGCCGCAGAAACCGGGGCGGTTTCCTCTGATGAAATCAGTAACTCCGACCACGACGCTTTGTACAGTTGGGAGATGACCAGGGCGATGGCTCGTTCAGTTGCCTGAGCCGCAGCAATTTTAACAGTTCGCTGCATTTGTTTTTGAGTAACGGGATCCCACACTGATATGCGCACATCATCTGTATCCGCATCGCACATCAGCTCCACGCGCATCCCTTCCATTTGCAGCGGCGGTTCCTCTGGCGCCTGCAATTCGATAGTGGCTAGCTGGCGGATAAGCTCCGTATTCAGCTGCGTGCAGCTATCGGAGTGCACGAACGCGTGAGCAGGAATTGAAAAAGCAGTGGATAGCAGCACGGTCCACACCAAACTGAGAAAAAAAAAATTACAGCCGTATCGGTTCATTTGGAAATTGCTTTCATTCTCGCGGCGTGAACTCCAACAGGATATTTTTCCAAATAATCCTTCGCTGCTTTCGACGCGGCGTTTCCATCGCCCTGATGTGAAAAGGCATCTGCGATGGCAGCGATGGCATCTTCGGCCAGAACGCCTCCTGGCGCTTTTTGCAGGTACGTATGATATGCCTGGGTTGCCGCCCGATATTGCCCGGAAGCAAAGGTTACATTTCCCAGAGTAAAGTACCAGATTGGAATATCGGCATGTCTCGGGTGTGTTCGAATCAACTGTCGCAGCAACGCCCCCGCGTCGTTCAAATTGCCAATTCGGCGCGCTTTATCCACTTCTTTTAAAATGCGGGTCACATCAGATTCGTCGGGTGTTGTGGGGGGGGATATATCAGCGGTGGTTGTCTGCGGATATGCGTTTTTGATATTTTTAGACGCATCCTGATTAAATTCGTGGCTCACCGAAGCGGGCTTTTTAGGTCCTCCCTTGCTGGGAGCTGTCGCTGCATCGTCGACCACCTGTTGGGACAGCATTTTCTCCATTCGATGATTATCGCTGTTTGGGGTGTGCATGTTTTTTGAAAATGATTTGGAGTCAAATCGTTCACCGGCATTCAGACGCAGGCGTTTATTTTCGGCTGTTACAAGTACAGTGCCATGAACAACATCGACCGACACGGAATCCCGCGTGATTTCAATGTCAAACGCGGTACCCACCACCCTTACTTCAATTTGTTGAACATGAACAACAAGCGTTCTGTTGTGCTGGGGCACAATGCTGTAATGAATCCGACCGGCGCTCTGTCTGAAACGAATTTCGTTTTTAAATTTCTTTTCAAATGCGATTTTAGCTCCCTTTGACAAGGTCGCTTCTCCTATATCTTCTATCTCAACGACGGAGGTGTCTGGCGTGGCGTTTTGAGAGGTACTGTGCGTGGTTTGATTGGCCGGTACGGGATGAGAGGGCTTTGCTGAGAAAAAATAGGCGCCCAAAAGCGCACCAAGCCCCAGCAACAGAAACGCAGCCACTGCGGCCAGTGCCGGGAAAGGCAATAAACGCGTGTCAAAACGGGACGTTGGGCGAACATTGCACTGGATAAGTTGCTGCTGAATTTCACCCAGAACACGACGTTCCCGAAGGTCATCCCAGGGGACCGGATCGCTACGAAGTATCTCGGACAGCTGTTGTTGTCGATTTTCAGAAATCATCGCGCATCCTCCGAATCAGCGTGTCGGCCTTGCCAATGCGTCGTTTGGTGGTGGCCACTGAACAATTGCATACTTCACTGGTTTCAGCCAGATTCATATCCATTACCCTTGAGAGAATCCATGGAGCCCTGTATTTATATGGAATCCGGGACATCAGTTCCTCAACCTCAATGCTGACTGAATGGCCGGGTGCTGTGAAATCGGCCCATGTATGCATCTTTTCTTCGGCGAGGCGTTTTTGTTTTTGACGCATCATTACGTAACGACTGGTGTTTCGAAATGCAATTGTGCCAATCCAGGTTTTCAATACTGTGGAATCCTTGATACCGCCGATGCTTTGCACTGCGGACACAAAAGTGTCCTGGACAATGTCGTCTAAATCCGTGTCGTTTCCCATCAGACGATATGCGATTGCCGCCACGTATCGCGCATACTTGCGGTACATTTCTGAAACAGCGAATTCGTCTCCCATGCGAATTCGACGGACTATTTCCCTGTCACCATTCTCACATGGCGTATGTTGCGTTGCATGCTGCATATTCATTCATTGGTGCCATTTTGCGGGGCAAATGAGCTCAAATTTTTTTTATTTTTTTTAATGAGCTAATTGGGGCCAAAACTGCGCACTTCCAGGTGAACGAACCTGGCGCGCCTGTAACTGCTAAATCGAACAAGTAACCAACAAAGGAAAACCTGGATACATTGTTCCTTAAAGAAATAGAAGGTGGAAAATGATAAGGATAACAATCTGCAAAGCACTCGTGGTCATGATATTGTCCATGGCAGTCGTCTTTACCGGCGCCGGCTGCGTGGATGGAGAAGATATTATAAATACCGATCCCAATTACAGTGGTTCAACTGATGCGATGACCTGTGAGTCAGAGCCATCCTGCCCTCAGGTGTGCCGATATTATGTAAATGACACCGGCACCGACAGGGCCAATGGTCGCAGCTGGAAAACGGCACTGCGTCATATTCAACCGGCAATCAACAAGGCCCACTGCACCATGGCCGCCTGCGAGTCCATTACTCAGTGTGACGTGTGGGTTGCGGGGCGCCTCCCATATTCTGACTCGGCAATAGAGGTCGGCGGCGTGCCGACAACTCCACCTCTTCCACCTCAGGATTACGTCTCAACGGCCGACAACAGGGGCAATTTACCGACCATTCGGCTTCGAAACAAAGTGAACCTTTTTGGTGGATTTGCCGGAACGGAAGCATCTCCGGACGAACGCTGGTTTGTTAAGGAGCGTCCTGCCATAGGGATGAGTCGAGAGGCCGCATTTGCATCGCTTTCGAGACTGGATAGAATTGATAATCAGCGATCGATTGAAGTCGAAGGGAATGCCCGGATTGATGGATTCCTTTTCGCTGGCAACCACGTGATAGTAAACGAAGGGGCAATGCCTGCGGGGGGCGCCGCCATCTGGGCTCATGGCGCGGGAGTTGCGATTTCAAACTGTTACTTTGTTTCCAATGGCGGCAGGAGTTCCCTCATGGGCGGTGCCGTGTATGTGGAAGGGGGAAACGCGGAGATCTCATACTCTGTATTTGAGGACAATCATGCAAAACTGGGTGGTGCGGTGGCCCTGACCGGGGGGACGACGACCATTGACCATTGCATTTTTCACGACAATTCGGCTTGGATGGATGGGGGCGCTATTCTTAAAAGGGACGCTGCCGGTTTGGTGATTCATAATTCCATATTGTCCAGCAATCGTGCTGACGCGTATGGCGGAGCAGTAAAAATCGATAGTTGGAATGTGCGGCCGGGTCAACCGTATTCACCTGCCAACCAGTCTTTGGACGTCGTCAGTTCTTTCTTTGTTGGCAATCTGGCGAAGGGCGGCAGCAGCATCGAGGCAAAAGGGTTTGAGGGCGTTACCATGACGCAGACGATTGTCAATTGTACGTTTTACAACAATATGGATACCTATCTGAGCGCAACTCTTTCACTTGCTGATGGTCGGATAACCAACAGCATTGTCTGGACCGATACGGAAACCGCGTTTCCACTGGTGGAAGAAGCAGAGATTTTCAGCAGTGTCATAAAGAATTGGATCGGCGTGGATTCAAACACGAGTGCGGATCCGCTGTTGGAGCCGGTGTCTCTGGCCGATACGCTGGCTATGAAAACCTTATTGTATGTGTTGGATGAAAATTCTCCCTGCATTGATGCGGGTAATGGCGACGTTGCGCCTCAATCCGATCTGGTTGGCAATCCCCGAATCGATATATCCGAAATCCCCAATACGGGCGCAGGCGTTATCAATTACACGGATATCGGCGCCGTGGAGGCGTTGTCTTTCATTTAGTTCACGGTATTGATTTTCCTGTCATTTCAAAAACATCCGCGTTCCGAGAAAGTACAGTTCGCCGTATTAATTGAAACCCACACTTTAATCTGTGATATTTCGCGCAAAAAGAATATGATATTGCGGTTGCAATATGATAATGCGATGTATTTCATCCGACAGCAATGCCCTCGTGACAAGCGGGGTTTCATTGGCAGGATACAAATCGGTTTTACTAGGTGAGGTTAAATGCTGCCCAGAAAAGAGTTCAATCCAAACGAAAATAAGCGGGGTAATTCATTGCGCATTTTTGTAGCGTGCATGCTGTTGACAGCAGTTCCCGTCATGGCAGTCAACGCTGGAGCCGGCGGAAATAATGAGGGCGAACCGCGGCACAAGGTGCTTTTCCAGCAGGGCACTGAGAATTTCAACGTTGAGAATTTTGAGCTGGCGTTGCAGCAGTTCATGGAAGCGAATCGCCTTAAACCAAATTGGAAACTGCTATTCAATATTGGTCAGTGCGCTGCGGCGACAAAACGATACGGTATCGCGTATGAGGCTTTTGAGGAGTATTTGGCCAAAGGTGGAGATGAAGTGCCAAATGAACGCCGGGACTGGGTCATGGAGGAACTGGATCGCCTGTACCGCATGGTGGGCCAGTTGAAGTTCAATGTTCCCGAGCGAAGCGTTGTGGAAATCGATCACATCGTGCGCGCGGTCGCTCCTGTCCCTGGAAACGTAAAAATCAGCGCGGGGCTGTCGCACCGTGTTTTGGTTACGTTGGACGGCGCGGTTTTGATAGATAAAACGTTAAAAATCAGCCGGGGCGAGGAAGTTGCTGTGGCGTACAGAAACAACGGTACAACAGGGACAAATCCTGTTGTTGGGGATGTTCAGGACGCGGGTAATGTTGGCGAGACCACCGAATCCGATGATGGGAACGCTCAGGAAGCCGACGTGCGCTTGAACGCTGTCTCGAGAAATGATGCTGCGTCTCCTGTGAATCGACAAAAAAAGTTGAAAATTCTGGGTTGGTCCGCTTTGGGCGCTGGAGCCGGAATGTTGATTTCGGGCTCAATTGTTGGCGGCCTGGCGTTGAAGCTGAATTCTGACTTGAAAAAGAATTGCGACGGAACCGCGTGTGACGAAAAATATAGACATGATGTCGATAAATTGGAGCGGCGCGAAGTGGTGTCCACTGTGTTGTTGACCGCCGGGGCCGCTGCAGCGGCTGTGGGCGTGGGAGTATGGGTATATCTTCGACGGCATAGGGAATCAACGCAATCGTCAGCGACAGTTATGCCGGTGGTGGGCATTGGTTCCGGTGGTGTGGTGCTGTCGGCTCAGTTTTAAAGCGTTTGGATGTCAATCCGCACGAATATTTAAAGATATAGGTGATGATCATGCATGTGAAATCAAGACTTACCGTTTTATGGAGTTTAATATTTTTTACTTTTACGGGATGCGGTTTGTTGACCGATGACTTTAGTGTGACGTCCGTTCGCGATTCGGAGGATACGAATGTATCTTCTGATGACTTGAAGTTAAAAAATGGGTCGGACTCGGGAGTGGATTCGGTGAATCCAGACGGGTCGGACTCGATGACAGCGATTGGTGCTGACACATCGGATAGCGCCAGTGGCGTTTCGGATTCATCGTCAGACAGCGCCAGCGGGTCTGATGCGGATTCCGGAACCGAAGATTCTGAAGACACGGAAGACACGGAAGACACGGAAGACACGGAAGACACGGAAGACACGGAAGACACGGAAGACACAACGCCGGCTTGTTCTTCTCATGCGTACACGCAGTGTGTCTCCGGTAATGTTTACTGGTTCGATTCGTGCAACGTTCAGCAGGAAATGGCAACGGCATGTGACGAGAATATGAGTTGTACGGATGTGTCAACGACGACAGCAATATGTGAGTGTATGCCACACTGGGGAGGCGAAAACTGTGATCAGTGTGTCGGTAATTGGGATGTTGAGAGCAATTGCAACAGCTGCACCGGAGACTTTGATGAGGAGGCGGATTGTGAAGCGTGTCTGCCTGGATTTGTCAAGGTAACGGACACGTCGTGTGAGCAACTGGTGGTTTACGTGGACGGGTCTGTAACGGTGCCTGTGCCGGATGGCAAGAGCTGGACCACGGCATACAGATCTTTAAGTTTGGCATTGCAAAAAGCAAAAGGCATGGCCGAATCATATGGACGATGCGATGTATACGTTGCCGATGGCACATACTATCCCGATGACAACGACCGAAATGCCAGTTTTGTTGTGGCCCAGGGGGTGCGCCTGTATGGCAGTTTTGCCGGAGGCGAAGCGTCTCTGGATGATCGTCCGCTTCAGTCGCCCGTGGAATCATACACCACACCGTCATCAATATTGAGCGGTGAAATCGGATCGGGTCTGCAGACGGATAACTCGGTTCATGTGGTACGTGCGGGTGACAATAGTATCATCGACGGGTTTATTATTTCAGATGGATACGCCGATGGAGATGGACTGGACGCCTACGGGGCGGGAATGATCATGGAATCGGCATTGGTTGGGATTGGTAACTGTGTATTTGAAAACAATCATACCGGACCAGGGGCCGCCGGGGCAGATGGGTCGGCAACGGATTCAAACGGCAGGGCAGGGGAGAACGCTGGAGGCGGTGGGGCCATTTATGCATATGATAGTCAGGTCGACATTCGTCACACTGTTTTCAGCGAGAATTCCACGGGCAATGGCGGTGACGGTGGGCAGGGGATTGAGGATCCCGATGCCGCCAGTGGGGGGCCTGTGCCCAATGGGGGCAATGGAGGAGATGGGGGCGCAATTTACATGATCAGTTCGGATGTGACGCTGACCACATGCGAACTACTGAAAAATATTACCGGAGATGGGGGCGATGGAAATTCGAACACCATCGTTTCGGGAGTGGGAGGCAATGGCGGCCGTGGTGGTGGCATCTACAGTCTGGGAATTTCTTCCCTGAAAATGGATGACTGCTATGTGGCCAGCAACCGTGCCGGTCGGGGAGGGGCCGGCGCCAGCCCGTTGCGCAGCCATACCTGTCCCGGAGCCGGTGTGGGTGGGCATGGTGGTGGAATTGCGGCCGACGGTTCAGAGTCTTCAATAGGGATTCAGAATTCGAGATTTTACGACAATTCATCGGGAACGAGCGATGTGTCCGGCGATTCCACAACGGTGACCTGTGGGCTGGGCACTGGTGGTGGTGGCGGTGCGGTGTATGCAAACAGTTTGGCGGAGTTGTCGTTGTACAACGTTGAATTTGTTGCGAATTTTACAGACAACAGAAATCAGTCGGCGGGTGGTGACGGCGGTGCTGTATGGAGCGTGAATACAAATGCATTGTCGGTTATTGGGGGAGAGTTTGGCGCCAATCATACAGGCGAAGACGATAAATGCACCGGCGCTGGCGGCGCAGCCAATATCGTTGGAACGGGTAGCCAGGTTGTTGAGTTGTGGAATGTGATTTTTCATGGGAACAAAACCGGTGTCAAACCCACGACCAATTCTTTTGAGCCAGGCACAGGCATGAGCGGTGGTGCGTTGGCGCTCACAGATGTTTCAATAAATATCGTCAATTGTATTTTTAATCTGAACCAGGTCTATTCCGGTGATGATTATGCCGGAACGGGCGCGTCCATATTTGCGATGGGTGACGAGACATCTGTTGATATTGCGAATAGTACATTTTTTCACAATCGAGTGGGGGCAAAGGTGGATTCCCCGGCGTTGCCTGCGAATATATCGGTGGCTTCGGGGGGGATTGTTTCGGTGGTCAATTCCATTTTGTGGGAAACAGTGACAGAGGATGGCACCGGAACAGGCGATGAGGTTTCCGGCGCCAGCGTTTCCATCTCTCACTCCTGCGTTACTGGCGGCAACAATTTGAATGGCAATATTGCAGTGGACCCGGAGATTGGCGCCGGCTTTTCCCTGTCGGCAACCTCCCCATGTCTCAATAAAGGAGATAATACAGCGTTGCCATTGGATGTGTTTGATCTAAATGGCAATGGCGCGCTCACCGATGTCCTGCCTTACGATTACGACGGCTTGTCACGCATCGTTGGCACAACCGTTGATATGGGCGCACTGGAATACAGATAGTCCAGGTAAATTCAACCGGCACGCTCGTTCATCGACACAACCTCAGGCCGTCTGGGATTACTTTTCACCGTCTTAATTGTTGAATAACGAATTTGTCAGCGGCTTTGTTGCAAAGGGGATCACTGTGAAAACGAACCGTCAGGGAGAATGTCCACTCCACCTTTCGCCTGGCAAACATACATGGATGGTTGAATCCCGGTTGCGTCGACATATTTTTGGGTAACTATATCCGTAAATGGTGTTCTCGCCTCTGCCGTTATAAGTGCCACCGCACAGCCCCCAAATCCCGCACCGGTCATGCGGGCGCCCAAACATCCTGGCGCTTTGAGTGCGCACTCGACCATGATATTCAACTCCCGGCTGGAGACCTCAAAATCATCACGCAAGCTGGTGTGACTGGCCACCATGAGACGCCCGAGCGCGTGTGCATCCTGCGACTGCATGGCTTGCATGGCCAACAGCACTCGATTGTTCTCGGCGATGACATGCCTTGCGCGACGACGTTGTAAATCCGTCAGCTTAAAAGCGCCTTTTTCGAATGTGTTGCGGTCCACATCCCGCAATACCGTTTTGCCGAACATTTGGGCAGCCTCCTGACATTGGCGTCGCCGTTCATTGTAGGCGGAGTCCAAAAGGCCTCTTCGGGTACCGGTGTCCATGACCACCACTGCGGTGCCGTGGGGAAGGGCCACCGGCGTGTGCTCCAGGGAGCGACAATCAATCATCAGTGCATGACCGGCAATACCGCAGGCGGAAATCATCTGATCCATGATGCCACACTGCATTCCCACCCATTCATTTTCGGCCTGCTGGCTCAATTGCGCCATCTTCAGCGGTTCCCATGGAATGTCGCTGGCGAGCGTGAATGCGTTTGCTACAGCCAGTTCCAGTGCCGCGGATGACGACAAACCGGCGCCTTTGGGAATATCCCCGGCCACAACGCCATCCCATCCCTGCAACCCATAACCCGCCCGTGTCATTACAAATGCAATGGCGCTTACATATTCACCCCAGCCGGTATTCCCGCGTGAAATCAATGACGACGGCAAAATTTCCAATGTTTCATCGTAATCGAGGGAATGAACCAACACCTTCTGGTCGGTCCGTTTACACAGCGCAATGAGAATCTGTCGGTCGATGGCCAGTGGCATCACGTATCCGTCGTTGTAATCGGTGTGTTCCCCTATCAGGTTTACCCTGCCAGGAGCACGTACCACCCAGGTGGGCGCGTGATCAAACCGGTCGATAAACGCTTTGGTCACTTTTGTCTGCAGTTCCAGCGCCATGGGTCATTCACCTTTCGTTGAATAATGAGTTTCGGATACTGCCCGCAACTGCGCCGCAGCCTGTTCGGGGGTGACATCCCGCTGTGCTTCAGCCAGCATTTCGTAACCCACCATAAACTTTTTAACGGTGGCCGAACGCAAGAGGGGCGGATAAAAATGGGCGTGCAATTGCCAGTGATCCGCCGCGTCAAAGTCGCCGGTGGGCGCACCGTGCCATCCCATGGAATAGGGAAACGACACTTCAAACAGATTGTCGTAGCGTGTGAGCAGACGCGACAGAATATCCGCCAGACTGTTGCGCTCGTCATTTGTCAAGTCCGGTAATCGGAGCACATGGCGTCGGGGAAGTAGCAGCGTTTCAAACGGCCACATGGCCCACCATGGCACCACCGTCAGCCAGTGTTCATTTTGAACCACTACCCGAGTTTCCAGCATGCTTTCCAGTTGGGCGTATTCGACCAGCATTACAGAACGATGGGATTGCCAGTGGTGCAGCTGATGTGTATTTTCCCTTGCCGGAATATTGGGCAGCGCGCTCCCTGCCCATATCTGTCCGTGGGGATGCGGATTGGAACACCCCATCACCTCGCCCTTGTTTTCAAAAATCTGGACCCAGCGCCAGTGACGGCCCAGTTCCAAAACCTGTTGAGCCCAAATATCGATTACCTGACGAATGGCGTCCTTTGGCATTTGTGGCAACGTTAAATCGTGACGCGGCGAAAAACAGATGACCCGGCAGGTGCCGGTTTCGCAGGCCATCTGAAGCAACGGATGATCCGGTGAGGGCGCCTCGTCGCCTTTGGGCATCAACGCGGCGAAATCGTTGGTAAACACAAACGTGCCTTCGTAGCTGGGATTGCGATGCCCTCCGGCGCGCGTATTTCCGGGACATAGGTAGCAATCCGGGTCATGGGCCGGACGTGTTGAAAGTCCCGTTGCTTCCCTTTGTCCCTGCCACGGTCGCTGTGTGCGGTGGGGCGAAACCAGAACCCATTCGTCCAGCAATGGATTGTATCGTCGATGCGGCTGTGCGGAAATGTCGTTTTTCATAGGCATCAATGTAGCGCAAATCTGTTCCTGGACGCTATGAAATTCAAAAATATGGGAATTCCCGCTCGTGTGCGGGTGGACTTTGAGCAAAAATATCTGCATAAATCAGGACTACCCGATTGCACGCTGGATGAACCAATAGGCAGAGATGCTGCCAATGATATACGCGGTGGCGAAGCGTGGCCAGTGTCGCTCTTTTCTCAGCTTCAATGAACCAAACCACATTATTGCCAATACGACCACCACAAACAGCAATTGCCCTGCTTCGACACCAACGTTGAACATCACCAGGGCTGTTGGAATTTCGCCTTGAGGTAAACCGGTCTCTCGCAGTGCACTGGCGAATCCCAATCCATGAAGCAGGCCCACCAAAAAGGAGATGAGCCACGGCTTTTGAGACGTCCATCCTGTTTCTCCCTGTATTTGTCGGGCGTATTCCACTGCCAGCAACACCACGGAAAGAGCGATTACCGCCTCCACCTGTGCCACAGGAACGCTTACCACGCCCAATACCGAAAGTGCCAGCGTAATGCTGTGTGCAAGAGTGAATGCAGTAATCGCCAGTGCCAAACGCTTACCGCCAGACACTATCAGCAGCAGACAAAGGACGAAAAACAAGTGGTCGAATCCCTTTAAAATGTGTTCGACACCGAGTGCGAAATATGTTCCGGCAACCTGCCATCCAGATGTGTCACGCGGATGCGCCACGGTCAGTTTATTATTTTGTCCCGACAGCAATGCCACCTGTATCTGTTCATCACCGTTGTCGACGCGCACGATGACCTCTGCATCGCTCCAGGTAAGATTTTTAATTTCTATCTCCTGGCCGCTGAGCGGCAAGGTACATTGCCACCGGCGCGAGGCGCCTTCGGGTAATGCTTCCTGTTCGCAGTTATTCGGCAACAATGGGCGAATATCGTTTCGAGAGCTGGTCCATGATACTGTGGTCTGTCCAGCGCCTCGATTCAGTATGTCCAGGCGATTCTGTATGGCTTCAACCTGATGCGCACCAGTGGGTGTAACCCGGATGACGCCAATGATCGGTATTGTCCATAGCAATATGCGGACCACCAGTCGCACAGATGCAGGCGTATTCGAAATGACGGTCATTTTTTTATGACCTCGTATTTCTTTTTCAACTGCTGCAGCAGATGATCCACCGCCTGCGCGTTTCTTATCTGTTCGAACTGGTAAATGATTTGCGGGCGCACATTGTCAAGTGGCTCAACCTTCGCCTTTTTTATTTCGGTTACTTTAATGAGTTGCCATCCCTTTGAACTCTCCAGGGGGGGCAACCACCCGGGCAGTTTGGCTGCGAGGACGGTATCCGCAATGGATTCGTTAAACAACGAAATCAGACGCTCTCGATTGAGAGCCGTCATGATTAGTCGATATCCGTGCTGCCGATCAGCGACATTCTCCAGCGATTCAGGGGATACATCCGCTTCATTCTGAATCCGCTTCCACACGGCTTCACAATCGGCTTTAGCTGCAGAGCGCCGTCGTGATTTGTCAAAAAACAGTAGCGCAATATTCACCTGGGCTTCAAATGTAAAATCCTTAAGGTGTTGCCTGTAATATTCTTCGATCTGAGATTGTGGGAATGGTTCGGTGCTCGCCTGTTCCACTGCCAGTGTTTTCAGTTTGCCGACGACATGTGCGCGCACTGTCAGATCGTTTTTGTCGAGGCGCCGATTGAGCGCTTCCCGGTATAACATTTCTTCTTGCGTGTAGTTCTCCAGAGCGTCCCTGAGTCTTTGTTGATATTCGGGTGCGTTCGATTTGCCGTTGCGAATATCTTCGGGAAACTGTGATTCCAGCGATTTTGTCACGTTGGAAGTGATAACTATTTTTGTATCCACCGTCGCCTCCAGGGGAGGTTCGGGATCTGCCCAGAGCCATTTTATGAAAAACACCGCGGTACCGATCAGTAAAAAGTGAATAAACGGTTGCTTGAAGATTTGAATCATACCCGCGTCCTGTTCCGAAATAGAAATCCATTACAGATATATCCGGTTAGAAACTGACACACCAACAGGATAGTAGTCATCATCTGCGATGATCGCAAAAATAGACGCCGAATGCCTGTCGAGAGCACATGGCATCCTGTATTGACAGTTCGGGAAAGGGAAAATTTCCAGTACTCACAAAACATCGAGACAGATTGCGTTGCTTCAGAATGGACAGGATATGTGGATATTGTTAGAGGCCGTTAAAGAATTCCCAGATGTTGCCCACTGCGGTGGAATCGATGTAGTGGTTGTAGTTGCCGGTGCACCAGTGTACGGGGGCATCGTCGGGGCAACCAGTGTAGCTCTTGCATCCGGAAAATGACTGCGTAGTCTGATCACTGCAGCCGTTTTGCTTCACCCAGAAGTCCCGACTGCCCTCACCACTGCTGAATTCCACAATGTCGTCCGTAGTGCCATGCTGGACCATAATGGCGGGCTTTGCATCAGCACCGCACGCCTGGGGACCGCCACCTGCAATGGGGGCAAATCCAAGGAACCAGTCGCTGTGATCACAGGCAATGGAGTTGGTGAAAAAACCGCCCATACTGAACCCCGCAATGAAGATTTTGCTGGTATCGATACAGTAATTTTCGCCGATGGTGGTAATCAGTTTTTGAATATATCCGTAGTTGGTTTCACCAGCCATCCAGGTGGATTCAAGAACGTGGTCGCCCCAGTGGGATACATCTCCGGGGGGCGGACCTTCGCCCTGGGGCAGCACGGTAATGGCTTTTCCGTTGGATCTTTGCGTAAAGTTGTACAAATCCTGCACGGCCACGTTGTTCATGTCGTAGCCATGCAAACCAAAAATGAGCATGAGCGGGGTCTGATTATCGGCGTTGTCCGGCACGTGGAGAAGGTAGTAGCGCGTGTCGCCCTCATGTTCCATCGTTTGCTGGGTTTTTCTGTTGGGAATGGTAATAGGTTTTCCGCACCCGGGCGATAGTGTGTTGTCACTGTCGCTGTCGGAGTCAGTATCCGAATCCGTGTCCCCGTCCGAATCGGAGTCTCCATCCGAGTCGGAGTCCCCATCCGAATCGGAGTCTCCATCGGTGTCGGAGTCCCCATCCGAATCGGAGTCTCCATCCGAGTCGGAGTCTCCATCCGAATCGGAGTCTCCATCCGAGTCGGAGTCTCCATCCGAATCGGAGTCTCCATCGGTGTCGGAGTCCCCATCCGAATCGGAGTCTCCATCCGAATCAGAATCTGCATCTGAATCGGTTTGCGTTTCGGTGTCGGTATTTGATTCGGAAGGGGAATCGTTGCAGCTCACAGCTGCGAATGTCGCCAGTAGACAACAGGCCATAAATAACCACCCTGCTGGGTGTGATGCGCATTTCATAAATTTCCTCCCTGGATGCTTTGTTCGTTAAAGATATTGATGATGTATGTTCAAAATCTTAAATCAGGTGACTTTTTTTTGCACTATACGGATATTCCATTTTTTAAAGGTGAGTATTGGGCATCTGGATTGGCTGATTGGATTTGTTGGCGCGGTCTTCTTCGTTTACTCCGGTACTCTTTTCGACGAATCGGGAGGCGGTAGTTGGCGTCGATAGAACCGGTATCCAATGCAAAACAGCACAAACAGGGTGGCGAGATAGCTGACAATATCGCCCGTCAATGCGTAGAGAGTACAGATGGATTCGGAGGGGATGGTGGCCAGCAGGATACGGTCATTTTCTTCGTTGGCGCTTTGCCAGCCCCGGATGCGGCCGTGATAATCAATCGCCGCCGAAAGTCCCATGCGGGTGGAGCGAACAATGGAGTATCCGCCTTCTATGGCGCGGATAGCGGCTATTTGGCTGTGAAACGGATCGACGCCCACGGTGTCTGACGATGGCAGATAGACAATGTCTGCGTGTTGGATGGCCAGTTGTCTGGCCACTTGCGGAAAGTCGAAATCATAGCAGATAGCCCCGCCAAGCCTGCCGATGTCGGAATCGCTCACTTGACTGGGCGTTTGCCCGGGCACAGAAGGTTCCCCGGGCACCCGTTTTTGTTTGAGATAAGTGTCTTTCACGTTGCCGTTGGGTGACACCCGAATGAGCTTGTTTTCCACCCGGAGGGGGTTGGTTTCCAGCGCCACGAGCGCAGACATCACCACATGGGTGTTGAAGCGTTTTGCGATAGCGCCGGCACGCTCCACCATGGTTTTTTCTTCTGTTGGAAAAACGATGTTGGACACTTCATTCCAGACTATCAGCTTTGCACCGGCTGTTGCCGCGGCTTCAGTGCGGTTGAATAGCGTGTCGTTAATGCGCGCTCGCTCCTTTTGCGAAGGAATCGCTTCACCAAACCAGGCGGAGTCGGTTCCTATTGTAGCTACTTTTACCATGTTGCTATCCAGCGGTGCGCCAATGCGAAAACTGCCAAAAATGTGCGCGCCCACAATGAGTGCGGTCACTGTCGCGGATTGCCGGACGTAGAAACGACGATGATGCAGCGACCCGGCAACCACCGCGGCAAACCAGTACATTAAAAAGCCGATACCAGCGATGCCAAACAGCGACGCCCATTGCAGAAATGGCAGATTCTCAAGCTGGGTGTATGCCGCTGAGCCATTGGAGGCAAGGGGAGTAAATTCGGATTGCACCCATTCAAGGGACAACATGATGGCGGGGAATGTCAGATGACTCATCCACAAAGGCAGGTTTTGCTGCAACCTTTGCCAGCTGAGAAATGCGATAGCGCTGAGCACCCCAAAGGTCATTCCATTCAATGCAATCAGCGTGGGTGGAAACGGTGCAGTTATGAATTTCGCCGTCGCCAGTGTCCAGGCGATACACAGAGCAATACAGAGCAATACCCTCGACCAAACGCCTTTGGTTCGCAGCAGATATAGCAAGAATGGCACGGGTGCAATCCATCCCAGCATGCCCACGCCAAAGCGAACCTGACTCAGGGCGGTCAGGACGACGCCCAATACCAGAAATCCCAATTGAATAATTGTTTCCCGTTGAAGCACAAGGTCCTCCTCTGTTTTTACATTACTCCAGATGCAGCGGCGTTTTCCCAGGGGACACCGCCGGCATTGGAAAGTTTCAACAAATGTCAGGCGCCATCCGGAAATGTGGACTGTGTCTGTTTGATTTGTCCGTATCGTTCGCTGGAAATTGAGAAGTGTTGGGTTGCACGACGTACACATTGACGCACTGTCTGTTCGGCAGTAGAGAATAAGCGCAGTTTGCCAGGTAGTATCGCATCAGGTGCTGTTTCTCTGTTTGACATTGGTACAACCAATGATGAAGAAAATCAGAGAAAACGCAACACAACAAAACGCAAGATAGTTATGTATCGATAAACGGGAGGACAAGAATGAGAAAATTCAAAGCTTTGGGTATGTTAACGTTTGTGGTGTTTGTCATGGCGGCATGCACTGGCTATGACACATTTCCAACAGGCGAGTCCAAAGGCATCGACGATTCAGAATCGTTGAAGGCGCTGATTGATTCCGGCGCCACTGTGGGCGAGGGGGAATACCGCATTGTGGATGTGCGTCCGAATCGAAAATACAAAAAAGGGCATATCCCAACAGCCATCAACATTCCCAACGGGGATGTGGCGGCTTCTGGCGAAGATTTGCCCAAAGACAAAAAAATTATTCTGTATTGCGAAACCGGTGGACGCGCCCAGTCTGCAGCAAAAAAGAAATTGGCGCCGGCCGGATATTCCCGGATATACAATTGGGGCGGCTTTGGCCGGTGGAAAGGCGAGCCTGAAAAATAGCCCTCTCTCAAACCTGGATTGTTGAATGGAATTGTCATTTGAAGACGTAATTATCCCTGCTAACGCAGCGATTTGCCAAAAAAACGTAACTTTAATGACAGTATTTCATTTTAATCGTGCTTAATTTGCACAATGCGAGTAAAGTAGGCTTTCGTTTTTCGGGTGTTCCGTGAAATGGCTGCAGCTGCCATATAAAATCGCCGAGCGTTTGCGGCAGTTGCTTTTTTTCGAGGCTCGGGATTTTAGGATGAATAGAATGAAAATGTATGTAGGCAATATGCCATTCAGTTTGAATGAGTCACAACTCAGCGCTCTTTTTGGAGAATTTGGCGAAGTGGATTCGATAAACGTCATTACTGACCGTGAGACGGGACGTCCACGCGGGTTTGCGTTTGTGGAAATGCAGGATGGGGATGCCAAAAAAGCGATAGCAGCCCTTCATGAAAAAGAGATTGATGGACGTGCATTGAAAGTGAATGAAGCTCAGGCTCGCCCCAATCGCGGCGACGGTGGACGTGGTCGAGGACCCGGACGCGGCCGATACTGACCCGCCACAGCCTGCAGGCTGAATCCCCCGCCATATCTGTTGTGAAAATTGTTGTTCAAGAGAATATAAATTGAATTTGTTGATGTTGAAGAAAAACTCACGGATGTGTTTTGTCTTGTCGCTAATCATTAGATGATGAATGATCGTATTGTCGCAATTTCCGATATAGTGTGGCGGTGCCAATGCCCAGCTGTTTGGCCGTACGGGACTGATTGCCGTTATTGGCTTTAAGGACTGTAAGAATGTGTTTCCGTTCCACTTCGTACAGACTTTCCACCGGGGCATCAGCAGGAGCTGACGCGAAAGAGGCGGATGTGGAAGATAGATGAATTGCTTCAGGCAAATCAGCGGCAATTACGCAGCGGTGTTGAGAGAATAAAACGGCTCGTTCCATCGTGTTTTCAAGTTCCCGAACATTGCCTGGCCAATGATATTGAAGCAGGAGACTGACAGCATCCTCATGGAATCCGGAAACATCGCGATTATTTTTTTTTGAAGCGGCCATCAGAAGCTCATGGGCCAACGGCAGAATGTCTTCTGGCCGCTGTCTCAGCGGCGGTACGTGCAACTCAATTACATTTAGCCGATAGTACAAATCCTCTCGAAACAAACCATCGGCAACTGCAGCTGCAAGATCCCGATTGGTAGCAGCGATGATGCGTACATCGATGGCGCGGCTAACATTTTCGCCAATTCTTCGTATCTCTCTCTCCTGCAGCACCCTTAAAAGTTTGACCTGCATACCTGGAGATATTTCACCAATTTCATCGAGCAGGATGGTGCCCCGATGGGCAGCTTCAAACAATCCGGGGCGAGTGGCCACGGCTCCGGTAAACGCGCCACGGGCATGACCGAACAGCTCACTTTCCAGCAATGTTTCGGAAATTGCCGCGCAATTCACCGACACAAAAGGACGCTTGACTCGTGACGAAGCCCTATGCAGCAATGTCGCGATTCGCTCCTTTCCCACTCCGCTTTCTCCAGTGATTAATACGGTGGCATCCACATTGGCAACTCGTCTGGCCATATTGGTCAAAGTTTGCATGGCGAGACTGTGTGCAACGATAGATGAGCCATCTTTGGACTTTCCCTCCTTATGTTTTTTTTGAGCGATGTTTTTTTTTGATGGATTTCGTATGTTCATGTTTGTCCCATTCAATTTTAACTTGAATTTGAATTCAAGTTGCGACCAGTCATTTATCCAGAAAACACGTATCGCTTCAGTTGCTGGAAGTCGTTAAAAGCAATCATCCTACTGTGCTGTGAATTTGTCGTGAAACGGTTGTTCGGGGCTAAACAGTAAAATCACTGGATTCTATCGGACTATATTAACTTAACCACGGTTTTGACAATCACATCATTTTGATGGCAATGGTCTATCATTTTGATGGCAATGGTCTATCATTTTGATGGGCCATTGCTATTTGTTTATTTGCAGATGGCCTTGTATTTTTCTGGTAAATTCCTGAAAAAAAGCATTTTGGGGATTTTTATGATTATGGTTCTGTTTTTGCATAACCTGTTGGCGCATCTTTTTTGTATTGATGGCAAAAAAACAGATAGCAAGAAGACAATTAATGTTTTTTGTAGCAGTCAATCCAATTTTATAATTGGGCAATGCAACGAATGTAGCGTGTTGATTCAGCATCTCATTTTCGCATTTCTTCTCGTTTCACATTATTTGAGAAAGTAGAACGCAAAATATGAATACGCACACCGGAGCGGCGCTGCGACGAAAAAATGTGGAGCGACCGTTGAACAGGACGCGATTTTGTATCTGGACGGACTTTGTTCATTTGAAACTGTGCCTGCCATTCATTCGTTTGCGGGAGGTTACTGGACCCACAACAAATCAGATTGCATCGTCCTTCTGCGATCGGATGAAATACCACGACGGTACAAACGAAAAAACGTAAAAATCGATTCTTTTGAATCAGATTGAAGACATCAAAAAAAAGAAACGTTCCGTTTCTGCCCGTAAAGCGCACCGACTGTAACGTTCTGGCAGTGGCGGACATGAATGGCAGACCACTTTGCATTTGTTGCCTGTTTAGGGCGATTGGCAATTTGAAAATGGATGCGCTTCCACATATCACGCCTTTAACCATGGGGGCCGCGGTAAATACATATTGAGCGTGGTGTGTGGAAGCAGAAACGCAACAGGATTATCAATATGCGTAAAAAAAAATGTACCAATGTGAGCCACAAACATGCCTTTTCACCAGTTCGGTTTTGTCCCGAGTGCGGTGAAACACTCAACTGCCTCATTCCCGAAAACGTTTGCAGTGGTGCAGGCCATGCAGAAAAGTGCAAACGTCAGGATTTCTATTGCAGCGATTGTGGACAGTATCTTCTAAGTCAAATGCATGGTTGAATTTTTTTATAGCAGCGCATTGGTAACAAACGGCTATATCCAGGTTGACATTGTCGCAAATTGCATCAGTCATATGGAGCAGCTGGAAATCTCCATTACGTTTTTTGAACGCGTCAACGGGCGTCGATGGCGGGTTGGGCGCACGGTTCGAAACAAATCGAAACGGTTTCTTTGAATCGCAACTTTGATACACCCTTTCATATGCCATTTCAGGCAAACACAGGCGCCCTCTATGGGTTTGCCCGCAATTAAAAAAGCAACGAATTGCCAGATTTTGAAGAGAAGAATACAGGGGAGCAGTTTATTTACCGCCTTGTGCCGGCAGTGGCCATGTACAAATCCCAGCGTTGCATTGGTGCCGGGTAAATGGTGAGATACAGTTGTCGGCGGGTGAACGATATGCCGAGATTGCGCAAAAAATGACTACCGAAAAAAAATTTATCGTTGACATGGAATAGGACAAGTCTTTTCCTGCTATCATTGTCGAAACTTTTTGCCCGAGCATACTGGGCATGGTCTCTGGGCATAATGCGATTAAAATTGTGAGAGGCGATAAGATGGTTTTTTTTAAAGCGGTTTTCAAGTTGATTTTGTGTTTGGTGGGCGCATCGACTATTTTGGTGCTAATTCAGGGATGCTCCAAAGGAGGGGAGATGTCAGATAAACATGGCGTTAAAGGCGGTATTGAGTATGACGCCATTAGAACAAAAATGCAAACAGGACCATTTCGGCTGAATATTTATGATTACCGTACAACGACCGATGCGCCGCCGGAAACCGTGTTTTACTATTTTCATGGTCAGGGTGGGGATGAGTCGTCCTACGAACGCGCCATGCTCTTTCTGCATGAGTATATCAGGGACAAGGCGCCTTCGAGTGTTGTGGTTTCATTTTCGGCAGGCCCCGAAGCAATGCTTATTCCCAAAAACAGTGCGCAGTCCAGCGGATTGGTCGCTGCATTCATAAACGATGTCTTGATGAAGCTGGACCAGACACATCACTTTTCCGCTTCAAAAAAAATATTGATCGGTACGTCCATGGGGGGAACCAGTCTGTCGTATGTCTTTTTTAATCATCCCCAGTACTTTCATGGGGCTGTGATAATTTCTGCGGGACATTATCCTTTTTCGGTGTTTGCCAAAGATGTGGAACTGGAAAAATTTATTAAAGAGAATGAGACATTCACCCTGCGGGAACAGCTGGGGCGCTTGGTGGGGGTAACCCCGAGATTGAAGGGCATCAAGAGTGTGCTGTCGGTGCAGAAGCGTTTTTTCGGTAGTGAGAGTGATTGGGAAAACGTCTTTATTTTTAATACGATGAAGAAGGCAGACAAGCGACAACCGGTGTATATCAGCATAGGCAAATGGGATTCGCTGGGATTATACAGGGGGAATCTGATGCTGTCCCAAAAAGCAAAGGCCGCCGGGTATGATGTGACATACGATGAGATAAATGGCGGTCATGGAGCGTTTGACAAATCGCGCGTGATTCAGTTTGTGGCGTCACTTTTAGAGAAATGATGGCCAGCTCGTTTCTCCGTATCGATCGCGTCCAATTGTTTTTAGATGCAGCGGCATTTTTTTCCTGTTAAAATCGGTGACTATGTGAATCGGGAACCATAACACGGAGTCGGTGCAATTTTCACAATTCGATAACGCCCGAATACGTCCAGGTGGGTTTCTGTTGATGTAATTGACGTCATTTCGAATTAAAGGAGTTTCTGCTTGATTATTGGTTTTAAGAAAATGTTTATTGTTGTTGCAGTGTTGCTGGGGGGAATGGTGGGGTGTAGTTCCAATGAAAGTTCGGACGGGAAGGGGAACGGCAAAGAAGGCGCCACTGCCGGCACATGTCTGGATGGATTGGACAATGATGGAGACAAGTTGGTTGACTGTGCCGATCCGGAGTGTGCCAATCGCGCAATTTGCAGCGGGGCCGGCGACAGTGACAGTGGTATGGATTCGTCACCTGAGAACTCGACAGACAGCGATGCGGGGACAGATTCCAATCTCGCGGGGTGTTCGTTTGAAAAGACCTGTGCCAACAATACGGTTTGTTGTGGCGCAGATGAGGAATGTGTCGAGCGGCTGCTGTGTCTGCCCATATGCCCCGCCGAACAGGAGCGATGTGGCGAAAACAAATCTGTTTGTTGCGCAGCGGGTCAGGTTTGTCTCGATGACATCGTTTGTGCGGCGAACTGCCCTGAAAACCAATCTGTGTGTGGCAGCAATTTTGAGGTATGCTGCGCGCAGGGACAACTGTGCCTGAATGGCGAATGTGTGTTGCCTGGTAACAGTTGCGCGGACGATTTTGATTGTTTTGACGCCGGTTCATATTGTGAGCCAAGCGTGAATCAATGTATGCCCATTCCCAAAGGAATAGACTGTGAGACGACCCTGGCGTTCAACGAAATTGACATCACACCGGAATGGCATTGGCCGGGGGTTATGCACAACGGTGTATTTTATCAGGATGTGATGACCACGCCGGCGGTTGGAGACATCACTGGCGACGGCATTCCCGATGTAGTCGTTCCTGTCTATAATGGTGACATATCAAACTGGGCAGATACTCAGGTGATTCTTGTTGCATTAAACGGTCGACCGGCGGATGCCGATCCGGAAAACGGGGAAGTCCTCTGGATTGTGGATGATCCCAAACCCATTGATGAAATGGTTGCGTTGGCTCAAATCGATGACGATCCGGCAATGGAAATTGTGTATCACGCTCCAAATCGCGGATTGATTGTGCTCGATGGCGACGTATCACCACCAGTTGTCAAATTTGAACGCAGTGATGTTGATCCGGCCAGGTTCACCCCTGCTGTTGCAGATTTGAATCAGGACGGCGCGCCGGATCTCATTGCGGGGTGCAATGCGCTCAATGGGAGCCAACTCGATAATCCCGACGCTGATTTGTTCCGTTTTGGCAGCTGCCAGATTCATAGTGCGTCTCTCTCCGTTGTGTCCGTGGCGGACCTCGATGGTGACGGATTTTTGGATGTTACCAATGGCGAACAGGCGCACGGTATTGACAGCAGTGGATTGCCAAAGACGCTATGGAATCGCGGCAGCCAGTCGTATGCTGGATTTACCGCTGTTGCCGACCTGAATGTGGACACCCTTCCAGAAGTTATTGTTATTCGAAATGGCCTTATTGAGGTTCTTGAAGGCGCAAGCGGGGCGGTTTTAATAGGTGTTGGGGGAACATGGGTGAATGGTGAATTTTTGCTGGAAGGTGGTGGTGTGGGAGGCGCGCCTACGGTTTCCGATTTTGACAATGATGGATTTCCGGAGGTTTCCGCGGCCGGGCGCGGATTCTATAGTGTGTATGATCCCGATTGCCTGCCGACACCGCCAAGGGTTGGTGGCACTTGCAATACGCTTCGAACAGGTACTGACTTTGTGCTTTGGACGACGGCGACGCGCGATGTGAGTTCCAGTGCCACCGGGTCCAGTGTGTTTGATTTCCAGGGCGATGGCATTTCAGAGGTGGTTTATAACGATGAGTGCTTCCTGCATATTTTTGACGGCGCAACAGGCAGCGAGCTTTTGGCTGGCGGTCCCCGTCCGAATTCGTCAAGAACCCGTCACGAATATCCGCTGGTCGTGGATGTGGATTACGACGGCAATTCCGAGATTGTTGTCGCCGCAAATCGAGATCAGGTCAATAGAGATAAGTGTTTTGAATTCTGGCAGGCGCATTACAATGTCTCTTCCATCGATGCGCTTCCCGAATGGCTTCAGGCCGGAACTGGCGGCATATGGGTTCTTGGGGATACGAAGGATGAATGGGTGGGCACGCGTCCTGTGTGGAGTGATTACGGCTATCATATTACCAATATCCAGTCTTCAGGCGCCGTCCCAGCCATTGAAAAAAGGAATTGGACCGAAACCGGGCTCAATAATTATCGAACCAATGTTCAGGGGGGACGGGTAAGGAATGCTCCCAATCTGACCGTTGACCTGAATGCATCGGCGCAATGCGGAAACAACTACATCCAGTTGCAGGCTGCGGTGACCAATATTGGTGCGAGGGGCGTACCGGCAGGGGTACTGGTTGAATTTTATCAGACCGCACCTGGTGACAGGAAAATAATTTATTCCATTGTAACAGACCAGTCCATCCTGCCGGGGGGCGTTTTGCGGTTGTCAACGGAAATAACCGATATTGAGGTGAAGGCCCAGTATGCATTCGAGGTTCGCGTTGATGGGGAATCGGCTCAGATGAAAGTGAATGAGTGCAACGAAGATGATAACGCGGCAGAGGCGAACGCCGGATGTGACATGGTGATTATCGTCGAGTGAGTTTTTCCCGGCTTCCAACTTCTGCCGATGGTATGTCGGATAACATAAAAGACGCGCTTAAACTTTGGTTTCTTCATACCGGGAGCATACGCCGAATACGGAGCGACAAGGGAAGATACTCTGGCGGCAATATTTAAATAATCTGATACCCGAAGACGCTTCTGTCGTTTCGCTGTGCGCGCTTGCCGCCTATCAAACATTGGTGACCAATCGATTGCAACAAACGGTTTAAGTTGGAAGAAATTGCCGCAGCACAGGATTTGTGCGAGAAAGGCTGCGTATTTGGCAAGGTGACCATTGGCATTGCCATTAACAGACGCGCTCGAAATGAACGGGATCTCCCAATGTGATGTAGCGCTTTTCATGTGTGCCATTGAGCTTTGGCGCCATTACTTTGAAAAATTTCTGGTATCCTCTATGACTGAGTTTTCTGTGCCAGTCGCTTCGCTGTCTTCTGTACTCATCACTTCAATATCCCTTTAATCCGGCGATTCGGAATCACTTTCAGTATCGTCGAGGATACAGGAGACGGTTATCGCCACGGTTGCGGAAGCGGTTCGTCCGCTGCCATCGCTTACAATGTAGTGGAAGGTATCCGGGAAGGCGCCGGTTTCATCGCAGTAGTCCGGATTTGGCGTATACATCACATAAGGCGACTCTGTTTCGATGGGGACAACATACCCATGGGTTGGTTGTGTTGTTCCCACGACCATCAGCTCATCACCATCAAAGTCAAAATCATTGGCCACCACATCAATGAAGTTTGCTGCAGAGTTCATGAGCACCGTCACGTTATCATCGGTTGCGTAGGGTTTGATATCCGCCGGTGGCGCGTCAATAACTTCGGTGTAATAGGATGCGCCATTTACATAACACGTTTTAAATGTCTCGTATCCAGGTTCACATCCATTCGTATCTTCGTCTTCCGGCAGGAAAGATCGAATGTAGTCCACCGTAATGGAATCCGCCTTTACCTGCACCTGAACGTGTCCGGAGTTGTCGATAACAATAGCATCCGGATTGTCATTGTATTGCCTGAACTGGTCCGTATAACGTGGGCTCGCCGGATGCGGAACTTCGAAATATTTTACGCCATCCAGTTCTTCCCTGGCAAAGATGTGATCGTGACCGTGGAAAAAGATCGTTACGCCGTTTTCCGCCAGCAGTTTGTGCACGGGCAACTCAAAGTTCGGTCGCTCCACATCAAACAGCCAGTCGCCAGTCAGGAGATTTGCGCCAAACACGGGATCATAACCGCCCCACTCACAAAACGGTGCTCCCATCACGCCACCGCGGGAATAGTCGGCTTTTCCACCGGTGTTGTGATGCGCAAAAACAAATTTAAACGTCGCATCACTGTATTCGAGGGTATCTTTCAACCACTGGTACTGTTCCTGACCCAAAGTCCAATCCCATCTATTCCCCACGACCTCGTCATTGAGTTCGCCTCCCATGGTTCCCGTGAATGGTTTGTTCGTGGTGTACCAGAATGGATCCAGCGCCACAAACAATGCATTGCCCCACTCAAACGCAAAATAGTCTTCCTTTAAATGGTCATCGTCGATTTCAAGTTGGGTATCATCCAGATTGCCGCTGTAAAAATCATTGGGAATCGGATTCATAAAATATCGCTTTCGCGCATTGGTACTTTGGACGGGCAGAGAGTCTGCAACATCTTCGTAATCATCAATATTCCAGTATTCTTCGTTCTCATGATTCCCCGATACCAGATACAGCGGAATGGAGTGGCCAATATCATCAAGGAAGGTCCGTTGACGCATATATTTCGCGCGGACGGTTTCTTCGGTTTCCGCGCATGTATTCGGTACTTCCCATCTCCATATTTCATCCAGCATGAATGTGTCTCCCAAATCGAACTGGAAATCCGGCAATGCCGCTGCCTGATTGGCGAGCGCAATTCTGTATAAATCATCCACATAGAATTTGTTGCCATACGTATCGGAACCGCTGGATGTTCCGGGTTGAGAGGGCATGGTCATGTGAGAGTCACTCTGCACTACAAACGTAAACGGACTGCCCCATGAACGCTGTGTATGAAATGTAAACTCGCCCAGCGATTCCCATACCGCTTGTCCTGGTTCCCGATACTTCATCTGATAATAGTAGCCTGTATCCGGAGACAACCCATCCAGAACCAGTTCTGCCAGACCATCGTTAAACGTTTGCGGGATTGTTGTGGCGTCGTATGTATTCGGAGCGGTTCCCCACTCCACCGCCACTTCAATTCCCGTGGCGGAAACTGCCTGAACTGTAATGGAAACATCAGTGGGACGTCCCACCATTACAGTGCTTTCAAATGGATAAAAAAAGCAGTTTTCGCCATCGTTTTTCAGGAAATAATACGAGTTGCAGCTGCAGGTGTAGCCACCGTCCGTATTTTCGCAGATCTGCTCACAGCGATGGTCCCCGCTGGCGCATTCGTCGATGTCATCGCAGCTGAATCCATCCAGGTTCAACACATATCCGTCATTGCAACTGCACACATAGCCGCCTGGGGTATCGGTGCAGTTTTGCGCGCAGTTGTTGGTATTCGCTGCGCACTCGT
>JAFGQN010000133.1 GCA_016935665.1 Deltaproteobacteria bacterium | reverse complement strand
TGTTAGTTTGGGCCTCAAGAGCCCGTTTATGTTTTCGTTAAAACAATTTTAACTAACGGAGAGGGGCCTGTTCATAGAATCTCCCTGGAACGTATAATACCGTTATCATCGTGGCTGCGCATCGGACCACAGCTTTGCGGTGTTGCGGGGGAACCGGTAGTGGAGGCCGCATCGGATGTCCCCGCAAACGAAGTGATACTGATACCCATCGATTGGGGTCAGTTGGGCATCTGTGAAACCCGAATTGACGTTCCAGAGCCATGCATTTCGTTCGAAACAGGCTCGCTGATTCGCGACGATTGGTGGTGACACATGCCCACAATCGCTCTTAAACAAACACCAATGACTCTGCCCATCCGCGAATACCGACATCCGGTCAGTCTGGGCGCGCTGTTGCTGCTTATTGTAAACGATCACTGTTTAAAAGGCGCCGGTGTCGCGCCCGGTTGGCTCACTGGAAAACTGAGCGACGTGGCGGGTATGATTTTTTTCCCGTTATTGCTTACCGCACTGTGGAACACCCTGCGTTTTGCAAGTCATCTTCGGCGCCGGCCATCTACCGCTTCGAATATTCACCTGGAAAGGCGTCAATTAATTGTATCCATCACCATATCAGCGCTATTGCTCACCGCACTGCAAACGTGTCCCGAGTTTGTTGCTTTTTACGAAAGCGTATTAGCGACGTGTTATTTCCCCACTGTGGTGACCAGCGACATCACAGACCTCATCGCTCTGCCCGCACTCTACATCCCCTGGCGCATCGGCAATCAAATCATCCGCGCACAGGAGGAGCAAAATCCGCCACTGAGCCCCCGAAATTGACCGCATGTGTGATTGCCCGGCGGTTGAAATACCTCTTATTGACAGCCGGTTGTTGAGCCATATATTTAAATCCAAATCCAAATTACACAAACGGAGGCGGTATGAGTAATACCACGCAAGTCTTTGGTGCATTAATACAGGGATATGTTTCAGCCTGTCGGAATCTGAATATTGTTGCGGGCCAAAAAGTGGACAGCATTATTCGGGACCTTCAAGTCAATAAATGGTATTCCCTCAATGACTTCGTGGCGCTGCAGGAAATCGTCAAAGACACGTACAATGATTCTCCGGCCATTTTTGAAAATGTCGGCATTGAAATGATGAAAAACTGGTATGACCACGGACCAGGCAAACAGTTGGTAAAAACAGGCGTGGAATTTCTCACATTCCAAACCAGTTCGGAAGGATACTACAGTGTCATCAAGGGCGACGCAGATTCCATTGGGGAGTTTAAACTGACCAAACTGGACGAAACCAAAGGTGTGGCGGAAATTGAAAGCTCAACGCCATTCAACAGAAATATGGAGCGCGGAGTTATATATGGTGGAATGAAAGCCCCCGGTGATTTAAGCTTCCTTACCGTCACAAACAATGAAGACGAGAATCGATTCATCATCAAATTCTTTTAGCCTCAGGCCATACCGAAAAGAAAATCCACATCACAGACCCGGACGATACCAACGGCAGCGGCACGGGTCGGTAAATCGTTACGGCCCGGTCGCACCTCAAAATCCTCGCGAGAAAATACTGGACAAAATAAAGCGGCCTGAAGTACATTTGAATGCCAAATACACTATACGGTAATATAATTCAATTTGCGACAGCAGCAGTTTGATGACTGCCATATTATCCTGTGATTGAAATTTCCAAGGCAGTCATTTTCATCTCTGCCGTCTATTCCACCTCGGTCAAAAAAAAATTCTGGAGGCGTTTAGATGAAATTTAAACACATATTATTTGGCTTTGTTTTACTAATGGCCATCCCACTTGCATGGTACGCGGGCAGACAACAGGGAAGACGCCACAGCGACACACCTAATAACGCCACAGTACAAAGCGACATCACAGCGATGGATGACACTTCTCAATCCGATTTGCCCAAGGCGTCGCCCGAAGAGAAACCTATTACCATGCGACAACGTGTCGCAAAGGTTATCGAAACGGATGTTGTGCCGCTTCGGGAAGTTGCGGCAGTGGACGCATATCTGGCATCACTCAAACAACAGGCACAGCAAAAGCGACAGGTTACGGCCCTTGAAGTTGAAACCGGCATACAGGCAATCATGAATCTGGCACCCGTACTCGGACAGGAAGAAACGACCAGCAAGGCAGATGCATACGCTACCGAAATGGCTAAAATGTCACGGGAATTCGGTAATATACCAGAATCGTTGCCACCTCCAACGGCCGCTGAGGTTGACGCCATGCTGGATGACATCGCCAACGATGAAGAAAACGCGTCAAAGCAGAAAACAATTCGTAAATTCATGGAATCCATTCAGAATATTGAGGACATGAATGCGCAGAACAAAGCAATGGCCAGACTGAACGCGCTCGTCGGAGCCGAGCGCGAGAAGCAAGTCCCTGCGGATATGGCCGCGCTTGAGTCCGATATTGTCAATGCCAAAGACAATGCCGAAAAACAAACGGCCATTTCGGCCTATCTGGAGGGAGCCCAAACGCTGGAACCGGAACAACAGTCGGCCGCCATGATGCGATTAAATGAACTGGCAAATAACTGACATTTTTACGGTGATGTATTCTTTTGCTGTTCTGAAATTCGACACTTGCAATTCGCGTACGGGTAGAAGTTGGTCCAGCGGAAGACTTTGCTTTCGACTCCATTGAAATCATTGGAACGCCATGAACGTTATATTTTCCGGTCGTCAGACAACCAGTTCGTTATCAATGGATATGCGGCAACGGATACGCGCGTCTGAATCTCGTTTGAACTGAACTGGAGAGTCTGTCTATTCCTATTTGACATCTACCCAATACGGTACACATTGACGTTTGAGTTCTTCTAAAAACAAAAGGAATGTTTAACGAATATGGATATTCACTATTTGCCTGTTACAGAACGGGATATTCGGTTTCTGTTCGATGTGTTTTGTTCATCCAGAATTGACGGGCTGAAACATACTCAATGGTCGATGAGAGAAAAAATAAACTTCCTAATCAGTCAATTTCAACTGCAGCATCGCCACTATACCTACCACTACAAAGATGCCTTTTTTTTAAAAATAAAATTTCAAAAAAAAGATATTGGGAGACTCTATCTCCACCGCGGCAGCAATGAAATTCGACTGATGGATATCGCACTGCTTCCCGATGCGCAAAACAAACGTGTAGGCACCAGCATTCTGGAGACTCTAAAGAAAGAGGCTTCCGGCAAAAATGTCCCTCTGACCCTGCACGTGGATAGCTGCAGTCGCGCTGTACAATTTTACAAACGTCTTGGATTTGAAACGCTTTCAACACATGGGCCAACCTCATTTATGCGTTGGATGCCTGAATCCAGAGGACGCCATAACCTATAGGAGGTCAAGATGTCAGAAAAATGGACGCGACATGAATTCCAAAAGCATTTGAACAAAATGTTCAATATTAAAGATGCGGACGGCAACGCAATCGAGGCGGAGCTGGTTGAAGTAAAAGATCAAAGCAGCCAGAATCTTGAATGTTTCGCTGTGATGTTCAAAGGGCCCAGTTCACCGAAGCTTCCTCATGACGTATTAACCTTGTCCAGTTCCGACATGGGGGAACATGCGTTGCTGCTTGGACCTGTTTTTACCGGAGAGCAGGACGCCACTTACTACGAGGCCGTATTTAACAAGCTAAAGAAATAAGGAGTTGTTGCTATGTCAGATCCGTTTATTGGAGAAATCAAAGCTTTCGGTTTTAATTTTGCGCCACGAGGATGGGCACTTTGCAATGGGCAAATTTTACCAATCAATCAAAACACTGCACTTTTTTCGCTCCTGGGAAATATTTATGGAGGAGATGGTAGAACCACTTTCGCTTTGCCCGATTTGAGAGGTCGCGCGCCAATTCACTTTGGACAGGGCCCCGGACTCTCATATTTTCCACAGGGTATCCCCTCAGGAGTGGAGTCCGTCACGCTGACTGCGACAGAAATGCCGTCGCATACACACAATATTACAATGGAGTCCATTCAGGCCAGATTGAAAGGTGTGGCGGACGAAGCAGAAAATAAAACGATTTCGGCGTCATCCGCTTTGGCCCAGCCGGAAACTGCCGAGATTTACAGCAATGAAACGCCAACTGTTGAAATGAATCCCGAATCCATCAGTATATCGGGGTCGGCAAGCTGCTTGCCCACAGGAGGAAGTTTGGGGCATTATAATGTGTCTCCCTGCCTTGCCGTCAATTGGTGTATCGCGCTGACAGGTATCTTTCCGTCCAGAAGTTAGCCACTCCCTTTTGCCTTTAACTCCACTGTCCAGGGATACTTGAAATGGGCGTGTACGACACCGCCACAGGAATGCAACGTATACTGTGCCCAAAATGCGTTAAGCGGCGCACGCCGACAATATGGTTGTCGTTTAGCCCCAAAAGCCAAATTAATTGTCACGATTTCGGTTTCGGCTAAGTTTTTTCCATACGATTGAAGTGACGACGAAAGTTACGGCGGTGGCGCCCAGGATAATGGCGGCATTCCTGCATTGACGCGACTTTTCGGCGGCATTGTGTGCGTCCATTTCGATATGGGTTTTGTCGAAATCCATTTTCGCATCAATGCTGATTGCCGCAAATATCATTCCGGTTGCCAGCGCGCTGACACCAGCGGTCAGTAGAATTGCTGGGACTGGATGGCGGAACGATTTATCCTGCAGTATGTTGAATCGCGTTTGCCTCATCGATACGGCGATATCGGATTTCAGTAGCGATGACTGCGGGAACCCGGATACCGATGCCGCTGGTCCCTCTGTTGAACGGGAATCATCCATCAATGGCGCGTTTGTAAAAGAAACGCCCACTTCGTTGCTGCTGTCAATCCATCCCGAATAATAGGCAACGCCATAGGGCGTTGAAAACAGTCCCTGATGAAACGCGTGTTCCAAGCCACCGCGCTGCGTACTTTCAGCCGCTTGAAATGACAATTCCGACAACGACACCGTCTGCCCCGGAAGTGCGGTAAAAGCCGCATTTTTTCCATCGGCCCAAATCCACAGGGGCGTCCTCGCTGGGACGGAAAACGCGAATTTTGTGCCGGGCTCCAGGTTGGCATCGAGAAGGCGCACACCGCCCTCCCGCTCAATGAAAAATCTGCCGGAGACGGCTGTGTCTCCCGTGAGTAGCGTGGCATTTTTTTGCCATTTGAGCGAAATGATAGGTGTGTTGCGGTTTATACGCGGCGCCCGCGAAATCACACTGGGCCTGGCACGATTGTCGGGCACAGATCGATTGGCGGCGGCGATGAATGCTGCTGCCTCACTATAAGCAATTTCCAGGTCGCCATTCACGTCACCCGCACCGGCGATAGCGCTGAGCAGCTCATGGGTAAACACTCCTGCCGCCAGTCTGGACCACTCGTAACTCTGCTGTTCAAAAGAAGTCGATATGATAGCGCCCACATGAGGATACCTTTCAAACAGACTTTCAGAAACCAGAGCGGATTGCACGTCTGATGAAATTGAAACGGCAGTGGCATCGGTCTTTGCAGTGACCAGGCCCCTTCGACCTACCAGACCCTCGGCATGACAGGCATCAATCATCAGATGCACAATGTCAGCGGGTAAAGACAAAAGTTTATCTTCCAGCCACTGCCTGTCAAAGGTATCCCCCTGAAGCATCAGCCAGGTTTCGCTGCCCACGCGTTTTCCATGACCGGAATAGGAAAAATAAAACAGTACCTTTTTTCCCTGCTTCCGCTCCCGCCTCATTTGTTCAGATAAGGCGGCAAGTGTCGACTCCAGCATTTCCTTTGCAGGCACGATGGCCTGTCTGGCAAGACCTGGGAATTTTTTTTGCGTTTCATCGTCCAGAATAGTCACCAGTTTCGCGGAATCTGTAAAGCGACTCATAAAAAGATACATTCTGGCGGCATCATCGTCAGCATATCTCAACGGTTGCAATATGGTGTTTTCAGGCGCCTCATTAACGCCAACATGCAGGGAAAAAATGGCCACCTCCTCGGCACTGCCAATACGCGACACGCCGAGCAGCAGCACCACCACTGCAACTCCCGAAAACTGCCGGAACGTCATGGCGAAACCACCTCCATGGAAATCTCCTGCAGCAGGAAATCGCCATTGACAGGATTCGATTTGGTTTTCACAAAGGCTTCAACAATGGGCGTCACGTCCTCAACCGGAATTGGACGTGAACTGAATATGCCAAAGACCCGCCATGTGCCCTGGGCGTGCTCTGGTCCCAGTTGAATACCTCTTTTCTGGATGCCGCTTTGTTCAATACGCAGGCTCTTTTCAGATGTAGAGGGAAAATAACGCACAAGCACGCCAGTCCGGCTCACCGATGCTGCAGAGAAGTACACGGGTGGATTGGGAACAAAAAGGTCAAACACCAGTGTCATTCCGACCGTGCAGGACGACGGGGCGCCATTTTCTGCAACACACTTCATTCCAAAGCTGGGGGTATCTGCAACACCTCCTCTGGCGACATACTCCGCCTCGACATAGTCAGGGGCGCCTGGAGACTGCAAAAGTCCACGGTTCCAGATCAGAACCGCAGTCGCCAGCATCACCAAGGAAAAACTCCCCAATACCGGCATAACCCATCGTTGTCGCCAAAATGATTTTGATGGCACTTCCGGTTGACCATTGGAAGGTCCCAGAAGAGACGCCAGCATCGCTTCTTTTTCCTGAACGGACAACTCCGATTTGGGAGTCAGTAGTCTGTTCAGCTTTTTTTTATCAAAATGATTCATCTGACGTCTCCATCCTCCAGGCCAATGTTCAAAACACGACGCACACACCAGGCAACGTGAGATCATCACAAATTAAGTTGGATTCACAATCAACCGAATTTAGACATGGCGCCCCCTCACTGCCATCGGAGCAGACGCTCACCGATGAATTGCTGTACGGGGTTTTTATCTCGGAAAAATGGTCAACCAGGCATTGCCCCCCGTCAACGCAGTGATCATTTTGGGTGCAGAATGACGGCAGGCATCCGTCCGGGCTCTCTGGAACAAAATCAACGCCGCACATGGCCCCGAAACAGTCGTTATCGCTCCAGCAGATGCTTTTGTAAATGCATCCGGTAATTATTTCGCCATTGCTTCTTTGCCAGTCGCCATTTTCAGCGTCCGGCAATGCACTGCATGTGGTCTTTGGCAAACAGTTGTCCTGTGTACGACACCTGGAGATGCAAAATCCTCCATGGCAAACCATGCTCAGCGCGTTGTCGCCACAGTCTGCGACAGTCTCGCACCGCTGTCGGCAAACGCTCGCCTCACAGGATTGACCCTCCACCTGGCAGTCGCTGTCGTTTGTACATGTCTGCGTTTGTGTCGTTTCAGTTTGGGAATCTATTTTTGATTCACGGGATTCAGTATCGGGGAGCACGCAGTATCCCGGGACGGCGTCATCCGTTGCTGTATCCACGCAGCGTCCGGGAGACTGGCAATCACTCGGGTTCCAGCAGCGATGCCTGCCGTCCATGTCGAATTCACAACCCAAAACAACGGCAACCCCAATCAGAGGCCAAAGGAACTTCACTATTTTCATGGCCACAATCCCACGCGTTTCAAATGGCGTTTCAGATTTCTGCGTAATCTGTTTTCCAGGGTTCTCACCCGACGCCTGGTTATCTGCATTGCCTCAGCCGTTTTTTCCTGGCTGAATTCGAGCACATAACGCTTCTGATATAAATTCCGCTCTTCCTCACACAAACCACTCACAAACGCCGACACCGTCTCTTTCTGTTTCTGCTCATGAGCCAGAATCGCCGGATTGGGCGGACAAAAAGCCACTTCAACCAGCGCGGGGTCACCGTCTTTTTGCGACGGCACAAGCGATTGCATTTGGAGCTCCGGACCTTTTTTCCGCATCTGATCGATCATCAGATTCTTGACAATACGCAACAGATACAGCCGATAGGGCTGCTCGCCGTTATAGGACTGTCTGGCCTTATCGCTGAATGCTCTGGCAAACGCCTCCTGAATAACATCATACTGCTGTTGCGGGTCGGAAATCCCGGAGACTGTGAACTGCTTTTTCCTGTCGTAGTAAAACCCTCGTTTTACCAGAAGCGCCACGTCATCAACATATGTCCGGTACACTTCCTCAAATACAACACGATCGCCGTTTTTAAAATCATTAAGTTTAGTTGAATTATTCAGGAGTATTGACATGATTGACCGCACGGACATCATGTACACATTTTTCAAAAAAATGAAACCCGGAAGCCGCATTTGCAACATAGATAATGCATTTCCAAAAAATTGTATCTGAACACTGACCATTATTCAACTTTCACTGCAACGCTGTAAGAGTCAATGGCGCTTCACCGTCCTGCCCGCGGACCCTGCTCTGACTCCCGTTTTCATCTGCAACAAAAACATGCGTATTTATGGCGCGAACGGTCACCCCATTGACAAAATTCAGCTTTGCCACTCGCACGAAAAAAACGGGACTTACCGGAACCGCGCTCAACGCTACAGCGGTGACCGGTCCGCTCATACGGTATTCAATTTCTACCAGACCGTTCAGTGCATTTAGAAAAGCCTCCCCCTGTGAAGTGGTCGAAGTAATATCGATGTCATTTTTGTCAAAAAACCAGTTGAAATCATTTGCCAGTTGTATTCCAAGCATACCCAGAAGCAGCTCCGCCTCATAGCCAGGATTAATATAGCTGTAATGATTTAATATCTGTTCGTACTGTGCCGGTGTGAACATATCGACATTGGTATTTAAAAATGCAATCAGCGTTTCCCGGCTCACGCATTTTACATCCCTGCTGACGGTGGTGGTGAATGATGCACCAATATTGATGGACACTCCCCCCATGCCATTGCCTGGAAACAATTGTCCGTATCCGTTTGTCAGTCTGGTCGTGTTCAGTTCTGTCTCACTGTCCCCAACCGGGTCTGTTTCAGTCTCCCCGATGGAATGTGTCTCTGTCTCCTCCCCAACCGGGTCTGTTTCAGTCTCCCCAACGGGCGATTGCGAATCAGAGGATACATCTAAAGTATCCTCTGTGCTGTTGTTGGCGGGTTTCGCTGTCCCTGTACCCGTGTCTCCCCCCGGAATCAATTCATCGAAGTCCGTTGTGGCATCATCACAGCCCATCCACAACAAACCGATCATCAACAGCATACAGCACATCAAAAAACCGAATTTACCATTTGTGCATTTTTGTACGTTCATGACAAAATACCCTTTCGTTTAAAGTCAGTGCGAAAGTGACCGTCATCAGACACCATTCCAACTGAACCATTTACGCCTCCCCCACGCTCGACCAGGAAAACGGGTCGTTTTTTTTTTGGGGGGGGGACCGAATCCGTCATTTGCCGTCCGCCAACATGTACAGGAAAACGTACAATGTCGAATCACTTCAATTATTAAAGGCACTCCATATACAAAACCAGATAACCCAATGTGATTGAGCTCACCACATCCAGTCCCGGAAGCTCATCACGGGCCAGTTGTATGATGCCAATTGATGGATATTTGCGTTGGAAAAGACTCCGCTACTCCGAAATCGCTGTCCACCAGATATTTTCAGAAGTGACAATCATGGCTGACGATGACTACATCGTCATCAAATTCTTCTATAGTCTGCAGTAAAATCTCATGGGATAGAATGTCCAGATGATTGGTGGGCATATCCAAATAAATGATGTTATTTTTTTGCATCGCCAGACGACGACGACGACATCACTGTTCTTGAGTTTGCGCTTGGCGTCATGCCGTATCTGAAAGTGCTGCCGGCGCACAACCGTAGAGTCATCCCGTTTCTTTCCATTAGCGGTGGTTTCCGCGGTGAGTTAACGCGTTTCAAAAAAGATTATGGCGATGCAACATTAAAGTACACCATTTCCACCCCTCGTGGTGTAGCCGGATTGGGCGGCGGCGCACACATATTTTTGGGAACCAGATGTTCGGTGGACATTTCTGTCATCGGATTTTTTGAGATAGGTGAGTCGATTGAAAAGTCGGAGGCTACAGGATACGGGGAAACTGAAGAAGACAAGGATGACTACACGATAATGCGCATCAGCGTAGATGCGTCACTGGGAATATCCGCCTGGATATGATCCCCATTCACACCGTCAGGGCGGCTGTTTTTTCCAGGTAATAATTGTAGTTGCCTTCAAAGGCAGTCATTTCGCCATGATCGATTTCGAAGACGCGGCCCACCAGGGATTTTAAGAAGTGCCGATCGTGGCTGACGATGAGCACCGTACCATCGAATTCCTTTAAGGCGTCCAGCAGAATTTCACGGGACTGAATGTCGAGATGATTGGTGGGCTCGTCCAGAATGAGCAAGTTAAGCGGGCGACACAGCAGCATGGCCAGCACTACGCGACTTTTTTCGCCTCCCGACAACGACACGATTTTTTTGTCGGCTTCTTCGCCGCGAAAGAGAAATGCACCGCACAGACTGCGGACGCTGCCCTGAGACGCTTCGGGCATCACCTCGTAAACGGTCTCAAAGACGGTTTTATCCGGATTGAGCAAATCCATGGCGTGTTGACTGAAATAGCCCACGTGTACATTGGCGCCCATAGCGAGGGTGCCACTGGTGGCCGTTGTCTGCCCCGCCACGGTTTTTAAAAAGGTGGACTTTCCCGCGCCGTTGATGCCCACCACCGCGATTTTATCGCCACGGCGAATCAGACCGTTCAAGCCGCCAAACACCGATTTTTCGCCATGTTCATCCACCCACGTTTTGGAAAGATCGCTGAATTTGGCCACATCATCGCCACTGCGCGGTGGCTTGGTAAACTCGAATTTCATGGGTTTGTATTCGGAGGGAATTTCGATTCGATCTATTTTTTCTATCTTTTTCATGCGGGACTGCACCTGTGCCGCGTGAGAAACGCGGGCTTTGAATTTGGCGATAAACGCCTCTTCCTTGGCCAGCATCTCCTGCTGACGGCGGTGGCTGGCAATCAACTGCTCGCGCCGTATTTCCCGCTCTCGCAAATAGAATTCGTAGTCGCCGCTGTACAATGTAATCGTTTGATGAGCCACTTCGGCAATTGTTGTGACCACGCGGTTCATAAACTCTCTATCGTGGCTGGTCATGGCCAGTGCGCCCTTGAACTCCGTGGTGAGCCATTTTTCGAGCCACACAATGGACTCCACATCCAGGTGGTTGGTGGGCTCGTCCAGCAGCAGCACATCGGGGTTCAGCGTTAAAATACGCGCCAGTGCGATGCGCATCTTCCACCCGCCGCTGAATGACTCCACCGGTTTTTGCTGGTCGGCATCGCCAATGCCCAGTCCCGATAACACCGCCTGTGCTCTGGATTCCAAATCGTACCCGCCCTTGTGCTCAAATTCCGATACGGCATTGCCGTATCGCTCCAGCAGTTGCGCCATGGCATCGTCGGACATGGGTTCGGCCATTTGCGCTTCCATGGCCGCAATATCCTCGCCCAATGCAATTACATCGCCAACCGCCGCTTTCACTTCTTCAAGTGCGCTGCGGCCAGACATATCTCCCACATCCTGCGAAAAATAGCCCACTACCGCCCGTTTGCTTTTACCAATATCGCCAGTATCCGGCTTCTGCTCCCCCACAATCAACCGAAACACCGTACTTTTTCCGGCCCCATTGGGTCCCACAATCCCAATGCGATTGCCTTCCAGAATCTGAAACGAGGCGTCCTTAAAAACCACCTGACTGCCGTGCTGCACCCCAACATTATTTAAAAATATCATTTTCACTCCATTCGCTGCCGCACCGCTACCACACTCCCATTTACATGGCAACGACGGGATTGCAGAATCGCTGATGCAACGCTGCTTTCTCTTTGGCATGCCGATTCATCTCCGTGACAAAAAAAACATAGACTCATGAATTCCTGTTGCATGAATATTACGTGTTTGTCGTGCCGCGCCCCTTCTCCTGTCACACGAGCCGGATATTTTTTTAGCGAATTGAACCCGCCATCGAAGCGAATCATCCGTTCGATGGTGCGAACATCCCATTACCGGCAGTCTCCCAAACGACTGCCGGCTCATAACGGAGAAAAAAATGAACCAGTTCAAACGACAATTGCTCATCATCGGTTCCCTCGCGCTTCTTGCCTTTGCCGGATGTGACGAGGACGGTTCGTCGGGAACCTGCACGTCAGCCCAGGACTCGAACGGCAACGTAATTGTTGCCTGCGGCGACGATACCGCCATGGTCTTCAGCGGTAAAGATGGAGTCAACGGCACCAACGGCAAAGACGGCACAAATGGCATAAACGGAACAGTGGGCGTCAACGGCAAGGATGGCGTTGACGGCGCCAGCGGCAAGAACGGCGCTGATGGCGCTGATGGAACCGACGGCGCGCCGGGTATTGACGGCATGGATGGCGAAAATGGTGCGCCGGGACAGGACGGATTGAATGGACACAACGGTATTTGCGCCAACAACACCGCACCCACACTGGCCGATGTCACAGTGGATATGCCGCGCCTGTGCATTGGCGATGTCGCCACTGTAACGGTGAACGCGACGGACATCGATGGCGATGCGCTGAACTATTCCATAGCAGGCGCCGGTGGTGCGCTTTCCCAAAGCGACTCGGATGCATCCATCTGGATGTACACTGCAACGACAGCAGGCGGCCCGTACGCACTTACCATCACCGTGACCGATGGTTGCGAAGTGCGTGTGGCGTCCGCAGTCATCGACAGGGTCAATAACTGCGACACCTGGAATCGAAAAAATGTGATTTTGTTTATTGGTGACGGCATGAACAGGGAGCACGAAATCGCCGCCAGTCGCTACATGAATGGCAACGATGCATCGCTGGTGTTTCACGATTTTCCCTATCATAATTATGTAACCACATGGGATGTGGACACCTACAATCGCTACGCCTGGGCTCGAAGTCGATCCGCGTATACCCCGGGGAATTTCGACGCCACAGTGGGATACGATTCATCAATTGGCGGAGTGGTGGCCAGTCCGGAAGCCATTACCGACGACGGCTATTTCCTTGACCAACTGCCCAGCCCACCGTCAGCAAATGATTTGACCAGCGCAGCCACACCAGCCACGGACTCTGCATCCGCCGCCACGGCCATGGCCACGGGACTTAAAACAGAAGCCGGTAACATTGCCTGGATGGCAGGCGATTCCCAAAATGGCCGCATCGAAACCATCGCACAATGGATGCGCAACAGCCAGAACGGGCGCTTTGGCGTGGTGAGCACGGTTCAATTCAATCACGCCACGCCGGCGGCATTTGTAAGTCACAACGTAAATCGTTCCAATTACAGCGATAACAAAAACAATGGGACATCGTTTGCCAAAAATATCGCCGAAGAGATTGTTGAAGACGTACAGCCGGATGTGGTCATCGGCGCAGGCTGGTATGGCGCCGAGTACGTACCGGACGCATTGCGCGCCGAACTGAGCACCTCTTTGGACTATGAATATGTGGAGCGGATTGAGGGCGAAGACGGCGGCGCCAATCTGATGGCCGCAGCGACGGACGCAGTGAATGCCGGGACCAAACTGTTTGGACTGTTCGGCGGCGAAACCGATTACATGGAGCACCCCGTACCGGGCGAAGGTGGCGATTTTAGCGTTGAAACCGAAAATCCCTCGCTTGCTGTAGCCACACGCGCCGCGCTGAAGGTACTTCGCCAGGATGCAAACGGTTTCTTTTTAATGGTGGAAGGCGGCGATATTGACTGGGCCAACCACGCAAACAACTATCACTGGATGATTGGCGCCATGCATCAGTTTGAAGATTCTGTAAAAGAAGTCATTGACACCGTAGATGCGGCCGATGACGACATGGATTGGTCCAACACCCTGGTGGTGGTGACGTCCGATCATTCCAACAGCTATATGCGCCTCAACGACAGCGTGGTGCTGGGTCAGGGAGAACTACCCGTGATGGAAGGCGTCGATAATGCGCATACATATCCGGGCGGCGAAGTCAGCTACGGCAGCACCGGTCACACCAATGAACTGGTCACCGTGGCCGCCCGCGGCGCCGGTGCCGAGCTGTTTGAAAACTACGACGATAACTGGTACGGCGATGACAAAAACATTGTGGACAATACCCACATCTACAATGTGATGCGTGAAGCGGTTGAGACCGGCGTGGCCAAACACGTGATTCTGCTCATTGGCGATGGCATGAACATCGCTCACGAAGTTGCCGCCAGCCGTTATCTTTACGGTACCGATGACGGCCTCTCCTGGCGGAATGCCGCGTTTACCTTCCAGGGCTGGAGCACCACATGGGATGTGGATACATACAACCGCTTCGCCTATGCCGCCCATATGCCGCCATACCACACAGACGCCGTCAACGTGAGTGTGGGATACGATGCGGCCACATATGGCTTTGCTCCCAAAGTCAACGAAGAAGACACTACCGATGCCATGGATGCGTATTTCCTGGATGGCATAAAGGGTTACAAATACGGCCTCCCCACTGCGCAACCCGCCACCGATTCCGCGTCTGCGTCAACAGCCATGGCCACCGGAAAAAAAACCGACAGCGGCAACATCGCCTTCGCCATGGAAGACCCCTTTAACGGCGAGCTGACCACCATTGCAGAGCGCATACGGTATCAAAAAAATGGCGCCATGGGTGTGGTGACCACTGTTCCATTCACCCATGCCACACCGGCGGCATTTGTGAGCCACAATGTAAACCGAAACAACTATCTGGAAATCAGCGACGAAATCATTTTTGCCACCCGCCCGGATGTAGTGATTGGCGCAGGGCATCCCGCGTTTTTGGGCAACTACAAATATCTGTCTGAAGCGGCGTACAACGAACTCAAGACCGCTGATGAGTGGCAGTTTGTAGAGCGCGTTGAATCTGTGGATGGCGGTGAATCCCTGCTGAACGCTGCCGCTCTGGCCGCAGCCCATCATAAAAAGCTGTTTGGATTATATGGCACGGATGCATTTGAGTATCCCGTACCCGTCAACCAGACCGGCGCCCCCGCCATCGCACCGGGATCGATGGAAAATCCAACGCTGGCCGTGGCCACCGAAGCCGCGCTCACCGTACTTTGCGAAAATGAAAACGGCTTTTTCCTAATGGTGGAACAGGGCGACATCGACTGGGCCAACCACGCCAACAACTACGAATGGATGATTGGCGCCATGTGGGACTTAAACGATGCGGTGCAGGCGGCCGTGGACTACGTGGAGCAACCCGGCGACGCCATCGACTGGGCCAACACCATGATTGTAGTCACCTCCGACCATTCCAACAGCTACATGCGCCTGAACGACGAAAACGCCCCTGGCGCCGGCGAGCTGCCGGCAATGGAAGGCGCCGACTATGCCCACACCTATCCCGGCAACGAAGTGACCTACAGCACCACCGGCCACACCAACGAACTGGTCACCATCTACGCCAAAGGCGGCACTCTCTCCGAAGACAACCATTCTGTCTTTGGTCTGTACGAAGGCGCATTCTACGACGACAACACTCTCATCGATAACACCCAAATCTATCACGCCATGATGGACTTTTTGGGGATGGGGGATTTTTAATCCTCCCCCCAATATCTAATATGTCGCATTTATGACCACCCGGGGTAGCACCGACAATCTAAATTCGAGTCGTTACAAAATGCGTTTGCAAAAATGGCCCCCCTTGCAAAGCGCCCCAACAACAAACAACTCCAAATACCGACTAAAACCTTCTTTCGAGCGTCATCGTTTATTCAACTTTCTGACCGTTGAAGCCTCGTTCGGCGCCATGAAGAATTTCTGGATGGATGCAAATTTTTTTTTCGGGGCAGGGTTCTGGAGGGGCTCGGAACAATACGATTCGGCTACATCAATTCAAGGCAGATACTCACAAAGTATCGATAAATGCATTTTTTTCTATTTAAAATCTAAAATTCAGTCAGTTTTATGACAAGCGATAACCCAGATTCAATTCACGCCCGTTCCCAAAAAAAATAGCCTTGCATCAACGACTTCTTCTGACCAGTCACTGCTGTTGTAAAATCCATTTCAAGTTACAGCCGGCAAAATGAGTCATTTACACGATACTTATGTCAGGTTTGTACCTTTCAATATACCGCAGTAAAAATATATTCACCGTATGTAAGTAATTTGCAAATTACAAACGAAGCATTGAACGATTTTAATTGAAATCCGCACCAATATCGGAAGTGACATTGGGTGCACTACCCCAAAAAAGGATAAGGATATGAAAAAAAATCTGGCCTTATTAACAATTGCTTTCGCATTGCTGTTCACGTCAGCAGCATGGGCAACAACAACCGGTACTTTTTACTTTCGCAAAGCAGATGCCGGGATTTGGTATACTTCCCCAACGCAATACTATGATAGCGGCTGCACACCATATCATCCGCAGGCACAAGACTGTCAAAGATACAAATGTCTCTTTATTGGGCCACATGAAGCCGATGGCGTATCGTGGAAAATCTCGAATTACATGGAATATGAATGGATTTACTGGCGAACCAGAAAAAACAATGTTTGGGGTTCCTGGGTAATGGGCGGTGGACCAACGACCACAGATGACGGGTACACATATCAATATACGGAAACTGCCGGCTGGGATGGAGAAAGTATTTACGGAAACGTTGTTCAGGTAATGTATAAATATAATGGATTCATTTATGAACGCGTTATGTATATGCCTATAGCGCCAGTCGTCGAATAGGCGCAATAGCGCTGAATCAGTTCAGTAAATAATTCTTTTCTTTCATTGCAATGTTTCATTCAACCAACAAAACGAGGAAGTAAAAGATGCGTAGAAAAATAGCGATACTGTGCATTGTTTTAATTGCTGCAATCGTTGCAATAAAAATGTTCGCGGCAAATGAACATTTTGATGAACAGCAATCCGCTAAACACCTTTCGCACCAAAAATCAATGAGAACCGCAAAGCCAAATGACACAGCTAAACATGACTACAATGCCGACGCGAGGCAACGCGGAAAACAGCTTGCCATAGCACTTGCATCAAAGACTCGCCGAGACATGGACATGGATAACGCGGAAGCCGCAGACTACACGGATATAGTGGATGAAGCGACACAAGCGTATCAGATGGCGCGCGACGCAACAATTAGAGACATTTTTTTCGATGAACTTCTAAACACCATGGCGAGCATTTTCAAACAGGACACATTGGATGCAGCCAGAACAAGGTTTGTATCAAATTCACTGGAGAAGACGCTGGCTGACCTGGATGGATCTACTCTAACCTCCTGTGAATGTACCGTGAAAATATGCAAAGTGACGTTCTCTCACATGAACCAAACAGCGTATGAAATTTTCAGAGACGGAGGAATCAGTGCGTCCGAAATATTGAACAATGTAACAGCGGGAGGAGATTACGAAGAATTTGAAGATGGCGGTATCGAATCAATTATGTATTTCAGTAAAAAAGATAATGCTATTGCTCTTAATGATGAAATTGCTGATAAAATGTACGAAATGGTCAAAAAACAGCTCTAGACCTTTTCAATCTTAAGTTGACTTTGTTGTTCTCATCGTCCAACCGAAACATTTGGCGTTCAGTGCAATCTGTTCGATTAACTGAACATTGTTTCGGTCTTAATCAAATTCACATCTCACGATTTTCAAATTCTCATTCCACACCATGTACGAAACATTGAACAGGCAATTGCCCCTCAAAATCAAAATCTCAAACATCCGCATTGGCGCGCGCTATCGGATATGCAGGACGAAGAGAATGCCTGCGAGGATGACGAAGAGGAAGCAGATTCATATTCGGAAGCCCGTCACTCGCGCGGGTAAGTTGCTCACTCGCGCCCGGAAGTGGATGACTCATGCCCAAAAGCAAGTCACTCGCCCTT
>JAFGQN010000132.1 GCA_016935665.1 Deltaproteobacteria bacterium | reverse complement strand
TGTTAGTTTGGGCCTCAAGAGCCCGTTTATGTTTTCGTTAAAACAATTTTAACTAACGGAGAGGGGCCTGTTCATAGAATCTCCCTGTATGCATTGAAATATCATTGGTGACAGCAAGGATAAATTGAGCAAACAACGAAGTAAAGCAGATTATCGGATTGACATTCAGCCGGCAACCGGCCCATAAAGCCAACGATTTTCAACGGAATGAGCTGGCGGGATCACTGGTTGCAGCGGCCTGAGACGGGTTTGCGAAGTATTGGTCAATTACCTTTTGAACACTCGAATCTTTAAGGACAACCGATATTTCAATTCTTCGGTTCTGCATGTACGCCTTTTCATTTTTCCCTTCATTAACAGGTCGGAATTTCGAATATGCACTGGACGCGAAATAGCGACCAAAACGCGATTCCAATTTGGGGGCCGCACTGAACATGTAATCCAGCACCGCATTGGCCCGTTTGGCTGACAAATCACGATTGAATGATGTGGATCCCCGCTCGTCCGTGTGTCCCTGAATCAGAATGACATCCACGTTTTCGCTAACGGTATCGTCGCTTAGAATGGTCGAAAACGCATTTGACAGCGTATCCAGCAAGGGTTTGGCCTCCGGCTTGATTTCGTATGAGTTGTACTCGAAAACAAGGTTTTCATTTATAATGATATTCCCGTTATCACTTATAGCAATTTCCGGCTGCCTATTCACTGTCGTTCCGCCCAGTTCATTTTCGATAGCCTGCTTCACTTTTTTTATCACATCCACCCTCAGCACCGCTATTCCACGCAACTGACTGCGCAGGTCCCCAAGTTCCCGATTGCTTTCAGCGATTATCGTATTTTGCTCTTCCACCCTCTGCTCGGAAAGTCGAAGATGGGTTTCGCCTTTTTTAATCTCAGCCATGGTCACATTCAGCTTCTGTTCCAAAAGCCGCAGCTCTTTTTCTGAACGACTTATTTTCGCCTGCGAATCTCCCAGCTGACGTGCGGTCACATCCAACTCGGCTTGAATATGAAGCATCTTTTTACCGCTCAGCAGATTCTGAAGATAGGCGAGCAGCACCAGAACAAACAGAATCAATGCGATGGTGGAGACCACGTCAGTAAACGCGGGCCAGAAATTTTCCTCTAACGTTTCTTCCTCAAGCAAAGAACGACGCCGTCTCATCGCTTACTCCAACGGTCGTTCTCATCCTGTATGATGGCGGCGCGCTGTTTAAGGGTTTCTGAAAGATCCGCAAACTCCAGACTCATTCTCTGGATATTGTCTTTCAGGTGCGTATTGAACTCCTTGAAATCTCGAATATTTCCGGAGAAAAGCTGCAACGCGTCCCCAAAAGAAGCGACGGCATTGTGGAGCGTATGGGCGGTCTCTCGCAATACATCACTTTCAGCAGCATTGGACTGTCTGGTCCCCGCCGGGCTTTGGCTGCGCAAAAACACCTCAAGTTCCAAAATGAATCCATTCCTGCTCTCCTTTGGACCGCGAAAAATGCCAACCAGCATTATTGTAATAGCAGACAGAATCCCTACCAGCGACGTGGAAAACGCCACCGACATTCCCGATAGCGCGCCGGCAAGTCCCTGCGTAAGCGATGCTGTGATTTCGGCAATCCCCGATGCGTCTTCGGTGATAAGCGCGGCCAGTTTCCCGATGGAAAGCGTCAGCCCGTAAAATGTCCCCACCAATCCAAGCACAATCATTATCCCCGCTGCGGACTTGAAAAAACGTTCGGCAGTGAGTGCCCACTGCAAATTCCTGCTTAGATGAAAATCAATCAGAGTCTGAATGTCTGCATCCAAATCACCTGAACGCCGCAGTCCGACTACATCTGAGTGGATACCGCGCAGGAACTGATACCGAAAGGGCGTGCTGTCTCGGACATGAGAGCGCAAATCACGGCCAAAGGTGGCATACCTGGATCGGACGATGCCATTAAGTACGAGAGATATGCAAAGAATCAACACGATCAGTGAGATAATAATGATTCCGCTTGCATCAACAAGTGAAAGACTTTGAAATAAATTGGTCAACATAAATGAACTCCTGACAATCATTCAAACCATAATTACGCGCGATTTGCACAATTTGTTCCCAAATTTTTTTTTGCTCACGCCGTCAGTCGCGGCTATTGGCCCAACGTTATCCGATTATTGGGAGTCTGACGATACAATACCGGGGAACCAGATAAAAGTTGCTGATTGTGGCACACATTGAGTCATTCCCTTTTTGACAACAAAAAAATATTAGAAACCCCAAAACACCTGTAATATTGAAAAGTTGTTTTTCTTAACCAAACTGGAGTGGGTTTTGCATCTCATCGGTCGGACGTAAGGTTTAAACGTCTGGGCTGTGGTCCAGTGGAGAAAATGCCATGTATCGATTAACCAATAGTTTTGCGTTCTTACTGTGTACGGCGTGGATGGTGTTGACTGCTTGCGGGTGCAGCATTTCCGGCAATAGCACTTCCGGTACCGATTCATCAAACGATGAAAAATCGTCCGAAGACGAACAGTCATCAGATTCAAAACCAACGGATTCCGACAGCGCACCGCCAGTGGACAGGGATTCTCAGTTCATTGAAAAAATGGCAAAAGAGGATGCCGAAACCTTAAACACACTGGCCGCAGCGATCGAGGCCTCTGCGAACATGTCTGTTGCCGACCTTCACGCCCAATACCCGGCCAAAGCAGCTGCCTCGCTGGATTTTGCGCCCGGTGACGCCCTGAATCTGCAACGGATTCAGGAGTCCAACCTGGCGCTCGACACAGGCGAGATGGCCCATCTCGACACGAACGGTTTTGTGATTTCAAATCGTCTGGTGTACCCCTCGTTTCATCGCGGCTACACCAGCATTTATGGCGCAGACCTGCCGGTGTACATCTCGGCGGATGCCATCATGGATACGGTGCATCGTTCGTTTGATGCCATCTTGAAAAATGTCGAGGAATATATTCTGATAGATAAACTCAACAGCCTGGTATCCAACATGCGAAAGGCACTTGGCGACGATGGGGCGCTGGATGCCGACATCAAAGCGGATTTGGACATGTACCTCGCCGTGGCACACTCGCTGCTGACCGATGAGCTGCAGTCCTCTGCCGTTGCCGACAACGAACAGATTCGCAGTTTTTTAGAAATGGCCAAAGAGGCTTCGGGTATGGAAACGGTGTCATTTTTGGGAACCGAACGCATGCTCGATTTTTCGCAATTCACCCCCAGGGGCCACTACACCGAAACGGTGCGGCTCCGTAATTATTTTCGCGCCATGATGTGGTTGGGCCGCATCGACTTTCGCATGGTGGAAACCCAAAAAGATGGCACACAGGTGGTCAACCGACCCCAGCTCAAAGCGGTTGTGGCACTGGATACAGTAATTCAGGAACACCTCGCGCTGTGGGACGAAATCAACCGTACCATCGAACTGTTTGTTGGAGTCAGCGACAACATGACGCCCGCCCGGATTTCATCCCTTCGCGACGCGCTGGGCATCACATCTGCCGATGACGTCGATGCGCTCTCCGACGACGAAATCAAAGGCACCATTTTAAAAAGCGGCTTTGGCGCCCAGCGCATCTGCAGTCACCTGATGAAAAACGGAATAGAGGGTACCACGCTGCCGCTCAACGCGTCGTTCATGATTCTGGGTCAGCGCTTTACCCCGGATTCGGAGGTATTTTCAAACGTGGTCTATGATCGTGTCCAGAGGGGCAATGTCTATCGCATGATGCCCAGCCCCCTGGATGTGGGATTTGCCGTGTTTAATAACAACCAGGCTGCAGTGCTGCTGGAAAAAGAGCTGACAACGTATGGATATGCCACCGACCTCCACATGATGCGCACCATTGTAAACACATTCGACGACCGGTTTTGGAACGCCAGTTTGTACAACATGTGGACAAGCGCGCTGCGCACCCTTTCGCCTGCAGACACCACCGACATGCCAAAGGTTATGCAAACCGCCCAGTGGGAAAAACGCATGCTCAACACACAACTCGGCTCATGGGCACAACTTCGCCACGACACACTTCTCTATGCCAAACAGTCGTATACGGACATCCCCGAATGCGAATACCCCGACGCGTATGTGGATCCCTATCCGGCATTTTTCAAAACACTCCAGGCCTATGCCGATAAAGGCATCGACGTGGCCACTGCGCTTTCCGACGACAATGAGAGTGCTCTTATGTCACAGGTGCTCAACTACTTTACGCGCCTTTGGCACGTCAGTGACATTCTTTCTGAAATGGCGCAGCAGGAACTGGACGGCGCCCCGTTTACCGCCGAACAGCTGGGATTTGTCAACGACGCCATTCGCATCGGTTATCAGGACGCCGGATGTGCAGAGATTCCATATGCCGCCGGCTGGTACGCGGACCTGTTCTTCGATATGGACAGCGCGCTGGACATGGATCCCACCATTGCCGATGTGCACACACAACCGGCGGACGAATCCGGCGCCATGGTGGGAAAAATCCTTCATGTGGCCACCGGCCTGCCCCGCGTTATGGTGGTCACCATCAACCAATGCGACGGCCCCCACGCCTACGCGGGAATGGTTTTCGCCTACCACGAAAAAGTCACCGAAAACTTCGAACGCTTAACCGACGAGCAGTGGGCAACCGAACTGTACCCCACACTGAATCCCTCTGCCGCCGACGACAGCTACACGCCCCCCGCAGATGTACCGTGGATAACAGACCTGTTGGCCTGGTAGCTCACTGCGTCACTACCTTTTCCATCTCTGAGCGTTTCGCATCCGCACGGTGTTTGCGTTCGCAGACACGGACGAAAATTCCCCCGTCGAATGGTCGATCCCCTTTAAAAAAAAGGGGGAGATTTCTGCGCGCTTTTTTTTCATTCGCCAACACTGAGTAATCCCCCCCTTCTGTTTCGGTGGCTCAAGTCGCCATCTTTTTGAATAGAACGACTTTATTTTTTACTCGCCAGACTCGCCCGCTGTTTTTCATAAAGATAATCTGTGACTTCCGAGAACGACTGTGCCCAGGTAAAAACACGCTTCGCCTCTTCCCGGACGCCTCCTATAATATTCGCCTTTTGCAGTAAATCGCTGCCGTCATAGGCGAAACTATCCCCCTGGCTGCTGAAATAAAAGGAATGCGTTGCGGTTTCCACGCCCATGTTGCCGGATTTCAGATTGATGGCATAAGCCTCTTCCGGTTTGACGCCAAACAATGAATGGCCCACGAATCCGTTGGGGGCGCAGATGCCCAGCATGTCCAGCACCGTAGGCGCCACATCCACATGACTGCCTACCGTTTGCTGCATCCCCTGTGGCTGCAAGGGATGTTTGGAATACATAATAAGCGGCACCCAATCGGTTTCGTGGCGGATATTGGTGTGCCCCCCCTCGGTTCCCCGCTCTCCCAAATCGTAGCCGTGATCGCCGGTGACGATCACAATGGTATCCTTAAACCAGGGGGCGTTTTCGATGCTCTCAATGAACTCCCGAACCACGTCGTCGGTATAGTGCATGGTGTTGTATATTTTTTTGGGAAGTTCATCATTCGCATCAAACAGATTCATCACCGGTTCGGGGGAATCGAACGGAATGTGATTGGATATGGAAAACAGAGTGGCCATAAATGGCGTTTGTGTTATTGCCACTTTGGCGATGCGTCTGGCGGCGTATCGGAATACGCGGCGGTCCTGTTCCCCATCATCGGGGTTGTAGTAAGACTCATTGTACCACCGATTGAGCCAGGCGCGCTGATTGTCCCAGTCCGGATCGGATCCCGCAAAAAAGAGGGTGTGATAGCCGTTTTGGTTCAAAATGGAAGGCAGACTGGGAAGTGGCGTGGTGGCAAACGCCCGGGCCACGGTTTGAGACGAATGGGGCAGCAAACTGGTGTGAATGGCCATGAACGAATAGACCGTGGGCTGAGAATTGCTGATAAAACGCTGCCAATATGCGCCGTTGGGAGAAGTGGCCATTTTTGCAAGAAACGGCGTGGCCTGAACCAGCGCTTCATTATTATATAACTTTATATTCATCGCCCGAAACGTTTCCAGGACTATAAGAATCACATTCCATTGCTGTTCGGGGGCGTCGCATACTGCGGCGCTGCTTTTTTGAAGCGGAAAATCCGTATCTGCAAATTGCCACGGTTTCATATTGGCTACCTGCCATTTCTGCTGCACCACTCGCCTGTGCTGCGCAATGCCGGTAAATACTTTTGCTGGTTTCAATTGTTCCAGAATTTCGTCTCTGATGACCAGAACCGGAGGCGCAACTTTAAACTGTCGATTTTTGCTGCCAAACAGGCTGGTCCGCATGAGAAATGGTAAAAAGTAGCAGACAATAACCACAACTATAACAAGGACTGTCTTCCATGGCCCTGATAATCGGACAGACTGCATCTTTCGATATAACAGAGGCCCCACCCCCAGATAAAGCAGCGGCAGACCAAGCATTAGCAACGAGCTGTATGGACCACCGTCATCATTGGCAAACGTACGCCAGATAGACTGGGGAATATGTTGCGTACTGCTGTAGGTGGCCAGCCAATCCAATGTGAATCGAATTCCCATATGCCGCTGAAGTTCAGCATGAATCACATCCACCAGAAGCGACAGGGTGGTAAACGTCCAGTGCAACCCCACACTTGCTTTTAAAGCTCTCCCTTTAACAAACGGCGCCAGACAAAAAAAAGGCAAGGCCAGCAACGCCATTCCGTACCATTGGTAAAAAATAGCGTGCGGGAGGTAATGCGGAACATCCAGCACAAACGGTTGACCCAGCGGTGTGGGCCGTAAATACAGCACCAGTTGTCCAATGGTCCCGATTACCCCCCCAAGCGCAAAGGTTAAGAAAAAAGCTCTAAAAGCAGCGGCGCCGTTCACATTCACATTCCGATGCCAAAGTTGGCGAATTGTCATATCTGCACCCAATAATAAAAAGTCTGTAAAACTTAAAATCTATAAAATTGCAGGAACCTCCAGCAATGCACATGTTCGAAGCTGCACCGTTGGGGGTCCATCTGTTAAAACAGTCAATGTAACATTTCTGTTACCCCAAACATCGAAAAAAGAAATATTTTTTTTCGTAGAACCCACTAAAAGCAACCATGCCGGAAAGAACGGTCAGGAGCACTCTTCCAGCCATCCCATCCGCCACCGATATGCACAGCGGAATTCAGTCATTTCAATAGATTATTGTCATCATTGCATGACTTCAAAATGGTTGACCCAAAAGGGTAAAAAAGTAGTCTCTAACTCTTGATCTGCAGGCGCATTACATCGGATCTGCGGCTGAGGTGCTTCAGCGATGGAATTGGCCCGATTATTTTAAGGAGAAATTGATGCCATCAACAAAAGAAATTATTGAGTTGACCGAAAAGTACGGTGCAAACAATTACCATCCCCTTCCCGTGGTATTCGAACGAGCTGAAGGCTGCTGGGCATGGGACACAGATGGGAATAAATATATGGACATGCTGAGTGCGTATTCCGCTCTCAATCAGGGGCACCGCCATCCCAAAATCGTGCAGGCGCTCAAAGATCAGGCCGATCGCTGCACACTCACAAGTCGCGCATTCCACAATGACCGTTTGGGAGATATGTATAAAGCCATTGCCGAAATGACTGGCATGGAGATGGTACTGCCCATGAACTCCGGCGCGGAAGCTGTTGAAACGGCAATCAAGGCCGTGCGCAAATGGGGATACACAAAAAAAGGCATTCCGAACAATCAGGCGGAAATCATTGTGTGCCACGGCAACTTCCACGGCAGAACCACCACGGTGGTCAGCTTTTCTTCAGACGAAGAATATCGTGCGGGTTTTGGGCCGTTCACCCCTGGTTTCAAAATCATTCCCTACGGTGATGCCAAAGCGCTGGAAGCGGCCATTACCCCAAACACCTGCGCTTTTTTGGTAGAGCCAATTCAGGGCGAAGCGGGCGTGGTCATTCCCCCGGAAGGTTATCTGAAAGCCTGCCGCGAGATTTGCGACAAAAACAATGTACTGCTGGTAGCCGACGAAATCCAGACCGGTTTCGGCCGCACCGGCAAAACCTTCTGCTGCGAGCACGAAGGCGTTCGTCCCGATGTGTACTGCATGGGCAAAGCGCTCTCCGGTGGCATGTTGCCGGTATCTGCCGTGGCCTCCAATAAAGAAGTACTGGGGGTTTTCAAACCCGGTGAGCACGGTTCCACTTTCGGCGGTTCGCCGTTGGCATGTGCTGTGGCTGTTGCTGCACTCAAAGTTATCGTGGACGAAAACCTGGTGGAAAAAAGCGCCACCAAGGGTGCTTACTTCAAGAAAAAGCTGGAGGAAATGAACTCGCCTTTCGTGAAGGAAATCCGTGGCAAAGGTCTGTTCATTGGCGTGGAGTTGACCAAAGAAGCCGGCCCCGCCAGACCGTTCTGTGAAAAACTGAAAGAGTTTGGACTGTTGTGCAAGGAGACCCACGAAATGACCATCCGCTTTGCACCGCCTCTTATCATTTCAGATGAAGACATGGACTGGGCCATCGCACAAATCCGCAAAGTACTGGCCCCCTGATTTTTTTAATTCGGGCAGGCCCCTGTGCCTGCCTCGAATTAAAACCGTATCGACACCGGCATAGTCCTGTGCTACTAACCATGCATGAAAATCACAAAGAAAATTGCAATTGTCGTCGGGTTCATTGTCGCCATGGCTGCCACATCAAATGCATCGGCACGCACCCCTGTGGGCAATGAGATTTTTGGTATCGGTCTTGAACTGGGAGACCCCACTGCGATGACCATGAAGATAATGCCCTCCGAGAAATTCGGCATACAATTCTTTATTGGCGCGGGCAACTGGTACAACGATTACTATCACTGGAATGGCCATGGTATGTTCCTCACAGGAATTGATTTTGTGGCCCATCCGGTGATGATTTACGACAAATGGAAAACCTGCGCCCTTAATCTAACGCTGGGCGGTGGCCTGGCTGTGGGCGTCTTCCGGGGCTGGTACGACAACAACTGGGATTACAATTGGTATTACTATGATCGACAGTATCATGATGGCGAATACTACGGCATGCTCTTTGTCCGATTTGTCACAGGGGTAAACCTGTGGTTTAAAAAATTCCCGCTGGAAACATTTGTTGAAATTACCCCCGCGCTCCGCTTTATCAACCCCGACCCAGTGGGCTTCCACCTGTTCTGGGTCGCCGCCGGCGGACGCTGGTATTTCTGAAATATTTCCTTTGGGCGAATCGAAGCAGGCGTCCCCCCCCTATTGAGGCGGCAGGTTTTCGCAGAAGACCTGCTCTTCGAACACGATGGCGGAGAAATAGACTTCGGATGAGCCCACATCCACCAATACCAACTGCACTGGACGGCGTTTGGAGTCTTTGCACCTGTTGAGTGGATCAAAAATACGCTGCAATTCATCCTCAAAACGCAGATTCGGTGAGGTTGCGGCTGTGGCTCTGGCGAACACCCGCACCGCACCAACCCCTGGCACCCGCTCCTCCCCCTCGGCAGCTTCCCATTTACCACTGGTAGTAGCGGACACGGCCTGTTGTAAAAAGCTGTTCAGCGCCTTTTTAGCAGTGGCCAAATCCGCTTCCGCGTATCGTCGATGCGCTGGAGCGCACTGCTCAGATAATGCAGTTTCAAGCTGCGTCAGGACGTGCATTTTAGTAAACGCCGATGCCCAGGCAGCGGGAATCTCCGTCATGGTCTTCAGCGCTATCTGCTGGCCAATGGATGAAAGCTCCCTCACATAATCGCGTCCCATTCCCACCGGGCACGTGTGGGGAACAATCGCAGCACCGGACAACTCCATCCCTATCACACCAGCGCCGTTCATATGCAGCATGGGGGCCAGTGGGCAGCTTCCATTTTGACAGGGCTGGTAGCGGGAGAGCATTTTTTCATACGCAGAAAGGCAGCGTCCCTCTTCGCTGGCTGGGGTTACCTGCGCCATCCCCCGCTTCAATTCTTCTTCCCAGAACGGTAACGCGGCGCGCATCTGCCTGGTAAATTCAGTTGCGAGTGCGGCGTTCACTTGAGTTGTGATGCCAGTAAAATACGAAGCCGACTGCGCCACTCCGCCCTTCAATTCCGAGATGAAAGCATCACAGCCACCGCGAACCTGCGCACGCATCTGCCGCAGTTTCTGGTCATCAGGAGACACAAAATCGATGAGTAAGATGGCGTCGGCCCCTTTGAGGTTTTTCTTTTTCGTAAGCCAGTCAGTGTTGAGTGGATGATCTTTGGGGAGCAGCCAGGGCCGCCCCAACACATCCTGCCCGCCCACTTCAATGGTCTGGCGATACGGAATCTCGCCTCTCTCCAGCATTATTTCATCAAGCACCACCGGATTTCTGGCCACGATTTTTGTTTCCGGCGCGGCCGCCTTTACCATCTGATAAATCCGATCCTCATATGTGGGCCCCTGCATATGCGAGCCCACCAGTATCATGATGGATTCCTTTTTCTTTAACGCTTCGGCCAGCATTGCGGCACCATCGGGACCAATCGAAGCGGGAGACCAGTCGGTTTCCTGAATATTCAACGTGTACGCCCCGCCTGGCTCCTCAAACTTCTTTGGCGGCGTATCACTGGCGCGCGGCGTCTCCGCCATGATGTTGGGCTGAGCAGAACCGCATCCCGCTAAAATTAAACAAAATACAAAAATAAGCTGAAATCGCATGGCACCACTCCTTCATAATGTTTGTGCGCCTATAAGAATAATACCAATACGGGACGATTGTCGAGAGTCGGCAAACGATTATTCCAGTTTTTCGAGCACCGCCACCACTTCGGGAGACGCACCATCTGTAATTTCCCTGAGTCTGGACGGATCCATATAAACCAGCAAACAATCAGAACCGGCCACAAATTCTCCTTCCAGGGGCAGCTCATGCAGCGCATCGCGCAGGCCGGCAAATGTATCCGGCTGATATGTGCGAACGGTTTTGCCGGCCAATTGATAGACAATCGTTCCATTCACAATGAGATGCACATTCCCTGGCACCTCCCCTTTTGGATTCAGCACCGTTCCCGCGGACACACGCCCCAGACCTGAAATACAGGAGAGCAACTGGTCTCTTATGGACACATTCAATGTGGACGTGCTCTCGTTCATCGAGATAAACGAATCGAGTTGATGCAGCGTTTTCGCAGACTCGATACGCATCCGAATTTCTGGGAACTTTTGAGACAGGGCTCTGAGTTTATCTCCGGCAAAACGCCAGAGCTCGCAGGGCATTTCGCCCTGGACCGTCGCCGTACAGGTGGCGCCAGGCGCGCCCAGCACACTGGATTCGCCAATAAAGTCACCTGGGAAACAGCTGCGAACCACCTTGGAACTGCCGTCCGGGGAATCCAGGCGCACCGACAGTGTACCGCTTTTCACAATGAATGCCTCACTGGCCGAATCCCCTTCTTTTAAAATAATATCAGCCATTTCGATTTGAATAGACCTGGCAATTTGCTGCAGGGCGTTCAGTTCTTCATTGCGAATGCCCACAAACAGGGGCGCTTCGCTCATGGACACCAATGGACGTAGCTTATTGCTGGTCTGTTCAAACAACGAGCGAATTTCACTGGTGGCAAAGGTCTGTTCATCCATGATTTGTGTCGCGATTTCAGTCACTTCCGCCAATCCGTCCAAATTGGCCAAATCCGCGTACTCGCGTGCTGACGCCTCAAGATGTCGCAGTCCCAAATCGATATCTCCCAGCAGAAATTCGAGGGTGGCCATCTGTTGCAAAACGGTGCCACGTTTTTCCTGACTGCCCAAAAGCTGCGGCAGAATATTACGTGCTTCCAGCAAATTCGTCTCCTCACCCGTGGCAATTAACCGCCGGGCCTTCTGGTGAAGCGCCTCCGGATCGAGATTGTTGAAAACATCATCAATGCTATCAATCCCATCCGGCTGTTGAAAATCATCTTCACCATCCGACAAGGAAGAAAAATCCATGTCATCCGCAAATCCGGAAAATCTACTCTCCGCTGCAGTGGACAAAGAGGCATCATCGGTAGTTCTGACCCAAACCAGTGCATCCACCAGTTCGTCCACATCCATCTGCTCGATAATGTTGCCAGCATCGCTAACCACCGTGTTGCCAACGGCCACATCCCCTTCTCGAATAGTGCAATAGAGTTTTCCCGCCCATACCCGACCGGTTGCTCGTCGAATGGGAATCACCTCACGGACTTCGATAAAATGCCCGTACTGCGCGCGCGCCCAATCTGTAATCCGTTTTCTCGCCTGTTGCTGATCCATAACTGATGTCTCCAAAAAAACAAAAGGACGTATCCAAAATCCCATTCGACAGGAAATCACCTTATACTGGAAACACCTGAACATAAATGTACATTTTTATTTCCTTATACACTCCTGTCGGTTTCCGTAATCAAATTTACCACATAATCTTGTTGACATAAAAAAACGATTGCCTAATTTCATGGTATGAAACGAATGGGAACGCTCATCATGAAAACCAAGCTGGATCAAAAAGAAGCACTTCAAAATCTTTCTTCCCTCAAAACCATTACCCGTGCCATCGAATCTGATTTGCAACGCATCAGGCAAACGCAAACGGAAATCGAAATCGACATAAAAAAAATTTCCACACTGGAAGGGCCGGTAACGGTTCATCAAATTGGCAACAACTACTTTTATAAAAAGCGGAAGCATCAAATGCTGTCTGCGGTTATTCAGGAACGACAAAAACTGGAGCAGCTGCACCGACACCATCTGGAGCAGCTGAATTCCGCCCAGACCATGCTGGCGCAAGTCACCAAACGACTCGGTCATCTGAACGAAAAAAACGCCTGAATTTCTGCAACTGTTTTTTGACGAGTAATCCTTTACTGCGCAATCGATTGGGTTTATTTCCCCTCGGTATCTTTTGTCGCGTCGTCAATGAACGATTCATCGAGCTCCGGCGTTTCGGATTCATCAAAAGCGTCGTCTGCGTCCTTCGACCAATCCAGACCACTGAGTTCCGCCGGATCGATAGTGTCGAAATCGCCGGTGTTGTACAGATAGCTGTGCTTGTAAATATCCATGCTGAACACCACCAATACTTTCAGCACGGCAGTGGTTGGCACCGCCAGTAACACCCCCAGAAATCCAAACAGCTCGCCGCCGGCCATTAACGCCACGATAATCCACAGCGGCTGCAGTCCCAGTTTGCCTCCCAGAATTTTAGGAGTGATGACAGCCGCATCCAACGCCTGCACAGAGGCGAAAACGATGATTACCCCCAATATGGGCTGCCATCCCGAAAAGGAAAAAATGGCCATCAACAACGCAATCAAAAATCCGGTTGCCGCACCCAGATATGGAATAAAGCACAGCATTCCCGTCAACAGCCCAACACCCACCGCCAACGGAATGTCCACAATCGAATATCCAATGGAATAGAGAGTGCCCAGTACCAGCATGACCGTAAACTGGCCGTGCAAAAAAGCGGAAAGGCTTGCATCGGCTTCGCGCGCCAGTCGACGTACCGTTCTCTGATGGCGCACGGGCACCAGTCCGTCCAGGGTTTCAATGATATCCGGGAAATCCTTGAGCAGGAAAAAGAGAAACAACGGAAACATGAGCGCGCCCACAAGGGCGAAGATCGCGGTAAATGTGGTGCCAAAAATCATGCGCGTTATGTAAGCGGCCGGTCCCACCAGTTTTTCACCGTCTTGTTGAATTTGCCTGTAAATTTGATCCGCCGCGTCATTCCAGGTTTTGGGAATGTGGAAACGATAGTGCTCCTCCAGCCATGGGCCCACCATGCGCTCCAGCTTGTCCATCAGATAGGGCAACTTGCGAAGAAATATTCGAGACTCATCAACCACCTGCGGAAAAATGAAAAAGAGCAACGCAAAAAAAGCAATGGTGAGACCAACCAGTGTGATGAGCGTTGCAGATGTGCGTCCGACAAAATGAAGAGATGACAATCGAGTCACCAGCGGGTTGAGCACATAGGCCACCAGAAATGACAGTAAAACTAAAATGGCCAAATTGCCCAGTTGCCATGCCAGCAGGAAAAAACCCGCCAGCGCCAGCAGGCCCCATGCCCATCTTTTAAGTATTGGTCTCTCGTCGCTCAGCATTTGCTACAACTCTAATCGTCAGAAACAGGCAGGGCAAATATTTTGTGGGGAATCATTCACAAAGTGTCTTTGGATTGACAATCGAAAGCAGGCCCGACGCTTTTTGCTGCAGGCAGTAAACCATTCAATTGTTCAAAGGAGAGCGCTCCGGCCCAACTTCGTAACTAAATACATTAACGTAGATGGAACCCGTCCCGGAAATATCGACTTCCAATCGAGTGGGTCGTTCAAATCGATTGCGCAAGAAAACCGCTGTTGTGTCCACAGATTTCCCTGCGGCAATAGCGGACGCGCTCATTTTCCCAAATCCTGTTGCCATGGGCTTTTTCCACTCGTCCGGCGCCACTTCCAGAAGCAGGCGCACGTCATCCAGCGATTTCTCCTGGTTACTGATGTTGGTGATTGAAAGAGGTACGAGGGCCACAAATTCATCTTCCCCCGCCGGGGCCACATTTTCAAACTCGCGCGCAGAAGAGATGCCCTTCACATTGATTTTCCAATCGCCACCGGCCACAGCTCTGGGGAAGGATGCCCCGTCAGCGCGACGCAATCCATCCAGGTACGCCACATTCGAGCGAGATCTCCATTGGGTGGTGCCATCCAGCGTGGTGACCAACATCTGGTTAAACCGCGCCGCGTGAGCCGCAGCCGGGACAAATTTTTCGCCTTCAATCAGCTGTACCTGCGCATCCAGCGCCATACCAACGGTTTCATCAAAATGAATGGGAACAGAGGCCACCGGCCACAGTTTCTTGCCATCCACTGCCCCGAAGGTCTGCACGGCAATATTGAGGCTAACTGATTTTGGCACAAATTCGCAAAACGCTTCACTTAAGGGGAGCGTTTCCAGGACAAATTCCCGAGACTGCCCGGCCACCCACGGGTCCGCGCCTCTAACCATTCTCAAAATGGCTGTGGATGGACGCTTTTTTCCCCCTTCCATATTGAAGGGCACTTCCACAAGGTGCGTGCCATGAACGTCAATCACCAGTGCACCTTCCAAAGAGGCTTCCATCAGCAAATCCTTGCCGGTGTATGTCAGTTGGCCCTTAAGGGCCGTTGTGATACCACGGGTATCAGACCGCTTCTCGGGAACGGGGCCCCGGGCGCACGCGCCATCCAGATACGCAGTGCGAATACTGATATCAAAGGGGGAAGCCGGCATTTCCTTTTCCCACTTCTCCCATTTGGCGCGCTGCTTTGCTGTTTCATCTTCAGAAGCCTTTGCTGTTGACAGTTCCTCGTCCGGAACAGCCGGAGGCAAAGCAGCCTGTGCACTCTTTGCTTCCCGCTGTGTCACGTCGGGGACATCCGGCAAAGCAGGGGTTTCATCAACGGTTATTTCCTTTTTCTCAGGCTGAGGTGTGGCGTCTAAGGAACATCCGGCACAGAACAACACCATTGCGACCAGGTACAGACCCATCTTTTTTGTCATGAGGAATTCACTCCTGTAATTAAAGAAAATCATCCAATCTCTGTATTTTCCAAAACTGGACCAATCGATTCAATGAGAAGTGAACATTAACAAATTGAAAAAAAATTACAGCCCTTTATGTGCCACAAGAATGATATCACTTCCGGCCTGGACAATTCTTTTTGCGTGAAGACCCAAAAAAGGCTGTTTTTCCAGCAATCCGCGGCACGGATAAATAAGGGGAACGCCAACGGCGGTTTCTCTGGCGACCGGTTCGGCCAGGACTCGGTACAAATGCCGTTTGGCATTGTCCACCAGGACCCAAAGCCGCTCCTGTGCATCACCACCACTGCCCAGAACGCATTGACCAAGGGTATCCCACGCATCGCCGCTTTTTATCTGAACCCAAAAGCGAATGTGCTTAAACCCGGGTCTTTCGGCCAAAATCGTTTCGTATCGCTCCAAATCCGCCACAACATGTTCCGGATCGGGAAAAGACAAAAGACTGATATGGGAACGCGCCAACAATTCATCGTGGACATCATCGGATTGAAATATCAACCCGGCGGTTCCCTCCGGCGCAAAAGTGATGACGAGGTCGCAATCGCTTACCAGATTATCGGCTTCTGCCGGGGTAAGACGCAACCCTTCAGCGGGACGTTTGTGGGCCACCGAATCCACCAGGATGCCGCAATCTGCCCCTTTTCTCGCCAGTGCAGAGCGCAGGAGTGTACCCACGCCCCCCGCGGGTGTGACAAAAGAGACATGCACATACTGCGCATTTTCTGTTTTTTGAGAAAGCAATTCCAAAACGCTGCCGGAAATCCGAACGCCCTCCCCCCCCCCGCGGCGGTCCATAAAAACAATAACCGGTGATGGCGGCAGAGGATGCTTGTCCAGATACTGAGCCAGCGCTTCCCGAAGCAAACTACCGTCCACCATTTTTTCCAAAGAGCCGCCAATGCGGGACAAATGCCTTGTTTTACTTTGTTTTTCAAGCGCCACTAACGACACGGCCTCAATGGCGCGCAGAAATCGCTCGGCAATCTGAGATGAAACGGTGGACATCAGAGGACGAGTTTGGTGGTCCAGAGGATTTGGTCAACCGATTTCTTACCCCGGGAAATCTGCTGGTTGAGCCATCCAGTGTTTTTGAAACCGGCGCTGGCGTAAACCGCGTTCATTTCGAGGTTGTCGGCGTCCACCAGAGCAAAAATGGCAACGGTTCCGATTTCGGCCAGCCAGTCAACAAAGGAAATCAACCCAAAGCGCGCCAGAGCGATGTCCGTTTTATTTTTCAGCGAATCAAAATAAAGGTCGATTTTGGCGTTTCCAAAACAGTCCTGATACTCACAGGCAAAAAGATTGTTCTGGCGGGTTCGCTTATTCTGAACGCCAAAATAATAATATTCAACGCCCCGACTGAACTGCATAAACAGAGGCTCATCGGCACAGGGAATCTCTATGGTTGTTTTGGCCTTCTTTGCCGCGGCCTTCGATTTCGATGACACTCGCTCCAGTTCACTGCTCACCATTTCTGGTACTTCTTCCTGCGTCACAATTTCAGCGCGAAAGCCAGTGCTTTTCATGTCTTCGAACGAGGCCGCCACCTCTTTGATTTTGTTCAAATGCTCTTTTCGCTCTTCAGATTCTTCTTCCATCTCCTCAGGAGACCAGTTCTCATCTGACAACCAGCCCATGATATAGGCGTCTGAACGGCGATAATACCCTGGAATGGCGCCTTCGCGAAGATATCCGCAGCGCTGCCATCCCTGCATATCGTCCCGTTCAATCAACGTAAAAATTTTGCGAAACCCTTCTGCCGCCTGAATACGCTTCAGGTAGTCCTGTTTCTGCTGAAAATTGCCACCGCGAAAATCCACCACGCGCAACGTGGAATTGTCCTCATCATAGAGTAGGCTGCAAAAAATATCGTCATTGCGAACCATCTGTTCCACGAGTAGATTTGAACTTTTTTTTGTATTATCCATAACTAACAGGTCCTCCTGTCCGGGAGTCTATAAAAGCCGCCTTATATACCACCTACCGCCGACAGGTTCAATATTCCCTTTTTATAAATTTACAACAAAATGTGTTGCTGGCCTCCATCGCCGTCGTTCACCACCCGAAACACTCGCCTTTCGTCAGGATACACCGTCATTTTCGACTCAAATGCTACATCCAAATCCCCAGTTCCTGCAGGATCTTCTTTGGAATCGAAATGCGTTTCCGGGCAAACGCTTTGGGCGACTGACCTGCACGCACCATATTAAACGCGAAAACATACTGTTGCCCCGCTTTGTCCACAATGCCCACAAACCAGCCCACGTGATTGCCGCTACCCGTCTTGGCATAAAGAATGGCGTCACCACTGCGCTCCATTTCAAACACTTTCATCGCCTGTTGGTATGTCTCAGCGGAAAGGCCCAACTTTTGCTGTGTCAGCCGTTTTAAAAAGGCAATCTGTTCCAATGCCGAAATCTGCAAACTGCTATCGAGCCAGAAAGGCCATTTGCCACTGGCAGTATCCATGTTGCCAAAGTTGAAGCGCTTCACATAATCCTGCATTCGCTCCTGACCGATACGCTCAGCGATTTCCATGTAGCACCACACACATGAATTCTTAAACGCGCTTTGCAGAGTGTGATCGGTTTCCCAGTTCAACCCAAAGTCTTTTTGCAGGTCATCCCAGAATGGTTGTTTGGGATATTTCTTTTTATCCCATTTTACCAATGCATCGGCGTTGGCCATCACACCCGTTTCCAGGGCAATCAGTGAATTGGGAATTTTAAATGTGGAACAGGGGGAGTATCTGGTTTTTGCGCGCTGTTTATTGTGCACAATCTGAATATCCCGTTGTACATCCAGAAAAACAAACGTCGCATCAAGCCCTTCCATAAAATGTGACATGTCCGCGTTCTCATACGGATTATTCATTGATTTTCGCTGGACCCGCTTTTCGGGAACGGTATACCCCATTGCCCTTAGCTGGGCCTTCAATTCAGCGGGAAGCTCATTTTTATCGTCCACCGCTTCAACTTCTGTTCCGGTCGTTTTTGTGCGATTACTGCTGCATCCAATCACCATTATTGTCAGCAACAGACAACAAGTCACTTTCCAACGCATTAATATCACCTCCCGCATTGTCTTGATCAGTTGATCGTTATACGCACGGGTACAGATGGGTTATTCCACATGATTCCTTCACGGCAGCCATTCATCAGCCGCCGCAATGACCGCTTCCACGCTTGGCGGTGTCCATACAATATCTTCTTCTTTGCGAAACCATGTGCGCTGTCGTTTGGCAAACCGACGCGTAGTGGTTTTGGTATTCTCAATGGCCTGATCGAGGGATATATCACCACAAATGTATTCGTTCACCGGTTTGTAGCCCAATGCCTGCATGGGCTTTAAAGAACTGTCATACCCTTTTTCGAGCAGGGTTTTCACCTCTTCAATCAGTCCCATCTGAAACATTTCGTCCACACGACGATTAATCCGCTCGTTCAACTCTTCTTTGGGGCGCGAAATACCTATAATCAAATGGGGGTAACGCTTTTGCGAAAAGCCATGTTCCTTTTGCCACTCACTGAGCGGTTTTCCCGTTTGCAGATACACTTCGAGGGCGCGCACGATGCGAACGCCGTCATTGGGATGCAATCGTTCAAAGGCCTCGGGGTCCATGATTTTCAGTTGCGAATGCAATGCCGGCCAGCCCTGGTGCCGGGCTTTTTGATTCAACTCCTCACGCAGTTCTGCATTGGGTGGCGGTCCGGATTGCAGACCGTTCAATAAAACACGCAGATACAGCCCGGTCCCTCCCACTATCAAGGCGCGCCTGCCCCGCTTGTGAATGTCGGCAATCACACTGTCTGCATCTTTGGCAAAACGGGCTGCGTCGTATTCTTCGTCCGGATTCACCACATTGATCAGATGATGCGTCACACCACCCAGCTGCGTGGCCGTTGGCGTATCCGTGCCAATATCCATCCCCCGGTACACCTGCATGGAATCCGCCCCCACCAGCTCAAAACCATATCGTTTGGCCAGTTCAATGGCCACCCCGGTTTTCCCCGAGGCTGTGGGCCCGGATATTACCAGTACGGGAATATCAATTTCAACACTGCGTCCAGCGCTTCCAGCCATTATCGCGCCCAGGATACCGGCGCCGCCCATCTCATTTCCAAACATCCCTATCCCTATCCCTATTCTCTGTGCACCCGCCGTCGAATCTCCGCAAACGGAATCCGCGCCAGCACCGGTCTGCCATGGGGGCAATGCCCCGCAAAATCCACTTTGTCCATTTGAGCCAGCAACGCTTCCACTTCCAGAACCTTCATCGAACGTCCCGCGCGGATGGAACTGTGACATGCCAGCGTGGCCACCGCCTTATCTTCCATTTCGCCTTTGGCGCCTTCTCTGCCCTCTTCCAGCGCCAGCACCAGTTCCGCCAAAAGACGTTCCGGCGACGCCGATATTTCGGGAGGCACTCCGTACACGGCAATGCGATCTGCACCCGCCTGTTCCACTTCCAGCCCCAACCGGGACAGCGCGTCCTTCTTTTCGATGATGCGTTCGGTCTCTGCGGGACCCAAATCAATCATATGGGGCGTCAGTAAGCGCTGAGATGCAATGCGCCCCTGTGCCAACTCTCTGCGCAGTCGCTCGTACGTCACCCGTTCATGGGCCGCATGCTGATCGATAATAACCAAATCCGCTTCATCTTCCATTACAAGAAACATATTGCGTGCCTGCCCCACAAACCGCAGCGCTGAAAATCCACGGGGTTCATCATCACTCGCAAAAATCGCCGCGACATCAGGCACCTCTTTGGGAATAGAATTGGGCAACGCCTGAAACACGTCGTGATTCTTCACCATTGATGACTGCGGGAGCGGGCCGGCCATGATGCCGGGCGTGTCACTCTCGCGGTTTGCGGGAGTTGTCCGTTCCTCAAAAACTCCCGGTCGCATACCGGAAAATCCGGACGTGGGGGGCGAAGGAAAAGAGGCCTGCGTTGGCCTGCCGTAATCCACCGACGCCTCCCGCACGGCATTTCCAGACGATGGGTTGTGCGTGGCAGAATTGGCGTCCCCCCGCACACCGGAGCCGTATGAAGTCACTTTTTCAGACACGGCATGGGCCCAGGGAGACCTCGCAGCCATAGCGCCCACCACATGGGAGACAGCCCGGAAAACAGACTGGGGATTGGCAAAGCGCACTTCCGTTTTTTGCGGATGTACATTCACATCAAAAGCATTTGGGGGAACGTCCAGCGCGATAAATCCAACAGGGTAACGCCCAGACTCCAACGTGTGTCCAAACGCCTGAGTAACCGCCCTAAGGAGCGCCCGGTCTCTGATATATCGACCATTCACATACGTATACAGCGACGCTGCCCCCGCTCTGGCCTTTTCGGGAGCTCCCAGCACCGCGCGTACTTTCACTCCAAACTCTTCTCCTTCGGTCATGGCGAGTGCTTCGGTGGAAAACAGCGCTTTTACCCGTTCCGTGTCATCGTTCACCTTCACCAGTTCGCGCACTTTGCGACCATTGGACATCACCTTGAACGACACGTCGGGACGGACCAGCGCCATGCGCACCAATGCCTCAATACAGTGGCTGCTTTCGGTGCTCTCCTTTTTTAAAAACTTGAGTCGGGCCGGAACGTTGTAAAACAATTCCCGAACTTCAAAATCGCATCCCACCGGAGACGCGGCATCCCTCTTGTCGAGCAACTCGCCACCTTCAATGCGAACCCGGGTTCCCGCCACGGCATCTTTCACCCGTGTATGCACTGTCACCTTTGCCACCGATGCAATGGACGCCAGCGCCTCACCGCGAAACCCAAAGCTGCGGATGGCGTTCAAATCTTCAATATTGGTTATTTTGCTGGTGGCATGGCGCAAAAAAGCCAATTCCACATCGTCACTATCGAAACCGGCGCCGTTATCGAGGACCCGAATGCGCCCCACTCCGCCGCCGTCAATCTCCAGCGTAATCTGATCGGCACCGGCATCAATGCTGTTCTCGATAAGTTCCTTGACCACCGACGCCGGTCGCTCCACCACTTCGCCCGCTGCGATCTGATCTGCGACAACTTTGTGCAGCACTTTAATTTTTGGCATTTACCTTATTTCTCCGGGCGAGCACCGGGACCCGCCTCTGCGTTGTTTGTTGAATTCGATTGTACGGGCAAGCGCTTCATTTCAACCCGGCAATCACCCGCTGCAAATCTGTGGGCAACGGACAATGCACTTCAACCGTTTCTGAAGTGACGGGATGGAAAAATTTCAATCCGGACGCATGTAAAAACAGACGTTCAAGCCCGGGAGCAGCGGGGCCATCGTAGAGCGGATCCCCACAGATGGGAAATCCCTTCTGGGCCAGATGCACCCGAATCTGATGACGCACACCTTTAAAAAGGAGTATCTTCACCAATGCGTACTGCCCCATTTGAGTGACTTCCTCCAAATGAGTCACGGCACGCTGGCCACCACGGGTGACACTCATTTTTTTTCCTCCCCTGGATTTGGCATCCAGGGGCACGCTGATGGTTTGCGGCGCTAAAGGTGATTCGTCGGACAGGACGAGCGCCAGATAACGCTTTTCAATCTGATTGTTCTCCTGCAGATTCTTTAGCGTTCGGTGGGTGCGAACATTCCGGGCAGCAATTAACAATCCCGATGTGTCGTTATCGAGACGATGCAACAGGCCACCATCTCCGTTATGCACGCCGATTTTGGCGCATTCGGGATACCTTGCCGCAATGGCGTTGGCCAGGGTGTGGTCGTCTGTTGGCGCATTTGCAGTGCTGGGCATGCCAAATGGTTTGTTCACGACAATTAACGATTCATCCTCCCAAACCACATCGAGGGGCAAATCCCCGTTGGCCAACGGGCGCCAGTTGTCAGATGCCGGTGCAACCAACAGCGACACAGTATCGCCTTCCTGCAACGTATAGCCTTTAACAGCCATTTTGCCGTTCACACGTACATTTCCCTGCGCCAGATACGCCTGCGCCGCCCGCCGGCTCAGCTGATGAAATTGCTTTGAAAGCCACGCATCCAACCGAAGGCCATCATCTGCCACGCTCAATTCTTTCCAGGGTGTTGCATCACTCATGGCGACACTATGATCACAACCGGAGGGTTTTTCAATGGAATTTTTTTGCGAAGGAATTTGAGTCCCACAGCAGGGCAAGGCTGGGCAGTGCATGATTTGGCCATTAAAGAAGGTTGCCTTTCCAGCACAATTCGATATAGAAGTTCGTGCGAGCACTGGGGCAGCTCCCTACAACTGCCCTGTTTTTTTCCGCAGGGAGTGAACAAAGCCGCGCCCCTGCGCGCCATTTAAGACAACTTGCAAAAGGAAGCCGATAATCGGTTCCAATATTTTACGTCTTGTGGGAACAGCATTATCCGTGCAATTATATGTTGATAATATTTAGGAGGATTTCATGAAGTATCTTTTGTTATTATTCTTAGCTGGCCTGCTTACTGTCAGCTTCAGCGCATGTGGCAACGGGGGAGGTGGCGGCAGCTCCGATGGTGATTCCGATGGCGACTCGGACGGTGACTCCGATGGTGATTCCGATACCGATGGTGATTCCGATACCGATGGCGATTCCGACACCGATGGCGACTCCGATTCCGACGGCGACAGCGACTCGGATAGCGATTCCGACAGCGACGGTGACAGCGATGGCGACTCCGATTCCGACGGCGACTCCGACGGCGACGCCGATCGCGTGGACTACGAACTGCCGCCACCCAGCTTTTGTCATGCATGGGACTATGTGGAGGGGTGCACGCCTGGTGATACCAGTTCCACCTGCGGAGGAGTATGTGTCGATTTGAATGCGTGCGCACACAAAAAATGCGATGAACCCGACCAGATTGGAAAAATCGGTTGCAGCGACCCCTCCACTGGGCACAATGGGGGAAAACCAGGCACTTATGGTGCCGACATGTCTTTTATTTGTCCGCGATACATGCTGCATAGCCCCGAAATGATTCAGGCCGCTAAAGACGACGGTAACGAAGAGTATCTGTATGCCATTGTTGGGCACGACGCACACAAAGATGGGATAGATGAAGGTTTCGACAGCACCTGCTGCCAGTGCTACCAGCTCATCTATTCCCATCCTGGCAACGACAGACAGCTTATGAAAGATCCGGATGATGCCAGCAATCTTGAGGCGGCTGTTCCGCTTCCGAAACCAATTATCGCCCAAAGTTTCAACACCGCTGCGTCACCAACAACCTTCGATATATATATGGGGGGCGGCGGATTCGGTGCACACAACGGTTGTGGACCAGGACTTGCTCAGACCAACACCTCGGGAGAGTATCTTTACGAATCTTACCCTGAAGAGGGTGGCATGTCTGGTGGTGTAAAGCCGGTAACCCACTGGTCGGAATGCAAAACCGACATTCAATGGGTAACCGAAGAAAGTCTTGGTTCTGAAGTATGTCAGGAAAAGGTGACTGAAACCTGCAACGAAATCACCCATGCAGATGCCAAAATCACAGAATATGCGCGAAATTCCTGCATCCAGACCAACCAGCCGGAAAGTCTTCACCACCTCAACTGGGCCGTGTATGTACGCAAAGTGGAGTGTCCCGAAGGTATTACCCGGGTTACCGGTTGTAAACTGCAGGATCAGGGACTGCCCAAAGTGGACGGCCTGATTACCCTCGAACAGGCAAAAAATGACAGCAGTTTCTGGGATCATGCGCCGAATGATAGCGGCATGTACGAAACCACCACCATGGAAGACTGCTGTCGTCCCTCGTGTGCCGCACGTGACTGGATTGAAGGACGAGGATTGACGCCCGATCCCGACTACAACGTATTCTATTCCTGCGGAAAAGATGGTGTCCCGCTTACGGAACCTGAGAAATAAGCCCGACTGTCATTTCCAGTCTCATGGCTGATACTCATACGCCCCAATATCCACAGCTGCTGTTCCAATCCCATCGCCATTAACGATTCGAGGATTTTTATCCAAATCATAGGGCAGCAAATCGCTCGTACGCCCATCTTCATTCCAGTCAACAAAATCGGTTGGTAAAGAGTCATTATCTCCCGTTTCTATTGCAGGGGAAGTACTGGTAAGATGGTAGTCACCCGCCGCAGCATCAACAAATGCCGGAGAAGCTGTAATATTCCCATCACCGCAGTCAAGTACTGCGGTCTGACACCCATTTTCAATAATGGAATATGCCACCGATGTATAGCCATTGCTTGAAAGGATATGATTTCCTGACGAATCGGCTAAGGCGGCATTTCCCCAGAGGATTGTGTTTGCCAGGCGGCTTAGGGTATCAATATTGTCAAATATCGCCCCCCCAAGCGATGTCGCTTCATTATTGACAATAGTACAGTTGACAATTCTCTGGCCCGCGTAACTATCGTTGTACATGGCGCCGCCTTCAACTGCCTGATTATCCACAAACAGGGAACTGTAAATCGACCCGTCAGCCTTTTGCCCATGATAAATGGCGCCACCTTTCGCCCCTGCAGAATTTCGGCTAAAGCGGCACCCAACCGTCGTCCCGCTAAGGGTATAGACCGCGCCGCCATTCTCAACCGCGCTGTTGTCCTCAAACACATCGCTAATCAGGATTATATTTCCTGCATACGAATAATTACACACTGCTCCGCCCAAACTGGCAGTATTCCCCGAAAAGTATGACGACGTTACAAGTAGATTAAACGAAATGCTTCCATCTGCATAAATCGCACCTGCCCTGGAGTCTGCTGAATTATTAACAAACTCGCAATTACGAACCAATCCATCATCATAAAAATAAATAGCCCCACCGTTCTCTGATGCGTGATTGTTCTCGAAACGCGAATCGACAACAGAATTTTCTTCCCCTACTGGATAGAAAAAATAGGCCCCACCACCGGTGGTGGCCTCGTTGTCTGAAAATACCGATGATTCTATTATTATTTGACCCATTCCACTATAAACGCCGCCTCCTTTTGCTGCCTGATTGTTTTGTATATGCACATTGACAATGCGGAAAGTCGCCGTCAGATTCGAGTTGTCATAGTATATTCCACCGCCCGCTCCGTCAGGAGCCCCCCCATCCTGCACCGTTACCCGCTCTAGAGTAGCCCCTGGAGCGCCAATCACCACATGATAAGAGTTGTCATCCGCGCTGGCCTTGTTGCCAATATTCCCCGAGAATATTGTTTCATTCCCATTGACTCGCTCATCGGCACTCAACTCGTTGCCGGCAAATCCACCGCGCACAACCGCATTTTCGGCCAACTCTATCGAAACCGTCCGATTGACGCTAGCATTGGGAGTGTATGTCCCTTTCGCCACCCAAACCTCAGCACAGCCTTTGGTTGCTGCAGCATCAATTCCCGCCTGCACTGTCGCTTTGGCCGTTGCCCAGCCGGTTCCGGTTCCAGTATCATCCGGACGTGTGCCATCCACATAAATCAAACACTGATCGCACAACGCTCCTGTAAAACCTTCCTTACAGCCACACCAACCATTGGAACAGGCGCCATTGCTCCCTGAGGGCAGACAGGTTTCCACTACACTACCTTGATTGCCACATGAATCCACAAAACGGACATTTCCGTCACTGTCACAGACACGGTGGTCATTGGGTGTGCAACAATCAGCGGGGTCTCTTTGCGTCCAACTGCCAGGAGAAGATGCAACGTCGCAAATCTGGCAGGAATCATTTTCATTCAGATTGCCGTTTTCAACACACAAATCACCAATTTGACATCCCGCACAGACATCTGTTGTATCAGATGCCGAATCTGTCCCCCCCGTGGCATCTGTCGATGTGCCTGTGCCGGTATCCGCACTGTCTGTGCCTGCCCCCGTTGCAGAACTGCTCTCCGTTTCTGTGCCAAAGGAAGTGACTGTATCCGTTGCGCTATCGATCAGGCTTGATGCCGAATCATCTGTATCTGTAGTGGTCTGGGAATCAACCAGCCCGAGGTTATCTGAAGACGTAATACCGGTATCAGAACTGGTCGCACTGCTGCTGTCCTTTTCGACATATTTCAGTTCATCCATGCCCGTAATCTGATTGCACCCTGCCACTATGGACAGGCCGATGAAAATCAATAAAATCCGCATATAAAAATCGCCTCCAGAATTAAAGAATCCACTGCCCGGTTTGGGGAGCAAAAAAAACATATTATCAGAAAGGAAAACACATAAACATAATTTCCACATTCCAATGCACATATTTATTTACACAAATGAAAAATATCCGCCACACATGATGAGTCAAACACCATCAATCCACTATCGTCTCAATTTTCACTGGAATTGCGTGTTTGCACTCACAAACACTGGTTGCCCGTCATCAACGCCATTTCCTGTGTGGAAACGCTGGAGTTCATCTCAAAACTCACCCTGAAGAAAAATGCCCTGGAGATTTTTGGACAGTAGCGGAGATACCTTGAGCGCCACGGACTCCTGATGCTTCTTTTTATTCAGCACCAAAAGGACAACGCCACTTGCAGCGAGCACCCCACCGGCGATGGTTAAAACCGTACTTACATTGCCAAGGGCCTTTGTGTCATCAATCTTATCTTTATCCCCCGGGTCGGTGCAAATGTCATTTTCGCAGTCTTTAGATAAGGCGCTTTTTCTGGAGACCACAATGCCGCCGGTAATAATGCCGCCAATCAGTGCCGCGCCACCTGCGCCCACCAGACTCCAGCCGGAGATACGCAGGGGCGTCCACGGTTTGGGCCGGGAGGTATCCACTGTATTGTCGTTCACTTCTATTTCGGTCCGTACATTATCATCCGCGGCATCGCTGGAATCCGCCGTTGGGGTGGATTCAACAGCTATCTTCGTTGGCGCCCCGCCCCTGAATGGAAACGCGTCTTTTAAAATCTCTTCCCCGTTTAAAACCAGACGCACTTCTTTTGTACCGACACCCACCTGAACAGTGCTGCGCAAAGGGGCCGTGCCACGCAACATGCCTTCAATATACAACTCTGTACCATCCGGCGCCTCCAGTTCCACGGTTCCCACCAGTAATCGCAGGCGTGTTATCTCCTTCATCACTTCCTCACCACGCTGTACCTCAACCCTGTCCCCGCCTTCTGCCAGATACGTTTCAAACGCTTCCAGCGCCAAACCATAACGCTTTGCGGCAGCCTCCGCCTGACCAATATTGTAGTACAGCTTCCAGGAGGGCCTTAGCTCGCTGGTCTTTCGGAATAACTGTGCCGCATTTTGATAATCGCCGGCCGCAAAAGCATCGTAGGCCTGCTTAACAACAGTCCTGGCCTCTTCTTCCTTATTTTCCTGAGCCAACACAGGCACCGCCGCCAGTAGCGATACAACAAACACCATCATCCATACTATGTTGAAGTTACTTAATTTTATTGTCATTTTCTTTCTTCCCCCTGATATGCACAACTGACCATATACCAGTCACCATCTAATAGACCTGAAAATATCCGGATTTGTCGAGATATACAACTGGGAATTGCCGTCAAAGCAGCATCGCCCCCGACTATCGCACATAGATATTTTCAAACCACCGTTTGACTCCGAAAATCAAACACGATAAATCGTAAGTGTAAACCAATACATTTGTTCCTGAACAATCAAATGAGGTTCCGTTAAGGGCTTCAGCCAAGCGCTCCTTAAAAAATGGCAAAACTCATAAAAGCAGAACCCATTCAAGTCAATGCCCGGGATATCCACAAGGGGTTTATCTTACATGCCGGGTATTCCTACAAAATTATCATACATCGCCACAAAGCAACGGTTGAAGTCATCGAAGCCGAAGATGTCCTCTTTCGCACCAACAGCGCCCTCTTTTTGCCCTTTGCCATTCCTAAGGACGATGCGCAGGAAGGCGATTCGCCCATGGAAAGCCAGGAAGACCCCATGGACGAACAGGTGAAGGTGAGCGGACTGGCTGTGATTGGCGGATTGTTTCGCTACTACCAACTGTGCATGGACCGGGGCAACGCCAAACATTTGCTCATTTGCGGACATACCGACACGGCCGGCAGGGAATCCTACGAAGAAGGGGCTGAGCTGTTTGAAAATGGAGAATACTCACAGGCGGCCATAGCGTTTCGCAAGGCGTATGAAATAAAACCAAGCTGGAAAATTCTTTATAACATTGCCCAGTGTGAAACCGCTGCCGGGCAATATGGCCGGGCGCTTGAGGATTTTAAGACTTTTCTGGCGCAAGGCGCTGACGAGATTGAACTCAAACGCCGCAATGAAGTCGAAGCCGAGCTGGACCGCCTGCGAAAACTGGTTGGATTTGTTGAGATTAAAGCGCCGGATGGCGCAAAAGTGGTCATCAATGGAGAGGAACGCGGAACCTGTCCCCTGGCAGGAAAACTGATGGTGGCTGCCAGCGTGGTTCACAAGTTGAAAATCGTGTATGACGCAGAGGAATTGCTCAACCGTAATATTCAGGTGGGAGGCACCCAATCCATTACAATAGAAGCGAATGACGAATCAGACGATTCACGTGCCAATGAAAGCAGCGACACATCGATTAAAACTGAACTTGTGCCTGAGAATGAGCTGGCATCCCCATCCACTTCCCGACGCAGTCCTTTGAAGATTGCAGGCATCATTACAGCTGGCGTGGCGGCGCATTAGTGGTTTCCGGTCTGGTAACTGGAAAACTGGCGCTCTCAAAGGCAAATCAACTTGAAGATAATTGTGACGGCCAGACGGATTGTGACGTAAGCAACAAAGATCTCTATAACAGCGCAGAATCACTTGCCACTGCCACCAACGTTCTGCTCGCAACCGGCTCTGCTTTGGCAATTACAGGTATTGTATTGGCCCTTGTTGGGCATAGAAAAAGCAATGCCAATGAAAAGCTGGCGGTTCACACGACACCTCTTATTGGCCAATCATTGCTGGGAGTTGGAATCCACGGGAGTTTTTAATGAAAAAGCTATTTATATTGATATTCTTTGTACTGGCAACTGGTTGCCAGGTGGTTGCTGGACTTGAGGAATACAACTGGACTTCTGATGCCGATTCCAATGGCGAGGGAGAAACCGCTTCCAGCGCTGACACCGTTACTGCGTCCGATTCAACGAGTGACACCGGCACTCTCTCGAAACAGGATACGAATACTGAATCAACTGACACAATTTCCATCGCAACTGACGACAGTGATTCCGCGTCAGATATACCAATCGACACGAGCACGAATTCACAAACGGATACTGAGACGGCAACCGTAACTATCCCGGATAGTGACACCCAAAGCGAAACAGATAAAATCGAGGTTGATACGACTGATACCGGTGTTTGCAGCAACGGCGATAGCTTGCAGGAGGTTGAATGCGGACGAAGCGGTTATCTGTTGCAGCAATGCGTAGGCGGGCAATGGGAGGACAAAGAGTGCATTGAGTGCCAACGGGAACTGGTGTTCGATGATGCGGGTCTTGAAGCGGTTGTAAGAGAAACGTTGAATATTGCCACATCTCCCATTTACAGCGAAGACGTGCAAAAACTGATAATTCTAAACGCCAGCGAACGACAAATAAAACAGCTTGGCGGTATTGAGTGCTTGACGTCACTTGTAAATCTGGATTTGCAGTACAATGAATTTACCACTATCACTGAACTCGGTGAACTAACGTCGCTTAATCAACTGATTCTCAAAGGGAATATTGGTATTGTTGACATTACCCCCCTTGGGAAACTTGGTTTTCTTAAACAACTCGATCTTTGGAACCTAAGAACTGTTTCCGACATTTCAGTGTTAAGCAACTTAAAGGCATTAAATGACCTGGATTTATCTTTCAATAACATCACTGACCTTTCTCCTCTCTCAGAGTTGACGGCATTGCTGTATTTGAGACTTGAAGGCAATAGCATTACGGATATTTCGCCGCTGAACAAACTGGTCGCATTGCAGACTTTAACCCTTGATACCAACAGTATAACGAGCATCACGGCGCTCGAGAACATGAGTGCTCTCAGTTATTTAACACTGGTAGATAACAGCATAACCAATTTAAGTCCGCTCGTTGGATTGACGGAATTGAGCTATGTTGTGGTAGCAAACAATCCGCTCGTATGTAACGCCACAGTTGAAAGTTTAAAGTCAAGTATCGATTACTTCTACAGTGACTGTCCCTGAGACTTAAACAGGAAAACCGATTACCACTGAGCCAATATCAATTAGTAACTCCACCCAGAATTTCTTAGCATCCTGTGTTTTATTTGAATATTCCGTTATTATTGAATATATCATTTTCTTTTAAACGGCATCATGCGGGAAATGAAACTGACAGCTTGCTGAAGAATTGGTACGCTCTATTTGCAACGAGATGATGCCAACAAATGATTTTTGGAAGTTTGATGGCTTTACCCACTGGAGAACACGATGAATCGAACAAAAGGTTTCTGGTTTTATTCACTGGTAATATGTTTCCTTGTTATTGGCTGCGTAGATAGTCCTTCTGGTTCCAGTTCAGACGCAGATACGGACGCGGACACAGATACTGATACCGACTCGGATGGCGATTCTGACTCGGACAGTGACGCAGACTCAGATAGCGATACAGATGCGGATGGGGATACGGATACCGATTCGGACTCTGATGGTGACAGTGACTCTGACACCAATATTGTTACGGATGACACGGAATCAGATACTGAAATTGCCGCAGGCGACTGCAAATATGACTGTAGTGCACATTGCTACTCCATTGGCGGCCAGGAGATGGAGGGCTATTGCGAAACGACAGGGTACAAATGTTGTCTTTTTGAAGAACTCGAAGCAACCGATAGCGCAATAACTGAAGATAGCGATACTGGCAGCATACAGGATTCGGAAACGGATAACACAGACACAGAAAGTGAGAATGACGGATGCATCGCTGATGGTTCTTTCACATATACCTTGCAGCGTGCACCCAATCCCTCCGCCCAGCAGGAAGAAATGTATCAGAAAATCACCGAAGCAATGGATGAGGCTATCCGGTTTTATAATTGTTACACAGATCTTTCCAAAACAATTACTGTTGAATACAATTCCAAAGACGTGCCCACTGCAGATGGAAATGTAAACGGCAATATCCGATTTGGACAGCCGGGGTATATGATCGTT
>JAFGQN010000131.1 GCA_016935665.1 Deltaproteobacteria bacterium | reverse complement strand
TGTTAGTTTGGGCCTCAAGAGCCCGTTTATGTTTTCGTTAAAACAATTTTAACTAACGGAGAGGGGCCTGTTCATAGAATCTCCTGATAAACGACTTCGACCATTCTGACGGATTCTCGTCAAAATGGTCGAAGTGTTATCGACTATGTTGTGGGTGCCCGGGCGTGGTTTTATCTGCCCTGACCCTGTTGTTTATTGCCGGAAGTGGCGTTCTCACCAGAGCCCTGCTGACCGGAACCTTCGCCACCGCGACGCTGTGATTTCTGTCCCAGACTCTGAGAACGGGTGCCCTTGCTCTGATTCTGGCTCTGTTTTTTGTGGCTGTTCATTTTGGCCATTTTGTTCTGCTTTTTGTTTTGCTTGCGGCTGTCATTGATGCCGTCGCCGTTTTTGTCCTGATATGCCTTCTTGCTCATCGCTTTGGACTGATTCTTCGCCTGAGTCTGTGTCAGCGTTCCCTCTTGTGCTTCTGTGTGGGTGCCGTCCTGCAGTTTAGTCTGCGTTTTAGTCTGCGTTTTGGTCTGCGTTTTGGCCTGTGTTTTGGTTTGTGTACCATCCTGCAGTTTGGTCTGTGTTTTGGTTTGCGTTTTGTCCTGAGTTTTGATTTGTGTACCTTCTGCAGGTGCGGCTTCCGCTTCGGTGTTGGCCTGTTTCTTATCTTGCTTCATCGCCTTCTTTTGCGCCTTTGTTTCAGCTTTGGCGGCGTCTTTTTGCTGCTTCATCGCCTTCTTTTGCGCCTTTTTCTGCGCCTTCGTCTGGGTCTTTACGGCATCGCCTTCTTCAACGTTCTTATGGTCCTGCGCCTGAATTTTGTCCTGCGTTTGAATTTTGTCCCGCGTCTGGGTTTGAAGGGCGTCTTCGCTGACGTTTTCGGACGTTGCTTGTGCGAAGGCATATCCGGGAATGACGAGTGCGGCGGCGATGATGATGATTTGTGCGATTTTAATGTTTTTCATGGCTTATCTCCTTTTGCAGTGTTGCAAAAATGCTGTCTGAGTGGGGATAGAGCAGGGGGTGTGCCAAAGTGATGACGTTGGGAAAAGTGCTGTAAATTCAATGGGTTATTTTTTAGATGCGCATATAATTACAGGGTTTTCGACAATCGGGTCGAACATTTGCGGCGGATTCGACGATGGTGAATGGCCAGCTAAATTCCGTATTTCTTCATTTTATACCGAATGGCCCGCTCCGATATTTTCAGAGCACGGGCGGCGGCGCTCTGGTTGAGATGGTGTTTTTCCAGAGCGGCTCGGATAAGGCGGGTTTCCAGCAGGGCAATCTGTTCTTCCAGTCCCTGATTTTCAAAAAGGGCGATGACGTCACTTTCCGAGCTGGATGTATGGGCGCTGACCTGGGTTGGAAAATCACGGGCCGTGAGTGAATCGCCCTCCGCAAGGACAATGGCCCGTTCTATCCAGTTTTCCAGCTCGCGAATATTGCCAGGGAAGGGACACCCTTTTAACAGCGCGATGGCGTCAGCGGAGATGCCCCGTACAGGAACCCCCAAAAGATTGGAATGTTTTTCAATAAAATGCGATGCCAAAAGTGGAATATCATCTGTGCGGTCCCGAAGTGGTGGCAGGGTGATGGTTACGACATTCAGGCGAAAAAAGAGGTCCTGGCGAAAGGCGCCTTCCCGCACCTGGGCCTCGGCATCCTGATTGGTGGCGGCGATAATGCGAATATCGGTGGAAATGGTCTCTGTGCCCCCCAGTCGCTCAAAGGACCGGGATTGCAGCACGTTGAGCAGCTTGACCTGAATGTGCAGCGGAATTTCGCCCACTTCGTCCAGAAAAAGTGTGCCGCCGTTGGCCAGTTCAAAGCGACCCGGTTTTCGGCTTGCGGCGCCAGTGAACGCTCCCGCTTCGTAGCCAAACAGTTCGGCCTCAATAAGGTTTTCGGGCAGCGCGGCACAATTCACGGTGTGAAACGGCCGCTTTTTACGTGGCGATGCCATATGAATGGCGCGGGCCAACACCCCTTTGCCCGTCCCCGATTCCCCCAGAATCAGGATGGATGCATTGGATGCCGCTGCCCGGGAGGCCGTGGAGATAATTTGATTGAGGGCGGTGCTGTCTCCCACCACGTCTTCAAAGGCGCCACTGTTTTTCACCATGGTGGTCAGCGCGCCCACCTCTCTGGCGAGGGAGACTTTTTCCAGCGCTTTTTCCACCAGTGCTTCCAATCGCCCCAGTTCCACTGGTTTGGCCAGAAAATCGTAGGCCCCGGCCTTCATGGCGCGTGTCGCATCTTCAACCGTGCCGTACGCCGACAGAATGATTGCCTGCAGCGCCGGATTGGATTTGCGCAGTTCTTCCAGCAGTGAAATTCCGTCCGGCCCGCCCAGCCGAAGATCGGAAAGCAGCAAATCCACCGGTGTTTCCAGTGCCAGTGCCAACGCTTCGGCGGCGGAGGCGGCGGCAAGTACGCGATACTTTTTGCGGCTTAAAAAACCGCTGAGGACATCTCGCTGGCTGGTGCTGTCTTCGGTGAGTAGTATAGTGGCGCGAGGTTCAGTCATGGTGTCCTTTCCGGGGCAGTTGAATGGTGGCGGTCATTCCCTTTTGGGGGTTGCGGGTGAGGGTGAATCCGCCCCTGTGCAGCGTTACCAGTCTCGACACCAGCGCCAGACCGAGGCCGGTGCCATTGGCTTTGAAACTGATAAACGGGGTCATGGCTTCCTTGAGCTGTGCGTCGGTCATCCCCTCTCCTTCGTCTTCGATGTCCACTCGCACATCTGTCGAAGCGGTTCCAGTGCGAATAATAATGGTATCCCCTTTGCCGCTGGCATCCAGGGCATTGTTCAAAAGATTGGTGAGCACCTGGTGGAATCGACGGCGATCCAGAGAAACGGTGGCGTTGCTGTGCATTTGAACGGAGAGTCGTTTTTCTTCTTTTTCGGCACGCACCGCAAAATGGGTCGCCGCTTCAGCAATGAATTCGTCGAGGTCCACCGTTTCCAAATCGAGCCGGTTGGGTTTTCCCAGCTCCAGAAAATCGGTCACGATTTTATTGAGTTGAGCGGCTTCGCTTTTAAGAATCTGCAGCAGGTGGTCGAAATCCCTCTTTTGAGATTCAGGAACATCAAATTCATACCGCAGGCGTTCGCTGGTCATGGAAATGGTGTTGAGGGGGTTGCGCACCTCATGGGCCACCGTGGCGGACAGTCCGCCAATCAGTTCCCAGTGCGTTTTTTCCTCTTCCTGCGCTGCGAGGGTCTCCTCGATGAGGCGCTGTTTCTGGCGCCAGCGGATGATAAGCAAAGTGGCGCCCAGCAGAATCAGTTCGATGATGATGACCAGCGCGATAGTGGTGTAGTGACGCCGGGTGGCCCCCAGACGGATATGTTCAAAAACAGTGGCATCCACCGCCACTCGAATCACCACTTTCGATCCGTCCACCATTTCAAAGGGCGCCAGCCCCTCCATATGCGGCAGACCATTTATAGTGGCGTGGCGCACCGTTGGGGTATTCTCCTCTATAACCCGCCGCAGAGTATCATCCTGCCGCCAGCGGGATATGGACGCATTCGATGGAGCCGCCGCCAGCACACCTTCGGCATCCTGCAGCACCACCCACGACAGGTTCGCTTTTACGAGTTCGTCGAGCAATGGACCAATTCCGGATGCCTTGCGCATTTCTGTGAGTCCCCTGTCACCGTGACACAGGACGCTATGTGTTGCGGTGTCGTCAAACCCCATGCACACCAGCCCCAATTGTTGCAAAAGAGGCGTTTCCAGTAATTCGAAGGATGGGGCATTTTGCATTTCCACTCGAAATGTTTCCTGCATCTCTTTGGGAATCGCGCCCCAGCGGTCCAGCGATGAGGCAGTTGCCAAATCCGGGAGAAATACCTGTATCTGTTCCTCGTTCAGCGTGTCACTGTCCTGCTGCTGTGACGGGCTGAGATGGGAAAAGAGATTGGCGGTGGTCAGTAGTCGTTCCTCGTAAAGCGAGTAAATTGTGGCGGTGGACCATGACCCCTGGGACACGCTTTTTTTTACCAGCGCGGTCACTGAGGTCACATGAGACTGCAGTAACGCCTGCATGTGGGCGATGGCTCTGGCGCGCAGTATATCACTTCCCCAGATGGCGGCCCCTCCGGCCAGTACCAATGGCAGTATGAGCAGCCATGCTGTTTTTGTCTTATTTGTCGTCTTCATAAATCAATCGTAGATGACATATCCGGGTCAAATTGTTACTCAAAGCAATGTCCATGCCATTCAATGTCCAAAGCCGTTGATTTTTTTTTGTATAAACATAGCTTTTTTTATGGGAGCAGCACTAAATATTGAAAACAAACCGCCGACATAATGCCCGATGCAACGGATGTACTCCATACTCTTCTTTTTATGGCTGTTTCTGATCACGATGGCAACATGGGCTTCTGTCTGGTCATAGTAAAACTGAACCATAATTCAAGAATCCAGTCGTTCAGCGATGTCCAGGAGCGTCCCCCCTTGTTACACGCGTCTATTCCGTGCTGTTTTTCTTTAAATCATTCCGAAGAATACAGCGAAACTTTTTTAATGCGATAGCGAGGAAGTTCTGCGATAATGGAACACTTCCGGATGTGGATAGGTGCGGGGTCAAATCGCGATCCGAGCCTGTGTGATGAATGGGAAATGATTAATGATTGCAAATAGTATTTCTAATAAATGCAGAATTCTTAGCTTAAGAGCAGTAGCGTGTCTGGCGGGAAATGGGTGTCATCATGCTTTGGGCAAAGACACGGATTCCTGGACGGATATCGTCATTGACACGGACAGTCTGGATACGGATTCACCGTTTCACACCGGTTCCGATTCAATAACTTCGGTAACTTCAGAGGTGCCCCTCACCTATCGGCCAAAGGCGACGTCCTGTCTGAATGTGCATTCCCCAAACGAAATGATAATCTGTGGGAGTGCGAGCCACTCTCTAACGGTTGCGTGATTGGATGATACAGCGGTGAGATGATACTTTTCAACAGCAGAATCCAGCGTTTCCGGGGCATACTGTCGCTCTTTTGCGCAATGGTCGTCACGATGGTGATGGCAGCGGCGTGTGGAGAAAAAAAGACCGGTGTGGTCCCCCATGGGACGGTCAATGACAGTGAGTCCGACGATATCGTCACGTTGGCGATTCGCTATAAAAACGATGCGGGCTTCAGACGAAAAATACTGGAAGATTCACTGGTAAATCCCTCCAACAGGTATGCTCAAATTCGGTTCGCCAATTATGAACGGAATAAATGGACCCAGCTGCCTGAGGCGTGTTTTTTAGCGCGTCCTGTGGTGCGGGCGGATGTGGGTGCAACGGTTCCAACAGCACCGCAAAAAACAGGTGATGCATGGGAATCGATGGAGGCGTCGTCGTATGAAATCAGCGAAAAAAATCTGTTGCGGCGAGGCGAAGAATTGTTTACGCGGTATCCCGCACAGCTGGCCCCCTCAATGGTGAAAGCGCTTGAAAGCGCGGGTGCAGTGTCCCGATACGGGTTGTGGCAGACCGATGGCTCTGTGGGGGGACTGGTCTGGATGGTGTTGCCGGGTGGCGTCTATCCTGCGGTCACCTGTTCATCGTGCCATGCGTCTGTGGACGCTCGGGGGGAATATCGTCCGGGACGCCCCAATCATTTGATCGATTCGGGTAAAGTGAAAGATGACTTTTATGGAAGGCGAACGCTGTACTCCACATGGGGACCAGGAAAAGTGGATGTGGCCGGAGATGGCGAGAACAATCCGGTGGTGATTGCCGATGTGAGAACAGTGCGGTTTCAAACGCATCTTCACCGAACCGCGAATGTGAAGAATTCGCTTGAGGCACTGGCGGTGCGCATTGAAACAGGCTTGATTATGGCCCATCGTCAGTCTATTCGGCCGACCTCGCTCGATGCGTTCGCATTGGCGTTTTATCTGTGGTCGCTGGGCGATGCAGTCAAATCATTGCCTCCCGCATCACATCCGGGGCGCAGCGTTTTTGAACGGCATTGCGGCAACTGTCATCAGGGGACAGGGTTGTCGGGACAACCGGTGCCTACCGAACGGTTGAACAGTCCTGTGGCCGAACATCCCAGCTCTGTGCGCGGCACCGGGTATTTGAATTGCGTATCGTTGCGCGGCGTGTCCGATCGCGGTCGATTGCTGTTTGGTGGTGAAGCCACTGGAATAGATGCAATGTTTGATCCACAGCGAAAAGCGGGCGGACACTTCTTTGGTAATCGATTGAGTGAGAGCGCGTTGCGCGATTTGAAAGCATACCTCAACGCACTTTAGTGGCGCATCGCCGCTTGAAACCAGAACGTTTTTCAGTATGACAGCAAATTTTTGGCAGCGTCGTTGATCTCTCGATAAACCCACTTCGAATTGGGGTTGATCGGATCTCGCTAAACATTGATACTCAAAAAAATTATCCGGGAAATGTACCGGGGGCTCCTGGGCTGTTTTGCAGAATACACGTATTTGGTTTTGATGTGGATTTCTTTACGCTCTTTAAAGAAATCGGCAGGAGGATATCCAATGGTCCGCTTTCGCTTAGTGTTTCGTTTGTTTTTCTTCTGTTGGCTGCTGGTGGGATTCGCTGGATGTTCTCATGATAAGGTGTCCATTTCCAATGTGCATGGAGATGGTGATACCGCACCTGCAAATGGGGATGATTCTGAGAAGAGTTCCAGTGAAGGGTATTTGGGTGATAGCGGCGATACCGTCGACACGGAGAATGGCAGTGATACGGGTGATACCGTCGACAGCGCGGATACTGCAGTTGGCGTGGACACGAGCGATAGCTCTGATACAGTTGACAGCGACAGCGGGGACACCGGCGACAATGGGGAATCCAGCGATACTGCAGACAATGGCGATACTGCGGACAGTGAAGATACGGGCGATTTGGTCGATACAGGGGATACAACAGATACGGATACAATAGCTACGGATACAATAGATACGGATACAACAGACACGGATACGGCAGATACGGATACGGCAGATACGGATACCGCAGATAGTGATACGATTGACACAACAGCGTCTTCCGATTCGGGGGACGCCAGCGATACGACAGATACTGGGATTGTTCCGCAATTTTGTGGCAACGGTACCTGTGAGGGCAAGGAGACAAATGAAAATTGTCCTGTGGATTGTCCGGTGGTATGCGGCGATGCGTATTGCGCGCCGTCGGAAACATTCGCCCTGTGTCCCGAAGATTGCCTCCCGGTTTGTGGCAACAGCTGTTGCGAAGGGACTGAGACGGTGTGGAGTTGTCCTTCGGATTGTCCGGCGGTTTGCAAAGATGATGCATGTACCCACACAGAAACCGCGTCTTCCTGTCCCGATGATTGTCCATCTGTTTGCGGGGATGATGCCTGCACCCATCTGGAAACGGCGTTTCTATGCGAATCCGATTGCGATGCGGTGTGCGGCGATTCCTGGTGCACCCATAATGAAACGGCACTTTCCTGTAGCGCAGACTGTCCTCACAAATGTGGTGATTCAGTGTGCACGGGGGATGAAACCGTATTAACGTGTCCAGAGGACTGCGAAGCGGAATGTGGTGACAGCTGGTGCACCCATGATGAAACAGCGAATACGTGTCCCACCGATTGCGATGCGGATTGTGGGGACAGTTGGTGCACGCACTCGGAAACCGCCTTGTCCTGTGCCGACGATTGCGATGCAGTATGTGGTGACAGCTGGTGCACCCATGATGAAACAGCGAAATCATGCGAAACAGATTGCGCCCCATTGTGCGGGGATTACCTCTGTACTCACGACGAAACGGTGATATCCTGCGCGGCGGATTGTCCTGCCGTTTGTGGGGATGATTTGTGCACCCACGATGAGACAGCCCGAACGTGCGCGGCGGATTGTCCTTCTGTGTGTGGCGACGCCTGGTGTTCTGAGGATGAAGATTTCGAGAGCTGTTTTGACGATTGCCTGGAGGGTGCCCCGGGAACCTGTTCGGGATATGCTTCCCGCTACTGGGATTGCTGCAAGCCCCATTGCGGCTGGCAAGCGAATGTGCCTCCAAGGATGCATCCGGTTAGCTCGTGCAGCAGCGACAACGAATCGTGGGAAGACAACTACACCATTCAGAGTTCCTGTGATGGTGGGGATGCCCACACCTGTTTTGGGTTGGTACCATTTGCGGTGTCCAATGCGTTGTCCTATGGTTTTGCCGCCACGTCGGAAGGCGATGTTTGCGGACGCTGTTATCAGCTCGATTTTACCAGTGGCCGCGTGGCGGGAAAGCGGATGGTGGTTCAGGCCATTAATCTGGGATATGACGTGGCGGGAAATCAGTTTGATTTATTGATTCCCGGTGGCGGATTGGGCTTGAAAAACGCCTGCGCGAATCAGTGGAATGTGCTTCCCAGGCAGCTGGGCGAGCAGTACGGTGGATTCTTAAAATCCTGTCAGTTAAAGTATGGCACTGATGACGTATCGGTATTGAAAAGTTGTGTGGCGGATTACTGTGACACCGTCTTTGGCACAAACGGGTTGACTGAGCTGCACGCGGGGTGCGAGTGGTTCCTCACCTGGTACGATATTGCGGATAATCCCGAAGTGCTGTTTAAAGAAGTGGTGTGCCCTGCGGAACTGATTGAAATGACCGGTATGAACCGCGCGCCGCTTCACGACATCAATCATTCCTGTGATTGATAGTTCCATCTATTTTTAAGCCGTTACGCCATTGATGACCACCATTAAATGTATGTGTTCTTTCAGTAAACCGCATGGGACGTTGCCATGAGTGCCCGTTTGGATGCGACCGACGAAAATGGAAACCCCTCCGCCCCATTCGATGCCACGGCGCACGGTATTAACAGCGTGTCGTATACAGTCAACCGGGTTCAAACATTGCCGTATTGACTTAAGATGGGGCTGACCATGGTCGATCACTCAACTTTCAGGCCGTCACACAACCCGGGCAGTCATACAATTACGATTTCTGCATCTCGGATGTGGTGTGGCTGGATGAGAATGGGGAGTCGGTGGAGGACTGAGAATCCGCTGGCCGCGCCGGTAAAGAGTCCTTCTCCATAAATTTTGTTGTTTCACTTCGCACATGATATTTCTTTTCCATGAGAATGCGAATTCCAGAAATAATTAAAAAGAAGCGAGATGGGCTGCCGCTGAATTCAGAGGAAATCCGTTTCGTCATCGACAGTTATACGAAAGATGCCGTGCCAGACTACCAGGTGTCAGCCCTGCTGATGGCAGTGTTTTTCAATGGACTGTCCAAAGATGAACTCAATGCGTGGACCGATGCCATGCTGCATTCCGGCGAGGTGTTGGTGCACGACCATGTGCCGGGACTCAAAGTCGACAAGCATTCGACCGGTGGTGTGGGTGACAAAATATCCATCCCCCTGGCGCCGGCGGTGGCAGCGTGTGGTGTGCCAGTGCCAATGATTTCCGGCCGCGGACTGGGGCATACGGGTGGTACCCTGGATAAGCTGGAATCCATTCCGGGCTTCAATGTCAATTTGTCGGTGGCTGAGGCGAAGTCGGTGCTTTCCAGGCACAATCTTTTTCTGATTGGTCAGACCAGAGACGTGGCGCCGGCGGACCGCAAACTGTATGCCCTTAGAGATGTGACCGCCACAGTCGAGTCCATTCCCCTGATAGCGTCGTCCATTATGAGCAAGAAGCTGGCAGAGGGCATTGACGCACTGGTGCTCGATGTGAAATTTGGCGCCGGCGCTTTTATGAAGAGTTTTGACAGGGCCAAAGAATTGGCGACGACGCTGATGGCCATTGGCAAAGGTGCCGGAAAAAAAGTCCATGCGCTGCTGACCGATATGAACGCTCCTTTGGGATTCATGGTGGGCAATGCACTGGAAATTCGCGAGTCCATCGATGTATTGCGCGGGGGCGGTCCCAACGATGTCCGTGAACTCACCGTGGCTCTGGGCGCGCATATGGTACTGCTGGGCGAAAAGGCGACTTCGCTGGAGGACGCCAGACGCCAGGTGGAAGAGGTACTGCAGAACGGCGCTGCGTTGTCTCGTTTTGCCGAAGTTATTGCGGCGCACGGAGGTAATCCTTCGGTGTGTGAAAATAATGATGCGTTGCCCACCGCCAGATACAAAGTTGAAGTGTCCGCCCCTGAAGCGGGGATTGTCACTGGAATAGACCCGATGTCCGTGGCCATGGCCGCGCTTGCGGTCAATGCGGGCAGACTGCGCAAGGAAGATGCGGTGGACCACGCAACGGGTGTGGCAATGAAAGTGAAAGTGGGAGACCGCGTGCATTTATCGCAGCCAATTGCCGTCCTGCACCACAATGGCACTGGGGAGGCAGAGGCGCTCCATCAACTGCGTCGGGCGTTTACAATTTCGGATGTCGCTCCCAGTGTGCAACCGCTCATCCGCGAACGCATTTTGTAAGGTCAATGTTGTGTTTGCTTTTTATTGGGCGACCGTCGCGATATAGGTGAACTGAGCTTTTTTACAGTATTTTAAAAAAATATTATTTTGTCCCCATTTTATATGCTGACGGGCACTCCTTTTTGCGTTGCAAATGCCACAGCCTGTTCGTGAACACCAGGTGTGACCACAGACGCGAATGCGGTTTCTTTTTAGGGCAAGGAAACCGCTTGACTATGAAAATCGTCCAGGTCTCCTTTTCCGAAGGGCATTGCGCTCCTCTCCTCCCTGGGCAAAGGGGGCCTGGATGTTTTCGATTTGCGGGTGATTTAAACCTGTTGCGATATAAAAAAATCCAACTGTACCCCTATTAAAGTGTAAAGATTGGGGAGACCTCGTCGCGACGGGCAACGAAAACAGGTTTGTCTTCGCCCACTATCTGTTGATGGGTGGCCAGCGCCAATTGCGGCGTGTTGTTCTCGCCGGAGAGATGGGAGAGTACGGCCCATTTCAATTTTGATTGAAAGGCGGTCTTTAATAGATTTGCCGCTTCCACGTTGGAGATATGCCCGGCCGAATCGGTGATGCGTTTTTTTAAGGGATAGGGGTATGGCCCTTTGATGAGCATATCCATGTCATAGTTGCTTTCGAGAAATACACCATCCAGCGTACAGATAAGTTCCTGCAGGCCTTTAAACGGATGTCCGAGATCCGTGAAAATCCCCAGTTGTTTATTCTGGAATCGGATGATAAACGCGACACCATCGATGCCGTCATGGGGAGTGGGAATTGTGTCGATGGCAATATCCCCCACTGGGATGGTGTCGCCGCTTTGAAAAAAATGGACCCTGCTCAGTTCTCCGAGTTTGTTTCCCCGTTGCAATGCGTCGTGCGTCAATGGGGTCATGTGTAAATCAAAACCAAATTTTCGATGAAACACGCCGGCACAACGTGCGTGATCGCTGTGTTCATGGGAAATGAACAACTTGCCATGTCCAGGCACTTCCAACTGATGCCGGGCGAATCGGCGCTGGGCTTCCACGCCACTGATTCCCGCGTCAAAAAAGAGATGTGCATCCCCTGCACGAACATAAATACAGTTGCCGTTGCTGCCTGATTGTAAAGCGATGGCATAAAAGGCCGGGGTTGTGTCGGTGTATTTAAAGGGAAGTTCAAGCAGTGGGGTCATGGATTACAATTCACGGTTTTCCAACTCGATTGCGAGACAGTTCGTTAGAAAAGAGAGTTCTTCGAGATTGAGATTGGGCGTATCCAGTCTGGGCAATTGCACCAGTGGCATGGCGATTTCGTTAATCAGTCTACCCACGTGTCGCAATTGCTCCAATCGCTGATTTCGCTTGATCATGGCCGGTTTGGCCCAGGGCTCGGATTTCATACGCTGCATTTCCGGGCACATGGAATTGCAGAAATCACCCGCGCCGTCCGGTAAAACCTCGATAAGTTTATTAATGACTATAGCGTGGACAGGCAGGCCGTCCCGCTCCAGTTCCTGGCAAAGTTCGATGGTCTCGTTCGTGGGCAGCTCCTCGGGGAGACACACTGGTATAATTGCTGTGGCACTGGCGTCCTTGAGAAGTGCCACGCGAACCAATGCATCCTGACGCATCAATCCACCCTGGACACTGCCGGCGATGGCTGTAGGTAAGCGTAAAATATCCAGTCCGTGTCCAGTGGGTGGCGAATCAAATACCACGACATCGTAGCGTTCGTGAAATTCCGCATCCGGAAGGACGTGATAGGTGGCTTTGCCAAGCATCGCCCACTCGTTCAGTCCCGGAACCGCATCCAGGAAACCGTTGACATAGCGATTGCTGAAGACCAGTTTGTGCAGTAATCGGTTTCGAATAATTTTGAGCGCATATTCTTCCCTTGCCGCAACCGGATTCACATTGAGCAGGTACAGATTGGGCTCAATCAGATTGATTTGGTTGTCTTTGCCACTTTCATGGATATGTCGGTATCTGCTGCCCGAGTTCGCAAGGCATATGAGAACTCTTTTTCCCTGACGTGCAATCCATTTGCCGATACAAAACGTGACAGTGGTTCGGCCGACGCCGCCTTTGCCGGCAACAACGACAAATTTTTTATCGTGCAGTCGGTTCATTGGGAATCCGCAAAGAGGCGGTTGTGTCCGCAGAATCCAGCTGCCTGGAAGCCGCCGACAGAAAGGCTCTCGCTGCTGCGTCATCGACACCGGTAAGTCGAAAGCGCCAGCTTTCTGTATATACAACCATGCTGCTGCGACCTGCGCCCTTGGGAATCATGTGGAAAAGGATAATATCGATGGCCAGACCCGCGAGGATAACGCCGGCGCCGATAAGAAACAAATACGGATAACCGGCTCCCAGTCCGTTCAGCAGCCAGTGGATACCGCAAAAAAGACCCACCATCAGAAAGCCGAAACCAATTACCAGGTGCACGACGCGATACCGGTTTTCCAGCTGAATGGAGTTGATTTTGTTTCTCGGTGTAACTGTTGTGACAGTTCGAAATTGTCGTCCCCAAAGGCTGTAAGTGGTTTGCAGTGTGAGAATCCCTTCTGTCAGGACGGCTGTGGTATTGGCGCGAAGCTGGAGCAAATAGCGTCCCAGCAACGTGCCAACTCCCAGTATCAGGGAGATTCCGGTGACAGTAAACAGTACACGCACCGGCGGCCACAGTCTTTTGCGATCCAACTGGCCGTGAATATTTATGTTTATGTTGCTATTAGTCATTTCCCACAATGGTTGTTGCAATTTCATTGGTGCCGGAGCTTTTCCGACGGTAAAATTGTTGAGACCATACTTCAAAACGGCCAATTGGTTAAGGGTATTTCCGTTCAATGCAACCAAATGCACACTGAACAGAATTTCACAGGGACAATATCGTCCATTTGAGCTGTTATTATTTCAGTCAGGTCGCGAAAATGACATTGATCTGAAACTGATATATGATTAGCTTACCCGAAAGTATGGGATAGAGCGATTGAACCAACTTTTTTTGTCTTGTCAATTTGAGGACAGAAAGGATTAGCGTAATGAGACGTGCGACCGTTGTATTGTTAGTATTAATTGGAACATTTCTGACCGGATGTGGTGCAAACTATGTGCGTGGTGATGAGGTGGAAGGGCTGGACGATTTGGCGATGAGTACCGGGCTGGACAAAAAAGATTTGGAGAAATTGTTTGACCAGAATATTGATGCCCTGATGACCTCTGCGGTGGTGGCCAAGTGGAAAGAAGCGGAAAACCCGCCTCTCGTTTCCATTTTTCCCATTGCCAATGAAACCAGTGAGCATATTCGGGATTCTTTGGATGCATTGCTGTCCAAGATGGAGACCAAACTGGTAAACAGCGGGGTCGTCCTGATGATTGACCACGATCAGCAGGATGCACTGATTGCTGAAATTCGCAAGCAGCAGGGCGGAGAATTCGACCAATCGAAATCTGCCGAAATCGGCAGGCAGCTGGGCGCGAAATTTTTTATTACAGGTAAGGTGCATAGTTCATCCGAAAAAGTGGACGGTGAAAAACGCGTTCAGTATTTTCTGTTTATGAAAGTGGTGGATATTGAAACCGGCGCCATTCGCTGGCAGAATGAAGCGAATCTTACCAAGGGACTCGTAAAATAAACTCAACTGCCGCCATCTCCATCAAGGTGCGTGAGCGAACAACCGAAAACAGGCGAGCACATGTTGGCTAATTTCTATGACTACATTTAAACATTATATCGCGGCTTTATGGCTGATTGGGGCAGTGGCTGGGATGACTGGTTGTGCCGGTTATGCGGGGCGTGTGGAAGGGATGCGAACTGCACTGCAGGCCGGCAACAAGAAGGAAGCGTTGAAGCAGGTGAACGGTGCCATGGAGCTGGGAGAATCAGATCATTATCCGGTGGATGCCGACAGCGAAACATCTTTATTGCTGATGGAGCGGGCTTCCATTAAACAGGCATCGTTTATGTTTCAGGAGTCTGCCTTCGACTTTCGGATTGCCGATCAGAATCTCGAGTTTCTGGATGTGCAAAACAAAACGGTTGGGGAAATTTCCAAATGGATTTTTTCGGGAGATTCCGGCGAATATCGTGCTCCCGCCCATGAATTGCTGTTGCTGAATACGTTGAATATGCTCAACTACCTGGCCCTGTCCGATTTGGAGTCCGCTCGGGTGGAAGCGCGTCGATTCGATTTGATGCAGCAATATCTGGCAGATGGGTCCGATGAGCAGATGCGTTCGCTCGGTATTCTGGGACTTGGAGATTACCTCGCCGGTTTTACGTTTGAAATGTCTAAACGTTACGAACAGTCGCTTCAGCATTATGGCGACGCCCTCTCGACGAACGAATATCCTTCCCTGGATAAGGTGATACCTGATCTGGCCGGATGCACAAGTTACCGAAATGACGTCATTTTGCAAAAATTGAATAACGCTGGCGCGGGGCAGAATCCAGTGCCAGGGGATTCTGATGTTGCGGATGGGCAAACCGATTCGACTTCGTCTTCGCGCTGCATCCACCCAGATCGCACCACTGGTACTTTGCTGGTGGTGTCATCAGTGGGATTGGTGCCCCACAAGGTGGCTACCCGATTGCCTGTAGGCGCAGCCGTTGTGATTGCCGGTGCATATCTCGCGCCACAGGAAATGGCCCAGGCCAATGATTTTGCTATCAAAGGATTGTTGAAATGGGTAAATTTTGCCGAGCTGGCGCAGTCTCCTTCGAAGTTCAGCAGTGTCAGCGTACGCGTGGACGGACAGGGGATACCATCGGAATACGGTGAGAATCTTTCACAGGTTGTGAAGGATTCCTTCGACAAGATAAAAGGCAAACTCATCGCCGCCGCAATTGTTCGAATGATTGCAAGGGCCGCCACAGGCGCCATTACGAACAAGGCTGTGTCGGGTGGCAGCGGAAAGGAAGGTCTCGGACTTCTGGCGCAGGTTTTGGTGGAAGGGGCCATGACGGTGGCGGATACGCCGGATACCAGATGCTGGAATGCGCTTCCAGCGTCGATTTTTATTTCCCGCATGGAGGTGCCCGCTGGGAAACATCAGGTGGCGGTCCATTTTCAGGGAACGGGAGGTGGGGAAACAGTAACTCGGGAAGTCTCTGTGCCCTCGGGTGGATTCGCAGTGGTTCCCGTTCATCAACTTAGATAACGCTTAATTCATCAAATATCCGTAAGGAGGATCAAATGAAATTTTTACAGACTGATAAACGATTCTGGCTGAGTACTGTGGCATTGTTCGGAATACTGTTTATGTCAAACACGGCTGCGGCTCTCGACGCCGCTTATTCACGAAAAGGTCCTTTCGGGGGCGTTGGATTTCTGGGCGGCGGGGCTGTGTTGGCGGGCGAGGATGAAAATACGGGTTTGGGGGACCTTGGGTTGAATCTCCAGGTGGGACTTGGTGCAACAGAAAACTTTACTGTTTCGCTGAATCTGGACAATCGGCTGCAAATGGGTACCCATGTGGTGCAGGGTTTGATTGTCCCAGGTCCACGGTTTTCTCTTTTCCTGACCAAAAATGTTTACCTGAGCGCGGGAGTGGGGCTGGCCATAGCTCTGAATGCTGAACCGAAGAATGACAATTCTGTGGGGATGAACGCGGGCGCGGGTGTTGGGGTTGAACATTTTGTGAATACCAACGTGGCAGCGTGGATTGGTTTAGGCGCAGATTACTTTCTGTTGACGAATGCGGATGATATTCTGTCGTTTACTATTTCTCTGGGTATAAGATATTACTGACATATTGTCTCCTTCCACTCATCGTTGAATCTTCAGTTTGAGAGGGCGTCCAAGCCAAATGATGAATCTATTCAGAACAATCATGAAATCGCCATCGTCAAATCGCATAAGTCCCAATTCTGGTTCCGGCAGCAGGTTATCAGTGACCATCCTGTGGATATTCATGGCCACTGTGGGCTTTTGCCTTCTGTCGCGCCCGGTTTTTGCCGTTACTCCAGGGAACGGTGTTCTTTCGAGCAAGGAAATCAAAACTTTGATTCCAGTTTTGAAGCGACATGACGCCTTTGGTATTACGGCATTCGATGCGAAAGGCACTCCCGAAAACGTGATGATGGCCATTCGCATTAAAGCGCCAAGAGACACAGTGCTCAATCTTTTCCGGGATCCTTCAAATTTCTACTATGTGTCAACGCTGTTTAAGGAAAACACCATTTTGGACAAGCACGAAAACGCCATGGTGTGGTCGTGGGCGTCCCGCCACAAAATACTCAGCGTTACCGGCAAAAACAGGATTGCGCTTTATCCCCCCAGACGCGCGGATGTCACCATCGAAGAAAGCAGCATTGGTAGAGGCACGTACACGTTTCAGTTCTTTCCGGATGGAAAGGACTATACGATTATGATCTTCTCCGGATTTTTGGACGTGAATTCTTCTGAGTGGCTCATTAAGTTCCTGGTTGGCAATAATCCTTCAATGAAGCAAGCGATGAATATTGCCATCGGACTGGTGGTACTCAAAGGCGTAAAGGATGTGGCGGAAGGAATGGCAAAAAAAACGAAGAATACACCCCATCACACCTCTGGAAAGGCCGGAGGACCACCCACATTGCTTGGTGCCGAAGAAATCCAGACGCTCAAATTGTTTCTGGCCAAAGGACAGCTTTTTTTGTGCGATTCTCATCAACCAGGTGGTCGATTGAGACAGGTGAGTGTGGTGGACGTTGTGCAATCATCGGAGTCCGAATTTAAAAAATACGCAGCGGATCCGCATAATTACGAGAAGCATATCGGGGCTATTTCGAATATTGAAATTGAAAAAGAGGATATGGATAAAACCACTTTTTCGTGGACTATTGGCCTATCTGTGTTTGGATTGAATTCGGTGAATGAACTTCAGACTGTCAAAGACGGCGTCATGTTACAGGCTGTTTCCGGGGACCTTGCGGGAGCTGCATGGCGCTGGCAAACTGTTCCCCTGTCGTCGTCCAGAACCATGGTGGCCTATCACGCATTTGCAGACGTGGGGAAAACGTCCGCCATTCTCGAAACCACAGTGAAAAGAGAGCCCTATCTGGAACACGGACTTGTTCTGGGAAGCAATATCGTTATGATGAAGGCCATGAAAAAAATTGCGCAGGAAAAGCGGTAACCTGATGGATTCTGCCTGGCTTTACCACAATCTTACCACAATTGCCCAGATTAGTGGCTTTACCGCGCTGGTGGTAATTGGCGTATTATCTCAACGCAGAAAGCGAAAAAGTAAAAAATTGGAGCAGCATAAAAAAGGCTCCCAATTTTCGTCTCGACCCCGGGAATAAAATCGTACAGTTTTGGTGTTCGTTTACCTTGACATTGAAGGGCTATCCTCTAAAAAGAGGGTATGACAACACCTTTGGAATATTCACCGGATTGCCCCCTGGCGGGTTTGACTTTGCTGGTATCGGACGACGAGGTGCGACTGCGACAGATTATTGTGCTGATGGCTGAAGAGCTGGGAGCGACAGTAATCGATGTGGCCACGAGTGAAGATGCCATTGCGACCTACCGGGAAAATCAGGACGAAATCGACTTGCTGATGCTGGATCTTCGAATGGCGGGAATGAGCGGAGAATCGGCGTATCGAAAAATTAAAGAGATGAATCCCAACGCCAGGATTGCTCTTTCTTCTGGAATTCGCCCGGAAGACGGCTTTATTGCGGAGCTTGAAACCGCGGGGTGCGCGTTCATTGAAAAACCTTTTGACATGGATGGATTGGCTGAGGTGTTGTGCAAGTTGGCCAATCGCCCATTTGTTCACTGAACTTTATTCGCATCGGGCGTAACGGAGAATTCACTGTAACGGAGAATTCACTGTAACGGAGAATTCACTGTAACGGTGAACCCATCGCTCATAGTTGTATTTTAATTACTGGCCCTTGTCTCCCACGTCTTTTAGGACCTTTTGGGAAGGGACACTGATATTGTCAGTGGTGACATTAACCGGTGACCTGGCGGTAAGAAATTCCTTTGCTTCTTTGGACGGCGCCGGGATAATGGTTGGCACGCTGGTTTCGACTGGTACAGGTGCTTTGGCTTCCCTGACCGTCGCAATGGCGACCGCTTTTACGGGTGAACTCGAATTTTGGGCTGAAGGTTTTTCCTGTTTTGTATTTTCGGGGACATCGCCCGTATCACTAGATTGAGATGTCTCATTATTGTGAAGATCATGCGACGTATCCGCTTTTTTTCTGGTGGTTTCTTTTTGGGATTCGCCTTCATTCTGGGCAAGCGAGGCCTTGTGCGGTGCAGAACTCATGTCGTCAGGCGTATTATCGGAAGACCCTGTTGGCGCCTGTTCGTGTGAATCGCCAATAAGGGTGTCCAGGGTCACCTTTTCGGAAGAAGCTGTGTTTTCCTTCGCATCTGAGCCAGACGTATTTGTAGAAACCGGTTGCTGTTTTGTAGCCGCTTCCGCTTCCTTTTTTGCCTCTTCCTCCTGCCAGGGATATTTAATCCGGGCGTGATACATGCTGACCAGTGTATCAATGATGGTATTGATGATGATGCGCAGGTCGTGCATGGTGAGGCCACTTTCATCGAATTGTCCCTGGGAGAGTTTACCAAAAACAATGCGTTGCAGCAGGGTTTCAAACTTGGCCTTATTGGGCTTGTCCACCGTGCGGGCGGCGGCCTCCATGGCATCCACTATCATGAGAACAGCGGTCTCTCTCGTAGTGGGTTTATTGCCTGGATATGAAAAGTCCGCTTCGGTCAGGTTCTCTGTATTCCCCATTTTGAGGTTTTTGGTCCAGAAATACTCCAGAATGGACGTACCATGATGACTGTACGCAAATTCAATCACGTCTTCGGGCAAGCGTTCGCTGCGAAGCAGTTTTACACCTTCAATGACATGAGAGAAAATCGCGCGCGCCGAATCATAGGGAGTGAGGTCATCGTGAGGATTTTTCACTCCGGCCTGATTTTCGATAAAAAACTCGGGTTTCAAACTTTTTCCGGCGTCGTGGAAATACGCGCCAACGCGCAGCAGCATGGTATTGCCGCCAATGGCGTGAACGGCTGCTTCGCCCAGATTGGCCATGGCGCGACTGTGTTCCCATGTGCTAGGAGCGCGTGTTCGAATTTGTTTTAACAGCGGATGATCGAGTTCCAGCAGGTCGAACAGCTGATGTCTGGGCACTTCACCCACCATGCGGCTGAACACGGGCAAGAGCAGCAGCGCCAGAACACCGGAAGCGGCACCGCCAAACAGTCCCGACAGCCAGATGGAGGTGGCGGGGTTGAGGTGATCTCCGAGGTTTTCGTAAATGTCGAGTGTACCTGCAAACAACAATGTTGTCAGCGCGGTGGCGACTATTGTGGACAGAGCGGTTAAGATGGTGGCTTTGATGGTCGCGACAACTCGTCGCTTGTATGTATTGGCGGCAACAGCGGTGGCAACGCCCGCTGCCAGAAATACGAATAGTGCCTGCACGTTAAAATTGAGCAGAGACGACGCCACCAGTGCGGATGCCAGCGCCACACCAAACGAAAGTCTTCTTCCCAGCAGCATGGATACAAGCAATGGAACCATGGCAATGGGTAAAATGGTGAACGGCAACGTACTGTACAGCAGCATGGCTTTGCAAATGGCGGCTGTAAAGATGATTAGACCGAAAACGGATAGTTGGGAACGGAGCCAGCGTGCGCGTCCAAGACCATCTTTGCTCATGTAGTTGCTCAGCAGAAAACCGATCATTAGAAAGAGTACAAATGAGCCAAGCAACTGTGTGGAGCCAACAGGGCGTCTGACGCTTTCGAAGGCGTTCACCAGCCCCGCACATTCGGTGTTGTGTTCAACGATGGCGCCCCGTGCCACCTTATCGGGACACCCGGCAGATGATGCGGGAAGATAATGGAATTCGTTGCGTAACATGGTGATGCGAAAGTAACCTGGCGGCAGACGCAGTGTGACCGGTGCCGGTTTCCCAACTTCGACGCGGGTACTTTCCTGCCACAGTTCCACGTACTGCAGTCCGGTACACAGGCATGCAAAAACAACTGAAAGCAGGATTCTTGAAAAGATTCCGGTGTAGATTCTGGCACTCAGGTTCTTCATTTCTCTCGCTTTTTCGTTGACTGAAAGGAACTTGTCAACACATTACATGGTTTTTAAATGTATATAGAAGATGAGTTAACGTCAAAGATGATGATAGAGATTGAACAAAAAGGCAAGTAACTGTATTACCAACAAACGACCACATTGTGGTTGTAAAACAAAGTAGTTCGTTAAATGAATTAAAAGGACATGATTGTTAATTTTCACCGTTTTGTATTTATTTCCCTTGCACTGACTGTATTTTCACCGAGTCTGGCCGCTCAGAGCCCGCCAGCGTCTGACTCCTCAGCTCAAGAGGCAGCCCCAACTGAAGCGAATCCGAGCGTTGATAAACCTGTAGCCGAACGGTTTGTTGTCAGAAAACACAAACGGCGTCGGCGTGGATGCGACCGGAGTGCATCTTCCCAGTACAAACGCATGCGAAGCCGCTGGCAAAAAGTGCCCAGAATCAACGCGCCCCGGTGGCGGGATGGGTATCGGGATTTAGCGTTGTATGCGGTAAATCTGGGTATACGCGTTCGTGTGTTTCCATTTTTGTCCGATGGTACACTGGATCCGGAGGCCGTTGCCGAAATTGAGATAGCATTTGCGGACAAACACAGCAAAGAAACCCACACGATTCATCCTCGGTTGCTAAAATTGTTGTATCGGTTGGCGGTTCAGTTTGACGCGCGGCAAATTAACCTTATATCGGGATACCGCGAGTCGGCGGACGGCACGGAAAGTCACCATGGCAATGGCACAGCCATGGACATTATGATTCCTGGTGTGAAGTTGCCTGCTTTGGCCAAAGTAGCCCGCAGACTCGGACATGTGGGTGTTGGGTACTATCCGGTCAGCGGTTTTGTTCACGTGGATGTTCGAGAAAAGGCGTCTTATTTCTGGGTTGATCCGTCTGGTCCGGGAAAGCATTCCTGTATCCGACAGATCATGGCATCGGCCGGTTTCAAATTTGACTCTCGCTGGAAACCAGGTGATGATGAGCCGGTGCCGCAAACGGATCGCGATGGCATCCCCCTGGATTCGTTTCCCAAAAATGAAGAGACATGGCTGGCCTCTCAAAACGCGAGCATCCAAAAAAACGACTAAAAAACCGAAAGAATTCGTGGTAAAGGAGAGACATGAAACATCGACTCTGCCTGCCTTTTATTGTTGCGGTTCTCTGTATGTCGCTTCCCGCGTGTCAGGAAGATATGGAATCGCGTTCCTTTGTTTCCAAATTTCGCGTGTTGGGCGTTCAGACCACACCGCCCGAAGCGATTGCCGGAGACGCAGTGGCCGTCAGTGGAATCTTCGCGCCAGTAAAAGGACAGGCCGCGAGCGTGGCGTTTGTTACGGTGGATACCGAATGGATTGCACAAACCCTTGGCCCCATACTGCCGGATAACGTCGATACTTTTACCACTGCCGAGTTGAAGGAACTGATGAACGCATTAATGAGTTTGCAGGGGCAGACATCAGAGGCTGCAGCGCCACAGGATGTGCTCACGCCTCAGTTTAAGGCAGTAGTGGTACCCGTAAACGATGTGACAGGTGTCGCAACGTTACCGGCAGAGAACCTGCCTATCAGCCCCGCATTGATTGCGGTGATGAAGCTATTGGAACAGGATGGTGGATTGCCGGTATATCTGCTTGCATGCAGCAACGGTACAATTGACACCAGGAAACTGCTTGGCGATGTGAATCACCTGACAGATTCGCAGGCCATTGGTGATTTGGGCGCGGCATGTAAAGGCCCGAACGCCACAGCCCTCGTTGCCTTTAAAGCGGTAAATATTCGCCTTGCGGGGGATAGTGCCGCTAACACTGATCCCCTGAACCTGAATCCGCGAATTCAGACATTTCAAATCGAGAAAAAAACACATCCGCCCAATTCCCCGCCAGGGGAGACTGGAAAAATGATTTGCAAGGGAACGGATGGATGCCGAGATCCGTTTCGATTTCAGGTGTCGGTACACAAAGAAGATTTCCAGTATTTTCAGGGCTTTGAACGTCGCGAAAATGAAATGGAAAAAATGTTTGTGTCCTGGTTTTCGAATGGGGGCGAGTTCTCCAATTCCAGAATTCGTTCCGATGACGCGCAGGTGGCCGCAGATGCAATGATGGCCGGCAACAGTGCACCGCTCGATCAGATTCTGGCGGACCCGCAGCGAAATCATTGGTTTGCGGTAGATTGGCTTCCACCAGTGGAAGGGGGGGTTTTTGATGTGTGGATAGTGGTCAATGATTTGCGCGGCGGCATCGGTTATGCGCGTTATAAAATACGTGCACAGGCGCGCAATTACTGATACCCGGGGCCGGACGCAATTGGGAGCCGGATAATAAATGTGGTTCCTTTTCCCATTTCTGATTCAACCATGATTTGACCACGATGGTTTTCAGTGATGATAAAATAGGAGACAGATAACCCCAACCCTGTTCCCCTGCCAATTTCTTTGGTCGTAAAAAACGGTTCGAAAATTCGTTTGCGAACAGCTTCATTCATGCCTGGTCCGTTGTCTTCAATCTCCATCACGGCCCATTCCTTTGTTTCATCGGCGGCAATGCGGAGGTCAAATCTGGGCGGTCGGCTGATGATGCCTAAAGCGTTCGCTTCCTGCATGGCTTCGGCGCCGTTGCGGAGAATATTGAGCAGTACCTGTTGAATTTTCGACGTTTCGCACCAGATGGGCGGGCATGAGTGACAATCCAGATTGATTTGCACTTTTTTGAAATCGAAATGGTTTTTCAGGTCGTACTCCGTTTTGGCAATTTCAATTGTGTGTCTTACAAGGTCGCACAGTTCGACTGATACCATTTGACCGGTGCCTTTGCGCGAAAAACTCAACATGTTGTGAACTATTTCAGAGGCCCGTTTGCCCGATTCGGTAACCAGATTCAGCATTTTAAAAATCTGTCGATTTTCCAGATAGGTGTTCATGGTGTGGATATTCAGTCTCAGCTCGTCAGCAACTTTTCTGTTGGCCGGAAGGTCCTCGAGCAATCGATTTCTGATCACCGCAATATTTTGTAGAATCCCAGCCAGTGGATTATTGATTTCGTGGGCCATTCCCGCTGCGAGTCCGCCAACAGAAATCATTTTTTCGGTGTGAACAATCATTTCCTGCATGCGAACCTGTTCGGTAACTTCATCGATGCGAATGACAGCACTCACCAGATCGACTGTTTTTATCGGGTAAACAGTGGTGACCTGATAACATGGCTGCGCGACATTCGCGCCTTTGGGACCTTCGACCAGCAGAGGTGGACTGGTGGTGACGATTCCCTCGCGAATGGCGCGAGCGGCCATTTCAGCCTGTCTGGAAAATTCGGGCAGGATTTGAGAAAGTGGTTGTCCCACCGCATTTCGCGTTTGAATGGACAGAGCCCGTTCAGCTTCTCTGTTCCATTGAACAATTGTTCCGCTGGCGTCCACGCTTATAAGAATGGAGGGCATGGAGTCAATCATGGCAGCGAGGTAATCTCGAAGTGCGCGAATTTCACGTTCGCTGGTTTTTAATTTGACGTTTAGTCCGATGAGATCGGCTGCCTGTTCGTTAATGGTATCCACCTCCTTTTTGGCAGCGTTTACCTGACGTGAATGGAGGAGATGCAGGTATTGGCTAACGAGAATAGTGATGAATAAAATAATACTTGTACCGATATAATCATCGATATTATTGGTGTCGACGATCGACGACGCTTTTTGGGAAAATCCAAAATCACACCAGACGTAGCCGATGCTGAGGAGAGTAATCGCCCATGATTCGGTTGTGCTATGGAAGAGCAGGCCCGAGACAAAAATCATGGCCATGTAATATACGGCTACATAATGTATTTCCATCAAATGGAATTGCCGACAGTTGTATACCAGAAAAGTGAAACCAAGCCAGTATCCGGAGATGGAAATTCGCTGTACGATGGTAAAGTGTCCTGTAAATAGGGCGCCCAGCATGATGGATGTAAATGCAAACATTGCGGCAAATATGATGGTGTTTTGCACAGGGCCATTGGTGAGAAGGGCCGCTGTGGCGAAACCGATGCCGATACCTGTATATGCAAGCGCTACCGTTTGGATTTGAAAAAGCAAATCATCTCCAACGTCCGGGTACCTGCGCGACAGAAATCTTTTAAGCATTGAAGCTGACTTGTCTTTTGGGGATGTCATCAAACAATAGTCCGGATGCCGTCATGGAATAGCATCAATTGAGTAAATGTGAATCGAAAAGGAAGTAACCGCAACATCACTATATCAGATACTTTTGGGATATACAATTTCGTGTCCTATAGAGGCATTCTTTTATCTGCTAAATATCGCCAATGAGTCGCTGTGTGGATTTTTTATTGGGAAGGTCCTTTTTCGCCGTATATGTGGCGAGATACGAAATACGGCATTAAAAAAGATAAACTTTGGCCTTCACCGGGACATTTTTATGAAGGCTGTCACATGATTGTCACATAACAGAGGTATCAAAGCTCGAACCTTTTTCCGGACCACTGGTCCGCCAAAACGTGGGAGTAGCAAATGAATGTAACGAACATGGTGATTATGGTGCTTGGGGGGCTATCCATTTTCCTATTCGGCATGAAAATCATGAGCGATGGATTGCAGAAAGTGGCAGGCCCCAAAATGCGCGGCATTCTGGCAAAAATGACTGGAAATCGCTTTGCGGGTGTTTTCACAGGTTTTGGCGTTACATGTGCCGTGCAGTCTTCCAGCGCCACTACGGTGATGCTGGTGAGCTTTGTGAGTGCAGGTTTGATAACCCTTACCGAGTCTGTGGGGGTGGTGATGGGCGCTAATATCGGAACCACCTTTACCGGTTGGCTGGTAGCGTTGCTCGGTTTCAAGTTTAAAATAATTATGCTGGCGTTTCCCGCCATTATCCTTGGTTTTCTCCCTAAAATAGTTGGCGCAAAAAAGCTCGAAGACTGGGGCGAAGTACTGCTGGGATTTGGTGTGCTATTCCTTGGTCTGGATTTCATGAAGGACTCGGTGGAGGAACTCAAAGAGTCTGCGGCAATTATTGAATTCATGAAACATGCGAACTCTTCCACTGTTGTGTACAGGCTTGTTGCGGTATTTATCGGCGCGGCAGTAACGATGGTCGTGCAGTCATCATCGGCCACCATGGCCATTACACTGACGCTCACGGCACAGGGGATTATTGATGTTCCAACCGCGTGTGCACTGGTGCTGGGGGAGAATATCGGTACTACCATCACTGCGAACCTGGCAGCGATTACCGCCAATAATGTGGCCAAGAAAACAGCGCGGGCACATTTTATTTTCAATGTTTTTGGCGCTTTTTGGGCAGTGATTCTGTTTACGCCGTTTTTGCATCTGGTGGAGTGGATGGTTCCCGGCAAGGTCCTTGGCGCTGCGAACACGGAATTGTCCAAAGCCCTCATTGCCAGCCATGTGGCCATGTTTCACACCACGTTCAATATCATCAATACCAGTATCTTTTTACCCTTTGTGAATCAGCTGGCCTGGGTGGCGGACAAGTTGGTGTGGAGCAAAGACAAAGCCGAAACGGTTGCTCTCAAATATCTTAATCCCCATTTGATGGAATCGCCGCCCATGGCGCTTCATGCCAGCCGCAAGGAGATTGGCCGCATGCTAATTGAGGTTAAGTCCATGCTTGACAAAGTAAAGTTACTGATTGAATCTCCTTCGGAGAAAATGGGAAAAACCGCCGATGCCATTTCCGCCTCTGAAAACGTGGTGGACTATCTGGAAAAAGAAATTACCGAGTATCTGGTGACCGTCACTCAGGGCGAAACGTCGGTTGAGCAAAGTCACGAAATCGCCGGATTCATTACCGCCGTGAGCGACATCGAGCGCATGGGGGATCACACGGAAATGCTGCATAAACTGCTGGCACGGCGGTACGACATGAAAATTGAGCTGACGGGCGATGCCAAAAAGGAATTGATGGAAATCGCCGCAAAAGTGTCCGATTTTGTTGATTTGTTGAAGGTGGGATTCGAAAATCCCGATGTAGACAGAACGGTTATGGTGAAAGCAAATCATCTGGAGGAGTCCATTAATGCAATGCGCAAGCAAATGCGTACAGGGCACATTGACAGGCTTCACCAGGGCGAGTGCGGTGTGGACGCCGGCTTGATTTTTATCGATATGCTCAATTCATTTGAAAAAATGGGTGACCATGCCTACAACGTCGCTCAGGTACTCGCCGGCGAACGTTAGTCCCGCTGTCTCCTGTTGCGAGTCCTTCTCATCTTCCCCTGGTTCAATCTTCCATTTTTGCCGATTCCTTGATGAGACCGTTATTTCATGACACCATGGGACGTTTCATATTGTGCAGTTTAGGATGATATGGCTGCCCAGAAGGACACAACACATGCACTTGAGTATTGTATTGATCAAGGTGGTTGTCTGTTTCGGGATATGCGCGAAACTGGGATGCAGCGAGTCATCGGGAGATTCGGATAAGAGCGATTCGAAGACAGCAGACACGGATAGCACAGCGGGGGCAGGGGATGACACTGCGGCCGAGGATACGTTGTCACATCCCTGTTTTGGCGGTTCGGACGATTCGGCGATTGGGATGGACGATAGCTGACGGTGAACGGCATGCGTTCAACGGTGTCGGTTAATGGGATTAGTGATTTTGTATCGTTGATTGAATTACTTGAGGCAGCGTTGAAGCCGCTGTACCTTATCGAGTGGCAGTCATGTTTGACGCGGGGGCTTTTTTGAATAATACGCGAGCGATTCAGATTGTATTGTGCATTGCGATTGCTTTGCCATCAATCATGCTGGGAGGAGTACATCCTCAGACGCTGGGGATAATGCTGGCGCTAGCAACTGTTTTATTTGCATTTCTGGAAAAACAGCCGCGAACCACACTTGATTTTGTGGGATGGACATTTCTCGGTCTCATCGCATTAACGGCTTTTCAATTGATTCCGTTGCCGGCGCCGCTGGTACAAATTCTTTCCCCGGCATCTTTTGAACTGCGTCAGGCATCGTTGGAAGCTGTTGGCGCACCCGAGCATCATTTTATGCCATTGGCCGTAGATATTCCAATTACGCTGAATGAGTTGGCAAAACTGTTTGTGTATTTGAGTGTTTACTGGAGTATCAAGACCGTTGGCCAGGTGTCGGGGACCCGCTTTGTTCTACGCACCATCGCCGTGCTGGGGTTTGGGTGCGCAGTGATATTTCTGGGGCACAAAATCGTTATGGCCAGACAGGTCTATGGATTCTACCACCCCATGCACAAGATGTTTCAGAACATGGAAGTGAGCGCGCCGTTGATCAATCCCAACCACATGGCGGCGTTATTGAGTATCTGCGCTTTTGTGAGTATCGGTCTGGCTTTAAATTTCGAAGAAAAAAGTCGGCGCGCCCTGTTTGTTACGTTCAGTGTTTTTACAGGTGGCGCCCTTATGCTGACATTATCCCGTGGCGGTATCGCAGCGTTTGTGGCGGGACAACTGGCATTTATCACTCTAATGATACTGCGCAACACGATGTTGCGAAAATTCGGCGCGAAACGCGAATTCAGCAGTATTGCGTGGCTTCCAGTCGCGCTGGCGTTCTCGCTGATGCTTGGAATGCTGGCCGCGGGGGACGCCATTGTGGGAGAATATCTGGACGGTGATGCAACCAAGTTGGGCATATGGAAAGAGGCCGGTCCGCTGTACGGAATGTATCCCTGGGTGGGATGCGGACGTGGCGGATTCATGATGGTGTTCCCGCAGGTAAGCAATTGGACATCTCACATCACATTTACCCATGCCGAAAACGTGGTGGTTCAGCTTCTGGTGGATTACGGACTCATTTTTGGTCCACTGGTGTTGCTGGCATTTACAATTGCCGTATCCAAACGAATCCTGGGTATTCCGGTGCGTTCCACCACCATGGCCATGACCGCGGCGTTAATCGCCATTGGAGTTCATAATATGGTGGATTTCAATCTGGAGATTCCGGGGGTCGCAGTGGTTGCCATCGCTGTGCTCGCGGTGTTGACGGTTTCCAATCCCAGAGCCGCAAGAGGTCACCGAAACTGGATTGTGCCATTTCCTGGATTCGGTCAATATATTCTGGCGGCAACCAGTTTACTTCTTTGCGTGGCAATGCTGATAACATTGCCAAACAAACAGATAGAGACAGAGGAAAATCGCGCGGAAATCGCATTGGCGCGAAAAGACACGCACTATTTTGAGGCAGAGAATTTTGGCGCAGCGATATATCGACATCCGGCGGCGTATTATCTGTTTCTGCTTGCAGGAAATTATTGGGATGAAACCGGCAAACAGTCACCGTTGCCACTCTGGTCCAGGGCAATGGTTCTCAATCCTCATGCGGGTGCGCCCCATTACCAGGTTGGAAAATTTCTCCTTGAACGCGGTTATGTCGATCAGGCACTGCTGGAGTTTGGTTTCGCAGCTCAAAATGATGATCGCTATATTGGCTCTATCGCGTCGCGCATAGCTCAAAAAAAAATTGATGTGAATAAGCTGCTGACATGGTCCATGGACGACGCAATTAAAGGCCGGATGTGGGATCAGCTTGCCGGAGTTTACGCCCGGCAGGGTCGGCTGACGGAGACGGTTCAAATCGACAACGCTGTCATCGCATTGTCACAGCCGCCTCCCGGAGCTCTGCAGAGGGAAGCAAGACGTTTGAAAACCATAAATACCGAAAAGGCACTGCAACTCGCCGAAGTTTTGGGGCGACTTGAACAATACAGGCGTCAGTCCATTTTGTTGCAGGCGGAAATTTGGACGGCGAACGGTGAACTGGATAAAGCGATAGCATACCTTTTGGCACACAAGGGCATTCCCGATCCTGATAATTCAATGTTGCGACGGTTGGCCCAACTCTACTTGCAAAAGGGGTTGGGAGATCAGGCGCTTGAAACAGCTCGGCAAATTCGAAGCAAAGCCCGGAGTTCTGCAAACCGGGTGCGGGCAATTTGTTTTGAGGGAGATTTAAAGAAGCAGCTCAATAATCTGCACGGAGCGCTTTCCAGTTACAAACAGGCGTTGGCAATTGCTCCCACTGATGTGGAGGTGATGAAAAAAATCCTGAGTATTGTCAGAACATTAAAAAATGAACGACTTGAAATTGAAATTCTATTGCGGTTGCAGCGTGCGGAACCCAATGAAGCAAAATGGCGCGACGCACTGGAAAAAAATCAAAGCGACGCACTGGAAAAATATCAAAACCGTTTAAACACTCCTGAAATTTGAGCCAGTATCTGTTATCTATCATAATTATATAGTGGTATTGATGTCTTCCGTATTTACATTATATCAGTAGAGAGCCGGGAATATGCCGGGAGACGAAGGGATAGGTAGATGAATTGGGAGATGAATTGAAAAATAGAACACAAGGGATACCTCTAACCATCGCTTCTTCGGAATCAACTGTGCCTGACGCCGATGGAATCGATTTGGTGGAATACCTGAAGATAGTAAAACGACACTGGCTGTTGATAGCGTTACTGGTCATTATCGTTACCGGGTTGGCCGCGTTTTTTACATTTCGCATGACCAAAATTTACCGCGCCACAACCACGCTGCGTATCGAGACTCAGGCCCCCAAGGTATTGGGGGATAACGTGGAAGATGTTGTGGAAATGGGAACGGGCAGTTTCTGGTCTAATGTGGAGTATTACGAAACGCAGTACAAAATAATTGGCAGCCGGAAAACAGCACTGGAAGTGGTGGGGGAGTTTAAACTGAACGAAGACGCCGCGTTTATGGAGCTACCATCTTCAGCGATGCCGGTGTCTCCGGAAGAAGCTGCAAAAAAACTGCAGTTGATGCTCACGGTGGAACCGGTGAAGGATTCGCGTCTGGTGATGGTGCATATCGACCAATCCGATCCCCATAAGGCGCAGTTGCTGGCGGATGCAATTGCCATGGCGTATCAGCGGTTGAATCTGGAGATTATGCACAGTCGTACGATTGAAGCAGTGGATTGGCTCAGTGAGCGGTTGGACAAAGCCAACGAGAATCTTAAGGAATCGGAACGCAAGCTGTTTAAATATCAGAAGGACAACAGCATTTTGTCCATCTCACTGGAAGACAGGCAAAATCATATTACCGCCCAGATGCAGACTGCCGCGCAAAATCTTATTGAGGCGCGCTCCAGGCGAATCGAATTGCAGGCGCGAAAAAAAGCCATGCAGGACGTGGTCAATATTAAAGACCCAATGGCGATTCCCATAAGCGCCCTGAACAATAATCCATTGATTCAACAGCTGAAGCAGGAATATTCACGGTTGAGTCTGGAATACGGTGAGCTGTCCAGTCGATATGGCAGTAATTTTCCCAGCATGGTGGAGTTGAATGCAAAAATGGTTCGCATCAAAACGGATATTGCCCGTGAAGTGAATAACGTGATGTCGTCCATTGATGCGGAGCTTCGCGAAGCAAAACTTCGGGAAAGGGGCGAAATGGCGTCACTGGCCTCCCTTGAAGAGGATGCCCAGAAACTGGCAGATAAAAAGGGGAGGTACAACGAGCTGCACCGTGAACTCGTGAAGAACGAACAGGTGTATGAACTTTTGAACGGTCGCTCTGAGGAAGCCCGATTGACCCGGTATTTGAAAGTAAACAATGTGGAGATTCTCGACAGAGCGTTGTTGCCTGAAGTACCCATCAAACCGAGGGTTATAATCAATCTGGCGCTGGCGGCGCTGTTGGGTCTGATATTGGGAATTGTTCTGGCTGTCGTTATCGATTTGGCCGACAGAACAATAAAAACACAAAATGATATTCAGTCGTTCAATGTGTCCTTTTTGGGAATTGTGCCCGCGATAGGTTCGACAGAGGCTGGGGCTGGTACGGGAGGAGGACGCGGCGGGAGCCGATGGGCGAGTGGCGACAAAGGATTAGGGCCGGTGAAGTTCGATACATTTGTGAATTCCAATCCCAAATCGCAGGTGGCCGAATCATTGCGCTCCATTCGAACCAATCTGTTGTTTATGAGCGCTGACAAACGCATTTCAAAACTGCTGGTGACCAGTCCGTCCCCTCAGGAAGGAAAAACAACAGTGGCCACCAACCTGAGCATCGTTATGGCGCAATCGGGCTCGCGGGTATTGCTGGTGGACCTGGATATGCGACGCCCACGGATTCACAAAATTTTCGACATGAACCGGCCGGTCAAAGGCATTTCCACCATGATTCTTGGGGAAACGTCGGCGTCGGAAAGTATCATTTCCACGGAGATTCCAAATCTGGATTTGCTGGTGTGCGGTCCCACACCACCCAATCCCTCTGAATTGCTGCACACCGAAGCATTCCAACGAGTTTTCGATGAAATTGTGGCCATGTACGATTATATTATTGTCGATTCGCCTCCAGTGGGTATCGTTACAGATGCGGCCATTTTGTCCAAAATGGTGGATGGCACTCTAATGGTGCTGAAATCGAAGAAAACCACCAAGGAGGCAGTGCGTCATTCCCTAAAAGTATTGACCGATATTGGCGCACCTGTGCTGGGCGTGTTACTCAACGATTTGGATTTGCACAATCGAAAATACGGTGATCAGTTTTATCATTATTACAGTAAGTACGGCTACTACTATGAATCCAACGATGGTAGGGAATCCATGGGAGGCTCGAAACCATCAAAAAAATCTAAGTCGCAGATTGCCTGAGAGGAATTTCGGTTCCTGTGCAGGGTACTTAGGCATCGCACCTCAACGCAAGGGGCACTAAACGCCTATATTGCCATCGCCACCTCCTTTGTCCTTGTCTTTATCCTCTCCGCAGGAAAAAACAAAGACTTTGGGATCGTCGCCATCTTTTTTGTCACCACAGTATTCTGCGGTGATGGCCGCATCAGCCCTCGCGGGTTGTATGGTGGTGACCAACATATACGCCGCGCCTACCGAAAAAGGCGGCAATGGCAGCCGCGGCAAGTACTGAGGCAGTCACTTTTCCAGCCACATTTTTTTCGTTGGTGCGAGTTTCATGTGCAGTTTGATTTGTGTATTCTTTCATCTGTTTACCATTCCTTTCCGTTGCTCAAAGATACCCCTCAAAAAAACAAATATCTGCTCTCTGGAAGCGTCCCTCTGAGCGAGTGTTTTTTTTCTGACAACACGGACTGTAAATTTTAAACAGAAGACGGATTGTCTCCCCGAGAAATTAATCACGCTCTTTGGCGTGTCAAACAGGAAAAAAATGTTCACAACCGCTGTATAGACAAGCGAAAAATATTGGTTCGGCTCCGAGGGATGTCGTTATGGATAAAGTCGACTCACAGACCACGATTCACCTGATTTTAAATAACAGATTCGGTGATGCAGGCGGTGGTCTCCCTCAAACCATATCTCAATGCGTTTTGGGGAAACACGGTAGCCGTTCCAATGGCTGGGCCGGGGAATGGCGGCAACAGTGTCGAATTTTTTTTTGAAATTCGCATACCGGGACTTAAAATCATCTCCCGGAGGAATTTCGCGGGACTGCGCCGACGCCCATGCCCCTATTTGACTTTCCCGTGAGCGTGTTTGCCAGTACAGGTCAGATGCCTTAGGGTCAATGAGTTGAACCGAACCTTCCACCTGAATTTGTTTTCCCAGGGGTTCCAGATAAAAAGTGAGACTGGCAAAAGGATTATCCCGCATTTGGCATCCTTTTCGACTCTGGCTGTTGGTAAAAAATACAAAGCCGGTTTCGTCGTATTTTTTTAAAAGGACGGTGCGACTGGAGGGTTTTCCGGATGTGTCCGCCGTCGCCAGGATCATGGCCAGAGGATTGGGATGAATGCGTGCCTTTGCTTCGTTAAGTATATCGGACACAAGTGAAAAAGGCGATTGGGGCAGTGTGTCGGGTATGGCAATATTCATGGCGCGAAGGTAACCATCAATCCAGTTTTGACAAATGAAGCATCGGGGAAGTATAGGCTTTTTGTGGTACATGGAACCCTGTTCTGTGACTCCCAGGCCCTCCATTTGACTTTCCGTGAACGTTTTTGAGTGGATTAGGGCACTGACAAACCGGCGGAGAATTGATAACGTGTTTTTTCAGTGATGCTGAAACGGCATTAGATGTCGCCGGAGCAAATTGCCGGCAGGAGAGGATAGAATGATATATCGCGGGGCGTATCTGTTGTGTCTGGCCCTTTTGTTTTGTGTTGCCTGCGGGGAAGATTCAAACAGCGGTGATGATAAAGCGACCAATTCTGATTCGGATGCCGATTCAGCTGGTGACAGCGATGGTGACAGCGATTCAGATGGAGATTCGGATTCGGACGGCGATTCAGATGGGGATTCAGATGGGGATTCAGATGGGGATGGCGATAGCGACGTCGACAGTGATTCTGACACGGACGGTGACAGTGACAGCGATGGCGACGCTGATTCCGCTTCCGAGGATGAAAACCTGCCGTGTGAGTACAGTTGCCAGAGACATTGTTATTCCCTGGGTGCAGCGGTGATGCCGGGACAATGTGAATCCGATGATTTAAAATGTTGCGACATGCCCGGTGTGGATACCTCGACCAACCCGGAAGACACGGCATCCGGAGAGGAAGATAAAACAGATACTGGAAATGAAACAGACACTGCCACAGATAGTGGTTGTATATCGGAAGGGTCTGTGACGTACACGCTGAGAAAGGCGGATAACCCCACCAGTAAGCAGCAACAGATGTACGCGCTGATTGAAGCAGCTATGGACGATGCCACATACTATTACAATTGCAATACAGATTTAACCAAATCTCTCACGGTGGAATACAATTCGGGCGTGAGCACCGCTGATGGGAACTTCAATGGGAACATTCGCTTTGGCAAGCCGGAATATATGCAGGTGGCCACCGCCATGCATGAAATCGCCCATACCCTGGGAATTGGTACCTCAACGGATTATCAACAGATGTTTGTCGACAAAGTCTTTCAGGGCGAAACAGCCAATGCGCTGCTGCAGGAACTGGACAGCGATTCAGCGGCAAAGATTCATGGCGATTCCCAGCATTTCTGGCCGTATGGACTCAATTACGAATCGGAGTATGAATCTGAGAGGGACTTGATTAATCATTGTAAAATCGTGCGCGCCATACTTTTCGACATGGGGTGGTTGTAGTTTTTCCTTTCTTATTTTATATCTCAGTAGACTAATGTTGCAACTGTGGCATTTGCGGCAGTTGGGTATCGGTGGAATGTAAAAAGAGGTTATTTTTCAATAGCTTACGAAAAAAAATAAGTCGCGGGACTTGCCATCTCGCATTTCTCAGGGTTACAATAATATTGGAATTGGGGGCGCCAAATTGTTCTGGATACGCTCCAGAGGAGGAACATCATTGCATCGTTACCAGTTGTCACTACTTTGTTCGTGTAGTTTTACAGTCATTTTCTTTGTGACAGGGTGCATCCGCAAACCACCAGTGGTTGATTTTTTCGATGACACAGATGACTCTGTTGTAGTGGGGACACCCGGGTCCATCGCTTTTCCGGAGAAAAAAAGCTGGGAAGATGATTCCGACAGCAAGGAACCCACATTGGATGAAACGGGCGGCTGTACCAACGACGTCCAGTGCAAGGGCGATAGAGTTTGTATTGCAGGAGCCTGTGTCAGTCCTCAATATGCTGAAGAATATGAAGCGCGATACATGGCTTCTGCCGGCGTCACTGAGCAAAATGAGGCAACGGGGAACCACATTATTGAGGTGCAGGTGCCGCCCTCTCCAAACAGGCAGGTGAAGTGTCGATTCAACAGGATTGAACGCTGCATGAAAAAGTGTGCAGCCGGCGATCTGGAAAGCTGTTATTCTGTAGGGAAATTATACGAGAATCATCCGGATGCATCCAGAGCGGCGGAATATGCGGAATATGCGTATCGCAAAGCGTGCGACGGAGGCGATGACTTTTCGTGCATTCTGTTAAGCCGGATTTATTTTGTCGGCGTCATGGTGGAGCGAAATCTGGCGGTTGCGTTCAGCCTGAATGTGGATGCATGTGGCATGAAAAACATGTACGCATGCGTTAATGCCGCGGTTATGGTTGAAAACGGTGTGGGGGTGGAAGCCAACCCGGATTTGGCGGCGGAATATTACACGCAGGCCTGTATATTGGGTTCTGATGATGCCTGTGCCAAAGCCAAACCCACCGACGAGGAATTTGTTTCAGAGTAGGGATTCTCCTTCGGAAGGAAAGCCAGAACGACCGCCGCTCGATAGCCGCCACCGGCTTGACAATCAGATTATTCCGATTCCTTTAAAGAATCCCGGAACGAAAGCTGTACAACTTCTGTACGTTCGCTGGGCAGATTTTTTCGAATTCTGAGATTGCCTCTTTGGGCTTCGATAATGTCGGGTGAAAGGCCTCTTCGCTGCAGATATTTTTGCACTGCCCACGCGCGACTGATGGCGATGAACCCCATTCGGCTATCCTTTTCGTCCCGGGTGACCAATCCTGTTACCAGTATCTTTTTGCCGGCCGCCCGTGCGCGAACGTCACGAACCCATGCCTTTTCCTCCTCTGTGTCGAGAAAGCTGAACACAGCGGTGCCCTCATTGAACCGAGCTGGAAAAATAACCATGTTATCCGTGGAATCCATAGGCTGCAACAACGGCTCATCGTCCGCAACGCGTTGTTGACTGTCGCTGTCTGCCGAAGCTTCGGGAGTCGCATTTTCCATTGCAGCGGCCATTCCAGGATTGTCTGTCTGTTTTGAGATCGAAAGATTCTCCGTTGCCGCAGGCGCTGCCGGGGCGGTTTCCATTCGTACCGTGTGTTGCTGCTCTGTTTTTGGAACGGTGGCAGATGCGTCGACCATTTGATTGGAAACGGGGACCATTGACGCCCCCTCGGGCGTTGGTGCTTTTGATTCCGCTTTGTTTTGAGTCGCACTGTTTTTAGCAACCACTACGTTTGAGGTAACATTGATTTCGTTCTCTTTATTATCCGGGGTGTTCGCCAAAGAACGAACCATGAGGAACCCAATTCCAGCCAACACTGCGGCGGCCAGCAGAAACCCCGCCACCTTTCCAGTCAGTGGAAAAGCGGAAATGGCGGTGTCCGCGTCATTTTTCGCTGATTCCGGTTTGGCCGCCGGTTTATGGTCGGACCGTGTTTTAGCACGCGTCGATGGAATCGTTGGGCGTGTGTCTGTCCAGACAACATCACTGTCGCGACTGCCGTCGATAGCTACAGCGCTTTTCTGTTCTTCGAATGTTTCATTTTCAGTTTCATCTGCATCCCCGGTATTTCCGTTCGCTTTAATACCGGAGTGACTTACATCATTGGTTTCACCAACGTCACTGCTATCATTGGCATCACCGCTGTCACTGGCATCATTACTTTCACCGATGTCACTGCTATCATCGACATCACCACTGTCAACGGACTCATCACTTTCACCTGCGTCACTGTTCGCATCGACATCACCACTGTCACGGGACTCCACAACAGCTATATTGGACTCATCATCGCAGTCGCCCGCTGATGGGGTATCTATCTGGCCATTCTCGTCGGGTTCATCTGGTGAGGACAATTGCGCACTGGCGTTGAAGTCACCGTCATCGGATTGCGCGTTCCCGGTGGCATTGGATGACGTCTCTGCTCCAGCCAGTTCTGATTGCCCAACGCCATCGAACGTGTGTTTTTCATCGTCTGCGACCGCCCTGTCATCGGATTGGGATATCTGCTCCGGAATGGGCACTTTTTCGGTGGGTTCCGCGTCTCTGCCGGATTGCTCAGACTCAATTTTTTCCATTGTCACGTCCGATTCAGTGTAGCGGGAAACGACCGTTTGAACATCGGAAATATCCTCGCCGAACGCGTCGAGCGCATCGGGCATTTCCATGTCCTCGCGCGGGACGAATGTGGGTTCTTCATCGGTGTCTATCGTGACATCTGTATACGTACAGGATGAGGTTGATTCTTCATCAAATCCCGACGCGTGAATCTCCGGTTCCGGTTCGTCTGCCGGCGGGTCAATTTGGATGATGTCCTTTTTGGCAAAGGATTGTGTGGTGGAATATTCCCGTCGTTTATTCCCATTCCCCCCGGACAAAGTCATGCTTTTCAGAGCGTCTTCAGTCAAGAGGCTATTGCCAAAATCAAATGCTTCCACATCCGCGTTGGTTAAAATGCGTCGATGGGGATGCGGTGGTGTCAGCGGCGGTGCATTTTTGTCCTGACCGATTTTAAAAAAGTCTTTCAGTTGCTGCTCTGTTTCAGCTCCCAGAGGAGATGGTCCCTCGGTTTGGGATGCTCGGGCGGAATACGCGCGCCACTGTGGGGTTGTTCGATGTTCGGCAAAAGCCCTGGCGAATTTTGGTTCTGTGGGGGAGGTGGTTGATGAAGGCTTGTCATCACTGACACGCGCTGTTTCAGTTGGTTGAGTCGGGACAGATTCCGATTGCGGCAATGTGGGGACAGCAATGCCAATCATCGTACGTTTGGCACTCTCCAACGCTCTGGACGAAATCGGTGCGGCACTCGGTCGAAACTCTGTTTCACTTTGTAATTGTTCGGCGGATGCAGTGTTGCTGCAATTCCCGTTTTCCTCTGTGAAATTATCCGTGTCAGTGATCTTTAGATTATCAGATGAGGACCGTCTTTCAGAATCGCGTTCGTTTCCTCTATCCTTGTCGTATTCGTGATGGTTTTTCACGGAAACCTCTTTTCTGAATAAGAATGAGCCATTCTTAAACAAAAATACCTTATTTTCCATCTTTTGGTCAATATTCGGGGCTAAATACTTCCCGAATTTTTTTTTCTGTTTGAAAAAAGTTTCGCCTCATACAGCAAAATGGGCAAGGGCTCTTAAAATATTTTATGGCTTCAAATGTCCAGCTGTGCTAATTTGTGTGTGTTATGCGCTCTATTTCCAGGAACGAAGAAATGTTTGGCAATGTTGTTGTGGTGGCGAGATTTACCACGTCGCGGCAGGCACGCAGCTGTCAGATGACTCTTACCACTTTGTTTAATACCATCGCTCGGAAAGTGGATGATCTTTTCAAAAAAGGCGATGGTCAGGCGGATTTGGGCGAACTCGCTGAAATCTATGCACAATACGGCTTTCGCAACGAAAACGGGTGGGAGCAGGAACATCCGGTAATGGTACACGAGAATGAAGTGGCCTGGCCGTTGTCCTTCGGTGTGCGCCGAAGCGATGTGGAAGATTTGCTCCAGGCAATGGAGCCTCAGAGCATTGAATTTCACGATTTTCAGGAGCCGATTGAGGAATGGCAATTGTATCCCCTGCCCGAAATGATCGCATTTATGGACGAGCTGGATGAGCTGGCCGATGATCACATGCCCGAAGACGATGAGTATCTGGGCAATCCCCCCAAACGCGTGATCCACTGAGTGATTCTATTTTATCCTTCCCCGATATTTTCATTGGGCAACATTGTTTATTTGTGAAAAATTATTCATCCAGTTACACTTACCCCCTATGGTGATGAGCTATCATGTGTACATGAGAATAGGGTGGTTGGGCGCAGTGCTTCTATTTTGCGTCGGATGCAATCGAACATCAGGTCATCAGAAATCACCAGATTCAGACACCGTCACTACCTTTAAAACCGCCGTTCGAGTCATCGAGGGAGACAGCGAAGATGAACGGGCAATGTCGGTTGCGAAACGCGAGGACTCCGTCACTCCAAAACAGGTGATGGGAGAACAGCTTAGAGTTCAGCAGGAGCGAATCCTGATAGAGGACTGGTTGCGCTCTGCAAAACTGCGTCGCATCAAGCCGGTTTCGAGTCGCTCCAAATCCCTAAGGCTCATTTTCTCCGATGGCAGCAGTGCTATTTTTAAGCCGCTTTTAAAGGGGGACTCTTCAGCGCGACTTGAAGTGGCATTTTACAGAGTTGCCGCCTTGCTGGGGGTGCGCCATGTTCCGGTCTCGGTGATGCGTCCCTTGTATCCCGATCGCTTCGAAGGAGTTTTGAAACTACAGGGTGAGGAGGCGGCAAAAGCCTTTCTGGACGCAGTGGCCACAGACGACCGGGGTCGGGTGTGGGGGGCGATGATAGAGTGGATGAACGGACTCTCCCCACTGGGGGCGGAAGACGGACAGGGACGGCTGGATGTGAACAAAATATTTACGAACAAAGAATTCCGCGACGTTTGGGGCCCTTTGTCGGATGCGATTTTGCTTGATTATCTGCTAGGCAACTGGGATCGATTTTCGGGAGGTAATCTGTTTCAAATTTCAGGCACCAGCGAGTTGGCGCTTATTGACCACAACGAAGCGTTTTATCGGCTGAATGAGCGTCAGCAGCAGAAACTGGATGAAGCACTGTTGGCTATCTGTTGTCCAACACCGGAGCTGATCGTCAGAATTCGGGCGCTCACTCGGGAAGATTTGATTTCCGCTGTGAAAACGACGGGTTGGCCTGGAGAGTTGTTGCGTCCTGTGGAAATAGGTAATATTCTTTTACGAAAAGACTCCCTTCTGGATGTGATAGATAGTCGGTTGGCGGCAGAAGCCAGAGGGGGAAAGTCGGGGAAAAAGGTAAAACCGGTGGCATTCCAATAGATTGGGGAGTGCGGCAATTTCACCCTAAACTTGCGTTTCAAGGGAAATAGTGCAAATTTCCCATGGAATAAAATAGGCAAACTATGGGCGCGCGATGATCCTTCTGCCCGGGAAAGCGATTTAAATTATGTCGAACGAACTTGAAAAGTGGATTCACGCACAAACGGCAATCAGTAAATTGTATGTGCATGATTTTAAAAATCCGGTGTCGGCCATTTCCGCCAATCTGAGTTATCTGGAAGCCGTGCTCGACAATGTGGATGAAGATGTTGTCTGTGCGGTGCAGGATTCCTCAGTTGCACTCAAGATGTTGTTGCACATGCTGGATAATTTTTTGAATATTTCGCGCCTCGAGTCCAATGAACAAATTGAAGCTGTACCCGCGCCACTGGAGAGATTTGTTGAGGATTCCCTGTCCAGAATCCGCAAAATGTTTACCAGCCCCGAACCGATGCTGGTTCTTTCCGGGAAAATCCCCTCTCAAATGTGTAATTGGCCGATAGTGTACGCGCGGCTGGCGGTAGAAAACCTTATCCTGCAGGCGCTGCATAATACGCCGGCAAGTGGAAAGGTGGTCCTGTCGATCCGGTTGGCGGATGAGATGGTGATATTTGATGTGGCCGACAACGGTGTTCAGATAGCGCCCGAATTTTACGATATTTCATTTCAAAGGGAGTTCCAGACCGTGGCCAAGTCCAAAGAACATGCGCGATATGGACGCGCACTGGCAATGTATGCCGTGGGATTATCCGCCAAAGCGTTGGGGGGCGATGTCCGTGTGGAAAAGGCGGCGGAACAGCAACGGATTGTGCTGCGCATCCCAACGGATTCAAAGAGCTAACCGGGCCACTCAATTTTACGTGGATGAAAGTTGAATTTCGAAATCCACAAGGCGCCGACTCTTTTGACCACATCTTTGTGTTGCGATTTGGATTCGGGTGCGGTCGATTCCGGCATAATTCAACATTTCAAGACATTTGTTCATGGTTCTAAAAGTGCTGATGCGATCATCTGCCAGAATAATTGAAGTGATACCAGGCGGGATGGTGGCTTTCCGTTTATGGGAAGGCGGTGTTGGGCGTGTCATTCGATACAGCAGTTCCTTGACGGGCCAGAAAAGTGGCCCGGTCAGAGGATGGGCATGCATCATTCGGCTTAAGGGATATCGCACATCCAACGGAAATAGCGGGACCGCCAGTCGACTGGCCAGTGCACTGCCCAATGCGAGGCCGCCGCTGTAAACATACACCACTGCGTCGGGACGTTTTTGGGCCATTTGGCTGCAGGCCTTATCAATATGTACAGGCATCCAGTGTTTCAAAGTGTTCGATTGCCCGTTTTCGCTCTGCGAGCGGGGCCATGTTATGCCTGCCAACAATATTGGAAAGTCTCTGGCGCGTCAATCGTTTCATTCGGGAGTCGGTCTTCAGCGGTTTTGGGTTGCTGAAAGCTGTATTTTTTTTATAAGACACCTTAACTATCGCACTGTCCAGTCCTATTTGATGACTCAGGTGATTGAGGTGGACAGTCAATGAAACTCGTGGGAAACTGAGACGCTATGGGTATAAAACGTTGGTTGTTAGCATTATTGATTCTTGCTGTGGTTCTTGTTTTTATTTTTTTCTTCTTCATCCAGTCCGGTGCAGATAAAAAGATAGCTGAAGTGGTGATTCCTCGAATAGAGGAGAAGTTTGGCATTTTGGTGACATACGAAAGTGTGTCTGTCTCGCTTACCTCGGTTTCCTTTGAGAACGTGCGAATTGCTCCGGCTGACAAGTCGAAATCGTTACTGCCGTTTGCGATGGTGGACCGACTGGGGGTGAACTTCAGGGTGGGGCCTTTGTTGCTGGGTAGAATGGATATTACCGGTGTGCGAGTGGACGGTGTCCATGTCACTGCGGGCAAGGGCGCCAAAGGAGCGGATATTTCCAAATGGCAGGCATTGCAAAAGGCGATTGAACAAAAAAAGAGCCCCGCCACGGAAAGCGGACCTTTGAAGGCCGACGCTTCGTCGCTCAAGGACCTCAACATCCCTGAAGTGTATATTGTATCAGGGGATTTGATGTTTGACGACGGGCGCTTTTCCGGTTTTCTCGAAGAGTTTAGCGGACGCATTACCCCTGGCAATAAGGCCGTGTTGCAGACACGCAAATGGGGCATCGGAGATACCGCGCATAACGCCTCAATCAAAGGCGAACGGCTTGAAATGGATTATGATTTCGGGTTGAATCACCTCTCGGTGGATGTGGACACGCCTGGTTTTATTTTACCGTCGGACAGGGAGCGGTTAAAAACGCTGGCGACAAATCTGAAAGGCAGTCTGGATGAGCTGGGGATGCTCAATAACGTTGAAGCGCCACCTCCGCTCCCAGACATCAAAGATTCAGAAACGCCGCCATACCTGGATGTGGTTGTGAAGATTAGCGGAGCTCGTGGAGAATTGATGTCGGCGGATGCAAAGCCGCTGATGGAGATTCACACCGTAAACGTGGAACTGCTCACTGGCGTTAAGATGCTGCTGTCCGCCAGAGCCAGCGGTGGTATGTCCGGGACCGATGCCCGTTGGGCGCTGCAGGGGAACATTCCCAGAGCTGGCGCACCATCACTGGTGCTGGAAGTGCCGGATTTGCCCCTCAGGCACCTTGGGAAACTGATCTACGATGGCAGCCACATTGATTGGTCCGCTGCTTCGGCCGACGGTCAGTTGAAGCTGGAATGGCAGGATACCGCCAAATCGTTTCTTCTGGAAGGCCAGACCTCACTGGCGGGTCTGCGCTTGCAGCACGAAGGCATAGCGGCGTCACCCATTGAAAATCTGAGGGCCATTCTCGAGTACAAACTCACCTATGATACCTCCGCGGATGTGCTGAAACTGGAGCGATTGCAGATTTCCAGAGATCTTGCTCGCGTCATATTGCGCGGAAACGTGAATATGGAACGACTGGCGTTTGACCTGGAGGCCAATGTTCCTTCCACATCATGTCGTCAGATTTTTGAAGCCATTCCCAAGCCCCTTCGGGAGGAATTGGAAGGCGTGATTTTGGAAGGCCATCTGGGAATGGACATGCATCTGGCGTTCGACGTGCTCAACCCGGACGCCATGATTCTGGATGTGAATCTGGACAATCGATGTAAAATCAGCCGGTTTGGCTCGATATTGCAGCCCGACGATTTACGCCGTCCCTTTGCGTACATGGCGTACGACGAAGATGGCAAGCGCATGCGCCTTACCACTGGTCCGGGAACCAACCGCTGGACGCCCTTCTCTCAGATTTCGCCCTTTCTGTCGGCGGCGGTGCTAACCACAGAAGACGGAAAGTTTGAGTATCACAAGGGATTGACCCTGCCGGAAATTCGCGCTGCATTTTTACGAAACTGGGAAAAGGCCGGCCTGTTGCACGGAGGCAGTACCATTACCATGCAGCTGGCCAAGAATCTCTTTTTGTCCAGGGACAGAACCGTGGCCAGAAAGCTGCAGGAACTCTTTTTCGTGTGGTATCTGGAATCCAATTTCACCAAGCAGGAGATTCTCGAACTGTATTTCAATGTGATTGAGTTTGGCCCCTCCATATACGGCATCGGCGAAGCCAGCATGCATTACTTTGGCCGGGAGCCTTCGGAGTTAAATCTTTTGGAATCTGTATTCCTTATAAAATTGTTGCCCAATCCCGTAAGCCGCCACAGGGTGTGGGAGAACGGCGATACGCTGGGAGAGCGCAAACTGAAAAGCCTGCACCGGGTGCTGGATATCATGCGCAAGCGCAAACGCATTACCGAGGCCGAATACAATGAGGGATTGCGGGAAAAAATTGCGTTTTACAAAGAACACATGCCCCTGCCGGAACCGCGTCTGCCCGTGCAGCGATCATGGGCCGGTGGCGGCGACTCGTTTGAAGAAGATGACGAAGCGCCCCTGCCCGAAGATGATGGCACTGCCGAAAACTGGTAGAAATTTTAAATCCGGGTTGACCTGTCTAAAGGTTCATAGCGTACAAACAGAGTTGTGGCCGCCGTTGAGACTAAATGCCAATGGCGAATTTGATGTGTTCAACGGACACCTGATACAGATGCAGCGCCAGGGCAGCAGAGGGTCTACATTAAAGGGGTTTGCCGCAATCGATTGTCCCGATGAAATCAAACGGATTCTGGATATTGGCTGCGGCACCGGCGCCGCCACGCTGGTGCTCAAGGACGCGTGCAATGCCACCATTGTGGCGGTGGACAATCATCAGCCCTTTTTGGATATTTTGGCCCAAAAGCTGGCCAGTGATGCGGACGCCACTCGGTCAACGCCCGCGCGTACTGGGACGTGGAGTATCCCAACATGAGCACCAAAAAAGATCGGGAGGCGTTGGCCCGGCGTTTGGGATACGAAGTGGTGACATCGTATCTGTTGCCCCGTGCGGACTGGCAGGCGTTTTACGATGATATGGAACAGGTGGTGCAGAAAGCCGCTGCTCAAACGGATATGAACCGTACGTACAGCGACATGTGCAATGAAATCGAAGTGGATAAAGTCTGTGGCGACGAATACGGGTTTGTTTGTCTGCTGCTAAAAAAAATAAACACATGAGGTGAAATGAGATGTTGGAAATGATGATTCGGGAAGCTGACGCGGACGATTTAAACGATGTACTCGATGTGGAGCGCCGGGCGTTCGGCTACGACAAGGAAGCCAAACTGGTTGCGGATTTATTGTGCGATCCCACTTCAGAGCCGCGTTTGTCGCTGCTGGCCTATGCGGGAAACCAGGCGGTGGGGCATGTGCTGTTTACAAAAGCGACGCTCAAAACAGATGGGCGCATGGCCCAATGTGCATTGCTGGCGCCCCTTGCGGTGGTGCCCCAATTTCAAAAGCAGGGGGTCGGCAAACAACTCATGGCCGACGGATTGCGACGGCTTAAAAATAGCGGCGTCGAGTTGGTATTTGTTCTGGGCCACCCCACCTATTACCCAATAGGCGGATTTACCCCCGCGGGCAAACTGGGTTTTTTGGCCCCCTATCCCATTCCAGACAACTGCGCCGACGCCTGGATGGTTCAGGCCCTGTGCGATGGAATACTGGGACAGGTACAAGGGCAGGTGATGTGCGCCACCGCCCTCAACAAACCGGAACACTGGAGGGAGTAGTCCCAATGTGAACTCTGAAGGCGCGTTGATGATTGCCACATTTTTCAATAGTTTCAATGAATTTAACATGTGTTGGATTTTGTGGAACCGTGGTTGCAAACGGGTGTCGACCGCTGGCAGTCCGTTTGGAAACTTCGATAACGTTTGACATTGCAACAAAACATCACGATATAATCCCTCCCGCTTACGCAGCGATTGCCTCATGTGTGGCAAATGTGTCTTTTGCGGTGATCGCTGCCCGTGTTTAATTTTGGTTCGAAGTTGCTTGTTTGTGAGGGTATTTATGAAACTTCTGTTGTTGATCGTCTGCATTTCTTTCTTATTTCAAACCACAGCAATTCTGGCGGATGATTCGGAGGCCGAGGCCAAAATTCATTTTCGGGAAGCAAAAAATCTGTTCGAAGCGGGGCAGTATGAAGCGGCCGCTGTGGAATTCAGAGAAGCGTATCGCCTGAATCCGACCTGGAAACTGCTGTTTAATATCGGGCAGATGGAAGCGGCCGCCAAAAATTACGGTCTTGCGTATGAGGCATTTGAGCTGTACCTCGTGGAAGGGGGAGACGACGTTTCGGAACAGCGCCAGCAGGAAATTCAAAAAGAACTGGCCAGACTGCGTCCTTTGGTTGGCACTTTGCAAATCACTGCGCAAAATGGCGCTGAGGTGACGGTGGACGGTATGCCAAGGGGGAAAACGCCCGAGGCTTCCAATGTGAAGGTGTCTGCCGGGAAGCTGCATCATATTGTGGTGCGGTTGAATGGCGCGATTATTGTCGAAAAACAGCTGAAAGTAAGTGGACAGGAAATCCGTCGCCTGGCAACCGATGATGCGGCGTCTACCGCTTCGTCCAGTGCGGCCCCTGAAACCGTTGCCGATGGCTCTGAGGAGACACCGTCATCGTCTGATGGCGCCGCAGGGATTGAGAAATCGTCTGCATCCGGTCCGGTGCACTCCGCAGCGTTTTACGATCGGCGTCAAAAAGCAAAGAAAATGCGAATTGCCGGATGGGTGACATTGATTAGTGGCGGCGCAATGCTGGCAGGGGCAGCGGTCACTGGTGGTATGGCCCTTTCCACCAATTCCAAACTCAAAGACAGTAAAAGTTGTGACGCAGATAATCGGTGTCTTCCAGGTGCGTATGAGGACGTGGACAAGCTGAACACGTTGAATATTGCTTCCACTATTCTGTTGAGTGTCGGAGGCGCGGCTGTGGCAACAGGTGTGGTGCTGCTGCTGATGTCGAAGAAGAAAAAGGACAAGCTGACACAAGCCGGCAAATCCAATTGGCGGCTGATACCGGGGGTGGGGACGGACGCTGCATATTTGGGCCTGACAGGGAGGTTTTAAAATGAGATTACGTATTGTTTCAGTATTAACGGCGTTGGCATTGGCGCTTTGCGGATGTGAACTGGTTACCGAAGATTTTAAAAAGGTGAAAAACATCGACACATGTTCGGACGTCGGGTGCGGTGAAGATACGGCGTCGACTGTGGAGGATACAGCGACGACAGGCAGCTCTGACTCATCCACCCTGTATGATTCGGCGACCGCATCGGATACGGCATTGTTCGATACAACGGATTCAACGAATGTGGACACGGCGACCAAAGACAGCGCAAACACTGCGGATTCGGATACGACCGACACGACAACCGTAGATACTGCCGACACGGTAACCGTCGATACGGATGACACGGCAACTGTTGATACGGATGATACGGCGACAATTGATATCACAGACACATCGGATACAGCAGATTCAGATACTGAAGATTCAGATACTGAAGATTCAGATACTGAAGATTCAGATACTTTGGATTCGGATACTTTGGATTCAGAAACAGCAGACACAACAATCGTGGATACATCAGACACTGCGGATACTGCCGATTCAGATACCACGGACAGCGAACCGGATACAGATGCGCTGTGCGCTGCCGCGCAATGTGGTTCCAATGCAATCTGTGTCATCGAGATTGACGCAGCGCATTGTGAATGCAGTGTTGGGTATCAGATGGATGGAATCGTCTGTGCCGATATCAACGAATGCAATGCCTCCAACGGTGGCTGCGGGCAAAACTGTGTAAATACCCCCGGCAGCTATTACTGCCAATGCGATGAACACTATATTCTGGCGGAAGATGGGTATTCCTGCCTTCCCGTTTGCAACGATTTTCACGCGGGTGTGACCGGCGCCATTGGCGGCGCTATTTCCGACATCGCAGTGGAAGGGGACATCGTATATGCATTGGCGGGGGGCAACGGCGTGTATGTGTTTGATGGTTTCGATGGTGCACCGGTGCTGATTGGAAAAAGCGACGTTCTTCATGACGGTCGCAGATTGCTCATTGACGGCGATATTCTTTTGGTTGCAGATGGGGAGTTTGGACTGGCCATTCTTGATATTTCCGAACCGTCATCTCCTGTGGTTATTTCCCAAACAAGTACGCAGGGAAAAGCGATAGACGTTGCAGTGGCCGGCAGTTTTGCCTATGTGCTTAATGAAGGCGGATGGGTGGCCGGAATTGATATTATCCCCCCCAATTCCCCCAAACTGCTGGATCTTTCCCACCTGGGGCTGGGTGATGATTACCAAAACGCCACGTCGCTTGTGGCGTATGGCGACAAGCTGGTGGTATCCGACGCCTACAATCGAATGGCGTTGCTGAGTACTGGCGTTGGCGGCGGCGTGTGGACATCCAGTACATTTTCGAACAAGGGAGCGTTGGACCTGCATGTTTTTGGCGAAAGACTTTATGCGGCGGCCAATTCAAACGGTGTGTTGATTTTTGATTTGACCGCGCCGGGGGATTCCCCCGTCGCCATTTCCAACACCGGTACGGCGCGGTCGATTTGGGGTAATGATACCGTTTTGGTGGCGTATTCCAGTTATAATCCAAACGCAGTCACGGCATTTGATGTCACTGATTTGGAGGCGATTACTGAGATTGCGTCGCTGCCGTGGGATAACACTGTTGCCGCGATAACCGGCGACAGCAGCAATGTTTATATGGCCGATGGCACTTATGGATTGCAAATGATTGCAACAGACAGTTTGGCCACGGTACCGCTTGTTGCAGAGTATCCAATGCCCGGCAACAGCACGCAGCTGGCAGTTAAGGGCAACTATGCGTTTGTCGTGGATGGCGCAGGCGGCGTTAAAACAGTGGATTTGGAAAACCCCTATGCAGCAGCTATCGTGGTGCCTCAATCTGAAGGCGCCAATGCCATTGCCATTTCGGGAGATTATTTGTATGTGGCCAAAAATAACGGGACCATCGCGGTGGATGTTTCCGACCCGGTTCACGCTATGGTTGTGGCAGCCAACACCAACGCCGGTTCCAAAATTGCGGCACAGGGAGACTATGTGTATCTGGGATGGGGGCAGCCCAAAACGCCCGGTGGCATCATGGTTCTTAAAAGGGAAAGCAATACCCTGACCTACGTGTCGCAGATGTCCATATCCAACCTGGGCAGTATTAAATCCCAGGATGCAAATCGGCTCTATTACGCCACCATGACCGGGTTCGTTGCATTGGATATCTCCGATCCGACGTCAATCAGTACGATTGATACCGTGGTGCTGGATGGCGAGTTCCCGGCAGGTTTTGTACTTACGGGACAATATGCATTTGTTGGTCGGACTGCCAACAGGAACTCATTTATTTCGGTGATTTCTCTCGACGATATGAATGAAATCACGGCTATCCGAGTTGGGGATCTGGATAACGTGCTGTATGCGGATGCCAATCACCTCGTATACAGTGATGCCTCTGGTTCTGGCCTTAAGGCCGTTTATGCGCGCTATATTTCCAACCCGCAAAATCCCGGCCCGGCAATGATGCTTTCGTCTGGAAAAGACAATGTTCTAACAACAACCAAAGCGGCGGATTTCGCGGTATGGAATAATACCGGATATGTTGCAAAAGGCGCCGAAGGCTTTAGAACGCTGGATTTTCCATGGAAATACCATCCGTCTATCGTTTCCTGGCAGCCCGCGAATAAATATGTGAACGATGTGATTGCGGGCAATGATATGCTGTATGTGGCGGATGCGGACGGATTGCAGATTTTAAAACCGGAATTGGACGGCACGCTGTCCGCGGCCGCGTTTTGGGGGTCTGCAACAGCGCTCGAAAAGATCTGGTTGCACGGTACAACGCTATACGCCACCAGCGCCGCTAATGATCTGCGAATTTATGATGTATCCAATCCTGCTGTGGAATCGATACCGTCTGTGTTTGACCAGGATACGCGCTACGTCGGCATAGCGGGGCGAAATGATACTCTGTATCTGGCCGCGCAAAACAGTGGGTTGTACACCCTCGATATTTCTGTGCCGCTGGCGCCCGTTTTAACAGGGAGTGCAGTGATGGATGGCACGTCGTCCGGAAAAGACATCGCGCTCAATGGCACTACCGCATACATTCTCGACAACGGGTATTCATCCCGGGGGCTTCACCTGTTTGACATCGCCAATCCGGCCGCCCCCGAACTGCTGGCGTCTTCAGATACGCCGATTGTGGCAACTGCGGTGCACCAGGTGATAGCAGTGAATAATATTGTTTACGTGGCATCCGGTGTCGCAGGCATCACCATTTTCCGTCAAAATGGAACATCGATGGTGCCGCTGGGGGTTCTGGACGGTCTTGGAGATGTCCAGGACTTTGTTGCTTTTGATGGGAAAATGGCGGTGGCGTCCCGATCCGGATTGTACGTACTGGACCTGACTGTACCGGAGTCGCCCGATGTCCTGTGCCATATTCCGGTGTCCACCACCCTGGTCACCGTCGATGACAACTATCTGTACGCCGCCCGCCAAAGCGATGGCATCTCCGTGATAGAATTGTTCAGCTGCCAGGAGATGCAGTAGCCACATCCACCATGCGCAGCCATGTGACAGGCTATTCGATGATAAAGACGGCGTGTGTCTGGATTATGGCGCCCAAAAAGCATGAGAATGTGAGTTCGCTTAAAACCTGATTGGCGCAGTCAAATGGTTCTTTGGACACCGGTCGTTTTTGAGCGGCTCATCGGCCAGACGCGCTTTTCGGTATAGTGGGCCATGTTATGCGTCCCCATTACATGACACGCATGGGATTACAAATGCCGCGAACCGCAGCAGGAGGTGTTGCACCGGGTGTTGCCTTTGTATTTGGAGACGTTCTTTGCGGACATCGAGGCGGATTCGATAACGGGTTCCTTAAAAACATTTAAATGCGACAATGGGTGCTCAATCATCCCATGCAGATTCGGTATCGGTTGGCGCATGACCGCGGGCAAAAAGCTGGTGAAAACGCGGCTGTGACGCCTTTGTTGGCTCACAAAAATAAATCACTCTGTCGCATTTTTTACCGCCACCCCGTTCCATCCAGAGGCTTCTTTTTGTAACCCGGAAAAACAGGTCCAGGAATGACGAACACGTCAGAAACATTGTCAGGTTTCTGACTGCGGAAATTGGAGAGTAACGCGTGTGTCACGGTTCCTGGATATGGGCGCATTGGGGGTAAGTATAGAAATGCGCAAAAGTTTGTCATTGAAGACAAAATCGACATAACCCAGTCACCTGCATCAAATTGGCGCCGGTTCAGAGTGACGGATAGCGCCTCAAGTAAAATGGTTCGGCTGGACGACGAGCACCGCCGGATTGGTTGAAGGTCCGATATGCCGAAGATTTTTTGTCAGGTTCCTTCATTGTGGTCGTTGGATGTTGTTTCTATATTCACTGGCGATGCGTTCAATTGCAATTTCCTGCATTCACAGGAAACAACAACGACGGAGAATCAAAATGAAAAAAAACGTACCCATTTTAATCGTTGCCGCAGCAGTGTTGCTCGCGGCCAACACGGCATTGGCGGGGACCGATTTCTACTACGCCGAAGTTACCTTCGATGTCATTTATAACCCCACTGGAGAATCTCTCGTGCCCGATATGGTTACCAAAAGAGCGACAACAAAAAACAGTCGGTCAGCATGCGATGCGCTCGACCCGTTTACTGCTGACTGCATAACTTACGAGGTCAGTCCATTGTACTCGGGTTTATCTGCGCCCGAACAATATGGCAACTACCTGGTCGCACGCGAAGTTGTCGGTGCATTGATGAAGTCTGGTTCAGAACAATTCGCAGTATATTCGCCGGAAGCGCGGTTCAACGAAGGGAGCTATAAGCCATGGGACAACAGAACAACATGGAAAGATGATTCCCATGAACCTGCGGGGACGTATATTTTCAATACCGGTTATGAAAAGGATGATACCGATTACGTTCATATCTCCCGTACCGTATACTATGGAACATTTACTAAACAGTATGTGAAGGGCGAAAAGATTCCATTGTTGCGCATGACTTATAAATATTTGTCGAATGGCAGTACCTTTGGACGTGAATTTCATTATACGTGCTATACGGGTTATCAATGACAGATAGTTGGGATTGGTAAGTGTCTGCCGGCATAATGGTTGCCGAAGGAGTGATAACGCCATGAAAATTAAACGACTGATGTGGCTTTTTACCGCAATGACAATCGGGATGATTTCCTGTCTGCTGTTTTTTGTAAAGGTATCCGGAGCGCAACATTTTCACGATGGCGCAGTTGACAGCGTAAGACAAAGCATCACCCGGACCGAGGTTCAGGAGCACAGGCCAAAATATCGCAGGGGGCATTTCAAGTCAGGTCGTCCTTTCATCGTTATGCCATCGCCGCATAGCGAAGATGCTACAGATATGGATGACAGGACTGAAGACAGGACCACACCAGAGCAGAGGGCGCGATTGGCTGCGATGTATGCGGCGGTGGGCGACGACTATATTTTGCATGCCCCGGAAGCCTTTGACGAAGTAATGGAAGAAGAGCCCATCGATCACATGTGGTCGGGAATTGTCAACGCTGCCCTCAAAAAAGGATTTGAATCCGGCGCATTTGCCGGCTCAACATTTCGGGATGCAGAATGTCACAGCACAATATGCAGAATCCGGGTGACTTACAAAGACAGAATCGCCATGTCTCAATTTTGGAGCGAGACGGGAAAAGAAGAGGCCCTGGTGGGTCCTTCGACCGGATTTAGTCGTTACGGGGAAAATGGCGCAATCGAAAGCACTATCTACATGGGCAAGTATGCACAGGACTATCAGTTCGAGAAGAACGCGTTGGACCGGTTATATGAAATGGTTACGGGCCAGTCCGCAGATGGCGTAGTTCCCACTGAAAAGCAGATTGCAGCGCAAACGGCAACCACAACAGAAGGTTAATCGGTCAAAGGCAACGGTTCATTCCTTTGCATCCATCCCATTATCGATTTTTCATCTTTTTGTCCATTCGATGCGCATCCTGCAATGACACTTTCGTTTGGTATAAAACGATTGGGAGTATATCCCTGTCAATCGTCGGGCCATGTCTCCAGGCGCCATTCCCAACAACAGTAGCGAAGCAAACAGCGCGGCAAACAATGTGGTAAAGAATACATGCCGTATCGGCCTCTAAAAGCCTTCTATTCCCGCAACGTTGCGAATCCAAAATCATCCAGTGTCCGTTGTTGCAATCCGGCTGACCTGGAACTGCCGGCGTCGTCAGATACGCCGATTTTGGCATCTGCTGTGCATAAAGTGGCAGTGGTCAACAATATTCCTTGGACACCAGGTCGTTTTTGAGCGGCTCATCGGCCAGACGCGCTTTTCCATTTTCGTTTACATAGGCTACAAAGGTGGAATATTGAATATACCCAATGTAGGGGAAATCGCATTTTTCTGTGATGACACGGGTCAGTTTCTCTCCCTGTGTATTTATGGCGCCTTCGATGTAAACAGCTGGGGGCAAACACCTCAGGTCGGATTCGTGCAGCAGACGCAGAATGTCACGCTCGAACTCTTTTGTCGCTGATGAATTCCATGTGGTTATCATTTCTGTTCCGTCTGGGGAATACCAGTACCCCCCCATTTAAGAATTCAGTTTCTTCGACATACAGTGCACCGGTCATGCATTCATCCAAATCGTGCGCCATATCATTTTCGTCCTGTCTGGCGACGGGCAAATCCAGGCGTTTGGCAAAAGCCAGTTGACACGCCAGCTCGTGGGCCCTGTACATAATGGAAAAATGCCCAAACCCGCCTGCGCGCAGGGTTGTAAACAGATGCGCAAATCGCGTCATCCTCGGATCATCAAACGAATAGTGATACTGTAGCGGATTTCCAGACAGGCGGCCCTCGTTTTGCAGGCTTTCCGACAAGCGCGTTCCGGCGAATGCCTGCATTTTGACAAATACCAAATAGCCGGTTTGCAGCATGGATACCTGTTGCAGCGTGTGTTCCATGGAATCGAAGGTGCTGTTGGGATGAAGCAACAGAATATTGGAGATGGAGGGAATGCCGGCGTTGTTCAGTTGCGTGACGGCATCGATTTGCTTTTTCGCCACCCCGGGCCTTGCAAACACTTTGCCATCTCCGGTTAAATCAATTCCCAGGTGGGTGCGCACCATTCCCGCATCCACAAGGTCCGTGCACAATTTCTGGCGAAATCTGATGCCCCTCCAGCTGCGCACTGAATCCGTAGTTGCGGACTTTCTTTTTGTGCAGTTCATTTTTGAGCTCGTCGAGGAACGCGCGGGCGGCATTGAGGCTGGCCGGGAGCAGCTGTTCATCTGTTGAATCCGCCACGGTGCGTCGGCGAATACGCCCGTTGCCGCATGGATAGGGAACGTTTTGCGCCAGGGCCTCTTCCCGCTCCAGGTGTTGCAATGATGCAGGACCGCAATAGTCGCACGTGCCGGTGCACCCTCTGGAGGCCATGATGCTGGCAGCTGGATGATGAAGGAATTCGGGGAAATTATCTCTTGTCGGCCACAGTGACATGGGGGTGCTGCTGTGCACGGGCGCGGGAAGGCCGTCTCCTTCGCGGGTGGTTACACCGGGAACATCGGCAATATCCCGTTGTTCAAACACGGTCCGCACCAGGGCGGGCAATACGGCTTCGCCTTTCAGCCGCACCACGCTGCAAAGCCACGCATGCCGGTTGAGCAGCCATTTGCGTTCCAGTGTTGCAAAGCCGCCGCCGCAGGTGATGTGTCCCATGAAGCCTCTTTGTGCCAGTACTTGCCCTAAAGTGAGCAGGAGCAGTGCGCCCGTGGAATCCGTGATGGACAGGCCGACCATATGCGGTGGGCGCGTCATTATTTTGGATACCGTTGCCGAGATTTCATCAAACCCGTTCAGATGAAACACATCCGCAGCAATTCCATCTCTGTCCAGGGCCGCTTTAAGTCAGGACAGTGCCAGATTTTCATGAGCTCTGGGGCGTCGTCCAACCAGTGCTATGTTCATTTGTTCAGTCATCGAATTCAATCCTTTAATGTGAAAAAAGTAATGTGAAAAAAGGTTGTATCCACCAAAGTTCACAAACCCTGAAACCGAGAACCATAAAAAAAACGTTGTTTTTTGTGGGGAGGTGGAATTAAAAAAAACAGAAGCGATAACTGCTTTTTCTTCCCATTGACGTTCCAGACGACTTCTCCGGCCTCACCTGTATTCTGCGCAGTCGCCGATGTTGAATATTCGCCCGTTTGACTTTTATTCGTCCCCATCTCTGAATTTCAAAGGGCTTTGGCAGTGGATTGATCTATTCTGCTATTTACCTATCAATGATTCAAATCGAAATGAGACGATATTTTCGAGCTGCTCCAACAGTTGCATAAATTGATACTTTAAGCTACTAATCGCTGCCCGGAATTCTGTTATTGGTTCAGTTTGCAGACTCCATTTTACCCATAGTTTAGGATGGATCAAAATATGAGAAGTTTTGCATTTTTTTTGAGTTTGTTTTTAGTCCATTGGGGCGTGGCGATACCCGCCAGGGGGGCGACTCCCGCTGTTCCGGTCATTTTCTCTCTGTGCACGGATTTGTCCGCCACGGATGTGACGCATTTTGTTGACGACGTGAATGCGCAGATGTCAGTGACGCAGTTGTCTATTGTGCTTTCCTGCACTGATCAGCCACTGCTTTACAGCGGAAATGGAATGCTGGCGATGCATCTGTCGAAGAACGCCGACAAATTGTATATGCAAGTGCAGCCGACCTCCGGTTCGGGGACTGCAAATAACGTGACTGCGCGACGTCGGGAAGTCACCTGGACAACAGACGAAAGTAAGTTTATTGAAGCAACCAGAGAACGGGGCAAAGTGACCACTTTTGCTCTTCTGCTGGATAATATGGTACTGGATTATGCGACCATTCCCATTTTGCCGGCGCAGCCTGTTGCAGGCAAATTTTCAGTCGCGGACGGGCAACAGGTTCCATCAGACGAGGACTCCCTGCAGTCAGCAGAGCGGATGCCGGGATTTAAAAACCTGGATGAGCAAAACAATGACGCGCGCAACGAAAACACAGGTATGAATTCAGACGGATTTGTCGATACGGAAAACGATGAGAATTGTGAAAAACGATTGACGCATATCCTGATGTCCATGAGTACAGAAGAGCTGACCAAAGAAAACTGCATACAGCGGTTTGATTACAAGGATAAAAAATTGACTGTCTTTACCGGTGTATCAGCGGGTCTGGAGATGTTCACACCTGGAAGCCGGGCACTTCAGCTCTCGACGACATTTGCTTTATATCGGAATCATTTCGGATTGGTGATTCGCGGTACACTCGAAGGTGATTCAAACTTTATTATTGAAAAGATACCGTTTGATACCTGGGGAGGAAGTCTGGCACTGGGCCCTGGGGGGTTCATGAAATGGAAACGACTGGAATTTTCGCTGCAGTCTCTTGTGGATTTTCGATACTGGGAAGTGAAACGGGCAGATATTTCCGCTACAACAATGTTGATGTATACGGAAATAGGCGCTGGATTGTTTTTGTTATTGGCTATGGAATTTACCCGCTATTTCGGAATGTACGCGACGGCGGGCGCAACGGTCTTTCCGCGGGCCAGACATATTGTTTTGGAAGGTGGTGGGAAAAATCGACTGGGCCTGTTTCATTTTCCTTTCAATATCGGAGCTTTTCTTCGATTTTGACCACAAATGATCAGAGAATTGGCCATTTTTTTTCGATTCCGAATAGTTGAATCCCCAAAGCCCGATTTGCAAAAAGCGATTCACTGGTGATCAGTTTTTGTTTTTCAAAACATCTGCCAGATGATTGCGGCCACACGGCCTGCAAAAACTTTACCTATTGAAACCGGGCTGGAAAAACCATTTGCTCCAGGGGAAATGTGGGGCACCTTAAGGAACATGTATTAAATTTCGTAGCCGCGATTTCATCGAAGTTATTGCTTATCGAGAAACAGCTCAAAATAAAAATCATCATACTGATAGCAGGAATAACTCCCATATGGAACGGAAGCATGGGCGTACACCGTTGTAACCTCGGCGTGTCCCTTTATCGTAACATAATAAGTGCCCGGCAAAAGTGTAGTCGGCTCCGAATCGGTAATGTTTAAGGGCGTATTGTCAGTGCCGTCATTCATTAACAGGATGGCGCCCCGAAAATCTTCCCCAATCAGTTTTGTGTAAACGGTATTTTCTCGCAGGATATAAGGGGCAAGGTTGACTTTTAAACCAGTGTATATCCTGACAGGATACGCACCAGGGACAGTGAATCTGAAAAAGAAGTCGTTTCCGATAGCCAAACCTGTCGTGATACAGCTGGTGGCGCTGGATGTCGTCCCGCCAGCATGTTGTCATGGCGCCTCGAAATATCTCCGGATTACGGTACTGCTAAAAATATTTGGTCCAGAATCTGTGATATTCATTTTGGTATCACCCCCTATTCAATCCCGGTTATTGCTCATACCGGCAGTACTGTCCGATCTTCCTCCTCCCCAATTTGACATCGCGATAAAAATGATGAAATACTCCGCGCGATCTTTGAATTGCATACCATTGATGCAGCAACCGATTTCACCTGGAGGATATCCCATGAGTTCCAAGGCATCCATTATTTATACCAAGACCGATGAAGCGCCGGCGCTGGCCACGGCGTCGCTGTATCCTGTTTTAAAGGCGTATCTGGCCAAAGCGGGGGTACCCATGGAGATGCGGGATATTTCGCTGGCGGGGCGCATTATTGCGGCGTTTCCGGAACGACTCTCCGAAGCGCAGCGTATTGGGGACCATTTGAAGGAACTGGGGGAGCTGGCAAAGACGCCAGAGGCCAATATTATTAAGCTGCCCAATATTTCGGCCTCCATTCCGCAGATTCATGCCGCAGTGAAAGAGTTGCAGCAAAACGGTTATGATTTGCCCGGATACCCCGAGGACCCCAAAAATGATGAAGAGCGCGAAATAAAGGCGCGTTATGATAAGGTGAAAGGCAGCGCGGTCAATCCGGTGTTGCGGGAGGGCAATTCGGACAGACGGGCGCCGTTGTCGGTCAAAAACTACGCAAAGAAAAATCCCCATCGCATGGGCGCCTGGCGCGCGGATTCCAAAACCCATGTGGCGTCCATGGATAGCGGCGATTTTTACGCGTCTGAAAAATCGGTGACTCTCGACACTGAAACTGACTTTCGCATTGAGTTTGTGGATGAGAGCGGTAACGTTACGGAACTAAAGAAGACGGCGCCGCTGCAAAAGGGCGAGGTGCTCGATGCATCGGTGATGCGCATGGCGGAGTTGAAGGCGTTTTTCGAAAAGGAAATTGAGGATGCCAAAGCAAAGGGCGTGCTTTTTTCGCTGCACATGAAAGCCACCATGATGAAGGTGTCTGATCCCATTATTTTTGGGGCCTGTGTGTTGGTGTATTACAAAGCGGTATTCGAAAAATACGCGGATGTGTTTGCGACCCTCGGGGTGGACCCCAACAACGGAATCGGTGACGTGTATGCCAAGATTGCCGGACATGAAAAGGAAGCCGAAATTAAATCGGCCTTGGAGGCGGTTTATGCGGAACGCCCCGATTTGGCTATGGTCAATTCCGACAAAGGAATCACCAATTTGCATGTGCCGTCGGATGTGATTGTGGATGCGTCCATGCCGGCCATGATTCGCACATCGGGGCAAATGTGGAACAAAGAGGGCAATCCGCAGGACGCCAAGGCCACCATTCCCGATCGCTGCTATGCCGGAGTGTATCAGACCACAATTGATTTTTGCAAAAAGAACGGCGCCTTTGACCCGGCCACCATGGGGACGGTGCCCAACGTGGGATTGATGGCGCAAAAGGCCGAGGAATATGGCTCCCACGATAAAACGTTTCAGGCGGTGGGCAAAGGAGTGATTCGCGCGGTGACCTCCGATGGAAAAGAACTGTTGGCGCACGACGTGAACGCAGGGGACATCTTCCGCATGTGTCAGGTAAAGGACGCTCCCATTTTGGACTGGGTGAAGCTGGCGGTGACCCGCGCCAGACTTTCCAATACGCCGGCGGTATTCTGGCTGGACGAAAATCGCGCCCATGACAGGGAGCTCATTAAAAAGGTAAATGCATATCTGCCACAGCACGACATAAGCGGTCTCGATATTTCCATCAAGTCACCGGTGGAGGCCACTCAGTTCAGTCTGGAGCGGGCCAAAGCGGGCAAAGACACCATTTCGGTGACGGGCAATGTGTTGCGCGACTATCTGACGGACCTGTTTCCCATTTTGGAGCTGGGCACCTCGGCCAAGATGCTCTCGGTGGTGCCGCTCATGAACGGTGGCGGTTTGTTTGAAACCGGCGCCGGTGGCTCCGCGCCCAAACACGTGCAGCAGTTCAACGCCGAAAATTATCTGCGCTGGGATTCTTTGGGCGAGTTTTTGGCCATGACGGTATCGTTGGAACAATTTGCCAATACCACGGGAAATGAAAAAGCGCGAGTGATGGCCAAAACCCTTGATGCAGCGGTGGAACAGGTACTCGAAAACGGCAAGTCTCCGGCGCGTCGTCTGGGTAGAATTGACAACCGGGGCTCTCACTTTTATCTGGCGCTCTACTGGGCGCAGGCGCTGGCCGCTCAAAATGACGATGCCGAGCTGAAAGCCGCGTTTTCGGCTCTGGCGAAAGACCTGAGCGACAATGCCGATAAAATTGACGCCGAACTGTTGGCGGTTCAGGGCAGCCCCTGCGATATTGGCGGATACTACGCTCCCGATGAATCCAAAAAATCCGCCGCCATGCGTCCCAGCGCCACCTTCAACGAAGCGCTGTCGAAATTGTAACCGAACAAGTCGCAGACAACGTCCCTGCGTGCATATCCTTACATCCATTTCACCCAATCGCCGCTATCCCAGTTGTCGGCCTCGTTGCGAAAGGCCCCGCGATAGGTGGCGGTGGTGTCAAAAAAACCATCGTCCGGAGGGACCTTTCCACCGGTCACGGGATGTTCCGGTTTGTAGGTAATTCCAGAGCGTCGAATACAACCTGAAATACCGGGATCATCAAATCGATTTTCAAGGTCTTTTTGCAGAATCTGGCGATATTCGTTTTGACCATTGTCATCATCGCGCAACACCCCTTTTTGATCTGGCTGTTCGGGATACGCCACGTTGTTTTGCTGATTTTCGAAAAATGTGGACGCACTGATCTGAAATCGGGTAGCGGCGCCCTGGACATCAAAGCCGGCAGAAAAACCGGTGATGATGGCATTGGCGAGCCGGCCCTGACTGGCGCGTTTGGCCAGCACACCAAAGTGATCGCGGACGTGGGAGTTATTCTGGCCGCACAACGTGGCATTGAAAATTATCGGTGCGCTTTGAGGCGTGGCCCTGGAACCAAACATATCGTTGCCCCCCTCCAGACCGTGGGCGCCTTTGGGATCGTCGGTCGCACCTGTCAATAGCAGAAACTGCAGACGTCCCTGGTAGCCCCGATCCCAGTCAAAACCATCGTCACCGGGCGCCTGACAAATGAGATATTTTCCATCGACAGTGCCACCCAGGAAACGAAAACAGTCGTCTTTGACATGGCGTACCTGAACGTGGTTCAGTCTTGTGAATCGTCCCACGCCGCCAAATGTGAGGCCGTTGGCATCGCTGTTGGGAACTCGTTCAGCGCCTGCATATTCGATGCGGACGTACTCCAGAATACCGCTGTCATCGTCCGGATTGTTTCCGCCGTAGGTGCCAAAGGCAGTCAGTCCTTTCAGCTCCTCTCTATGACCCTTTTGCATATTGTTTACCGGAGCGTTGCCCAGGATGACAATACCTCCCCAGTCACCCGCTTTCCTGTCGGACTGATTGCTGGTGAAAACGATGGGGGCATCGGGTGTGCCCTGTGCAATAATGCGTGCCCCCGGTTGGATAATCAGCGTCGCCATGCTGGCTTTATCGCCTTTAATAATGGCGCCTTTCTCGATCATTAACGACACACCCGGGCGAACGATGGTGTTGTATTTGAGCAGGTACTGCCGATTGTGGGTCAGTACCGTATCCTCATCAATTTCGCCGCTGATTTCCACCCAGTCCAGTCCTTTAGATGCCAAAGGAGGGAGCTGGTTTCCAATATGGGCGACAGGCGTGGGCTCGATGGTGGCACCGATGGGATTTGTTTGACCCGCGGCAAAATTCTGTATCACCAGTTGCAACAGAGAACGCCATTTGCCAGTGCCAAAAAGGGTGGCCCCTGAAGTGAATAATACGATGAGTGTGGTCAATAGTGCCACCGCTCGGGGACGCTGTTTTTTTTTGTCCTTCGTTGCCTGATTCAGGGTTCCAGGCAGGTTGTAGTCCACTGTAACCCCGTCGGCAAAAAAGGATTCTCTAAAACGGCCCGGGCTACTCACTTCTGTTCCCTTCGAAAGTGGCGAGGTTTTGGCAGCAGTGAGCCGGGGAATCAGGTTCCATGCTGTTGGGGTGGCACTTTTGAGGCGACCATGCTGGTAGTCGCTGTACAGCTTTAACTGTTGCCCAATACATTCTTTGGTCTGCTGTCGATACGCCGAAAACCGGGCTTCAAGGACCTGAGCGATTTCCCGGGCGGACATAATGCCCCCTTGTTCCGCGAGATACTCTTCGATGTCGTCCTGAAATTCCCGTGCGGTTGCATATCGTTGCTCTTTGTTGGCAGAGATGGCGCGGGCCACAATCCATCCGAGTTCCAACGGAACGGATGCCGGGAGGCTGGTTTGCCCTGGAATCTGTCCGTTGGCCAGTGCGTTGAGGATTTCCACCTCTGTGTACCCCTGGTACATTCGATGCCCCGCCAGGGTTTCAAACAGTATGACACCAATCGCAAATACATCCGCGCGGCGATCCACTGTGTGGGTGGTCAGCTGTTCGGGAGGCAGATAACCCAGTTTTCCCTTGAACGCGCCAATCTGCGTGTTGGTGTTGGAATCCAGTGTTTTGGCGATGCCAAAATCCATCACTTTCACAGCGCCTTCAAAAGTAACAAAGATATTCTGGGGAGTGGCGTCGCGATGAACGATATGCAGGGGATTCCCCTCAAAGTCGGTGAGCTCGTGGGCATAGTGTAAACCACTGAGGGCCTGCGCCACGATGGAAAGAAATAATCGGTGCGACTGTGGCGATGGGTCATTTTTGCGCAGCAGTTCCTGCATCAATCGACCCAGTGTGACGCCCCAAAGATATTCCATGACAATAAAGTGAAACTGATCATCCCGACCCGTTTCAAAGGTCTGCACTACATGAGGGTGATTCAGACGTGCCGCAATACGTCCCTCGTCGAGGAACATGGCCAGAAATTCGGGGTCTTCAATGAGCTGCTGTTGCAATACCTTTAACACCAGCAGTTTCTCCACCCCCCCAGGCCCATCTTTAATGGCCAGATAAACATCCCCCATCCCCCCCTGTCCAATGGTTGCTAAAATATGGTACCCGCCCAGTTGTCGTGTCATCTGCATCGGAATTCCCTCATTCTCTTCTCGTAGTTTTGTGTCCGTTGGATATTGGAGTTTGAATTACGAGCAACGTTCGCTGGATAGCTATCAGTCCCTGATAACGATTTGATGGCGGTGCAGTGAAAGAATGATGAAAGGGCGGAATAGTGCGCATGGGTCGCAGGCAGCTCAGACGGCCGTTCAATAAAGAAGCATCTTGATGGCGTTGAAACATCTATCCAAACTGCGGGCGCCCATGCCTTCCCGACCGCCAGAACGAGAAGAGTTTGATTATAACTTTCAGGGGATTGGATTTTAACAAGATACGATTTTTTATGTTCATTTTTACTCAATAGAGTTTATGTTTTGTTTCTGCTTTGGGCACTGTGACACAGACAAATCTCTCAACCTATAAAAAGATCACAGAAAAAAAACGGTCCTCCGGATCTTATGCTGATTTTGCAGTACAGGCAGTCACAGGAACGACATTTGGAGTTTCTCTTTTTCTGTAATTTTATGTTATGGTTCAAATTTGCCCGACTAAACGAAGGGCGCAGAAAACCATAAGGAGAATTGGAAATGAAGCAGAACATGAAACTCAAATTTAGTGTCTTGATTGCGGTTACCGTGATGGTTGCATCTACATCGGTTTTCGCTAAACATGCCAAACATACCAAACATGCTAAACATGCCAGACATATTGATCCCATCGTGTCAACGGACTGGCTTGCAGCCAATCAGGCGGATGTGGTCGTTCTCGATGTTCGGTCTGCGGACGCCTACGCCGCGGGTCATATTCCCGGCGCCATCAGCGCCCCCTGGGTTGTGCCATTTTCGGCGTGGATAACCATGAGCCCGGAAGGCTTATTGCTGGAGATGCCGACAGATGCGGATTTGGTTGCGGCCATCGGTGACCTGGGCATTGCCAGGCATACAAAAGTAGTTGTGGTGGGCGCGCCCAATGCGGGTGAGCCTGTGTATTATGGCCCCGCCGGTGCGGTACGTGTGGCACTGACTCTGTCTTACGCTGGTGTGAAACACGTCGCTGTTCTTGACGGCGGACAACCTAAATGGGTTGTGGAGGGCCGAGCGATTACCACTGAAGCGAGCGAAGCCACGCCGGTGGTATTTAAATCTAAAATAGATCATGACATGATCGCCACCATCGACGAAGTGGCCGAACTTATTGCTGTAGAGGGCGTAACATTGATGGATGCCCGCGATGCAGAGGTATATGCCGGCGACGTTATCGAACCATTTGCACCCGCACCCGGTCACATTCCCACCGCCTACAGTCTGCCAACGCCCGCCGCTTTCGATGTGGATGGAGACGTGGTGACATTTAAAGATGTCGATATACTCGAAGAAATGGCTTTCGATATTATTCTCAATTCTCCGGCTGGCGATGATGTGGAAATCGTCTATTGCGGCGTGGGTGGCTACGGGGCTGTCTGGACATACCTGCTGCGCCAGGTGTTGGGCGAAAAGAAAGTCAAATTGTTTGATGGCTCCGCGCAGGAATGGGTTGCCCTCGGATACGAAATGAGCCTTGAGTAATGCACGCATAGTCCCGCCAGACGGCACGATTTAGCCGCCACCTCGCCTTTAATCTTCAAAGTTTAATCTCGGGTTCAAATCCTAAAAAAAAACACGGTGTACTTCCCAATTTTAATGGGAGCCGTGTGTAAGAACACGTGAACTTAAACGAAACGCGAATTTAGTACGTTTTTAATACTCGCGTTTAAGCAGAACGATTTAGACGTGCGCGCCCAATACATAACAGTACATTATAAGTGCGTCTGAGCCGTTTCTGGCAACCGTCAGAGGTAAAGACATTACCTTTTACAAGGAGGCTGTTATGCCAAAATTATTATCGTTATTAATGGGGACATTGCCTATCGCTTTACTGCTGATACTGGCAGGGTGTAGTGACGATTTCAAAGATGGGTATGTGAACGGGGACACTGATTTTGTCTCGGGCAATCCCAGCATGCAATCTGAATCGAACAGGAACGGTGCCGGCAGTTTCGCTGCTGACGATGCCGCCCAGGAATTATCCGCGGATACCGCTTCATCAAACGCTAAGGAATTGGCAGAGCGTGAAATTGTAGAGGCGGACATTGTGCAAACGGTGGGCAATACCCTGTACGCCCTTTCCAGGTACCGGGGGCTCAGTGTGATAGACATTTCAAACCCGGCGCACATGGTATTGCTGGGACGCTTTGAAGCGTATGGCGATCCGTTTGAAATGTATGTGCGGGACGGACTGGTTTTAGCGCTGTATTCGTCTTTTTATTCCTATGCATATGACGAAGCAACCAATTCCTGGACGGAGGATTCCTCCAGCCGTGTCATCGTGCTGGATGTGAGCAACCCGGCACGGATTCAGCAACGGAGCGCCTTTGAAATGTTGGGCAACATCAGTGACTCCCGAATTGTGGGCGATGTGCTGTACACCGTATCGTATGAAAGTGGCTACTGCTGGGGATGCGATGCCAATAACCCGAAAACGGTGATTACATCGCTGAGTGTGGGAAATCCCGATGCCATCCAGGTGGTGGACAGTCTGACCTTTGCGGAAAACGGTTATTCCTGGCAGCGAAGCGTGGAAGTCAATCAGAACCGAATGTATGTGGCCGGCCCGAATTACGATTACTGGGACGACGCGAATCCCACATCTGTCATTCAGGTGGTGGATATATCAGACCCCACTGGAAAGCTGGTGCCCGGAGCGAGTGTGACCATTGCCGGACAGATTGAAAGTCGATGGCAAATGAATGAATACGAAGGCGTGCTCCGAGTGATCAGTCAGCCCGGCTCCACCTGGAACTCCGGGGCGCAACCGGTGGTTGAGACGTTCACAGTGGTATCATCACAGGAACTGACGCCTCTGGGCCAGATGGCCATGGTTCTGCCACGTCCGGAGAATTTGCAAAGCGTGCGGTTTGACGGCACCCGGGGCTATGCGGTCACATTTGAACAGACAGATCCGCTGTTTGTGATTGACCTTGGCAATCCCGCCCAGCCCGTACAGCTGGGGGAACTGGAAATTCCAGGTTGGCTGTATCATATGGAACCGAGGGGGAACCGATTGTTTGCCATTGGGTATGACGATACCACGATTGGCGGCAGAGGGATGGCGGTATCTCTCTTTGATGTCACCGATCCGGTGGCGCCGGTCATGCTGGACAGGGTGAACTTTGGCGGCGAGTGGAGCTGGATGCCCGAAGACCAGGACCGCATTCACAAAGCCTTTAAAATTCTCGATGACGCCGGATTGATACTGATGCCGTATTCCGGCTGGAGTTACGATACCGACGGATACTATTCCACTTTTGAATCCGGCATTCAGCTTATCGATTTTACTGCTGACGACCTGACCCTGCGCGGCGCAGCGCCTCATATGGGGCAGGCCCGTCGGGCGTTTTTAAACAACGGCCATCTGTTTGCCATGTCCGATGACCGGGTGGATGCATTTGATATCACAAACCGCGACAACCCGACGCTTCTCTCCTCGGTCACGTTATCCCGTTCCGTGCAGCAGGCGGTCCGGGCCGGCAATTATATGGTTGAACTGGTGACCAACTGGTGGACTGAGCAGGCCAGTCTTGAAGTGTATCCCGTTGGCGACCCGGATGCCCAGACACCCGTGGGCGCCATCGATTTGTCGAGGTTGAAACCCGCAGACGCCCGTGATTACTATTACTGGGGATACGGGTTCAATTTCAGCAGCGCGCGTCTGTTTCAATTCAATGGGTCAACCATCTATCTGACATGGCGTGAATACGGCGGCTATGTCATGGATGATGTCATGATGAAAGAAGAAGGCAAAGATGGTTTGGGCGTGGCAGTGTTTGATATTTCCGACCCCGCCAATCCCACCCTGATATCAAACACGTTGTTTCCCTTTGATAACAGCGGCGATTACTACTACTACTACGATTACGATTATTACTATTACAACAGTGCCGTTGTGCAAACCGGTGATACTTTGTTGCAGCGAGGCGATGTCATCGTCATGGAAACATCTGGAGAGAATTCTGTTTCGATGATTGATTTAAGTGATCCTGCCAATCCCCAGTTGTACAACGCCCCCGCCAGACCCGCGGAAAACCATAGCGGTCTCGCAGAAGGCAACGGGGTCGTCTATACGTCCCATTCCGAAGCTGTGGAAGGAAGCGCCAACCAAAGCCGGTTTTATCTGGACCGTATCAATGTGTCCAACCCGGCGAACGCCACGTGGATGACGCCGGTGAATATTCCCGGCACCCCCGTGTATTACAATCATCAAACAGGCCAGCTGGCAACCATTGATTACCGTCGCACCACAACAAGAATCAACGACGCCGACAAATGCTATCGGGATTACCAGAGGCACAACACCTGGTATGACTATGACACCGGCGACTGTACATTCATTTTATACAGTCTGAGTTTCCTCACCGTGAAAAACAATGTGGCCACGTTGCACAAAACGGTCGCCCTCGATGACGTTGGGGTTGTCAGAAAGGTTGTCGCCGGCGACAGCGCGCTGTTTATCGACATTCCAAACACGGGCTGGTACAACTATGAGACCTACGAGTATAAGGAGTATCCCGGAAGCATTGCGGTCTGGTCACTCGAAACAGAAAGCCCAATCATCCAGGCGGGCCAGTGGCATCCCCTTGCACCCGACGGCGGTATCAATGCCGTAAAGGGCAACCGCGTGCTGGTGTCATCCTACTGGCCGTCCATCGCGGCGATTTACGATGTGACCGCTGCGGGTATCACTGAAGTGCTGCAGGTCGAGGTAAACGGTTATGTCGCCAACACCTTCATGGATGACCAATATCTGGTAACCCTCGCCGGCCAATACGGCATCCAGAGCATCCCACTGCAGTAACTGTTTGTGGTCCGCTCTGTTTATCTTTCTTGATTCCGCACTTTGATTCCCCATTTTGGTTGTCCCGTTTTTTAACAATAAGGAAAGACCTGCCGCTGTACAACAACCTAACGAAGGCGATATTTTAATTGCCGCTGTATTTTTTTTCGCGCTGCAAACGGATTACCAATCAACAGCCTGAGTGCAGCTGTATTCCTGGGTATGTACTTCGATGTCGCAGTTATAGCTGGACCATTCTTCATGGTATTCGTTATCGATACAACTGGAGCAGAAAGATCCCTGCCCGAAATTTACCTTCGGATCTTTTACCCATTCACCGTTGTTGCAGATATAGCCCCTGTAACCACTTGACTGTGTACCATTGCCTTTTCTGGACCAGTCTCGCCGGAAACTGCAGTCGCTTTCCACATACATGGGGGGGGCGCTGGTGCAGTATCCCTCGAAAAAGGGGCTGTCTTTGGTGCTGCAGCAGGTGTTCTTCCTGCCGCAGATACCCTCACTGGTACACGCCAGACACAGGCCGCCGCAGTCGGTGCCGGCCGCGACAAATGACCACAGCTGTTCGTTTTTGTAGGGTCTGCAGACGTTGCAGGCGTTTTGTGGATTCAAATCACCATCCGCGTAGCATTGTCCGTCGATAAAACAGTTTCCATAGACAACCTTGTATTCGCATATATCGAGGGTTTCATTGCATGATGCAGTGGCGCAGGTGGACTCTGTTTCACAGGATACCGGGGCGCCAGGAACACAGGTCCCATTGGCGTCACAGGTGGCAATGCCGTTGCAGAAGTGGCCGTCGTCGCAGGATTCCCCCGCCGCTACGGTCCAGGTATCCGCTGATGAATCCGGCGCGCATTTTTCGCAGATGTTTTGTGGATTCACATCTCCTGCCGTATAACAGAATCCGTCTATGTAGCAGCCGGAGCAACTGGTGGCCGGGTCTTCCGTTTCGGTTGCCACAGAATCAAAAGTATCAGTATCAACAACGTCTGATTCAGATGCCGTGTCTGTGTCATGTGACAAAACCGTGTCTGTTGATGCATTTGCGGTTTCTCTGTCATCCACAGTGTCAACTGTGGTATCGTCCGTTGTGTCCGACATGGTGTCGTACACGGTGTCGTACATAGTATCATTCCCGGTGTCTTTCACGATGTTGGAGGAATCATCCTGCCCAGTCTGGACATTGGAGTTGTCCCCTGTGGCAGTGTCGTACACGCCGGTGCCTGTATCTGTCACCTGAATGTCGGTTGCAGCGGTGCTGTCCCAAGCCGCTGTTCCTGTTTCGGTGGCAGTATCTGTGCCTGTTTCTTCCTCTTCAGTGGGCGCGTCACAACCAATAATAAGCAGGGCCAATAAAAGAATCGTGGCCGCAATGGATGTTACCGCAATGAGTTGGTTTTTTTTGCAATGCATTTTTGACCTCCTGGCAAAGTCGGCGAACAAAAAAGTGTTGTTCGCAGGTGAAGCGGACTGTTTCAGCCGTTTTGAGTTGCCAGCTACTCGGCCGTTTTTTGATTTTGTTGCAATTAAAATGTACTTTTAAAAAAAAAAGTATCCTGCGACACTCCCAGAAGATAGGCATCTCCTTGTAAATATTGATTTATTGGGGGGGCGGGCCGCCATCGCCGTCATCGCGAATAAAGTGTATCGACCCACTTTTTTGTAACGGAAGCGCCTTTTTGTCTCACTCACCCAGAATGGAATGCGCATTATTGACATGAACATTCTCGAAAGCACATTTAAGCGGTTTACCAAACGCTGTTACGATTTCCTCTGGCAGTTTCTTTCCCAATGCCGATTCGATGGCCTGAGTTCGAACTGTTGCCTGTGTTTGGTCCACAGCGCTGTACGGCGCGAAATGAACTCCTGCATCGCTTCGCGTGTCCGATACCAATGGCTGTGGACGACATGAAAAATCCAGTTGGCGAAAATCAATTCGGGCACGTTTTTTAGGGCGGCGGTTCTCAAAAGAACGCCATCTGAGCGATTTGTGGGTCTGGTTCCATAGAATCTGCCATTGGGTCAATGTGGGAATCCGCGCAGCGTGCAACAACTTAAAAACAGCGTCGTCAGACGGAAGTACATTCAAGCCCTTTGCAATAATGCCAAATCGGCCGCCGTCATCGTCCGGCGAGAAGAGTCTTTGCAGCCAGGTCCGCTTTTTCAAATTGCGGTATTTGGCAAGGTCTTTGAAATAATGATTGTTGGCCAACACCGGAATGGGCAATTGTTTTCCGGAAATCATTTGAATCTGGTCCAGCTGTCCGTATACCACGAGGCTATTGCCGAACGCATCAGTGACAAAAAAATGGAGGGGAATAATTGCCTGTCCAAAACCATTTTGAGCAGCAAACTGTTTCACCTCTGCCACTGATTGACATCGGTCCAGGACATATTGGACCCATTCCAGAGATACAAGCCCTTCACCTGTTTGAAGGCGGCGCCGAAAATTGGTGTGATGCAGGGATTCAACCACCAGCCCCTCTTCATTCATGCCACTCACGGGAAATCCCGGAGCAAACGTGGTAAGAGATACACTGCCATACTTCGAAACCCATTCGACCGGTTTCCCATTGGTCTTTTGAGCCTGACTGCGCCTGACCCCTCTCGGATTGACGACCACCAGACCGTCACCAATATACCAGTCAAAATTCTTTGCCACCTGCCGGCCATTAGAATTTTTGACTGAGAAAGCGGTACAGGGGGATGCCGGTGCGGCATTGACCAGGATACTTACACCTGCTGTAAAAAAAGTGAGCATTCGTTTCATGGGCGCCTCCCAAGTGTTGCAGTGATATCGATGTCTTCCCATAAGAACGCACAACCGTGCTGTTTCCTTCACAATTTGTTTTTAAACGGTTTTTGGGGGCGGTGTGTCAATTCTCGAAACTGCTTTCGGTGGCGATTTTGACTCTGAATCCGTTTTCTCGAATCAGAAAATTATTCCGGACAGTCATTGGATGCCGTTGCGCCCGATGTCAGAATTCATGCATTTCACGGAGCGCGACTGACTGCAATAATAAGAGGACCGCTTACGCTGGTGCTGTGTATGGCCGCTGAAATGAAAGACGCATGGTGTATTGCAACAAGCGTCAGCACCGGCAATGGCAAGGGCAAGGATTTTGTTAGATGATATCGAAGTCCACAGCTTCAGAACAATTATCAAACACATGAGCACCATCACCAGAGACTGGTGTACCAGCAATGCAAAAGGCGCGGAT
>JAFGQN010000130.1 GCA_016935665.1 Deltaproteobacteria bacterium | reverse complement strand
GGGGCTGACCAATGCGCAGCTCCAGGCACATTTAATAGCAACCATCGGTGTATTCATCCGCGAAGCGGGTCTTATTAACTGGAAGGTTGGAAAAATAACGCCCGGCCCCGAATTATATTTCGGTGGTAATTGCCTTCCGTTCCCGCAGACCTGCTATGTCATCTTCTCGCGCGGCAATCAGCGTGTTGTATACCCAGCGAAGAATGTCTTTCCATGGAGTGAGTCTGTTCTCCTCACTGCGCTGGGTAACGCTGCGAAACAGCCACACCGAAAGGAAAATCATCGGGCATAAGCGCCTTGCGCCTATAGGCAGTCTTTATCTGCCGGTACAGACAAATTCGAAATTATTCCGGCAACAGTATCACCATCGTGTTTCGCATTGTCGTATCCGATATTCGTCCTGGAATGCCAGGCTTTCTTATCATTGCCAAACTCATCTCCTCGGTCAGGCGTTCGGTTTCGGCAAAGCTTTTTCATCCCGCGGCCATCACCACCTGCTTCATTCCAATTTCCGGAAGCCTCGCGCTCATCGCGCCCGCCATCCGTCGTGTCTTTATGGTTATTTTTGACATTAGCCTCTCTATTTCTCCTGTGGCCGAGACCCTTTTATACCACCCTGTCGGTCGACCAGTTCCTTCGAGAGTGGCGGAAACATGGGGCCGGGCGTTTAATTTCCTTGTGTCGCTTTTCGTTTCCAAATTTCAACAAGTTACACCAGGCGGCACCACCTTTTCATGTCAAAAATTCACCGTCAGTTTGAGATCTACACCCCATTACAATTTCCGATATATTTTTGTATTGATGAATGCTATTTTGACAAGCACGAGTTCAATCACATGCCAAAAATCGGCAATTATACTTTATGGAAGGTAACGATCAAATGGCTTATGCCTAAGGATGTTATAAACACGAAGGAGATCAACATGTCCAGGACGGAAATTCCTCGAATTGTGTCAATCGAAACAACCAATCGCTGCAACGCCAAATGCAGTTTTTGTCCCAACTCCAGTCTGGCGAGAAATCGGCAGACGATGGCACAGGATCTTTTCGAAAAAATTATAGACGACTGCACCAAATTTCAGTTGCCTGCTATCGAACCGTTTTTAAATGGAGAGCCATTGTGCGATCCCAATTTGCTTGAGCGTCTTGAACATATCCGCAAACGACTCCCCAATACTGAATTGCGTTTGTATACAAACGGATATGCACTGACGCCCGCAAAACAGGATGCGCTCGCCGACATTGGGGTAGACCATCTGTTTATCAGCCTGAACACGCTGGATGCCGGTCGTTACGAAAAGATAACCGGGTTGTCCCTTGAAAAAACCCTCGACAATCTGGACTATCTTTCCAATCACCCCCAAAGGCAGCGCATTGCCCGAAAATTGACCATCCGAATGACCCGGCTCGACGACACGCCCCTTGAAGAGCAGGAAAAGTTCAATCAGTTCTGCGTCGAAAAAAACGCCATTCCGTTCATCGCCGCTTTGTACAACTACAAGGGCGACATCAACAGTGCGCTGCCGGTTCCCAATTTTCCCTGCGCCAATATCACCAGGGTGGACATACTGGCATCGGGCACGGTCACCCTGTGCTGCATGGATCAGGAAGGTGAATATTCATGGGGTGACGTTCGCAACGAGTCGGTCCTCGACATCTACAATAATCTGCAGGCACGGCTGGTGAAACAGGCCCACCGAAGTGGCAACCGGAAAAACTTTCCACCGTGCAACATATGCAATTACTGTTCGCCGTCGTTCGAAAAGACAGGGATTATCCGGCGCCTCAGATTCAAAACTGAAAAAAGAAACTATTGGCAACAGTATAAGCCGCGAGGCATGGTGGCGCCCCGATAGCCCGATAGCCCGATAGCCGAACGTATAATAAGGCCCAACCCTTGTCTGTTTAAGAATACCGCTTATATTCGGGTTTTCTTCGGCATACAAAACACAATAAAGCGATTTGTACAGCAAGTCAGCCAGGGGAAAAGCATATCAATACCTTAAAAGACGGGCACCTTTGTCATCTCCAGCGAAATAGCCGCCTGATAAATAGCAAGTGACACATGTAGTCGGTTACTGTTATATGCGACAGAGCCACCGGCTTGTCTGCGGGAGTTCCCCGCAGGTATTCGGCACTGTATGTCACCACATATTTGTGCAATAACATGTTTTGAAGCATTTCATTCACAAGGCGAATTATTTTTAATAAATGACTAAGCAAACACAGGAACCACCAAACTTGAATAACAGTACCTCGTCCGCCGGCGCCAACTGTTCCCCAGTCGGCCCGCTGCCCTCTGTCAGCGTTCTTGTCCGATCTTATCACCGGAAAGAAAGCATGTTGAAACTGGTTGATGCGCTGCTCAATCAAGATCATCCTGACTACGAAATACTGGTGGTGGAACAGAGCGAATGGTCAGAGGTCGAGCGCGCACCTCTGGACAGCCTGGCAGCTCAGGATTCCAGACTCCGCGCGCTGTATCGTAAACCTCTGGGGCTTGGTGGATGTCGAAACGAGGCGCTTAAACACGCAACAAAAGAAATTCTGTTGTCTTTTGATGACGACGACTTACCCATCGGGAACCAGGTGATTTCCGGCCACGCCCGCAACTACCTGGATCCATCAGTTGTTGCAGTCACCGGTCGTCATGTCTATTCGGTCAACGAAGAATGTGGCTACCAAAATCGTTCTCAGGCGCGACGTCGCTGTCTGCGATATAACTTTTTTGGATATCCCCATGCATATTGTCGCTTCGATGAGCGCCTGGAGTCGGTCAACTGGGTTCATGGCACCAACGGCTCCATCCGTGTCGCGGTCGCCCATCGCGTGGTGGGGGGCTGGGGCGTTTCCACCGAAAATGACGAACATCCACTCTGTTTGCCTTTGCAAAACCAATTGCGGCCCAAAGAGCGACTGGTATTTGACCCCAGCATAAAATTACTGCGAAGCAAAGACATCCCCGGGGGGGCAGCCGTTCGTTTCGCCGGAGTCCGACGTACTTTTGCCAACTGGCATCGATACTATCACCATTTGGTCATCCCAAACCGTAAACTCAAGTCGCTGGCGATTTACCCAATGTTCCCCATTGTGTCCGCGTTCAGTACATTGCGGTGGATTTGGAAGGATTCCCTGAGCTACACCCGCTTCGAGCAAAAGTTATTCGTAAGCCTACGTACCATCCTCATCTGGCCCATATGGTATCTTTTGGAATTCACCCGTTTTTCAGTTCATCCCCTTCATCGCCGGTGACGCAATCAGAATCCGGGCTCGCTATTTGTATCTGCGCAAATAAAAACAGGCGGAATCACCATCTTGCGCGGCATTCAATTCGCGACTGCGCTTTTCGTACTCTTTGATTTGTCGTCGGGTAAAAATGGATGCGTCACGATTGTTTTCGAAAGACCGTTCCGAACGGTGAGGTATATCGCGCACATACTGTTCACTGCCCCAAAACTGATGCGCGCCTGAGTCGTACACCACTTTTTCTATTTTGAAGCCAGTCCTTTCGGCCAATGCTTCGATACTGGCTTCGCTGTGGAGATAAAAATGGCGCGGTGCATCCAACGCCAGCCAGTTCACCCCATAGTGTCGCCATGCATAGCGGTCGATGACTGGAATACGCAGGAGCAACATGCGGCCCGGCCTCAGGCACCTGGCCACATCCTGCATTGTTGCTTCAGGATTTGGCAAATGCTCAAAGGCGTGGTGCATCATGATCAGATCAAACTTGCGATCGAGCTCGGACAGCTCGCTTTTGTGAATAATAATTCCGTTTTCGTGGTGTATCGATGCCGGAATAAATGGATCTGCGCCCGTGAGATCGCGGAATCCGAAATTTCTCAGTTCATAAAGAAGCTTCCCGCTTCCGCATCCCACATCAAGGATGGCGCAGTCACGGCCAGTGTGTGTACCGCGCATCCAGTCGAAAATACGCTGATTCCGTGTATGATTCCCAAACAGCCTGTTGCTTACACCAAGGCGAACGCGCGATTCGATAGCGCAGAGGCCCTTTCGCAATGATCCGTAACTCGGCAATGTTGTATTTATAGAATAGTAGTTCGACGGATAGTACGGGTTCATATCGGTGGGAATGTCGCGAATCTGCAAGCACCTGCATGCGCTGCACTGAAAGTAAACAAATTCTTCGCGCAGACCAAACATCATCTCACGAACTATGAATTCTTCATTGCCATCAGCATGGCCGCAGATGCGACATTTATCGCTTTTCGTATGTATACCCTCTGTCATAACCGGAATATCCCTTCATTTTACGCACCGCGCGCTTGTTCCATCGAAAATCGACATCCCAGCAGTCGCACTAAGCTACTCGGCATATTGCACCGAAATTATATTTTCAGAAGAAGTATACGATTCGCCGTCAACATACAACAGACGAGTTTATTTTGTATTGAATGAAGACAGTAGTCGCGCGAACAACCGTCCATGGACGTCCCTTCTCGCAGTTTCAATCTGTCAGCTCAGGGCCGTCTGTTTGGGTTTTGCCCAAAGGCTTTTAGGGGTGATTTTGAGTTTGAAGCGCAAAAATGCCATATATGCGATGGCGCCCGTTGGCAAAAGACACAGCAGCGAAACCCAGATGCCGGCGTCCTTGGGAAGTAAAAAATCAACCGCCATCATGGGAAGAAACATGGCGATTCCGCTAAGCAAGCTGTCTTTTAGTCCGCCCAGGTAGGACAAGAGCAAAAGCGGCAAATGCAGCTTTGCGAACCACCAAAACAGCATCAGTAACACAGGGTAACTCGCCAGCCAGGCGCCGCATACAGCCGCGCTGCCATACTGGTCGCCCCAAAAATACAGCGAAATGGAAAACGTAACGGCGAGCGCAACACAACTGAGCAATGACTGATAAATAGCCAGAGTCGGTCTGCCAATGGCGTGATACAGATGGGGAAATGCCATTGCCAGGCATCTGAGCAGCGCCGCCCAGCACAGTATTTGCACGCTCAGCGCTGCCTCTGACCATTTTCCGTCTTTGATTATGGCGAGAAACTCATCCGCACAAAAGAACAGGCCCACGGCAACGGGCATCAGCAGTAATGCAAGATTCCTGGACGTCCACACAAAAATACGGGAGAGTCGCTCCGGTTCACCTGCCAGCCGGCTAAATACCGGAAAGGCTGTTCGGTTGATGATATTTGAGACTTCCTCGGCGGTCTTCATGGACAAGTCAAATGCGACCTTGTAAATCCCCAGCGCCTCCTTGCCCAGAAAGCGGCCAATAATCAAATAATCCATATTTCGGTAAAAGTGATAAATAACACCGGAGAGCGCCGCTTTGGCGCCAAAGACCACCAGACTTTTAATCTCGGAAAACGAAAAGGTAAACGAGGGCAAAAACGGTTTAACGATATATACACCTATCAGCTGAAATACGCCAAACGAGCTGTGGGCAATGACAATGGCCCACGCGCCGTACCCGCTGCTAACCAGCACAATGGACACCACGGCAGAAAGAAATGTGGCCACCATGCGGATTGTGCTGATTTCCCGGTATCGCAGCTCTCGATTTAAAAGCTGCAATGGAATTAATGAACCGCCCACGCAAAACAGCTTTACCGCCGGCACAATCATCAGATACCGCAGGTTTGAATCGTTGTAAAAGTCTGACAGCCAGGGGCTGCTCATCAGCACCACGCTGAACATGACTGTGGCAATGGCCATGATGTACCAAAACAGACTGTCCAGCTGCTTTTTTGATATTTCCGGCGCCTGAACAATGGCGGTGGCGGTCCCCAGACCGTTAAACGCTTCAAGCAACACTGCAAAAGACCACGCCAAAGTCGCCAGGCCCAGCTCTTCTTTGGTAATAAAAACAAGGGTTACAAAGAGGCTGGACAAATCCACCAGTTTGGACACCGCGCTGGCAATGCCCATCCAAAAAAGTCCTTTCTTAATACTCTGTTGCTCATCCATGATAGCCTGCGGCCCACTTTAATTTCATGATTTTATTCTTGATTTAAAAAATGAAGACGAAGAATCCACTCGTGCTTAATTATAAATGCATCCCGCCAGGACGTGGCCATTGCCTCCCTGACGTTTTTCTCCGCTCCCAATGCCTTCTGTTACATAGGGAGACTGTCTGTTGCCACATATGCCCGCAATCCGCGACCACCGTCAACGACAAAATCCCTGATTTAAAAATGGTCAGACAATTGCGCTCTCGTTAAAGGTATATTGATGGCCTTATGGCAATCCCCAGGACAAGGTTGTGCACTGCAACCTTCCATGGACATCGCGGTGAACGAGACCACGAAGATGTCACTGGCTTCTAAAGTTGACCGGAAGGACTTTTTGGGCGGCTGTTGTCATTATGTCCATGACCCGTCGCGCCGTGGCAATCGCTTATTCGGCGGCGCTGGACCAGCTGACTCTGGCGCAGAACCTGGAAACGAAGCAAATCCGGGATGCGAAGTTTCCGGCGGGATATGAGTTGGGCCGATGCCTGTTGCGGTTTATGGCCTTTGCGTTCAGGGACAACAATGATCTGATGCAGCAAATCAACCTCGAAAGAGAGGGACGCGGCCACAAGGATATGGTGCTGGTGCTCTCGCTCAACATTCCGGGCGAGAAAAGTATGGCGGTGTCGGCGAAGATTCCCATGTTTGATTGCGATACAGTGAAGGAAGCGCGCATCCAGTACAATCGCCTCAACGGTTTATTTGTCAGAGCCGAGCTGGATACCTATGGCATTGGCAACGCTAAAGATATTTGCAACCGGGCATGGAACTGCTACAAAGAAGCCGCCGATCTGACTACAATTTATTCGCAGTTTCTGTACGAAGCCATCGACAAAATGCAGCGTTATGTAGTTGATTCCCTGATGATTTCATCATCGGTTTTGAACGGATAGACGGCGCCCAAAGAGTAACGGAATGTTTGACCGACGAGCAACGCAGCCGGACGGAATGCAGCAGCGGCCTAATGGAAAACCAATTTGGGTCAGTGTCCTGAATATGAATTGCACTGGTTACTCTGAGATGGGCGCTTCCGGCAGCATATCTTCGCCACACACCCGTTGCATTATGAAACTGTCCAACTCCTCAAATGCCGAAGCGAAATTCTGTTCACACAAATCGTAAAATAAACCATCGGTCTGTTGCGCGAGGTCTTTGTACGCGATGCCCTCTTTGGCAGCGGTTTCACAGCAGGCAAGGGGCGGGTTGGATGCGCAGGCAATTGCTTTATCCACGGATGCACCAATGGCGTGAAAATAAAACGTGTTCAAAGGCGGGGTGAGTGCGTCCATCTGTGACATGAATGATGCGGCATCCATGTTGGCATCGTCATCGGAGACCACCATGAGGTGGACCTGACTGTCCGGTCGAATAGCGGGGCGCCAGGTATCCCTTGTTTTTTCAAAGACCGTTAGCGCGTCCTTGCTGCCAATGTTTTGTTCAATATGAAGATATTTGGGCAGATTTGTGTCGTCGGGGCACTGGCCGCTGCCCATGGGCGCTTCGAGACAGATACCGTTTTTAATTTTGCCATCATCAGCAGGCGTTGATGCCGCAATAAGAATCACGTGCATATCGATTCCCTGCTGCGTCAGATTTGAAAACAGTATTGGCAGCTCAGTGTGCACCATGACCGTTTCTGCTTCCATTCCCGCGGAATTATCCACCGCCAAAACCAAATCGACCTTTGTATTTACAGGGGCGCCGTCTGCGGTGTTCAAATCGCATCCTCTCGGATTATTGTTGGTATCGACAGGTGGCGAATGTGTATCTTTCGTCTCTGTATCGTCGCGATTTCCCACATCGTTCACAATAAACTCTTCTGTGCAGGCCACAGTGGCCCACAATACATAAAAAAACAAACGCCAAACCGTTTTGTCTGTCATCGGTGCCCTGCTCATTTCAATTTTGCCAACATCCGATGCGCCTGGGCTGCGGCTGGAGTGCCAGTATAATTATTAATCACGGTATTCAACATGTCCTTCCCCCGTTGTCGCTTACCCACATGCATGTACGATCGCGCCAGACGCAATCTGGCCTCCGCACCGAGCATATCGCTTTTTTTTGCAGAAGACAGATATTTTTCAAGCAGCAATACAGCCCCCGGATGGTCCCCCAGGTTGTCCTGCAGAATGGCGGCCGCGCGATATTGGGCCCGTCTGCGTTCCACAACAGGCGCCAGCCGAATGACTTTTTGGTACGCCGATACGGCCTCATTCCATTTATGGGCCTTGCGATAGCAGTCCGCCAGCAGTGTCCAGGCCAATCGATCTTTGGGGGCGTGACGCAGATAATCAGTCAACGCATTTTCGGCCTGCGTCAGATTTCCCGAAAGGATCCAGCTGCGCCATTGGTTCATGGCGGGATTGGGCGCGCGGGACGCACCTTTGGGGGCAATGGCTTTGATGCCGCCCGATTCCGCCTGGGATTCTGTATCCGCATCCCCCGTGTCATCCTCATCGAATGCCACTGGCATCGCCACCACGTCTCCAGTGCTGGGTGCGTCATCGATTTTGGTTTCCATAATTTCGCCAAGGAGCCTTTTCATCTGCAATGCTTCCTGTGCGGATACATCGTCCCACCGGATTCGCCCACTACCTTTAACCGTCAGACGCTGGCCTCTGTGAACAGACCAGCGCATCCCCTGGAGACCAACCCTTACGGTCCCATCATTGACAGCCACACTGGCGCCGTCTTTCTGTTTGTGAACGCTGAAGCGGGTGCCCACCACCGTCACCAGGATGTCATCTATCTGTATCCGAAAATGAACGCCCCTTTTGCGATGTGCCACATGGCAGGCCACGGCGCCTTTTTGCAGCTCAAAAACCCGTTCCTTTTCGGTGGCTCGATTCAGACGCAATGCACTTTTTGCGCTCATACCCACTTTGTCGCCGGAAACACTCAGTAATTTCGGTGCGTTTGGGGGTGATGCCAGCGATTCTCCGACCCTCAATGTTGCTGTACTTACGATGGATTGGCCGTTCAGATAGCGGATACTGAGCGACTGCGATGGGGGCGTGTTGCGGTTTGTGGATGACGTATGGCGCCAGAAAATGCCGGCGCCAATGGAAAACAGAACGATACTCAAAAGCGCCAGAGCGGGCTGCAGGCGGGGATGAGTGCGATGGTGGTCCTGCATAGATGTGGCACGTTGTACCAGCTTGTTGGCGCTTCGTTGTTTTGCACAGTCGTCTTCCAATTCCGGCAGGCGCAGGATTTCCTGGACGTCCCGTTCAATCAGCGGCCATTTTTGCAGGTATCGCTGACAGGCGGAGCAAGACGCCACGTGGGTTAAAAGTGGCTCTGGCAGTTCCCTGGGGTATCGCCAGTCGATACTATTTTGCAGCTGTTTACACTTGTTGGTCATGTTTCCCTCTGCAACGATTGAAGCCAGTCATCGCTATGAATGTTTTCCATAAGGGTCTGCCGCGCCCGAAACAGTCTGGTTCTTACCCCTTGTGGACTGATATTCAGAATTTCACCGATTTCTTCGCTGTTAAATCCCTCCACTGAATACAAAATCAGCACCGCGCGCTGTTGCTTTGGCAATCGCTGCAACACCTGACGCACCACTTCACGCTGGGCCGTGCGTTCCGATGGGCAATTTTCTGTTGGCCCCTGCCAGGGAGGATTGGGATCTTTGGATATTGTGCCGAGGAGGCGGTGACGCAACAGGTGGTTCCGCTGCCAGGTGCGGGCTTTTTTTACCGCGATACCGTACAGAAACGCCCTGAATTTTCCCTGCTGCCGGTAGTGACGGGCCTTTTTGCAAAGCAGCATGAAGACCTCCTGGCTCATCTCCTGTATTTCCGCGTCGGGCATCAAAGGAGCGAACCGCCCCAGGGCCCCGTGAACCATGGCACTGTGACGCAGGTACAGTTCTCCCAGCACTGTCAGATCACCATCGACCATCTGAGCCATCAGCGCATCGTCATTCAAATGAGTACTGCCCGCAGCCTGCTCCATTCCGTTATTCATCTATATATTGTCCCAAAATACTGTCCCAAAACACACCGATTGCATGTCCCACGTCGCCCCCATTCCAGTTGGCCCATCGCCCAATTGGATTGACAATGGGACTCACGCCACTTTTGTAATGACAGCATATGGCAAAACTGTTTCATTTTTTTTATGAACTGACTTTTTACCAAATCGCGAATAAAAAACCCAACGAGGCGCGCCAGTCCACAAACGGAGACATCACCACAACCGAATTATCGGACAGACGCCGGTATCGATTGCGAATTGCATAGCCCCCCACCGCGCCATCGGCAAAAATGTGCATGTTCGCCGTAACCGGAAACGTCAGCTGCACCCCCATGTCCCCTCGGAAACCGGCCCGGGTAGCCTTTTGTTCCTTTCCTTCGCCCAACCGGAGCGTGACAAACTGACAAGTGGCGCTCATTCCCACATAGGGACCGATGGACAGCATCCACAACTGGGAGCGAAATCCCGCCATTGCTCTGATATATCCCCCTCGCGTGGTCAAATTTCCATCGGCAAAAGATGCGTTGGGACCAGAGCTGCCACCGGCGCCAAACCGGACGAAAAAGCGGCTGCCCAGCGGTACAAACACATCCATTCCCCCCCCGAGATATAAAGATGGCCCAATATGGCCCGCAATACTGCGACTCAGGGTAAACAGCGCAATGAGTGCCACCCTGGACAGTGGCGTTTCGGGGGGGATTTGAATCGTTTCTTTTACACGGTTCACCGCATATGCCAGCTGGGGACTGGACGGGGTCTGTTCAAACAGGTACGCTTCGCCCAGCAGTTCCTGCGCGGCAAACGCCAGTTCTTCCGCTGCAGAAGGTGAATTTTTTGCTTCGATAATGCGCACCAGTGCCCGACCCGTTCCAATGGCCACCAGATGCAGCAATACCTGTTGCCGATTGGTCTGTTCAATCCACACGGACGCCACAGCGTCATACACAGCGGTATGTTGGCCAATCACTTCAAGTCGCTCCGAGAGCGGTAGCGAGGTAAATGGCTCATGACTCACGTCCACCTCGCGCACTGAAAACCGGTCCAGTGCCAGCTGCAGCGACACGATAAACTGCTCCTCCATCGCCGAACGGCCCTCGGATGCTGTACCACTGAATACAATCACAACGGGTTTGGCAGAGGGACCTTGTGTCGACGCCAACGCGGACGCCCCAAATATCCAGATGCTCAGCAGCAAACAGAGCGCAACCCCTACCGAAATCAATGATTTTTCCTGAATCGCTTCGTTACCCATACCACCTGGCCAGTATTTTTTTTTTGTTTCATCATCCGCCCCACATTACGTCTATTCTGAGACTGTGTCGAGACCAACAGTATCGAGGGGTTCGGTGTGCTGAAAGCGCAGAGGGGGGCGATTTTGCTATGGGTCGGGAATATTCGGTTCTACCAGATTGGCCAGCTGGATGAGGGATACCTGCCAGCCGAGGTAACAGGCGTCAAGGGGAATGACCTCGGGAATGCCCGACTGTTCGATATGCAACTCTGTGCCAACCGACACGTCCCTGGAGTGGGTCCTTTCCAGTGACGTTTAGAGTCGTACCAGGCCAATTCAGTGTCGGGCATCCGGCAGTCAACCCGCCGCCCTCGGCAAAAAAGTGGGGCAGTTGCAAACGGGCACACGCGCAGACTGATTTTATTAAAGGAAAATTTTCGGGAAGGTTTTGCTCTCTTTGCGGCAATACGCTTTGAGCATCAGCAAAAAAGCGTGTGACAGCACACCCCTATCAAAGGATAAAAACAGATATGACGCAGAAAATTACGGAGATTGCCGGGAATGCATTGCTGACCATTGCGTACCTGGCCGTTATGTGCCTGACTGTTGCCTGCAATGACGCGCCAACGAACAACGGCGGAGACACCGACTCTCAGGCGGGCGAAACAGACACCGACAAGGCACCTGATTCCAGTTCGGACATCGATACGTTTTCCGATTTGGACACTGATTCAGATTCCGGTGCAATTACAGATACAAATCCCGATGCATATTCAGGTTCGGGCGCAGATTCAGATGTCGATACCGGCGGTGATGCCGATACCGATACGAAAGGAGATGCGGATACGGAAAAAATTACAGAGGTGAAGGGAGATTGCGAAGGAAAAATTGTTCCGGTGGCAGTTGGCGGCGGCAGTTATGCGAGTTGTCCCATTCCCGGCACACTGGGCGAAGACGATGAAGTGATTTTGCAATCCATGAACAGCTCTCGCCCCATTTATATGACCGACGCCAACATTGGGCGGCCCATTCCCACCAACGACTGGTGGACCGCGTTGCTGGTGAACGACGGAAATGAAAAACTGTTTGCGTATCCTGCGGCGCTTGAGACAGTGAACGGCACAGGGGTAGTCATTCGCACCATGACGGACTGGGATTATGCGGGGGATAATGGATTCCACGTGGTTCAGAGTGCGCCGGTCAGGGTGTCCGGTGCGGGCATGAGTCCGGGGAACGCACTGGCGGATGACTGGGCGGACTGGCTGCTGCGATTTGTGATGCCCGATGGGGACATGGCCATGACCACCACCGTGCTGCATGGCAGCCCCTACACGTGGTTTGAATTCAAGGGAACGACCGCCGAGGCAACATTCGAAAATGTGGACGCCTATGATGAGGCTGGCGCTGCAGTGACATTCCCTTATACGGGGGGCGCGCTGGCGGTGGTCAATGATGGGATTGCCTATGGATTGTTTGCGCCCAAAAACACTGTTTTTTCAAAAGACGGCAATACGTTGCAGATCACATCGGACAGTCTGGTGGTGGCCACCATGAAGGGCGTTGCGGATTTAACGCTGTTTGCACAGTATGCCGCGGCGGTGCCCCGGAATTCTGAAATCAGCTGGGACTATCGCCCTGCAGAGGGGAAGGTCAACACCCATTGGCAGATTGTATGCGAAAATCTGCATGGCCTGGGTAATGTGGATACGTTGCAGGGGTGGATTCCCCATCATTACAAGCGGACGGCACTTTCGTTTGAACTGTTGCCAAAGCTGGAATGGTTTACCCCCAGAGGCACTCTTAAGGTGAGTGCCGGACATGTGTTTGACATTACGTATCCGTTTATCGGTATTTTGCCTAAAATTGCTGCACCGGAGGTGCTGGATGGTGCAGCGAATGCGTATCAGCCGACGCGCATGACCCAATTGCTGGACGATTACAGGGGACATACGGAATACGGCGGCGACACGTATTGGGGTGGAAAGGATTTGGTGAATTACGCCAAGTACATGAATTTTGCCTTTGAGCTGGGCAATACCGAACTTTTCAACACATATCACGACACGCTGCGCGCCGCCATGGAAGATTGGTACACGTACACTCCTGGCGAAAAAGAGCATCTGTTTGCCGCCTATCCCAGGTGGAAGGCGCTGGTGGGGATGGGCTTTTCCTATTGGTCGCAGGAATTTACGGATCACCATTTTCATTATGGGTATCACACATATGCGGCGGGCATTCTGGGCATGTATGACGCGGATTTTGCTGCCAAATACGGCGAGATGGCCACGCTGGTGGCCAAGGAGTATGCCAATTACAATCGCAACGATAAAAATTTTCCGTTTCTGCGCACCTTTGACATTTGGATGGGGCATTCCTATGCCGGTGGTCTGGGAGATCCGGGCAGCGGTAATAATCAGGAGTCTTCGTCTGAGGCCATGCAGTCGTGGACCGGGCTGTTTCTGCTGGGTGTGGCTACAAAAAATCCGGTAATGCGGGATGCCGGCATCTTTGGCTACACCGTGGAATCCCGTGCTGTGGCCGAGTACTGGTTTGACCGGGATCACGAGAATTTCCCATCGGAGTGGACCCACGAGATTGCATCGGTGGTGCGTAACGATCATATTGGGTACTGGACCTATTTTGGCGATGAGCCGGTGTACAAGCACGGCATTCAATGGTTGCCCATTGCACCCTCGTTTTATTACCTGGTTGAAGACTACGATTATGCGGCAATGGAATATCAGAGTCTGCTTGACGAAGCAAAGGACGACGAGGCCAACTGGGGCACGTGGGCCAATGTGTCGTTTGGATATGCGCAGCTGTTTGACGCGGCGTATGTAGTGCAGCGACTCGATGAGTTGTGGGACGCCGGGCATGATGTGATGAAGGAAAACACTGCTATTCTGAACTACTATTATGCCCATTCCAACCGTGCGCTGGGGCATGTGGACTGGAGCAAATATACCGATATGCCCACTGGGCTGGTGTATGAGGGCACGGGTAAAGGTCATCGTATCAGTGCGTACAATCCCGGTGATGGCCCGTTAAAGGTAACGGTTTACGCCCGGGGTGGTGGCCCCCTGACATCGTTTGACGTGCCCGCGCGGTCGCTGCTGACCCATACCGAGAAACTGAAATAAGGAGTATGAGATGTGGATGAATGTAAGCGAATTGAGATTGATGGTGCTTTGGGCAATGATGCTGACAGGGTTGCTGGCGGTGGCATGTGGACAGAGCACCAACGATAAGGATGAGGCGGTGGACTCTGAGAAATCGGAAGACTCTACGGAATTGGAAGACTCCGAGAAGGCGGGAGACTCCGAGAAAGCGGAAGACTCCGGGGAGCAGAGGGATAGTGAGGTCGCAAGAGATAGTGCGAAGGTGGAGGACAGTGAGGTGGGGGGGGACAGTGCGGAGGAGAGGGATAGTGAGTATGGCGTGGACACCGAGAGCATCGGGGACACCGTGGATGGCACAGATACTCACGATACTCTGGAAACGGCAGGATGGCAGTTGGTGTGGCGGGATGAATTTGAGGGGAATCAGATAGACTCGTCAAAGTGGGCATACGAAGTGAATTGCTGGGGGGGTGGCAATAATGAACAGCAATGTTATGTGGATGACGCGAAGAACGCCTATGTTGAAGATGGGATTTTGCATATTAAAGCCATTGCGGATAATCCGACGGGAGAGACAAATCCGCCAGACAATACGGCGATGACGACCCTGCCGTATTCGTCGGCGCGGCTGCGCACCAAAGATAAGGGAGACTGGAAGTATGGACGAATCGAGGCACGGCTTCAGTTACCCTTCGGACAGGGAATTTGGCCGGCGTTCTGGATGCTGCCAACCGATTGGGAATATGGGGGCTGGGCAGCCAGTGGCGAGATTGATATTATGGAAGCGGTGAACTTATCGCCCGCCAATAATGTGGTGTACGGCACATTGCATTACGGCGGAGAATGGCCGGACAATGTGCATAGCGGTGAATCGGTTGCTCCGGATGTGAATGTCGCATCGTCATTCAACATATATGCGGTGGAATGGGAAGCCGGAGAGATTCGCTGGTATTTGAATGATGTCCATTATGCCACGCAGACCGAGTGGACCACAGCCAGTGGCGCGGCTTTTCCCGCACCGTTTGACCAGCGATTTCATATTTTGCTCAATCTCGCGGTGGGGGGCAACTGGCCGGGTGCGCCGAATGACAGCACGTCTTTCCCGCAGGAGATGCTGGTCGACTATGTTCGAGTGTATCAATGTGGTGCAGATACGCAAACCGGCCACGGGTGTGGCGCGAACTGACGGCGAGACGCCCATCATTCCCCTTTTGACAATTCCTTTATAGCCGGTGGCCATGTGTGGTATTGTCGGCCGCGATGAAACAGATATTCGGGATATTCGCGTTATTACTCTGCTTTTTTCCGCACATCGGGCATGCAAAGGCGCCGGCACAGGTGCGCGTATTGTTTATTGTTCAAAAGCTTCCCCGTTTTACCGGGTATCAACAGGCGCTGCTGGCAGAATTGCAGATGCTGGGGACGTATAACTGGATAGTCGAAGAGCTGGCGTTCAATGACGCATCTTTGCCGGGTCGATTTGCACAGGTAAAGCCCCTTGGGGAATCGATGAAGTGTGATACGGCGGTGTGGATAGATGAAGTATCGAATAGCCAGGCGCTGGTGCAGCTTTTGGCCATGGCGCCGGGGCGTATGTCGTTGCGCTCCATTGAGGCGAATATGACCGACGGAAAGGCGCCATCTCAAGTGGCGGCGGACACGGCTATTGTTGTCAATGAATTGCTGGCGCAGACGGACGCCGAACTAAAGATGCCGATGCAGGACGAAATACAGGATGCGAAGGCATCCGCGCCGACAGCGCCCGCAGACGCGCCGGCGCACAAACAGAAAAAAGACAAACCTCCGAAACGGGACTATTTCCTGTTCGCAACGGGTGAAACCGATGTGGTTTCCTATAACCCGTTTGCCATTTTACCCGGAGGCGGGCTGGAAGGATGCACACAGAGCGCCGGCGGATGGGGCGGTTGTTTGATGCTTGGGGCGTCGGGCAGGCGAGACTGGCGCGTATCAGATGTAGATGTATCTCAGTTGCAGGTGCGGCCGGGGCTGGCGGTGGTTTTCAGCAGGCGGCTCTCGCTGGTGTCCTTTGGCGCCAGACTGAGCGTTCGACCTGTGTTGCAATACGTAAAGGTTGAACCGAATGGGTTTGCCACAGAGAGCGCGTTTTATATGAACGGCAATGCATCGCTCGCGTGGCAGGGGCGAGTGTTTGTGGGCAACCATTGGGTGGGACAGATGCAACTGGGCGCTATGCTTTGGTTTCGAAAGCTGACATTTTCTCGCCAATCCGCTGCAACGTCTCTGTTTGACACCCCCAGACTGTCTCCAATGCTCGCTGTTTCCATGGGTGCCGTCTTTTAAAAATGATGTTTTTAAACGGCGCAGGGAAGTTTTTGGTTTTGCACGTACAATAGAGTGGTGACTGGACTGAAACGCGGTTTAGAAAAACAGTGATTAAACAGATTTCGAAGCCTCCTTTGGCAATAGATGATTCGGCGGTTGATGCGACACTGGTGAAGCGGGTGCAGGGAGGGGACGTGCGTGCGCTGGGTGATCTGTATGCAAGGTACAGTGTGATGGTGCAAAAGGCGGTGGTGCGGACCATGCCGCGGATTTCGGATGCGGACAGGGAGGACCTGGTACACGACGTGTTTTTGTCACTGCTGAAGCTGGTCAACAAATTTGACCGCGCGCGTGTGTTTCGGCCGTGGCTCTACGGCGTGGCAATAAAAAAAACGCAAAATTTTCGGCGCAAGCGCAGCGTTCGTGCCCTGCTGCTGCGACAGCGGGCAACGAACAGCGAAGACAATCCGGTTCATCCGCCTGCGGATGGCCAGTTGGAGAACGCTGAAATAATGGAAAAAGGTCTCTCCTCTCTGCCGGCCGGCCAGAAGGACGTATTGATTTTGCATGCGGTGGAAGGCTTTAAAGGCGAAGAAATTGCTGAAATACTGGAAATTGAAATAAACACCGTCTGGTCAAGGTTGCATCGCGCCCGCAAGACAATGCTGCAACTTCTGGAAAATGAGCGGGAAGAACCTGGAGGGCATGAAAATGGTGTGTAAATACCTTTATAAATATCTGGACGGTCGCCTGGATTGGGAAGACAGACGCCTGTTTGAAGACCATTTGGCCCATTGTCCGGCATGCCTGCAACAGACGAGTGATTGGCAGCAGATATTGACGGTGGCCGCATCGCTTGACAATAAGGACGTTGGGGCGCGAGTGGCGCCGCCTTCTTCTTTGGATGTGCAGCGGTTTGAAACCATGGCGCGTAAACGGATTGAGCACTTGGGCCGTCTATCCTTTTTGGGACGGCCTCTCGCTGTGGCAATAGCAGCGGCTGTCCTTTTGGGGATTGCCATTGGGGTTTGGAAAAACGAAGCGCCAGATACACCGCATGTCGCCGCTCCTGCAGCGGTATCTTCCCGGGTGGCGCCGCACAAAAGTGACACATCAGGGGCGCCGTCCCAGTCGCTTTCGGAAGCGCCGTTGGTGTCGCCTTCAGCAACAGATGTGCATTTTGATACGAAAGTGAAGGAACTGACAGGCTCTGAGACACTGCATGCGTCAGCGCACAATGGGCAATGCGCGCATATGGGGCCTGATACGCTGTGCCTGTTTCCAAAAAGTCGCGCAGAGGTGATGGTGAGTGATAAAGCGCATGTGGTGGCGCTGCAATCCGGCAGTGCGGTCTTTTATGTTCAACCAAACGAAACGCGAGAGTTTCGGGTGACCACCCCTTTGGGAACGGTGGTGGTGGTGGGAACCCGTTTCTCAGTGACAGTGACACCGGAGCACATGCTGCAGGTGGTGGTGAAAAAGGGCACTGTGCGGGTTGAGGGCGATAACGAGGCAGCGATGGTTCAAAAAGGCGCTGTGGCGCGGATAGTTTCGGAAAAATCCGGTATTGTGACCCGTTTGGCCACCTGGGATGAACTGGCGGCATTCTCGGTGCTGTCGAAGATGATTGAGGAAGTGCCCGCAAAACCTCTGCATTTGAAGTCGGCTAAAAAGCCGGTAGTCCATGACGCGCATCAGTTGCAGGATACCGCCCAGGCACAATCGCTGAAAATGCTGGATACATGGCGAAAGGAAATGATTGCCGGTGATGTGGATGGGGCCATTGAGGGTCTTTTGCGCTATTTGCAGGCGCATCCAAACGATGTCGACGCACGGTTTCTTTTGGCCACCTGCCATAAACGAAAAGGCCATCCCAAAGAAGCGCTTGCTCTATACCAGCAACTGGCGCAGCATCAGACGCTATCGGTGGCCAACAGGGCGGCGTATCTGGCCGGGGATGTGTGCATTAAACAGCTCTCCAACCCTCAATGCGCACTTCAATATTTTACGCCATTTTTAGACCATAGCGGCAGGGATGCGCCTCAACGCGGGGAGGCATTGTACTATAAGGCCGAAGCGCTGCTGCAGCTGGGACAAAAAAAAGAGGCGACACAGATTCTCGAAAGTGTGGTACACACATTTGGTCGCACTGGCATTGGCCAGCGCGCACGAAATCGACTGCGCGAGATACAACCGTAATTCTGGAATTTAAAAAAACAATATGGGCAACACCTCTGTCTGCAACTTCATTTTGGGCATTTTTCTTTGCAGCGCAGTGGCGTGCGATACCACTTTCATAATTCACGACGGCGAAACGGATTCAAACGGAAATAATTCCGATGACACTGCAACGGTCGCCCCGGACAGCGAGGGAGGATTTTGTGACAGCGCGGCTGCGGATGTGATTGTCTGTGATGATTTTGAGCAGGAACATGAGGGAGCGAAAACAGTGAACGGTAAGGTGTCGTGGGTGACCGACCCTTCGTTTGAAGGGGAGCAGGCGCTGTGTTCGCAAACCATGGCCGAGCAGAGCTGGGCGTGCATGGTATATCCGTTTGCTGCCATTAACCGCGATACGTTGTATTTGTCGGCCCATATTTTTATTCCCGACGACACAATTACCGGAAATACTACATTGGTGAATTTGTCGGGACAGGTCGATGAATCGTCCGAGCAGACCTTTGGGGTTGATATAAATGTGTCACCCACCCGCTCCCTCGATATTTATGTGCACGGCAATTACACCCGATACACTTCTGGCGAAAAACAGGTTCCCACCGGCAGATGGTTTTGCCTTTGGGGTCGTTATTCCATTTCCGATGTGTCCGGTGAGGCCAGCTTCTGGATTGACGACAATCTGGTGGTAAGTACAACAGCCTCAAAGGAAGCGGTGATTACCGGCGGTGTCAGTGAATTGCGCATCGGAATTGGCTGGACCGAAAATGGACAGGAGCAAGCCACTGTCTATGTGGACAATCTCATCCTGAGGTCCTCCCCCACAGCGTGCAATTGATAACCGAATCGCATAGGTTCACAAATTGCTTTTACTTCTATAATTATCTTTTACATATCAACCGTTTTTCAGGGCATACTACCCAGGGAAAGTAAATCGAGCGTTTCAACAGGCATGAAGGGCGCCGCATGGCCGGCTGCAAAATCGAATCCCATCCATCCACCGTTACGGGTGCTTAGTCGACCACAGCCGAGGCCATACAGCATGCCGTATACACCGCCGCATAAAGCGGTATGAAATCCAGGTGGTGCGCCTTTACCCCATTCGATGCCCATTCCCAGTGAACCACCTGGCGCCCAGCCAAATTTGTCTGCAAAATCGATGGTATGGGCCGGATGGCGGAGCACAGTGACGGTGGGCAGGAAGGTATGGAACACCCTGTGGGATGAAAAAAACAGGCTGTAAGTAAACCCTGCAGTTACCGTTGCGCCGGGGGACGAGACGGGATTGTCACTCTCATCATCATCAAGTCCCTCCGTCGCTTCGTCGAAATTGGATTGAAAAAGATGTATGCCGAAGGATGGACCACCGTAAACGCCGTTCTGATTCAAACGGGCACTGTATTTAAATGATTTGCGCAACCCCACATTGCCGCCGCTACTAAAGCAGCCTGCTGTGCCGGTACACAAAACAAGTGCGATAACCAGCTTTAGATTGAGTTTGAATGATAGCCAATTGGTCATTTGAGTGTTTTTTGTAATTGAGGTCATATTATCTCTTTTCGTTCAAAGTCCTTTTTCGGCTTGTGCAACCCTGGGGCCAGAAGTTGTAATCCGTTGATTTCAAGGGGAAACAGATGTCTATGATTTGAGGCAAGGGATTCGGTTGAGGCAAAAAGGTCGCAAAAATGCAATCATATCTGGCGACACGAGTCGCACCAATGCGCCATATGAGATGGGTGATATCGACGACGATGGCGACATTTTTTTATATCATCGGGAAGGAATTGGCCGGTTGGGCACAACAGGTGAAAGGACTCTCCCTTTTTTCGAAAGGATACACCCATGCGTTCACACCATTTTCCTGTACCGTTTTTGTTGATTGCGACCATTGGCCTGATGGTGTTCGGATGTGATCCTGGCGATGCGGCCAATGATACGGATGACGTGGATTCTGCATCGTCGGATTTGTCATCTGATTCGCCGGCTGCAGACAAAACGGATTCTGCTACTGACGCGCACCCTGATTCCGCTTTTGCAGATGCATTCGATACGGCGTCTGATGTGGGACCGGATACATCGGGGGGTATCGACAGCGGTGGGATCACCCACACGGACAGTGCCACGGATACCGGTGATGAATCAGGCGATACCGCAACTGAAACGGCGTCAGGCACTGTGCAACCGCCCTCCAAATCGTGTAAGCGCGGGGTGGCGTATGGTCATCATACTTTGGCAGATATGCAGGCGCTCAGTGCCGGTGTCACCTGGTGGTATAACTGGTACTTTGCACCCGACAGCGAATTGCGGGGCGACTGGCAACGGCTGGGCGTTGAGTTTGTGCCGATGCGCTGGGGGAAAAACTACGATATTGCGGATGTGGCTGCCAACATTGCGCCGGATGCCGGCTATCTTTTGGGGTTTAACGAACCCAATTTTTTTTCACAGGCCAATTTGTCGGCAACGGAGGCGGCAGCCATGTGGCCGGAACTGGAAACCATTGCAAATGAAAGGGGACTTAAACTGGTGTCGCCGGCGGTCAATTTTTGCGGTGGCGGTTGTCATGGAGATGGGCCGGTGGATTATCTGAATGACTTTTTTGCGGCCTGTTCCAATTGCCGGGTGGACGCCATTGCCATTCACATTTACGTGGAATGTGATGAAAACAGCGATGGGCTGAAAAATAATCGGGCTCAGTGGCTGATTAACCATGTGGAAATGTACAAGGCGGCGTTCGCCCGTCCCCTGTGGCTGACGGAATTCGCCTGCTCGGGGTCGCCATCGAAAGCGGAACAAAAGACGTTTCTACAGGATGCGGTGGCGTATCTTGAGAACGAGCCGCGAATTGAGCGGTACGCCTGGTTTGCCGGCCGGGCAGACAATATGACCAATGTGGATTTGCTGGGTGCGGCTGGTGAGCTGACAGAGCTGGGCCAGGCCTATGTGAACGCGCCGTATAATGAGGTGTGCCCATGAAATTGGCGTTGTTTGTTGCACCACTTTTATGGTTGGGAAGCCTCCTGTTGTTTGTCGGTTGCGGGGAGTCGGACAGTGAGCCGGATGCGTCGACTGTCAGCGATGGCAGCAGTAATACGGATACGGATAGTGAAACCGGCAGTGACAGTGACACAGACTCAGACATCGACGCAGATACAGACACTGACACTGACACTGACACTGACACTGACACTGACACTGACACTGATGGCGATGTCAGCGGTCATGAGGCATATCCCACCGATGACGCGCCGGTTACGAAAGGAGGCACTATCACGTTTACAAACATTGGGGCTGCCGGATGGTGGCCGCGCCGTCTGAATAGGGAGAACGGTGATCCCGCGTGCGATTACAAAGACGGTGACGACACCTGGGGGGGCACGTGCTGTATGGAAAAGCATTATACCCAAAGCGATACCCTCTCGCCCTTTGATGAAGAAATGATTCTGATTTTAAAGGCATTGAACGTGAAACAGCTGGCCGTGTACCAGCCGTCCACCGGGGCATCTTTGGACACATCCAATGACGACTGGCGCCTGGTATCGTTTTTTGACAATCGGACTGGTGCACAGAATTTTACCTTCACTAAAAGCGGTGACGACAATGCGCTTTTTAACGGGACACTTACCGGCGATGACTGTGTCTGGTACGTGATGCAGGAGCCATCGTTTGAGTGCGCCGGTTTTAATGACTATTTCTGTCCCGATGATCCAGGCATCAATCATCATGGCTGGTCCGGATCGAAGCTCATCACATTCCTTGGCAACATGACGGTGAATGATGCGGATGTAAAGGCGTGTGGTGGCACAGATCAGGGACATCCGGGTCCGTGGATGGCATTTGTTTCGGCGGAACTGATTCGCGACGGCGCCCGCAAGTGGAATGGCCTGTGCAACTGTTACTCCAAAACCGGCAGCGTGGGCGATGGGTGTGGTGAAATTAATGTGTTTGAAGTGGTGATGGACAACAATGACTACTCCAACAGGGAATTTATCAGCACTGGCGTGCGGTCGTTCCAGAACGGCCATGTGGGCGGCAGTGTGTGCGGCGGCGGATGTGACCGAAATGACTATGCCAACGATGTGGACGTATTGGATGCCTGTGCGCAAAAGGCCTATGCCCTGGGGCCCACAATTGTGTCGGGTGGCAACTCGGATGGCTGCCCCGTTTGGCGGCGTCCGGTGGGGAATCGATTTTTTATGATTTTGCTGGATGAGCGCACCCGTACCATTCAGGTGGCGATGATTCATCCCAAAAATATTCCCGCGGTTTTGGCACCCCTGCTGCCGGCTTTTCCAGGTCAGTTGGCGCGCAGCACTATTGATCAAATCATAAATCTGCGGTTACCGGCGCAGAAGTAGACGCGCCTTTAACAAGGCGGATGGGATGCGGCCCTCACTAAAAAGAAAAGGGATTTGCTTTAAATAAGGAAATCAGTTCAGCAGGCTACCTGCCAAAGGGCGGGGACGCGTGTCTTGTGGTGGAAAATCTTTAACGTGACAGAGATAGGAGTATAGGGAATGTCATGTCATTGCCCCCACCCCCATAAAAAACAGGTTGACCCTCATGTGAATCCCCACCTGGCCAAAGTGCTGTTGTGGCTCGTGGGGCCTGTGGCGATTGGTTGGCTGCTGGTGCGATCTTTGCCCAGGCCGAGCCGGATGCCCTATCCCTGTCAGCGGGCCGCCGCGGCAACAGGGCTGGCGTGGACATCGTGGATTTTGGGCATATCGGTATGGGTGCACGCGATTCGCCAGACAGTGCGGCGAAGACGAAATGGTTCTGATGCGTTTTCTGTCACACTCCTGGCCGTATTGCTCGGCAGTATGCGGCTGATTAACGGCTCGCCCGCGTCTCCCGCTGCGGCGTTTGACTCTGAAGACGGGCCCAATGCGCCCATGGGCACTGCCAGGGGAATTGCCAAAGGTCGTGTGGTATGGGTACATCATCCGGATGCGGATACAGACGTGTCCAGCGATGAACAGAACGACACGGACAGTGGCGAAGCACAGCGCAGTAAGGACAATAGCTGTCAATGCACTGTAGCGGGGGATACTGCGTTGAGCTTATGGCGGCTGTTGTTCTGAAAAGCGCGTATCCGGGCACGTATCTTCAATAACGGCGGGAGAGTGTGGGGCCGGGCCAGTGTCCGTGTACCTGTTCAAAAAAATGCTGTGGCATGTTATTCCTGCACAAACACAAGTGTAATATCGGTCCGTTGCCCGCAGGGTTCTCCCTCGATTGCAGCGGGAACCTCGTCGGACATACAGAATCCGTCGGCATCCTGAGCAAAGGGCCTCGCAAATGTTTCGTCACTGCAGATTGGTTTGTTCGGTTCTCGTTTACAAAACTGTCACGGGCAGCAATAGCCGCCACTAAATACATCGGTCAACGCCGAAACACACCCGGATAGCGCCAGCTCGTTGCTGATACAGTAATGATAATGAGGCGGTTTGCCCAGCGCCACACAATCGGCGTCATTTTCTGTTGCCGGCACACAGGACGCGCCCCCGGTGCGCTCACACATAAAGAGCGATGTGGCCTCAAAACGACATGCATTGATGATAACCGAATGCCACTGCGATGCGGCGCAGTTCCAATCCACTTCAGAGGCATTGAGCATGCAGGTGTTGTAGGCATCTATCCACTGAGCGCATTCTTCCTTTGGGTAGTGGTCATCAAAGTTTTGACAATCTCTGGTGCAGTTTTCGAGATTATTACAAATAATGACAATTATCTGTATATACTGTTTGAAAAGATAATGAAAAAAATCTGATCGAAGCAATGGCGATTCGAAGAAATATTTTTAATATTGCAGCTATCCCGCAGACTGTTGTGAATCTCGTTCCGACGGGATAATTTCACGGCCTTCGAGATAGGCGATGACCCAATCGACACTGTCTTCAAGAGAAATTCGGTGCGTGGGAATTGCCAGTTCAGGGTGTTCCGGGATTTCATACGGGGCATCCACGCCGGTAAATTGACGGATTTGACCGGATCGCGCCTTCTCATACAGGCCTTTGGGATCGCGCTGTTCGCAGGACTTTAAATCGGCAGCGCAATATATTTCGATAAATTTTCCAGATTCCACAAGCGCTCGCGCTGCGCGACGATCCTTTTTGTATGGCGAAATGAACGCCGTCATTACAATCGCACCAGCGTCACAAAATAATTTGGCAACTTCTCCGATACGGCGAATATTTTCTGTTCGGTCTTCCGGCGAAAAACCCAGGTTTTTGTTTAGTCCGTGACGCACGTTGTCACCGTCCAGCATGTACGTTAATCGTCCACGTTGATACAGCCGTTCTTCAACGGCATTGGCCAGAGTCGACTTGCCCGAACCAGAAAGGCCAGTATACCAGAGCACAACCCCCTTTTGATTCAAAAGCGACTCCCGGTCATTTTGATTGATGTTGCCCTGATGCCAGGTAATATTGCTTGCTACATTGGTTGCCATGGTTGAAATCCTTTCAAAAGTTGAGCTGCACTCCTATCAATTGCGTCAATCAATCATTTACCGAAACCGGTTGTGGAAGCCGGACTGGTTTTTCCTGGGAATTCAGATGAAGCCTTGTCACTGCGAGTAGTCGATACCACATGTGGCTGAACTTTGAAAAAGGCAGAGATGCAAATAAAGAAAAAACCAAACCCAAATGTGTGAGGTATACAAAAAGCGCCAATGCCTGCAGGTTGGCCATACGCGCAAACTGTGCGCCAAATCCAGTTGTGGTGACCGCGAATATCAGCAGAACAAAATAGTTGTCAAAGGCCGATGAATGCCCCATTTTTTTTGAATCACTCCAACGTCGCTGCAATACGTAGATGCCACCCAACAGAATCAGTGCACCCGCAATATTGCCAAATATCTTCAATGGATGAAAAAAGGGCAGCGGCAATTTAAAGGAAGAGAAAAATAACAGCATAGCGATAACGGTTGTGGTGACAAGTGCACCTGCGAAACCCCACATTATCATAAAATGTCCGGTGCTTCGCTGTTTGGCAGTAGTGCAATCTGTCATTTTTCGATGGAGGACAATGTCGAGGATAGCCATATAAAAGGCAGTTAATTTCATACTCAGAGTTGCCTTTGGCGCCCCCCACGCATCCCAGGCGCGAATACCGCTGATGCCAAGTGCGATAAGTGCTCCTGCAAATATTGGAATATTCACACTGTATATCATCCAGTGTGGGACCAGCGTTTCAAACTTGAAGTCCACTGCACTGGAGATAAATTCAGTCCTGCCCTTTGTAGCCAGAAAAAAAGAAAACCACGCCACTATTGGCACAAACACTGTCAAAGGCCAAAAGACGCCTATACGCTCATACATTCTGCCCACTGTGCGGATAACGGAATTTTCTGAAATAAACAGCGCACGCATCGCTGCCATAATGTCACCGGGTCTGACATCCTTTGGACAATGAACACTGCAGTCGTTGCATTGATGACAAAGCCATATGGCATAATCGGATTTGATTTTGTCAATCAATCCCAGCTGTGCCCACTGAAGTTGTTTGCGCGGAAAAGCATTATCTCCAAACGACAGATCGCAGACAGACGAGCACGTGGCGCATTGATAACATTTTGATGCGTTGGCGCCACTCAACCTTTTCAACCGTTGTCGGACTGTGCGGTCGATTATCAGCGCATTGTGTATATTTTCGCTGTTCATCTATATTTCCTTTGTCAAAATCCCTTTAATGGATTTGGCCCAAGCGCCTCAATGTCTTTGGTAAACTGTTCAATAAACTGAACTGCCTGAGCAGATTCGTCGCGGGCGACCTCAACCACGCGGACACGGTCCTTCTCAAGCGCCAGACGATCCAGTGTTTCTCCAATATTGGCAATTCGAGTATGTGCCAATGCGGACCCCTGGATATTATGACACTGGTAATCATCGCCCTGTTTACAGCCCATCAAAAGCACACCGTCGTATCCATGTGACAATGCATCCGCCACCCAGACGTTGTGAAATGAGCCGAGACAGCGAATTTCAATAAATCTGACCCAGGGATTAATCTTCAACCCCTGCTGTACGGCGGCATCCAACGCGGGTGCAGCGTCGTTTTCACACATAAATACCAGAATACGCGGCTTCTCTTCGAATTCGTCCGGTATCTCTGGCGCCTTAATCATTGACACCACTGTATCTATGGAGAAAGAAGGGAACGACACAATCCGTTCGGGACATGCTCCCAGGCAGATACCGCACCGGCGACACCGGGTAGGGTTGTAAAGGGGCGTCCCCTTTGCATCTTCATTTAGTGCACCATATGGACATTCCTCTGTGCACCGTTTGCATTGGGTACAGCGCTGCATGAAGAAATCGGCAGTTTCTATATCTGCGATTCTCGGCAGTGCCGATTCTCCTCTGGCTGCGCCTTCTATACATTGCACTGCCATCAGCGCAGCTCCCTTTGCGTCTGAAATTCCCATGGCAATATCCATAGGCGCCCGCACTGTACCGGCCGCATATATTCCGGTACGCCTCGTCTCGTAAGGAAAACAGATGAAGTGAGAATCCAAAAAGCGATATGCCAGCTGCGGCAGGTCGGGCCCCTGACGATAATCGAGATTTAAAATAGCTGGTGTATCCAGATACGCGAGAGATGCAATACGTTCCTGTGCATTTGAAACCTGTTCTGCCGATTCGTTTTTTTCAATTGTTAATTTTGCATCCCGAATTGCACGTATTGCTTCGCCGTCAGCAGCGTTGGGGACCATCCCGGTCGCCGCCACGACCAGATCGGTGGTGATATGAATTTGTTCTCCGAGTACGGTATTGGCAACAAATACAGTCAGTTGATCACCGACTTTTGTCACCCGTTTTACATCGCCCTTAATCATCGAAACATTTTCCAATTCAAGTGTTGCGGAATAAAACAATTCCATCATTCCCGTTGTTCGCATGTCCTGGTAAATGACCTGACATTCTACCCCAGGCATGATTTTTTGAATCTGATGAATCTGTTTGAGCGTAATCTGGCAGCATTCCCTTGAGCAATAAGGAAGCTGGCCGCTGTCTCGGGACCCGGCGCACTGTATAAACACAACATTTTTTGGGACAGTACCGTTTGACGGTTTTATGAAAGTGGATTCATTTACCAGCATCTTTTCAAAATCCGCGCCGGTAACAATGTCGGCACAATTCAAATCATATATCGCCGGCAATGACTCAAGTGGCACTGGCGTTGCACCAGTGGCCTGAATGACTGCGCCCACAACAAATTTCCTGCTGCCGACATCGACTTCAAACTGTCCTGGCTGTCCACTGATGGATGAAATTTCGGTTCTGGTTAGCAGTGTAATATTGCGGTTACAGGCAATCGCCTCACTCCAGTATTCTACAGGGCTGACAGCCGGCGTGTTATACGGCGCCCGAAAGGGCGCAACGGAGGCCGTCCTTTTAAGAAATCCGCCAGGTATCTCGTCCTTTTCAACCAGGTAAACCTGAAATCCGAGTCGGGCAATCGCATCCGCAGCAACCATGCCACAAAGACCCGCCCCAACAACGAGAACGGCGCGACGGACATCAACAAAACCAACCGTTGCTTTTTGTTCACTTCTAAGCGCTGCTATTCCCATGCATATCTGGTCAGCCGCTGCTGATTGAATATCTTCTGTTTTGGCATCGCGGGACCATGCTGCCTGCTCGCGAATACATATCCGCTTATTTACCGCTTTTTCCTTCAGGGGCGAGAATGCTGCTTTTTTACGTCGCACCGAACATGCAGCTATTAGTACACTATCAAGAGATTGTGCTTCGAGTTCCTCCAAAATTGCCAATCTCGCGTCTGCACTGCACAACGCATCGTGCGTTCGAGCAATAATTGCGCCTTTTTTGAGTGTTGTCGAACAAAGGGCATCAATATCTGTTTTATCTTTGATGCCGCATCCGCCGCATATAAAAACGCCTGTTCTATCCATTACAACACCCCTTCACAAATCAATGCTTCCACAGCTGCGCCGGCGGCATCTCTAACCGTTGATGCGACATCAAAGGGCGCTTTACTTGTGCCGGCTGCAATTAGCCCAATATCGGGCGCATTTTCCAAAAAGCCGTTATCATCCATCGGAAATGGCAGTGGCAATGAAACGGCTGAATGAGTGGGTGTCATTCCAAGGGCCAGAACCACCATGTCGGCTTCGGCTTCCATAACGGTGGATTCTTCGGTGTCTTCCACCCGAAGAGAAAGCATCTCACCTCGCTTTTCAATTTTTCCCACTTTTCCCTTCACAAATCGGCACGTATCATTTGCGATAGCGTCTGCCAGCATGGACTCGTTTCGCCCTGTGGTGCGCCTGTCAATGTAATAAATGGTCACTTCCGCATTGGGGTTTTGAGATTTCACATAAGACGCCTGTTTTATGGAAGCAGCGCAGCATACCTCAGAACAAAAAGGCAAATGGTTGGCATCGCGCGATCCTGCACATTGAACAAATGCTACTTTTTTTGGGGGGTCCCCGTTTGTTTTAAGAATTTTTCCCCCCGTAGGACCATCTGGCGAATATAGACGCTCCATAACCACATTGGGAATTACATTCTCCAGGGTTCCCGCACCATATAATGGCAAATTCTTTATGTCGTATGGGCTCCAGCCTGTTGCGGCGACGATGGTTTTTACAAATACAGTTTTCTCAGTTCTGGTCGCATTCAGAGAAATGGCTCCAACCGGGCATTGCTGCTCACATCGATTGCAGTTCGCTACACAGTTGGCGCGCATGAGAAATGGTATATGTGGGCGAACATTGGGATGCACAAAATCGATAGCCTTAATTTTGTTCATTCCCAGATTAAAGGGATTTGGAGCGAACTTTGGACAAACGGCAATGCATTGACCGCAACCAGTGCAGGCATCGGATACGTACGATGGCGCGGTTTCCAGGGTGATCTGCCAAACATCACCTTTTTTATCGGCCGACTTGATCACGGTATTGACCATCACCTCTATGCGCGGATTTTCATACAGTCGCCTGCCATGGATTTCCATGCCACACGATGGCGGACAGAATTTTGGGAAATACCGTGCGACACGCGAGACACGTCCTCCTATCCATGGTTCTTTTTCAATTATCAGTGATCTTGCGCCGGTCTCAGCCAGAGCCGCAGCAACGCTAATACCGGCAATGCCGGCGCCAACAACGAGAATCGTGGAATTGGGAATGGATTTTTCCATGGTTATCCTCCGGTAGTTCGGGTAAAGAATATCGGTTCAGACGTTCATGGATTTAATGGGAACAGCCTTCATTGACCATTCATTGGTTTGTGGATCCAGCGTCGCATTTACAAAGCAATGCCATTTATCGAGACTGATTTCGGGCGCGTCTGTGCGCACATAATATCCGGGCCATCGCGTTTCATCTCTGAACATTAATGACCGAACATGGGCGATTGCCTGATACATGCGATGGCGATTTTCCCAGCAACGCATCAGTTCATGAGAGTTTCGAGCGCCCAATTTGTCGGAATCCTCTATTAAAAAGGTGAGCAGCTCCAGACATTTTTCCAAACCCGGTTTTGACGTCTTGAATTGCGAACTGACGCCACCGGCATATTCATCCATCATTTTCTGCAAACGCATCTGAAACATGTTGGGCAGAATGTATCCAGGATTTATCTCAGGGTCTGTGGAAAGATGCTGCGCTGCCTCAAATACCTGAAGTGGCTTGAAAACATTTTCTTTTTGCTTTTCAATCTCCCCATCATTGCAATATTCGGTTTGCCCTTTGTGGTCCAATGCATACCGACATGCCGCTTTTGCCGCAATACGACCTTCCGCATGAGAGCCGGAAGAGAATTTGTGCGATGACGCACCAGATGCATCGCCCGCGGCAAAAAGACCGTTGACGGTTGTCATATTGGTATATCCCCAGAAATACTCTTCAGGAGCAAGGTCCTCGGGACCGGACACCCAGGCGCCTGATGCGCCGGAATGTGACCCGATAAAGTACGGTTCCGCAGCCGCAATTTCTGACTTGCTTTTGTCGGGTTCAATGTTGGTGGCCGCCCACAGCAGTGCCTGGGAAATGGTCATATCCAGAAAGTCTTCCCATGCCTCGTTTTCAAGAGACCTGATTTTCTTTTTAAACGCTTTGGGGTCATCCTGGTACAGATCCGCGATAGCTGAAATCGCTTCTTCAGTACGCATGAAAATTGGACCCTTCCCATCTTCAATATCACGCATCATCAAATAGTTTCTCAGATTGGCGGGGACAGGTTTAACCTCACCATATTGGCCATACTTCTTCAAATCTGTCGCCCTTGTTTCCATATAGTTTTCGTCATGCGCATTGGTCGCTCTTGATTTAAACAGCAAAAACCATGCCCCCACCGGCCCATATGCGTCTTTAAATCGAACAGGAATAAATCGAACTTCCTGACATGTCATTTCCGCGCCGGCTTTAATCGTAAAATATGCCGATGCCGCTGAATTGAATGGCGGATACCATGCACGCCCTGCACCTTCTCCTGAAGACCGCGGCTTGAAAATGCCTACAGCACCTCCCATGGCCACCAACACCGCTTTGGCCTTAAACACATAAAACTTATTTTCACGAACCGAAAACCCAACTGCGCCTTTGCATACGTTGTCTTCCATCAATGGGCCGGTAATAAAAACGCGTTCATAAATATTTTCCATGCCCAGCGCATTCTTTGCCGCCTCTGCGACAATCGGTTTGTACGACTCACCATTAATCATGAGTTGCCAGCGACCCTCATGCACATATTTTCCATCATCATCTTTCCATATGGGCAGTCCCCACTTTTCAAACAGGTGCACGCTGCTGTCCACATGTCGCGCAATGTTGGCCACAAGATCCTCCCGAGTTATCCCCATCAGGTCATTGCGCACGTAATCGACATAATCCTGAATTGTGTTTTCACTGTCCTTAAGGCCCACATACTGGTTGATGGCCGAAAGGCCCATGGCGACAGCGCCCGAACGATCCAGTGCGGCTTTGTCCACAAGGGTGACCTTCAGGCCTTCCTTCTTAGCCCAATATGCCGCTTCAACAGCAGCGCCACAGGCGGACATGCCACCGCCAAGAATCAATACATCAGTTTTTACTTCAACGGTTTCAAACGGTTCCATTTTAATCACTCCCTCTATTTGCCAGTCGTCCACAGTTCATCCATTCCTATGGATTCCGGTTCTGTGCAAAGCAACTGGTTGTCAATCTCCAAAGCGGCTTTGAATCCACCAAGTGGTTCAGCTTTACCTTCCGGTGTTGTACGAATGGGGAATTTGAATCGCTTTATGCTGCCATTACGAAATTTGACTGTCCACATAATGCTGTCTGTTGAACGCAAAGGCACGACACTGGCCCCCATTGGGACAAAGTCAGCATATCCCCGTATATCAATGGCTTGCGATGGGCATATTTTTACGCAGCACTGACATTCCCAGCATTGATTTGGCTCCTGGTTGTAGGCCTTCATTTTGTCCTTGTCGAGGACCATTAAATTATTGGGACAGATATACTGACATGCAGTTTTATCCTGGGCTTTACAGCCGTCACATTTTTCCGGGTTAACATAACTTGGCATAATTTCCTCCAGTTCACATACACAGTTTGTATCGTGACCTTTTATAACGTTACTGTTTCAGAATTTGTTCCATTGGATGTGTCGCAGCAAACACTGCTTTGTTGTCTAAAAAGCGATGCCATTCTGGAAGCCGCCGCAGCACCATCCATCATGCAATTTCGAATAGGTTTCATTCCCGTCGCGCAACCGGCAATAAGTATACCCATGCGCGTTGAATCGTGAGGAAAGCGAAACCATGCGCGACTCGAAAAGAATCCATCGTCAGACCGCTGAATACCCAGTGTTTTTGCAAGCAAATCCGCTTCGAGGCAGGGACGCATACCTGTTGAAAGCGACACCAGATCAAATTCATTGGCGTACATTTTTTGGATAAGAGTGTGTTCCGCGCGAAGATGAATTTTCTTGTCATCCATCTCCTTGCATCCAGATACGCGTCCACGGATATATTTAACACCCCTCTCCTGTGCAAGAGAATACATTTCTTCGAATCCACGATCATATGTACGCACATCCATATAAAAACAACAGACCTCCGTTTTGGGAGATTTTTCCATTACAGTGAGCGCCTGTTTGGTACTGTAGGAGCAACAGATTCTTGAGCAAAAGGGTGCACCGAGTCGGCGATTTCGGGAACCCACGCAGAAGATAATCGCCATTCGCGAAACTGGCCCGCTATCAGAAGGACGCCGAAGTTCACCACGCGTCGGGCCGTTGATATTGAGCATCCACTCCAACTCTGGTGCGGTGATTACATTTGCGTATCGACGATAACCGTATTCGCCCATCGACGAAGGATCGAAAGGCTCAAATCCGGTGGCCACAACAATACCGCCAACCTGATATTGACTGCCATCTTTGAGCCGAACATCAAAACAGGGAAACTGCCCGCTAACACATTCCACCTGAGTGTTCAGTTTGACATCAATCCGATTGCATTTTTTTACCAGAGTCTCCAAATCCTGAGTAAACTCTGCGCCATTGTGAAATCCGTCATCTGTAAAGAAAGGAAAAGTTCTGGACAAAAATCGAACTCTTCCGCCCAGACAGTCCTTTTTCTCAACAATGAAAGAAGAGATTCCCAAATCCGCCAATACCAAAGCGGTGTGCATTCCGGTCACTCCGCCACCAATAATAAGAACTTTTGCGTTCATATCGCGTTCCCAACCCGTTTCTGTTTTTCATTTTTATAAGTTAGCGGATTTCGTTTCAAAACTTCTTCGTTGTACAGATAAAAATCACGATTATACGGGATGCCAATTTTGTCGAGTAACGGCTCCACCGGAACTGAATGACACTGAATGCCGACCTGTTCGTAAGGGTCATAACCAAGAAGCAACCCAGCTAATTCAGCATAGTTGAGCACCGGTACAAAAAAGTGCTCCCCTGTCATTTTCCAGATGGCCCATTGTTCCTTATCGAGGAACTGCTGACATCCTGGGCAGTTTGTCAAAATAAGGTCGGGATTGAATGACGCCATGCTTCGCATCTTTTTCAATACACACGCCATTGTGTATCCCCGGTTCGGCTGCACCATGCATTGGCGAAAACCCATTCCACAGCAATGCCGTCGTTCCGGATAGTCAACTTCCGCGCCTCCCCACGACACGATGGGGCCGGTAAGCACTTCACAAAATTCCATCCCGCCAATTGCACGCTTTGGGAAAAGTTTGTTGTAGTGACACCCCACATGGTCAACCGCGTTCAGTTTTCTGCCTGTATCTTTTTCGACCAGTCGATACAAAAGCAATTTGGCAATCTGACTTCGGTACATATAAAAAACCTCACTGGCGTGAAGCACTCTTTTGGGAAAAATCAGCTCCCTCCCAATTGCCTTTTTTAACTGCTGGTCAACGATTTTGGCAGCTTTCCGGTCCTTCTCAAGGATATCCAGGCATTCCTGGTGGACGCCAAATGAAGTGACACAGGCTGTTGTCAGGCTGTCAAAACCCGCCTCAGCGGCCACATGCCATAGTCGCGCCACTATCATCAATGTGCTTTCCAAAGTAATGACATCGCCGTGGAACAGAATTCCGGAACAGCATGTGCCCTGAGATTCGGGCTTTCCAACGGTGTCTTTTCCCCGAATTCCCAGCAGTTCATAAATTGTTGAAATTAATGGTTCGATTGCAGGGCTGAAAGAACCCAGAATGCAACTTGGCGTTAAATAGAACGCATCATTCATTCTGGGTAATAAATACTGCTGTGTCACTGTTGAGTGTGTTGTCATATCAACCCTCCTTTGCAACCATTTCCAGATACGCTTCTTCAGTGAGTTTCAATTCTGAGCGATGACTGTTTCCAAAATCGTCCACTTTTTTCCACAGGGCAATAGTGCCACCCGCTTCCACCAGCGAACGCAGTTCTTCCAGAGTTTCGGTGTTGACTTTCCTGCCACCAAACATGCCTGGCCTGTCAGGATTGGCGCCAAGTCGCAAAAATTCCTGCTCCTGATGATCAAAAAATTTTTCATAGTTAGGTCCGAAATCGGGATGCGCCCATTTGTCACAATTCCGAAAATAAAGACTGCATCCGCGATTCCAGAAATTGCTTCCCCAGAGATATCGCGATGCATACTGTTGACGCCCTCTGGCGCTGTAAAGATGGTATCCCTTCAATTGTGCCAGAATTCGCAGGGAGGATATAAGACCCATGATACTGTTTCCCCTGGGACAGCGTTCCTTGCAGGAACCGCATTGTCCACAATACCAAATGGTATCCGCCTTAAGCAGTGCGATTATTTCTTCTTCTTTGCCGGATAATGCGGCATCCACGATGCTTCTGGGATTATATTCCTCATAATGTTCTGCAGCTGGACAGACAGCGGTACACATGCCGCAAAACATGCAACTTCGAAGCGAATGACGTGCGAGCAGTTGATTCTCCAGCCACCATGTACAGGTATTGCCTGCCGCTTCTTCATACCATCCGGGTAGTTCTCCAGAGTCATTGGACTTTTGCCTTCGCCTCAGCTCCCGTCGATCTTTTTCTCTTTCAAAAGCAGTGCCGTAAAGATTTTCGATATTGTAAAAAAGCTTTTCGCCGTTGACCTTCCGGTATGAATCCCTCAGCGTATTGTATGTGTCGATAATAACAGTGTCTGCAATATTTTTTGCGTCTTCATGACACAACAGAAATGGCGCATCTTTAACCAGACACATATCCACAGCTTTTGAATTTTCCACGTCAGTGTTTTCGCCAAATCGCTGTTGAATTTTATTTGGGTTAAAAAAAACATCGGATGCGTTCAGCATCACGCTTCTTTCCAAAGCGATTCTGTGAATCTCAGCAGCCAATCTGTACAATGCATGCGCCGGTTTTGCAAACGGCAGCGTTGCAATCAGCACAAATACCGACGATAGATGAAACACATAAACAGGATATGCAATAACGCCAACGTTCGCCCATCTCGCCCACTGACTGAATAGACCACTGAACACGATTGCCAACATCAATGACGGGAAAACCCAGTCTTCAAATGCGACTGCAGTTTTGTCGCTCAGTGTTGAAAGTCGATAAACGAGAAATAGTCCAATACCGAGGATCAGGCAAGTTGAGAATATATTTGCGAATATTTTGAATAGGGTGAACGGCTTTTGAAGACTGTCGGGATTGGCATTTGTCAAAGGTGCAATAGCCGCAGCAAAAGCGACGCCGCATAGCCCTGAGAATCCCGCGATGATAAGGATATGCGCTAAACGACGATAGCGCTTTGTCTCGCATGCTGCAAAGCGAGAATGAGCGATAGTTTCAGTTATGGCCTGCAAAGTCGATAGCCAAAACACACTGCTTTTCAAACGTCTTATTGCCGGTGCATATCCGCACCAGGTGCGCCATGCTTTTGCCAGGCTGATTCCAGTCAAAGCAAATGACAGCAAAGTCAATAAAGAAAAGAAAGGAATTAAAAGACGATGCGGGTACATGGCTTTATACACCACCGCATCTCGATCCCACACATGGTCTGAAAAAATGATTCCCAGAATTCCAATAAGCAGCAATACGAATCCAAAAAAAAAAGCGAATCCTTTGGGTGTATTCAACCACTTTGCAAAATCGGGGAGAATTGAGAATTCAGTTATTGCTTTCGCTCGCAGTTGCGCCATCACTTCAGATGGTCCCGCCAGAGACGGACACCCTTGCGTGCAATCATCGCATTGATAACAATGCCAAATGGAAGGAAGGGTGACTGCGCGATCTTCCAGTCCTCCCTGAACGAGGCTCATTTCCCTTCTGGGAAACACGTTGTTGTCTTTTGCCAGGTGGCATGCCGCTGTGCAGATACCGCATTGCAAACATGTGAGGGTTCGGTCTTTTTCTTTGCGGCTGTTATTAACGCTATTGTCGGGTGTACCTTCTCGTGAGAGGTCTCGATACACGCCAACCCATCGTCCCTTATATCTCCAGCCAAAATCTGCATTCATCTGTTTCATCATTTTTGTCCATGAAAGAGTCTGGCGGTTGCTTCAGCAAACCATGTGCCAAAAAGAAATTGTTCGCGCTGACAGCTGCAAACACACCATTGGAGGGGTCCAAAAGGCCGACCCTCACTATCGCTGTTAACTGATGACGAAAATAATAATTAAATCACTACTGCCTGTCGCATTCGGATGCGTTGCATCACGCATTGTCTAATTCCTCACAATGATATTGGAATTGGGGAATTGATGATCCTGCTGCGAAATATCGCAGTTTATCCACCATGCAATTGGTCAATCTGTTTTATTTAGGAGATTTGTCGAAGTCGAATAAAACGACAGAGCTTATACTCTGAAGTTTTCTATTTCAATGCCCAGCTTCTTCGCTTTTGAACGAAGCGTGTTGGGATTGAGAGCCAGCTTTTTTGCCGCGCCAAACGGCCCTTCCACTCTGCCGCAACACGCCACCAGTGCTTTTTCAATATATGCTTTAATAATAGTATTTAAAGGTTGAATATCAACAGCTTCATTTGTGACCGGTGCGCCGGGTGAAATCGTTTTTTGAGCGGATTGCCTGGGCAACGAGATACCCAGCGCCTTCTCTGTTTTAAGGCACTCACCATCTCCAAGCAATACAGCCCGGTCGATGACCGCTGCAAATTCACGGATATTCCCAGGCCAGTCGTATTTTTTTAGCAACTCAATGTCTTTTTCGAAAATTGGGATTGGCTTGTACCCAAATCGAGTGGTCGCACGCTGGACAAAGTATTCTGCCAAAAGAGATATGTCGTCCTGCCGCTCCCTAAGGGGCGGAATCACAATTGGAAATACCGTCAATCGGTAGTACAGATCCTCCCGAAACAGCTTCTCCTCAATCATCGCGGGCAGATCGCGATGCGTAGCGGCAATGATTCGCACGTCTACACGAATCGGTTTTTCGCCACCCACTCTGGTAAATTCCCCTTCCTGAATAACACGCAACAGTCGCACCTGCGCATTCAGCGGCAACTCTCCCACTTCATCGAGCAATAGTGTGCCGCCGTCCGCCTGTTCAAACCATCCTCTGTGTCGTGAGGTGGACCCCGTAAACGCGCCCAGCTCATGACCAAACAGTTCGGAATCAATCAGTTCCAGGGGAATGGCGCCGCAATTCACCCGGCGAAACGGTTTTTCTTTTCGATGGGAACGTTGATGAATGGCCAGCGCAATGACTTCCTTGCCCGTGCCGGATTCACCATGAATGAGCACAGGCAAATCCTTGTTGGCAACGATTTCGACCCGCTGCATCACCCGGGCCAGTCCCATTTCAGCGCCAATGATTATTCCAGACTGTGGCATATCGGCGTTATACCACCATAAAAAATATAAAATCAACGATATTTGGTGGCAAATGAATATCATCGGAGTGGCTAAGTATAAAATAAAAATAAAAACAACCACTTAAGAGGTTTAAAACTATCGGCATCAAAGTTGCAGAAACCGTGATTGCATTGAGCATTACCCGAAAGGACAGTACATGGTTCGTTTAAAAATACTCAGTATACGCCACTGCATCAACATTGTTGTCTTTGTGACACTGTTGCCCCTTGCCGGTTGCGGTCAAAAGTCAATCGCGTCCAAAACCGATAATCATGTGGAAATGTTGAACGTTTCTTATGACCCGACCCGGGAATTGTATCAGGAGATTAATCCGCTGTTTGCTGCTCACTGGAAGCAAACATCGAATCAGAACGTGGAAATAAAGATGTCCCATGGCGGCGCGGGCAAGCAGGCCCGGGCGGTGATGGATGGTCTTGAAGCGGATGTGGTGACCCTTGCGCTGGAATACGACCTCAATGCCATTGCCGAAAAAGGTCTGATGAATCTGAAGTGGCGTTCCCGTTTACCGGGCAACAGCGCGCCGTATACATCCACCATCGTGTTTCTGGTTCGCAGGGGGAATCCCAAAGGCATCAAAGACTGGGGAGACCTGGTGGATCCCGGCGTTCAGGTAATTACTCCCAATCCCAAAACGTCGGGTGGCGCCCGCTGGAATTACCTCGCCGGCTGGGCGTTCGCCATGAAAAAGTGGGGAAGTGAAGTAAAAGCGCGCGAGTATCTTGGCTTGTTGTTTGGAAATGTGCCAGTGCTGGATTCCGGCGCACGCGGTTCGACCAATACGTTTGTGGAAAGGGGTATTGGAGACGTACTGCTGGCCTGGGAAAACGAAGCGCTGCTCGCAAAAAGAGAGTTCGGGGAGGGTAAATTCGACGTTGTTTACCCCTCAATGAGCATCCTGGCCGAACCATCGGTATCACTGGTGGATGCCAATTGTAAAAAACACAATACCTGTGATGTGGCAAAAGAATATCTCAATTTTTTGTACAATGAAAAAATTCAACAGATTGTCGGAAAACACAATTTCCGGCCCCGGTCACAAACTGCGGCAAAACAATTCAGTGATAAGTTCCCCAAAATTCAGATGGTCACCGTCGACGAAATTGCGGGTGGCTGGAACGCTGCTCAAAAGCGACATTTTGCAGACGGTGGCGAATTTGACCGAATCTACTCAACCGCAGAAAGCAGATGAACATGGAACGTACGGCACAGATGACGGCCGCCAAAATTACCGTGTGCCAAAGGACGCATCGAAACCCGCTGCCTGGTTTTAAATTGAGTCTTGGCTATTGCCTGGCCTACCTGGGTCTATTGGTTCTCATTCCCCTATCTACGATTGTGTTTGAAACCGCAGCCATGGAATGGCGCGATTTCATCGCTGTCGTCACGGCGCCCCGCGCTGTTGCCGCTTATGGTCTGAGCTTTCTGGGAGCACTTTTAGCGGCAACAATTAATTGCATTTTTGGTCTCATGCTGGCGTGGGTGCTGGTGAGATACAATTTTTTTGCAAAGAAACTCATTGATGCCATTATCGATTTGCCGTTTGCGGTGCCCACCGCTGTGGCGGGTATTGCGCTGACGGCCGTATGGGGTCCCAATGGTCCTTTGGGCGAACCCCTTGGCAGAGCGGGAATTTTGGTGGCGTATGCGCGTCTGGGCGTATTGGTGGCCATGGTGTTTGTGGGCCTGCCCTTTGTGGTCAGAACGGTTCAACCCGTGCTGGAAGGACTTTCGGTGGATGTGGAAGAAGCCGCAGCCACACTTGGAGCAGGCCGGGTTCGCACTTTTTTCAAAGTGATTTTACCCCATTTGGCTCCTGCGCTGTTTACCGGATTTGCCTTAAGTTTTGCGCGAGCGCTGGGCGAATACGGATCGATTGTCTTTATCTCAGGGAACATGCCCCATCGCACTGAAATCGTGCCGCTGCTGATCATGACCAAATTGGAACAATTCGACTATCGCGGCGCCACTGCACTGGCCCTGGTGATGCTGCTGGCGTCTTTTACCGTGCTGTTCATTGTGAACAGCGTTCAGTGGAAAACCAAACATCGATCCGTATCTTTCGCAAATGTGCTTCGAGTACGGTCCTTTTTGAAGGGATAATGGAATGAAACCCGCAATGGATATGACGGCGCGCGCCATACGAACCAACTCTTCCAAGGGTGTGTCTGACCCTCTCTGGTTGCGCTGGGGGTTAATTTTCACGTCTCTCTGTTTTATTTTTATGGTGCTGATATTGCCGCTGGTCGTGGTGTTTCAAACCGCGTTTCGCGATGGCGTGCCAAACTATCTGAACGCGCTTATGGATCCGGACACCGTCTCAGCTATCAAGGTAACGCTGCTGGCCGTTGTTATCGCTGTGCCCCTGAATATTGTTTTTGGGTTCGCTGCAGCATGGTCCATCACGAGATTTGATTTTCCTTTTAAACGATTCGTCCTAAGCCTGATAGATGTGCCGTTTGCGGTATCGCCGGTCATTTCGGGAATGATTTTTGTTCTCCTGTTTGGCGCCAACAGCGTCATTGGCGGGTGGCTGTTGGAAAATGGAATAAAAGTCATTTTTGCCCTGCCGGGTATTGTCATTGCCACAACCTTTGTTACGTTTCCGTTCGTCGCCAGAGAACTTATTCCTGTTATGCAATCCCAGGGCGCCGATATGGAACTGGCAGCCCTCACTCTTGGGGCCAGCCCCTGGCAAATGCTGCGCATGGTCACACTTCCCAACATTAAATGGGGCCTGTTGTACGGCACCATCCTGTGCACCGCCCGAGCTGTGGGTGAATTTGGTGCAGTGTCGGTTGTCTCCGGTCACATTCGCGGAGAGACCAATACGTTGCCGTTACATGTGGAAGTGGTGTACAACGAGTATCATTTTTCAGCCGCATTTGCAGTGGCCACACTATTGGTGGCCATGGCGTTCATTACGCTTGGAATAAAATCAGTCGCAGAATTTATGGAAAAAAGCAGGGCATCCGAAAACCGGAAGCGCACCCTGGAGGCTGCTCAATGAAAATTGACATTAGAAAAGTATCAAAGGCATTTGGCTATTTTCCTGCGCTCGACGCCGTGGATGTGACTGTTCCATCCGGTGAACTCGTGGCGCTGCTGGGTCCTTCCGGTTCTGGAAAAACAACGCTGTTGCGCGTCATTGCGGGTTTGGAAACTCCTGAAACCGGTCATGTGATTTTTGGAGAAACAGATGTCACCGATCATCCGGTTCGAACCCGCAATGTGGGATTTGTGTTTCAGCATTACGCGCTTTTTCAACATATGACAGTGGCACAGAATATTGCATTTGGGCTGCGCGTGAGAAAAGCGAGCCGGGCCGAAACAGCGGAAAGAGTGGCTGAACTGGTATCCCTGATGCAGCTGGACGGACTGGAACGGCGGTTGCCTTCGGAATTGTCGGGCGGCCAGCGTCAGCGTGTGGCGCTGGCCAGGGCCCTTGCGCCGAACCCCAAAGTGTTGCTGCTCGACGAACCCTTTGGTGCATTGGATGCCAGAGTCCGTCAGGATTTACGTCGTTGGCTGCGACGTCTTCACAACGACATTCACGTCACAACCGTATTCGTTACCCACGACCAGGAGGAGGCGTTCGAGGTGGCGGACCGGGTGGTCATTTTAAACAATGGCCGTGTGGAACAGAGCGGTGCGCCCGACGATATTTTTGATCATCCCGCAAACGCATTCGTGATGGATTTTGTGGGCAACGTCAATGTGTTGGACGGTATGATAGACCACAGAGGTAGCCACTTTTGCGGCCTCACGTTCAAAGACACGTACAAAGCGGATATTCCGGTGGTGGCCAAAGCCTACATCCGAAGTGGGGACATTGAATATTGCAGGTCGCACGATGATTCGCAAAGTACCAAAGGTATTATCACCTATGCCAGACGGGTTGGCCCGGTGGTGCGCACACTGTTTTCTCCGAAGGATAGCAGTGACGCGGCATCAATGGAAGTGGAACTCTCGCTGGATGACTGGCGTTCAAAGAATCTTAAAGTGGGCGCGGAGGTAAATGCCAAAGTGAAACGGGTTCGGATTTTTCCCGAACGTGGTGAGTATGACAACATCTCTTTTTAAACGGTTTTCGTTTTAAAGCAGGTTTTTATGGAGACGATTTCGTTTTCGGTTCTCGGATGGCAGGCGTGGGTATCCATGGCTGTCACTATAACGGTTCTTGGTGTTCTTATCTTCACCCGCCTATCCGCGGATTTGGTATTCATGGCGGGGCTTACTGTGTTGCTGGTATCCAGTGTGCTTGATGTGAATTCTGCGTTGCAGGGATTCTCGGCGCCGGGAATGATCACTGTGGGATTGTTGTATGTGGTTGTCGCCGGACTTCAGGAAACGGGCGCCCTGACCTGGATTTCTTCAAAAATACTCGGACATCCAGAGGGAATCCGCTCCGCACAGCTGCGACTCCTTCCGCCGGTCATTGGTCTGAGCGCATTTCTGAACAACACGCCGGTTGTGGCCATGTTCATTCCCGTAGTCACCAGTTGGTGTCGGCGTCTTGGCATCTCGCCGTCGAAGCTTTTAATCCCTCTCAGTTATGCCTCTATTTTTGGAGGGATCTGTACACTGATTGGCACCAGTACAAATCTGGTTGTGAACACCATGGTACAGGAGCGATTTCACAATGATGGGTTGGGCATGTTTGATATTGCAAAAATCGGCATTCCCTGTGCCATTGTCGGTATCGCATATCTGGTACTTTTTGGAAAGACACGGCTGCCCGATAGGAAACCCGCAGGCGAAATATTCGAAAATCCGCTTGAATACACATTGGAGTTGGAGGTCGCTCATAACAGTTCGCTGATAGGTCATTCCATTGGCAAATCCGGACTGCGCAATCTTCCAGGGGCCTTTATTGCCGAAATAATTCGCGATGAACAGGTTATATCCGCGGTGTCCCCCGATCAGATCATCGAAAAGGGTGACCGGCTTGTTTTTGTGGGAAACATCGATTCCGTCCGCTCTCTGTATGAACAGCAGGGGCTGGAACCCGCTCCGGGGCAACTGTTTAAATTGACAGGCGCTCGCCATCAGCGAATTCTGGTGGAAGCGGTGGTCTCTCACACCTGCTCTCTGGTTGGAAAAACCATTCGGGAAGGTCGATTTCGCAATGTTTACAACGCCGTGGTCATCGCCGTGGCTCGCAATGGAGAACGACTGCGTGGAAAGATTGGTGATATTCGCCTTCGGACAGGTGACCTGCTATTGGTAGAGGCCCACGCCGGATTCATCCCACGGCAAAAGGACTCAAGAGATTTTTATCTGGTGAGTGGTATCGAGAACGCCTCACCCAGACGATACGACAGGGCCCCTTTCGCTGCTCTGATTTTGTTGAGCATGGTTAGCGCTGTTGCGTTCAATCTGCTGGATATGCTTAACGCTGCGCTTCTGGCTGCCGGCGCCATGTTTGCCTGCAAATGCAGCTCTCCTGCGCAGGCCCGACGAAGCATTGAATGGGATGTTCTCATTGTTATTGCCGCTGCGCTTGGATTTGGCGCCGCGCTCGAACAGACAAAAGCCGCAGAAGCGATTGCCGTTGGTGTCATAAATCTGGTTCACGATGATCCCTGGCTGGCCCTTGGTATGGTATATGTGGTGACCACATTCTTTACAGAGATAATTACCAACAATGCGGCCGCAGCGCTTGTTTTCCCCATTGCCATGAGCACCGCCGTGCGCCTGGATGTCAATCCGATGCCCTTTGTTATGTGCATCATGGTGGGAGCGTCCGCCAGTTTTGCCACACCCATCGGATATCAAACCAACATGATGGTGTACGGACCGGGGGGATATCGATTTGGTGATTATCTCAAATTTGGCATTCCTTTGAATTTGGCCATTGGTCTGGTTGCGGTCGTTCTGTCTCCATTGATCTGGCCTTTTTAAAGGAGCGTCTCGATTCGTTATTACTTGTTCAAATTGTTAAAAGATATGTTCTTTATTGCAGAACAGTTCAGTTTTATGGAAAAAATTCACAAAAGCCGGAGTGCCCAGATGATTTTCTTCTTGCGCTTCAGAAAATTTGTTCCAATTGGTGTCAATATTGTATGCTGCGCTTCTGGGGTTCGCTGTTTACTCTTTTTCACACCCTGAAGCCCCACTTTATTTCAACGTATCAACAGCAATGTTCCTGTCTTTCGGGATATTGGTGTTGGTTCGGGAAAATCCGCATCTAAATCTTAAATACATGCCGGATTTTCGAAAAAAGGGAGGAAACCCGGAGGAATCAGCCAAAAGCCTTTCTGGTCCTGCAACAGCAGGTGCTTTTACCAGAATGTTTATGGGTACGCAGCATCAGGGAAGCCAGTTTCTGGCGTCTGGACGGATAGTGAAGGCAGCAAACTTCTCATCGCAATGAAGCAACGGGGGACAGCAGGGAATTTTGCTGACCCAGTCCATAGGGTTTTCGAAATATTCAGGATGAATAAATAGTGTTTGGCGACTGCGGTGATGCCCGCCAATACAAACGAGGAATTTATGGCAACAAGGGAAAAGCGAAATGAAAAGTAGTACAAGAACTCCTGGTAACGATGGCGCCACAAAATTGTCAGGGGGAAATACAGGGCGGGGTGCATATGGGACCGTAAGGGATTATCCGCTGGACAGGCCAATCCATTTGTTTATTGAAGCGCAGGCAGCCAAAACGCCCAACCATACAGCAGTATCCTTTGAAGATATATCACTTACCTATAATGAATTTAATAGGCGGGCCAACAGACTGGCGCATTATCTAAGGAGTTTGGGCGTAAAAAAGGAAACACTTGTTGGCGTATACATGGAGCGTAGCATTGAGATGGTGGTTGCGCTGCACGGTATTGTAAAGGCCGGTGGCGCCTACGTGCCAATTGATCCCGACTATCCAGACGATCGTATCGCATTTATGGCACAGGACGCGGACATTGAAATACTGCTGACCATGGAAAAAGTGGTGGATAAATATCCTGGCAATTCCAAACAAATTGTGCGGATGGATAATGCTGCAGATATGGCTGGTGTTGAATTGTGCAGCTGTGAAAATCCGGCGCCTGTCGCCACTGCCGACAGTTTATGTTACATGATTTACACCTCAGGCTCCACGGGCCGGCCCAAAGGCGTCCCCAATATTCATCGCGCTCTGGTGAATCGACTTTTCTGGCAGCAGGAAGTTCTTAATATTGGAGAAGAAGACGTTTGCATTCAGAAAACGCCGTACAGTTTCGATGTGTCGGTGTGGGAATTTTTCTGGCCATTCATGTTTGGCGCCAGGCTGGTCGTGGCGAAACCCGGCGGCCATAAAGATGCAAACTATCTGGCTGATTTAATTGTTAAAAAGAGCGTTACCACCATTCATTTTGTGCCCTCCATGCTGAGTCTTTTTCTCACCAGCGAAAAGTTAAACAGCCAGACACCTTTGAAGCGCGTCATTTGCAGTGGAGAGGCATTGCCATTTGAACTGACGCGTCGCTTTTTTGAAAAACTGCCCAACACCGAACTCCACAATCTTTATGGCCCCACAGAAGCGGCTATCGATGTTACCCATTGGAAATGTTTAAAGGAAAGTCCCGACAACGTTGTTCCCATTGGATTTCCTATTGCCAATATCCAGCTGTTTATTCTGGATGAGGCATTAAATCCCGTTCCTTTCGGTGAAACTGGCGAACTGCATATTGGGGGCATTGGTTTGGCGCGGGGATACTGGAAACGTGAAGCGCTTTCCAGCGAACGCTTTATTAAAAATCCCCTGGAAAACGAAGAGAGTGATCGTTTGTACAAAACAGGCGACCTCGCCAGATTCAGGGAAGATGGCAGCATTGAGTTCCTCGGCCGCATTGATTTTCAGGTAAAAATACGTGGGCTTCGAATAGAGTTGCAGGAAATTGAAGCCGTGCTGATGAAACACGATTCCATTAAGGAAGCCGCCATCGTTGCCACCGATGACAGTTTTGCAGAGAAACAGCTGGTGGCCTTTTTAGTTCCCACAAACCCGAATGAAAAAAGCACGGTGGATAATCTGAGAACATTTTTGCTGGAATGGCTTCCGGATTATATGGTGCCCACGCGGTTTGTTTATCTGGATAAAATGCCGTTGAGCCCCAATGGAAAAATTGACAGGAAATCACTTCACTTTGGCGAAGACGACCGCCCCGAGCTCTCGGCAATGTATGTGGCGCCCAAACACCCGAATGAGAAAATACTGTGTAAAATATGGGGAGAACTGCTTCGACTGAACAAAGTGGGTATTCATGACAACTTTTTTGAACTGGGAGCAAACTCCCTTTTGATTGTGACTGCAGCGACCCGTATTGCTGAGGCGTTCAAAGTTGAATTGCCTGAGGTAAAACTGTTTCAGCATCCCACAGTGGCGGACCTCTCAACGTTTTTGCAGGAAAGTGAAAACGGTGAAACCGACTTTGTAAACGATGCGATGGAGCGTGCCGCACGTTTGCAGGCGAAGCGAGGGCGAGAGAATTTCGGACTGGACGGCATCGCCGTTATCGGAATGGCCGGTCGTTTCCCAGGCGCAAACAATACAGAGATGCTCTGGGATAATATTTGTAACAGCATCGAATCCATCACCCGTTTTTCCAAAGACGAACTGGACTCATGTATCGACCCTGATATATTGAACCACCCCAATTATGTCCCCACCAGGGGAATCATCGAAGACGCGGACAAGTTTGATGCGAAATTTTTTGGCATTTCTCCTCTGGAAGCGAAATCAATGGATCCTCAGCAACGTTTAATGCTGGAGCTCTCGTGGGCAGCGCTGGAAAACGCAGGGTATTCTCCCGATAACTTTCGCGGCCATATTGGCGTTTTCGCCGGCGTTGGCGACAATCACTACTATCACCGCAATGTACTTTGCCATCCCGAGGTGGTGCAAAATGTGGGTCATACCATGGTCGGATATGGAAACGAAAAAGACTATATTGCCACGCGTGTCTCATATCACCTGGATTTAACGGGCCCCAGTATGAGTGCGAATACGGGTTGCTCCACTTCGCTGCTCGCCGTGGACAATGCATTCAGGTCACTAAAAGAGTTGGAATGCGACATGGCTATAGCGGGAGGTGTGGATATTTATGTGCCTCAAAAAAGCGGCCAGGTATATCGGGAAGGCGGCACGTTTACACGGGATGGGCACTGTCGGCCTTTCGATGCGAAAGCGACGGGCACAATGTTCTGCGATGGCGCAGGACTGGTGGTGCTGCGTCGTCTGGAAGACGCCATCGCGGACGGTGACACTATCTATGCGGTCATGCGCGGTTCTGCCAGAAATAACGATGGCGCACGTAAAGTCAGTTTCCTTGCGCCAAGTGTTGATGGTCAGGCACGGGTCATCGCCCTGGCACACGCGCATGCCAACGTGCATCCGGAAGACATTGGATACCATGAAGCCCACGGTACCGGAACACCTCTTGGAGACCCCATCGAGATTGAAGCGCTGACCAGGGCGTTTGGTGCGCGAACAACAAAAAAGGAATATTGCCATCTCAGTTCCATCAAAGGCAATATCGGACATCCAACCATTGCCTCCGGTGTTGCTGGGTTTATAAAGGCGGCATTGGCTCTGTATCACGAAAAAATTCCGCCGGTCATGCACTATGAGTCCCCCAATCCCAAAATCGATTTTGCACAAACACCGTTTAAAATTGTGACGGAATTAACGCCCTGGCCACGAAATGAAAAACCTAGAATTGCGTCCGTCAGTTCATTTGGATTTGGTGGGACAAATGTGCATAGTATTTTGCAGGAAGCACCGATTCAGGACGCCTCGGGTCCATCGCGACCCTTGCAGCTGCTGCGCGTTTCAGGAAAAAGCAAAGCGGCAATAGATCGGAATCGCAGCGAGCTGGCACATTTTTTTAAACAAAATTCAAATATCAATCTTGCCGATGCCGCTTTTACCCTTGATCAGGGGCGGTCGCATCACAGATTCCGCGATTTTGTCGTTTGCGGCGCCGTCAGTGAAGCCGCAAAAAAGCTGTCAAAACCCAAAAGCGGTTTTAGAGCATTGGAAACCATGGCGCCTGATGTCGTATTTATGTTTCCAGGACAAGGCGCTCAATATGTAAATATGGGTAAAAGTCTGTACCAGTCCGAACCGGTCTTTACAGAAGCACTGGACACGTGTTGCGAATTGCTCAAACCCCATATGGACAGAGATTTAAAAAGCATTCTGTTTCCTGACACAGGCAGGGAGGCGGCGGCGGCCGAGCTTTTAAAAAACACTGCCTATACGCAGCCGGCCATTTTTACCATTGAGTATTCCCTTGCAAAATTGTGGATGCATTTGGGCATACAGCCATCGGCTATGATTGGGCACAGTATTGGAGAATTTGTTTGCGCCACGTTGTCCGGCGTTTTTAGCCTTGACGATGCGCTGAAGTTAGTGGCCCTGCGCGGTCGGCTAATGGGAGCACTTCCTCAAGGCGCTATGTTGTCGGTACGCGCTGGAGCAAAGGATATTGAAAATCGTCTGCCAGAGGGAATTGGGCTGGCCGCATCGAACAGTCCCGAACTGTGCGTGGTTGCAGGACCTGTAATGCAGATTGATGCGTTTGCAGATGAACTGAAAAAGGAAGGTTTGACAACCACCCGCCTGCATACCTCTCATGCATTTCATTCCGAAATGATGAACCCAATAGTTCAACCGTTCACAGACGCCGTTGAGAATGTACCGCGAAACAAGCCGGAATTGCCATTTGTATCCACATGTACCGGCGACTGGATAACGTATGAAGATGCCGTTGCCGCAGCCTATTGGGCACGCCATTTGCGGATGCCCGTTCGTTTTTCTGAAGCGATTTCAAAGATGCTCACAGGTGACGATCGCGTCTTTCTGGAAATTGGCCCAAGGAACGTTTTAGCAGTCCTGTCACGCCGGCACATGGATAATTCGCAGCGGCATCGGGTGATGTCATCGCTTGGCGAAACGCAGGAAAATGATCAGGAATGGCAGGCATTTTTATCGGCGATTGGAGAAATGTGGTGCAATGGTGTCACCGTGGATGCATCCCGGTTTTACGCTTTGGAAAAACGTAAAAGAATACCGCTGCCGACATATCAGTTCGAGAGAAAATCATACTGGCTGAAGCCCGTAACATCCACACAACATATACAGCCGCCTACAGAAGAGATGGAGGACAGTGGTGTTGACCTGCCGGGCCTCAACGACCCGGAATACACCCCGGAACAACGGTATCTCGTCGGCTTGTGGAAGGAGCTCCTCGGTGTCGATTCCATGTCCATTGATGATGATTTTTTTGACCTCGGTGGACATTCTCTTGTAGGCATTACCCTGTTGGACAAAATTAATATCCGGTATCAAACCCAATTTATTCTTTCCGATATAATCAACAAACCAACGATTCGCGAATTTGCATTAGAGTTGAGCAGAATGAACGTCAATGTGACTTTTAAAGAAACTGCACACAAAACAACGGAGGAAGAATGGACACCCGTTGTGGCACTTTCATCAAAAGGGTCAAAAAAACCCATATTCTGTGTGGCAGGTCATGGCGGTCATGTGATGGAACTTCACCATCTGGCAAAAGCGTTCGCGCCCAATATCCCGTTTTATGGACTGGAGACGCGCGGAGTGGCAGGGCACAAGCCTCTGGAAACAATAGAGGAGATTGCGGCGGACCATATTAAAGGGTTAAAAAAAGTACAGCCGTTTGGTCCGTATAACATTGCCGGATACTCGTTTGGTGGAACCATCGCGTTCGAGATGGTGCAGCAATTGACGGCACAAAATGAAACAGTTGGCTGGTTTGGATTACTGGATGCACAAAGCCCCACTCTTCCGTTGAGGAGCAGACTTGATTTTCGTCGGGTATGGGCAAAACGAATCATTCGTGATCCCAGACGATTTTTAAGCGGTGTTATTGAACGTCGCTTTTTGCAGTCTGAAGTTAAGTTGAACGAACAATACGATTTAGTGGCGAGAGCAACAGATCTGGCTGAAAAGCGGTACAACCCGGTACCATACAATGGCAATGCATTTTTATTCAGAGTTCCCAAAGGGGAGTTGTTGCTGGGGGAAGATTTTTCCTATACGATAGATCCGTTCGAAGGATGGCGAGATCTTATCAAAGGAGAGCTGAGAGTTGTGCCTGTTCAGGGTGGCCATTTGACCCTGGTGAGAGAGATTGAAAATGCGTCATATCTTGGCCGGCAAATGCTCGAAAGTCTTCAAAATGTTTACAGTGGCAAGTGACAGGCTGGACTGTTTTCCTGCAAGGGGACCTCAGATGCGAGAGGTATGATTTGTCAGAGAAACAAAAAACCGCGCCAAAGAAAGTTCTCGCTCTTATCCCGTGGCCAGACGAGCCTGCGAACGATGGCTACGCGCAACGTACTGGAATGATAATCGATGCACTGAACAGCCTGGGGAAGCTCGATGTGGTGGTGGCGTGTGAGGAAAGCGAGAGTATTCGCTTCGCTATTGAAAAAATGAAACAACGCAATCTGAATGTGACTCATTTCCCTCTTTCAACAAAGGAATTGTCGGCGAATTCCTCACCTGCTCTTGGCAATCCCCTGGAAAAATCAGTAGCGCGCGCATTGCGAATGGACCGGCTTTTTGGTGGTCTTGTCGAGTCCTCATACGACAGAATTGAACAGCTCAGTTAAAAATGGTATGACGTCGCCGTTTTTCGTTCCCCGGAACTGTATTGTTCCTTAAGTCAATATGTGCGCGCCGGACGTATTATCGTTGAATTTGATAATCGGCCCTCAACGCGGATAAAACTGGGCACCCCCAATGCGATGAAAAGTTTGAAAGCGCGTTTCGCAAGACACTTCGAAAGAAATATCGCCGAAAATGCAGATGTCAACCTGGTGTTCGCAGACGTGGATGCAAAAGGTCTTCCTTTGCACAACACGCATTCCGTGCAAAATGTGGCGTATTGTCGTCCAGAGCCCCAAAAGGCGGTGCCACTGCCCAATACGCATACCATCGGGTTTGTCGACACGTATCATCACTCTTTCAACCTCATGGATTTGAAGCGTTTTCTCCACACTGTTTTTCCCATCATAAAGAAAAAAGTTCCGGATGTATGTCTGATACTTGCCGGCAAGGGATTGGACGAGACTCAGGCTCAGCTGGGCCTGCCCAGGCGCGGCGTTGAAGTCATTGGAGAAGTGGACGATGTCTCCGCTGTTTATGAACAGGCGCAAATTGTAGTGTGTCCAATGCTGTCTGGCGAAGGCGGGAATGTGAACGTGTCCGAAGCGATTTGTCATCACCGTCCCGTTGTTTCATACAGTTATGGTGTTCCTGGTCAACCCGAAGACGTTGTGATGAGTGGACTTCTTACCGTTGTCGACAACGATCAGGCATTCGCTTCACGATGTGTTGAGTTGCTTGAAAATCCCGACCTCGTGCAAAAACTGCATTCTCTGGCCGTTGATTATGTCGAACTTATTTACCCTCGCTCATATTTAAAGGAATCCCTCGCAAAATACGTGAATGGAGAAGTCGACTGATTCACAATGGATTCTTTGCCATGAAAGGACCTGCAAAAGGATAAAGGGAATTCTGTTTGGCGAGAATCAGTGGCTTAATCGCAACATTGAATCAGGGAGCGACTTCGCTTATGGCGATGGTGTCTGTTTCCACCAGTGAGCACCGCCACTCGCCCGCTTTGATTGGAAGTGTTGGAGGATGGTTAGCGCAGTTGGGTTGTGGCCCGTTTTGCCGACAGTGTGTCAACCCCTAACCAGTTGTTTCATTTCTTTATTTCCATAGTACACAACCGGGGGTGTCTGTCGGTGCAACTGTGTTTCCAGATGCGCCACAAAGGCCTGTGCCAGTTCTTCCTGCCGAATGTTCCCAAAACCAAAACCATCGGGAATCAGAGCGGTGAAAAGAGTCATCCACAGGGGAGTGTGGGCGTTACCCACTATCATGCCCGGTTTGAATACCGCCACTTTTTTAAAGCCAATTTCGAGAACCGTGTGGAGCTTTTTACCCAGCACCCGTAAATATTTAATCCTCGATGTGGCGCTGTGTTCGCTGACGCCCGCAGCGGTCAAAAGCTCAAAACTCTGGATGCCTGCGGCCCAGCATCCCCGAGCAAATTTTCCCACTAAAGTGACTTCAACGGCCATCATCTCGGCTTCGCTCATTGTGGCCGTTCCACTGCCAATCCCCAGACAACTAATCGCCACATCGCAACCGGTCGCTTTTTCTTTGACCACGTTCTCAAACTCCGAATCGCATGTATCCACCACAATCTGTTCGACCTTCGGGACATCCTGAAACACGTCCATCGACCGACGTCCTATCATCGTCAGGTGCGAACACACACTGCTCTTTAGCAACGCCCTGGCCACCGCCTGCCCCACTTCGCCACTTCCGCCTAAAAGTATGCACTTCATATTATTCCTCCCTGCAGTCATTTAACCACTTTTTGCAGGACGTCTTAAAATGTGTTGGTGATATTACACCAGGAAAAAGAATGTCATTCACCCGAATGCACGTACCAGTGGTCCGGTGGCCAGAAGCATTGCGCCGTGATAGGCCGCCTCAAAGAGCGTCTGTTCCGAAATGTCGTGATGTTTCATTTGTGCCAGCCGTTCCTCCGTGACTTTATCGGGATGAAATATCGCGTCCATGGCCAGATGAAAAATACGCGAATCCCGATCATCCAGCACTGCGTGACACTCTGCTTTTTCCAGCAGGGCAAGTTCTTTCTGAATACCGTGCAATGACAATACTTCCCGATTAAACGCAATACAGGCGTCGAAATCAGAACGATGCGCCACAGCATATCGGATGCAGGCCAGCAGTTTGGGAGAAAGCGACGGATTGGAAACATAATGGCCCAGATACGTGCGAAACACTTCAAACAGCGGTTTCGACGCACTCATTAGTTCCAGCGGCGCCGGAATGGGCAATCCTTTTTCGGCGAAGCTGCGATACAACGCAGCGAAGGGGTCTGTTGTTGTTGTGCTGTTTTCGGTTTTAATTTTCATTGGTGACATCTCCTCTTAATGTGTCGTGGGTCTGACACGTTGACGGGTTCCATATGTTCTGCCGTCAGTCTACGAAACGCTCCGCACAATCCCATTGGCGCAAACGACAAAAATATGGTTGAATGCGTCAGTTGTTCCCCACGGAATAATGTGGGAAGCCAGAGATCAACAGACCAAAGGAAAAGTAGATATATGACAGATGTACCGAATTCGGCTTTCACAACGAAGAGCGACCGTCACCGTCCCACAGTGGCGGTGTTGGCATTGCCGGGCACAATGCTTTCGGCGGTGGCCACGGCAACCGATGTCTTTTCCACTGCGGGCGTTATGTGGAACCGTATCCAGCGCATTCCGGAATCACCGGTGTTTGATGTGAAGCTGGTGTCGCCGGATGGTCGCCCGGTGCTGTGTGCGGGAATTCCCCATATTGCAGTCCACGGCGCAATGCATGATGTGCACAATGCGGATTTGGTGGTCATTACCGCTTTAATTGGAAACACCTGTAATATTGAGACATTGCGGGATGTGGTGTCGTGGCTTCGTGGGCAGCATGAGCGGGGGGGCGCATTGGCCAGTCTGTGCACCGGGGCGTTTGTTCTTGCCGCCACGGGACTTTTGGATGGCAAGATGGCCACCACGCACTGGGGCGCCGCCAAACGGTTACAGCGGATGCATCCCCGAGTAAACGTAACGCCTCATCGACTGCTTACCGACGAGGGCACTCTTTTCACCTCCGGCGGCAGCCACGGCGCCATGAATTTGTGCCTGCATCTGGTGGAGCGTTTTGCGGGTCGGGAAATCGCCGTCCAGTCGGCCAAAGTGATGATGCGGGATTTTGAAACAGACAGTCAGTTGCCTTACACGGTTTTTTTGCAGGAAAAAGACCATAACGACAATGAAATCGCTACCATACAGGATTACATGGATTGTGCGTACTATTTGCCCGTCACTGTGATGGATTTGGCGCATCGGGCCGGGCTGGGCCGACGGACATTTGAACGTCGATTTAAATCAGCCACCGGTTGCAGCCCGAAATCGTATTTGCAGAATTTGCGCATCGAAGCGGCGAAACGTATTTTGGAAACAGACAATCAGACTGTCGAGCAGATTACCGAAGCGGTGGGATACGGGGATGCAGCCACCTTCAGCAAGTTGTTCGTCAGGGTATGTGGCGTATCGCCGTCCGCGTATCGACGTAAATTTGCCGTGGCGTCGAGTGCAAAGTGGCAGAATCTTTAAGCAGGTGGGCCACTGGGGAATTTATGGTTTTTGGGGAATCAAATTTGACAAATATGAATAAAGCCTGTCTTATCGATATTTCTCAGTTTGATTATCGGCGCCATTTTACAGCGGGGAAGCAGTATGTATGACCATCTAAGTCGTGAGGAACTCATTCAGTATATCAAACGGCTCCAACGGGAATTGAATTTAATGCGCGGAATGTCGGATACGGCCAAAAGTGTATCGCCCGGGGCCGCCTCGGACACGCTCACCAACCGCATGTATGACGAATTATTTGAGTTTTTGCCGCTTCCCGCTTTTGAAACCGATAGCGATGGCTATTTAACCCGGGTCAACGCCAGAAGCCTGGCCCAGTTTGGATACGAGCTCCATGAAGTGCTGTATCGGAAGCAAATATACGATGTGTTGCGCCAGGATTCTTTGCATCGCATGAAAGAAGGGTTCGAAGCGCGTCGCAGAGGGATTAAATCCACCGGTAACGAGTATGTCGGCGTACGGCGGGATGGCAGCGAGTTTGAATCGCTGATTTATTCGGAGGGTATTTTTGTAAACGGTGTGTTTCAGGGAATCCGCGGCGTATTGATTGATATTAGCGATAGAGTGGCTCTGGAAAATGACCGGGAGGTGCTAGCGGAACAGCTGCGCCACGCCAGGCGGGTGGAGTCCGTGGGGCGGCTGGCCGCAGGTGTGGCGCACGATTTTAACAATCTGCTGTCGCCCATTATTGGTTACAGTGAAGTGGTGATTGAACAGCTGGGTCCATCGCATCCGATTCTCGAAGATATGCGGGAGATTCTGGCATCGGCTCACAGCGCCAGGGAAATCACGCAGCAACTGCTCACATTTGGCCAAAAACAGCATGTGCAAAAGGAGCGGCTGAATCTCAACGACATTATTCGGGATACCGCTCAACTGGTCCGGCGACTGGTGCCGGAAAGCATTTATATCGAATATGCGTATTCCAGTGATGCCTGCGACATTCTGGGAGACGGGGCGCAATTGAAACAGATTCTGCTGAATCTGTTCATCAACGCGGGTGACGCCATTTCCGGTCGCGGCAGGATATTGGTACAAACAGAGGTGCGCGAACTGGAACACGAGCTGCAAACCCGCTGGAGTCGCATTCCCCCTGGCAAGTACGTGATATTGACCGTCATCGATGACGGCCGGGGAATGGACGAAGAAACGCAAGAACATATTTTCGAGCCGTTTTTCAGTACTAAAAAACTGGACGGTACCGGGCTGGGATTGTCCACTGTATGGGGAATTGCAAAGCAGCATGACAGTTACATCAAGGTGGAGACTCATCCCCGGCAGGGGACCACTTTTTCAGTGTGGTTTCCCCTGCTTTCAATGTCCGACGCCATCGAAGCGATGTCCGGCCCAGCTGCGATGCCCAGCAATGGCAAGCGGGTTCTGGTGGTTGATGACGACAAGCGGATGTGCCGTCTGGTGCGCCGGCTGTTGACGCAACAGGGGTATGCGGTGGAGATGGCGTCTGGAGTGCAGGAAGCCCGGGCGATGATGCATCTGCATCGAAACCGATTTAATCTTCTGTTGGCGGATGTGATTCTGCCGGAGCTCGATGGCAAGCAACTGGCCGACGAACTTTGTGCCCGGGCGCCGGGGATGCGGGTGTTGTATATGACGGGTTATGGTCCCGACATGCTGGCAGACTGCAACCTGAGTGACGAGCCAAACATACTGCACAAGCCCTTTGATGTGGAGACGCTGGTTACCAGAGTCAAAAAGGTTCTTGAGTGACGTTGCGGAACTCCCACGTTTTTCGGATTGTCCTGGTTAATCTTATTGTGGGGTTTATCGTGTCCCGTGCGACAGCCAAGTGCGACGGATTTCCATCTGTAGATGAAATTGAATCCCAGCTATTGACGTGGACAGAGCACTATCCCCAGCTGGTGGACTATCAAATCATTGGCGCATCTGTGGAAGGACGGCCCCTCAATGCCTTGCGCATATCCAGCCAGGTGCAGACTGAACAGATGGAACCGGAAATTCGAATTATCGGTGGCATTCACGGAAACGAATGTCAGTCGGTTGCCGAGGTGCTGCACACTATCGAATGGCTGCTTTGGGGCTACGATACCGATACGCAACTGAGAGGCTTTGTGGACAGCATCGAATTCACCTTTGTGCCCCTGATCAATCCAGACGGGTACAATGCGTCACCGGCCATGCGCACCAACGCCAATTTTGTTGATATTAACCGCAATTTTGGATTTGGCTGGAGCCAAACCAATTTGTTCAGGCCGTTTTCCGAACCGGAGTCCCGGGCGCTTCGCGAATTGGGGCTGCAAAATGCCTTTGTGATGGGACTGAGTTATCACACTCTTTCCAACTATGTGAATGGACCGTGGAATTACTCCCCGTTTCACCCCCTTGATGAGGAATTGATTGACGCCATCGGTCTGGACTACGCCGGAACCAGTGATTATCAGGTGGTATTTGGATGGGATTGGTATCAGATTTCAGGAGATTTGAATGACTGGTCTCTGGGCACGGCGGGGACGCTGGACTGGACCATTGAGCTGACCCAAAAAGATGATTTGGTATGGGACGTTCACGAACCCGCGTTGCGATCCTTTTTTGCGTGGGCACTTCGCGGCGTCAAGGGAGTGGTTACCGATGCGGAGACCGGAGTTCCACTGCACGCCATGATTACGGTGGAACCGGAAGGTGCCCCTGTATTTACTGATGTACCCCTGGGAGACTATCACCGCGTGCTTTTGGAGGGTGCTTATGAAGTGACCGCATGGGCCCCTGGGTATCAGCCCATGACTTTGGAAAATGTCTGGGTGGCGGGTGCGGCCACACGCGTTGATTTCGCCCTGCAGCACAACTCGGCCATGACCGCCGGGTTTCAAATCAGTGAAATGACCCAGATGCAGGACATCAGCAATGCATATGTGGAAATGGTGGGCTACGAAAACGAAACCGTAACGTCGGATGCGTTGGGGATGCCCGATGGATACGGGTATGCACTGGGGAAGATGGGCAGCATCACCATCGATATGGGCGAAGCAATTCCCGTTGCGGATGGTCCTGGCGACGATTTGTGGATAGTGAGCAGTTTGCGGGGCGATGAGGTGGCCCTGGTGTCGGTGGCGGCGATGCGGGATGGGCCGTATATCGATGTGGCATTGGGCAGTGGGGATATTCTGGTGGATCTGGCGTTGAGCGACCCCGGTTTTGATCAGCGCAATGGGATTCGGTTTGTAAAAATTACCGACCAAAGCACCGGCATCACCTTCAACGAAGCGGGGTCGGGCTATGACCTGGACGCCGTGGTGAATCTGTCCCACCCCCAACTGAACCCGGACGTCGCGCCACAGGATTCAGATACCGTTCCCATCAACGGAAGTGATGACGATACCGGTACTGCATCTTCCGTATCATCGACCACCGCATCCGCTACGGCAACCTCCGGCGCAGCTGCCATAGAGGGATGTTCGCTGCAACCCAAACGGTCCACCCAATCGCTTTTCCAACTGTTTTAATTACAGCACGTAAAAAATTGAATTCGCATAAATGGTGTATTGATGAGCGAATTTCAGCGAAGGCGGTTTTTCACGAGCTGGTACAGTTCCTCATCCACCTGGTAAAGGGGGCGTAAAATCTGTTTAAGCTCTGGGTTTTGCGGGTCCAGGCCAAAGTTGTTTTTCTGCACGTTGACCCGTTTCAGTTCGGTGGGCGCGACCGGGATTGACAACTGTTCGCAAACCGCCTGCACGAATGACTCCAGCTGTTCGTTAATGCCCACAACGTCGAACAATTTCAGCGTCTGTTGCGCGAACCCGAGGTGCTGCGTCGTGAGATTTCCGGTGATGCCATTGGGCAACAGCATGCGGGTTTGAATGTTATCGAAGGCGTTATGTGTTTTGAGATCTTTATTGTCAACGAGTTTCTGAATATCCTTCATGTTGGCCAAATCCAGACTCTTCAAATACAGGGCCTGCGTCTGTTGTTTCCTGGATAGAAATTCGAAACGCGTTTGCATCTCGGGTTCGGCCAGTCGTCTGGACCATGCGATGTTCGAAATGAGGCGTTTAAAGGGATCCCGAAGCAGGGTCGCTTTACAAAAGGATGAGATATCGAGCGTGGTCATGACCTCGTGAATGCGCATGTGGCCAGACACAAATTTTTTATACGGTATCTCACGGGACAGCCCCTTTTTGAGATTGTTTCGATTTATATGCACAACACTGTTTTGTGGGCCCATTTTTCGCATCATGACCGCATTTACTGCAGACCCGGCGGTTTTGGGAATATGCATAAAATAGAGTGGCCTTGAAGCATAGGTAAATGGCGCGCCCTCAAGACGGGTCCCCGATGACTTTTCGCATATATCGAGCACGTCCCCACTTTTTAATTTGCACACATCATATCCAAACTGGAAACCGCACCTGCCTGTGGGATGAGTGCCATTCTCACGGAGTGTGGACCTGTATCGCCAGTTGCGGCTTGTTTCAACGGGAATACCGTTGATGGACAACACCATTTTCAAACGCTGCCCTGGCGCCTGCGCATTCAGAACCCAGCCTTTGAGCCCTTTTGCAACTGGAGCAATTTCTCCTTTAAGTATCAAATCGTTATTCCTTATAAGCGTAAAAATGCGGAAAAAAGCCAGAGGAGCCTCTCACAATCCGCTTGAAAAAGCAACCAGGCCCAACCACTGAAACAGGGCAATCGCAAGAATGAAATGTTTTCTAAAAGATGTAGGGACCGGGCTTTATGCCCGGCCGCTCTCAGC
>JAFGQN010000129.1 GCA_016935665.1 Deltaproteobacteria bacterium | reverse complement strand
TGTTAGTTTGGGCCTCAAGAGCCCGTTTATGTTTTCGTTAAAACAATTTTAACTAACGGAGAGGGGCCTGTTCATAGAATCTCCTGTGTTTCCCTTCCTATAGGGAAATATCGATATGGCGGTAATGCAGAATTACCTTCGTACAAACGATATGGCGCAAATTTGGTAAAAAACGGCTCAGAGAAAATGTATTTTTATTGCGGCCCCTGCTGCTTTGCGGATGTGGGCAAAAAAGGAACAAAAATTCAAACCAAAACAGCTTCCGCCGAATACGTTTTTTCAAAGAACCGCTCCTAAAGAACCGCTCCCGGGTTATTTTTTTAATTTTTAATTGCAACAAAATATCAAAACGGCCGATAGGGGATTATGACATTACCCCGACAATTTCTACCCAATACAACCTACTTCATTACGCGGCGAACAACTCAACGGGAATTCTGGTTGAAGCCGACAAAGATAAACACGCAAATCTTTTTGTATTGCATCGCAGTGGCGGCTCAAAAAACAGGGGTGCAACTGCATGCGGCCTGTGTGCTGAGTAATCACTGGCATGCCGTAATATCAGACCCAGAGACAAAGATCGCACAGTTTTACGCATGGGTGCACAAGTATGTGGCCAAAGCAATGAACTGTTCCCGTGGTCGATGGGAGAATCTCTGGTCATCGGAAAAAACCAGTGTTATTCCGCTGGAATCGGCGGAGGACATCCAGAGCAAAATTGTCTATTGTCTTATCAATCCAGTCAACGCCCATCTGACGGCCAAAGCATCGCAGTGGAAGGGCGTGTGGCTTTGCAAACAAAGTCATTCGCGAACGGTGCGGCGTCCAGACAAATATTTTCAACGTGATGGCACCATGCCCAAAAAGGTAAAGCTGCAGATTCATATACCAGTGTCGCATGAAAACATGCGCGTTGCCGCATATGAAAAGCGGATTGAAGAACAATTGTCCACGCAGGAAAACGAAATTGCGGACGCAATGAGAAAAAACCGTCAGACATTCATGGGAATGGACGCTGTTTTAAAGCAATCATACACAGACAAACCACAATCCACCGAAGAGCGGCGAAGCATGAATCCGAAATTCTTCGCCCTGGAAAAAAAGCTGCGAATCAATGCAAACCGTCGTTACAAATATTTTGTCTCACAGTACTGGGATGCGTTGAAACGGTGGAAAGAAGGGAAAAGGGATGCCATGTTTCCGGCGGGCACTTACGCAATGCGTATTCATTCGGGTGTATCGGTGTCTTCAGCGTAAACGAAGCTGGGCTTATGAAACGAATTTGATGGCAATGCACGCGTGTTTTGCACTCCTGCATCTTCTGTTGGAAACAGAGGTGTATGTTCCTCGCTCCATGTATTGATAGGCTCAATATTTCATAAAGAATATTCGAAATTAGTCACCAGATTTAACTCACGGAGGAAATTTTTGGCTTTTCCTGTTGCATGAAAATATACAACAGGGGTGGGGTGATTTAGGTGATTATGTTTTTCTCGACAGCATATAGAAAAGTGGCATATTTGCGATAATTAAAGTTGTAGTCTTTTGATGATACTGCTGATGAAATGTCAATAGCAGAGGAAGCCAGCTATGCCTTGGGATGACGATAGATCACCAGATGCACTGAAAAAAGCTTTAAACGAACGACGGTTTACAGATGCCGAAAAGGCTACGGCAGAAATGCTCGCGGAGCTTGCTGATATGCCGCGTCAAGTACCGGCCCAGACGGCGAAGAAGGTTTTGTCGATACTGAAATCGTATGCCAGGTTTGACCAGATGCTTGATGTTGCGCAGGCTTTTAAAGCGTGTGGTACCACATCCCCCGAGGTGCTGAATCTGCTTGCGCAGGCCCGCATTGAAAAAGGACAAATGACCACTGCCATCGGAGAACTGAAAAAGCTTCGACACGATTTGGAGAATGAATTAGAGCAAGGGCAGCTGACTCCTTTGGATAAGAAGCGACTTCAACAGGAGCTTAGTGAAACACTGGGGCTATTGGGACGTTCATATAAGCAACTGTACATTAATGCAAATCCAACCGCTAATGAGCCGCGCAAGTGTGACCTGGATGAAGCAATAAAATATTACGAATACGCATACAATCAGTTATTTGGGGACTACTTGTGGCACGGCGTCAACTACATTGCGCTTTTAACCCATGCCAAACGGATATCAAAATCAAACTCGATGGTTTACTCAAAAGCTGCCGGGAAACACGCACAGAGCATTTTGGATGCGATCGAACGCATTGATTCTCCCCAGCCATGGGATAAGGCCAATCTAATTGAAGCGTATCTGGCGTGTGGTAAAACGCCTGAAGCAGTGAAAGCTGCCCGGGAGTACCTCGATTCAGAGGGGCTTACTGCATTCAACATTCAATCAACTCAACGACAATTGATTCAGCTGTGGATGTTATGCGAGGAGAAAAAACCGGGACAGCTAATCCTGCCCATGATGACAGCACGGTACGCAGAGCTCGGTGGCGGATCAACGCAAATAGAATTGAAGCCCCAGATGCTGTCCGGATTGGAGGCAGTCTGGGGCGAGACGGGTTACCAGTCCATCGACTGGTTGAGAAAAGCATTGAATCGCGCCCAGTCCGTGGCGCGTCTTGGTTCGTCCGCGTATGAGGAAGGAAGAGGCACTGGCTTCCTCTTCGATGGTGGCTGTATTTCGGATGAATACGCAAAAAAGACTCTGCTGCTAACGAACGCACATGTCTGTAGTGACGATGCCCAAGTCCAGAGACAGTATCCCTATCCTAAACCGTCCGGGCAAACCACCGCATTTTTCCTTGGTTCTATCGATCCAGATCAGAAAATAAGGGCTATGGAGCGCAAAGTGATTCGTCAAATATGGACGTCTTCCCCAATGGAATTTGATGCCACACTCCTGGAACTTGAATGCCCGCCGGAGAGCACGCAGCAACCTCTCACGCCTGGGGATACGATGCCCGAGAAGGATGAGCGGGTCAACATCATCGGTCATCCCAGGGGGCTCGGCTTAAAAGTTTCGCTGCAGGATAATCTGGTGGTTTCTCGGAAGGATAAGCTATTGCATTATCGAACACCAACCGACAATGGTTCCAGCGGAAGCCCGGTTTTTAATCAAAATTGGGAGTTGGTAGCGCTTCACCACGCTGCCTCCACAGAAGCGCAGGCCAACGAGGGAATACTCATCAATCGAATTGTCGAGAAAATGAAGCAGGACCTTTTGAAATAAAAGGAACGAATAATGGAATTTACCGAGATCTTTAAAAAAAAAGCTGAACACAAATGTTGGCAACGAATCCCTGATGACAAGGTCATCGCGAATATCCCAAGCGGAACAGTCTTTCAAAAAGACAAGGCGTACTTCGTGGTTCGCATGAGCGAAATGTTCATTAGAAATTCGCGCAAATTGTGGCGAAAATTTTATCCGATCCTTCACGGATTCACGATGTATCGAAAAACGGAAGTCCACGAAGTTGTGGGACCGGGTCAGCTTAAAGAGTTAAGCGCATCCAACGTTGACCGCATCACAACGTTCAACTGCCGTTTATCTGGACCCATCGCATTTTTAGGTGATGACATTCAAATTGTCGCTGGTCTTTACGCAGTGCCTGGAGGAGACGCGGCGAAGGCTTTGCTGGACACTGTCAGCACAATTTCCGGCCTCGGTGGTTTAGACTTGGGAACGGCAATGGCAATTACACAAGTCGTTAAGTCGGGTGTGGAGAGCATCCTAAATCTCGATGAGGCGCAGTTGCAAATCGGTATCAACGATAGCTTTTACTCAAACAATCCTTTGCGAGCAGGTTTCCACGTTGCCATCAATGCAAAAAGGGACGATGTCGATTTTACCAATCTTTGGTTAAAAAACGGTCATTTGCTGGAGGGCGCAGACATCAGTTCCGCCAAGCCATATGACGCGCAGGATTATATGGTGCTGGAGATAGAGCATCGTGATCACCTTGACGACTGGGCCGGACTGCCGGAACTCGCCGGATATGACAAGGCGTTTTCCGAAATAATCAAGAATGCAAACCTAATGCGAGAGACACAGAAGAGCAAGCTCAATGAACACTATATCCAATTCCGGGAAGCAGTGAAAACCAGCAAAGCGCTGATAACGCCGGATAAAGAACGAATATGTCAAAGCGTTGCCAATGACTTAAAAGATCGCATGTCCGAAGTCGTTCTCTTCGAGAGCGCCTGTGATTTCGATTTCCTTGAAATAGCTGAGAGAATGACAACATTTGAGACAGAAGTTCAGGAGGGCATCATTGAGAAAAGCTTGTTTTAATGCCGTCTTCTTTGATGCGCACAACCGACGGTCCACGATAAAACTTTTCTATCCGAGTTGCATTCCGCTGGCAACTGATCTTACTCCCGCGAGAATGTGATTGATGTCAACCGTAGCCAGCGCATCGAAACGTCGTAATACTTCGTGGACAATTCCCGCGCCTGACGTCAAAGCACGCGCAGCCGAATATGCATTCATTGCTGCGGTAACTTGCGTTGCGTCGCTACAAACGGCTAAACCGCAATGAGAGAGCCCCTTGATGTCAAAGGCGTGATACCGTTCTTTGCATAAGCTGATTAGGCGGTCAGCCTCTTTGATTGCTTCAGAAAAAGTGTCTTTTGCTGTTGTATGATTTCCTTGCCGCAAGGCTATCAGACCGAGTATTGCCAATGAATCATACTTATTTAGATCTATAGTGTGTTCGCGGGCAGCCGTCACCAAATCGAGGGCTTCCGTTAGCTGGCCGTTATGCAGGTATACCCAGGCAAGAGCCACCCTTGCTCCGTTCGAACATTGTGCCAACGCAATTTTGTCTGCGATTTCGATGGCCTGTTGGAGCATCAGAATCGCTTTATCACGGTCTCCCTTGCTATCGAAAAGTTCGCCCAATTCGGCGGTTGCCACTGCTTCAACCAAGCGGTAATCAATTTTTTTCGCAATAGTGAGCGCCTCAAAGAAACATTTTTGTGCTTTGTCCTGTTTGCCTAGGCATGTGTAGCAAATGCCTAAATTGTGGATGCTTATTGCTTTGCCATCTGAATCATCAAATGAATTTTGGATTTGTAGCGCCTTTTTGTAATATGTAATCGATTGCGTATGATTACCGAGGTCTGCATACCTATTCGCTATGCAGCAAAGACACCTGGCTTTGCCTTTGTGGTCATCAAATTTGTCAGCAATAACAAGGGCCTCTTGATAGAGTTCGATAGCACGGGAAATCTCACCGAGGGTGGATACGCAATTTGCGAGGTTGATTAGCGATGCCCCTTTGTTCTGTGGGTCATTTTGGTCCTGTGCCATCTCCAGAGTCTGTTTGAAAAAACTGACTGCCCTGCGAACTTCCCCCATCCTGGAATAGGCCAGACCAAGGCTCCCTGCGCTGGCTAGAGCAAGCTGCGGTTCGGTAAGATTCCCTTGCAGTCGCTCATGTAACATTGTTAGCAATCGGTAATGTCCCCAAAGGTACAGAAAATCAGAATCGAATTCGAGCAGTACTGTCGCTGCCTTGTCGTAGTCTTTTCCCTGACAGCGCAGTTCGAATTCGGAGAATTGCGCGGTCAGGTCCTCGATGGATTTCCATGACTCGCGCGGTTTACGGGAGAGTCTGAACCACTCAGCCGCTCTGTGACACAATGCGAATCGTGTCAGCGGAGGGGGATTGGCGTCGCGGTTACCAATATCACCTTCTGCTACGCGGCTTATGGCATAGTCCCGATCGACCTGATGCAGGTAGTATCGACCCGCATCGCGTCGTGCGAACTGCATATTGACGAGTTTGCTCAACACCAGTTTACTGTTTATACCAGCGACATATGGCTGTAACAGGTAGTCTATGGCAGCGGGAAAGGCGGGATAACGATAGATCGCCAGTGCCAGCATGATGCGTTGACTGATTAAATCGAGGCGATCGAACGCTTCGCCCACGAGGACTTCTACTACCTGCTCAGGTAAAAGCTTTTGGGTATCCGCTAATATTTCCTGTAACGATGTGTCACGATCAGCGGAAAGGATACCAAACAGGTGTTCAAGGGCGCGAGGATAGCCAAGTGTGCGCTCGCGTGCTTCAGCAAGGAGATCGTTTGGCGCGTCCCGCAATCCCACTTTACCATCTACATCCATAGTTCGTAAAATATCTTCGGCAAATGGATGTCCCAATCCTATATCAAGGTCCATGCGACGCTGCCGCCCTGGTTGCACCAGTGCGAGATTGTGAGGCTTCCTTGTTGTAACAATGATTTTGATGCCGTGAGGCGGCAGTTCCAGGAAGGCGCGCATGGCATCGCTCAATTCAGTATCGCTGATTTGTCCGGTCTCACAGTCGAGCATGTCCTCGAAACTGTCCAATAGCACGACCGTCCTGCCGAACGGAAAGGCTTGCAGCAGAACTTCCATTTTTTCCCGAGTAGGTTTACAGGGATTTCTATACTCGGAATCCAGCTGCTTGCTCACTTCCTCCGGTAACAGTTTGGCCAATCCCGCATATATACTTGGAAAATCTGGCCTGTGGAGCGAATGGGCAGCGCAGAGGTAAACAATGCCGTCCAGCATTAGTGGCCCGCCGTCATCGGGAAGCTTGCCACCTTCCAGCGAGTGCAACAGTCGACACACCATAGCTGTTTTACCAATGCCGCCACGCCCAACAATGGTTATCAATCGCAATGATTCGTCTTTTAAGAATTCTCCAATCTGCCGAGTCTCGACATGACGGTCTTGAAACCATGTCGGGGCAGTCAATGGACGTGGATTAATGAACTTGCCGTGTGAGAATTCGTTGACCGGTTTGGCAGGATTGCGCTCAGCTTCCAGACCGGTCTTGATGCTGTCTTCAACTCTTTGCTCCGCAGCCTTGGGATCGTGGATTAATCGCTCCATTTCAGATATTTGTTGTTTCAGTTCGTCGATGTCATCCTTGATGTGTTGCTGCCGCGCGGAGGTGGCGCGCGGTAGCTCGCGTTCCGCATCCGTTAAGCGGTGCCTGAGACTCAGAAGTTGTCCCTCCGGGGAGTCCATCCAGCTCAGATGCTTTCGTAGTCGTGCGAGCCCTGAACTATATGAATCTGCAAAGTCAATGTATTGACGGGAACCAAGACGGAAAGGTAATTCCGCATGCCGGTCCAGACGAATTGGTATTATAGGCTTTTTATATCTCAGAGCGTGCACCCACTCATTTTTACAGACAGAGTTACTGCGGACACTGTCTTCCGACATCACAAAAATCATTCCTTTACATGTCCTAATTGCTTCCACCAGTTGCTCATCCCAGTCTTCACCGCCTCGAAGAGAACGTGCGTCCAGCCAAATACAGAATTCTGGGGGACCTGATTCAAGATTATCCGTCAGATCTGCAGCGAACTTTTTTCCATCGAATGACGAGTAACTGATGAAAAAGAAATCAGCCATTTGTACACCTTGCGCCGCTTTCTCCATTGCTTCGATCTCTTATGTATTCCTACCTTTGGGGCAATCAAAAACTATCTGATAACAAAAAAATCAACCGGTGGTCAGAATGCGGTCAACCAAATTTGCATTTAGGAATTGAATGGATATTGTCATTTCGAAGCAATTTACGATGGCATTATTATATCTGCTGCTATCATCATTGGGCCCATTTGGGCAGAATCCGAGCGCGTGAAGTACACTACAGGTAGCATTTTTATCCTCACCAGTTGTCGCGGCATCAGTGATTTTGCCATAGAAATCTGTCACATATTCTTCTGCAATTCTGTTACTTTGTTCAGCGGAGAGACCGAACGGGCGAAGCCTACTTATTTTGGCATTCAAAAGATTATTCTTTTCAGTTCCATCTGTCTGATAACGCCTGATGTGTTGCTTGATGGGTTCAAATGCCTTGATGCTGTTTACCTTCCTGCTAAAACCGGTTAGCATATTGCGCAGCTCTTCGCAGGCCTTCCAATAATTTTCCGCATACCCTTGATGACCATCCTTCTTCCAGTTGAAATAGGCTTTTAATTCTTTTACTTCCTGCAACCAAATATTTTCAATTTCCGAGTAATAGGTCGGCTCGAAATTATCGTCCAATTTAGTTCTGCCATCCAACACATCTGCCGCCAAGTATAATTCCGCGTGGTGCCAATCCGAAACCAAATGGTCGTCCATCTGTGCTGGAAATTCATTGGAATAAAGCTCCAGGATTCTGTGCACCGGCAATTTTGAATGCCATTCGACAGCGCGGCGTTCACTTATTTCATATGATTTTTTTTTCATCCAATCCTTGATCTTTTCTTCCGACCAAATTGTGGGCTGTTTGCTGCAATGAATATGGTATTTCAACCTATGCCAGATACGGAGAAGACTTTCATGACTAAGGTCAATCATATCATTTTCATTGAGTTTCTGATCAGGACCGGGAACTATAAATCCACATTCGGGTTTTCTAAAAAAGTCTATCACTGCCCGCACATCTTTAAATGAAACACCGGTTTTAAGGGAAGCATTAATTTGGGCAACTATATCCCTTAATAGAGACGGTCGCCGCATATCCTTTCCTGGACTGGTGCTATCCGACAGAATGCAAAATATTTCTGTGGCGATATTCTGCTGATTTTCGTCCAGTTTTTCATATATTTCTTCTGCATGCCGATTGACGGCGTCTTTCATGCGACCAATTTTATCATACGCGCTTAGTGTTAATATGGGCTTCTCAGATGTCTTTTTAACTTTGGACCACACGCGCATAAGAGCGTGCTGCAAAATTGGCAGGTCATCCTGTTTTCGATCTATTTCATTTAGCAGATCGTTCAACAATTCTGGTTCCACATCGCTATCGAACATACGGGCAGGCCCAATGATCGCCTCTTGAAGCTGTTCGCGTGTGAGCATAGGGGTGACATACATGCTTCTGCTTAAAATCTTAGCAAGATTCTGGAACTGCGAACACTCACCAATATATTCAGCCCGCATGGTCACAACAATGTATAAAGGGACTTCAAGTTCTCCTGCGGTCTCGAGCAACAGTGCAATAAATGCTTCGGCATCTTTTAAAGGTGCACCTTTGTTACTGGTACTGTACCGAAACAACTCTTCAAACTGGTCAACAAGTAAAAGAATATTCTCCTTGGTGGATGTAAATTGTTTACGCAATATGTTAACAAGACTTCGTGGACCACAACGCAAATCCGAAGCTATCCCGGCTATTTCCTGCTTGGTATCGTGGGATGCAGTGTTGTCCTGAGGTTTAATCAGAGAGTGGAATACAGCCTCCGCTAACCTTTCAAAGGGCCTGTCACCAGGTTGCATCTCGGCAATTTTCCAGTGGCTTCCTGTATTTAACATGAAACCAGCTTTCAAAGCCGGAATCATGCCAGCTTTAATCAAAGATGATTTGCCTGCGCCAGATGCGCCAATAATCGCCAAAAATCGTTTTTCAGGAAGCATCTCCAGCAGGTCAGCAATATGAGAATCGCGTCCAAAAAAAATATCTGCCTCATCGCGGTGAAACGGCCGAAGACCTGGATATGGATTTTTTGTATTCATTGTCTGGCCTCTCCAATCTTCGACAGTTCGTTTCGTTGCGCTGGATCAAATGCATTTGTCCGAAAAATTATTATTGCGTTTTCCTGGTCAGATACAACATACTCATTGTTCCCGTGAGGTCTGTTTTCGTCGTCAGTCGATATCATCCACTTTCTGCAATGCAAAGAGGTATTCTTAGCCCAATTTGAATCCGCCCCGGAGTAGATCACAACGCCGTTCGATTTTTTTACTATTTGTCTAAGTTCCATACCGATGGGCGATTGAACAAAGTAATCGATGCCTAATACTTCAAGATTAATTGTAATATTTAAAGGTACACTTTCATTTCTGTTATAAATAATAATAATTCTGCGATTATTTGTAGGATAGAGAGACGAGGGTTCAGGAAGGGAGCTTAATGGTTTTATTACACTCTTTAAATAAGGAATAAATTGGTCTATATACTCGCTGCGTACAGTATCATGCTGCAGAAGGTTGCGGTGGTCATTATCTTGCACTTCGCTAAGATTTAAGTCGCTGTTCCTCCACTGAACAATACGTAATTGGGATTCTTCACTAATTGTTTTTGCCAAATTGTATTGGTAATAAGGTTTACCATCCGGCATTTCGGGCGTCTTTCTCCCGGTATATTTGCCAAGAAGCTGAACGAAAATGTGGCTTCTTCGAATATCGTTGTTTACCTGTTTCTTGAATCCTTCTGTGTCACTAATGAAACTACTAATCGGCAAAATGGTAACATTTTCTTTTTTAAGAAATTGGTACACTTTTTCGCAATCATCCCTTACATCATCGGTGGGATCCGCAAGAAAAATGGTTGGGTAATCAAAGGTGTCGTTCTCACCAGAAAAATGTAACCATTTTAATCTATCCGCGATATCTGCGGCAATTCTTTTTACTTCTGTATGATATTTTATATTGGGATCCACAAAACTCCATGACGGCTCACCAAGAGTAACAGGATTTCCATTATCTAGTTCAAAAAAGGGGTACCCCTGTAGTCCCTTAAATTCATCAGGCCAGTTTTCCCGCTCTGTCGGCTCTAATTCAATTAAAAAAACCTTTCCAGAGTAATCTGCAACATATTGTAAGAACCATTCTCGTTCGCGCTTGCACCAGTCAGAATTCAAGTAGCCTTCAGACATTACAAGCAATAAGATATCTGCCTCCTCACACTGTTCTTTTAGTTTGGATTCTACAACATCATAGCCTTTCATTAAACCGTCAGTGAATATCTGATAACTGCCATTTCGAATAGGTTTCCTATCCAACTGGATTTTGAGTTCTTCCACAAAATCCAAAACCCATCCCTTTGTATGCTGTCGGTATTTTTCGGGAACAACGTTGTCCACATGAGCATAGCTCACAAAAATACTAGCCATATTCTTGCCTCCCCACAAAGGCTATGTATCCAGCAAATCGTTAACTGAATGTCGATCTGCTTTATTTTTCCATAATGTTACGGCAGTTTACTGAGGGTGCAAATGAGCAAGGCGAATTTAATTTGAACTATTTGAAAGTCGGTTGTCACCAGCCTTTGGCTGTCCAAACTATTTGCTTGTCGGTTTTAACCGCTCATTATTTAATTCGAACTATTCAAAACCCAGTCGTCGCTGGCCTTCAACTCTTCAAACTATTTATTCGGCCAGTTTTAACCACTGATTGGTTTAGTTAGACGGCCTGAAAGTCGGTTGTTACCGGGTTTTGATCCTCCTGAACTAATTTTGGGGTCGGTTTTAACCGGGGTTTGTTTAATTGGGCGGGTTTTGAGGGCGGTTTTGACTGGGATAAATGGGTTTTGGAATACTTTTTTGGCGGATTGAACCGGGTGATTTTTAGCCTGATGAGGTTTTTGGGCGGATTGAACCGGTGCAAAAATATTATGAACTATTTGAAAACCGGTTTTATCCGGCTGAGATTCAGTTTTGTGGGCTTTTTGGGCGGTTAAAACCGGTGGGGGTTGTTTTAGAAGCTAGCCGCGCACCCAAAGGAACCTTGCCCGTTGCACGTCGCCAAGGGGGATGGCATTTTCGGCAGCAGACGGGTTCTTTGCGGTTGTGTTTACGTTTGAAACAAACGTTGAAGTTGCAGAAATTCGAAACGAAAACGGGGGAATATTTTGTGAAACAGGTGAGACGCCAGTGGATTGGTTGCCAGGTATCTGCTGAGCGACCGCCCTGAATTTTTAATACAGATAAATGTCATCAATCCACACGCTGAGGGTGTCACCGTCGGGGCTGGCGAAATGCCATTGAAGCTGGCTGGCGTTTTGCAGTACCTTTTCGATGGATACTATATCTTCTGCTTTTGACCAGTACGGTTGGGCAAAGTCATTTCGCAGGTTTAAGCGAACCGTTTGCCAGTTTTCGGATACATCCGATGTGATGCTGGCCTCATAGTCGGCCCAGTGGGTGAGGGTTTTTGGGATATAGCCCTCACAGGTTTGACCGGTGTATGGCAGAACGACAGTGAGGCGACCGCCCGATGCGTTTCCTTTGATTTTGAATTCAAGTGTGGTGTATTTGCTTAAGTTCACTTTGTCCTGTTTGGGACACCCGGAAGTGGCAGTGAAGGTGACACCAAAACCGAAATAGTCCCATCCCAGTCGATTGCCAGTGGTGCCTTCCACATATGCGGCATATCCCTGAGTGTCCGTGCCCTTTGTGGGTGTCAGTGTGCCCAGGGGCGTCACCTCGGTATTTCCGCCGTTGCGCGCATCGTTGTACACATACCACCAGCCTCCCTGCTCAGAAATCATGTTGCCATCTGCAAAACTGTCGATGTGCAGTCTGTCCGTTGCAAATGCCGAAGTGGACAGCAATGTGGAAATGATAAATGCCATACCAATGAATCGTTTCATTTTCTTTCTCCTTTAAATTTGCAGACGCACTGCGTCTTTTTTGATGGTCCTGGGCAAACGACGGCCGCCTGTGCAACCTGTTTGGGCCAAACGACCATTCAATCCTGTTAAGTCTCATTACGCCATATGGTGTGTCGTTCCGACATCGTTGTTTTCAGGAAAAGGGTACCCGTAGTGCCTGAACATTGGTGCCGGACACGTATTTCAGAAGCGAGGCGGTCTGTTGCTGCGTCGTTTCTGCTGTGTAGTAACGGATGACCAATGCCCAGGTTGCGTTTTTTTTTTACGGCACATTCCACTCTGCCGGAGCCGATGCGGAATTGACCATTCTTTAAGATCACGATGTATGGACGGACACGCACAGCTGCTGATGTCTCGACAATTCACTGATTAATGCTCATATGTGTTTGTAGTACGGTGGCAGCAGTGATATTGAGGTAAAAAACGGTTATCGAGACAATTTCGCTTTTCGAAGTGAATATACCGGATGAGGCGACATATAATTTTATGCGGACGTATCGACTGTTCACAATATACGGCGTTCATATTCGCAGAACCACACTGGCGGAGGCGCAATGCTGCTGGAGTTGACTCTGGCGATACCCGTTTTGCTCGCCGTGGTGGCGCCGTTGGCGTGGCGCAGGCTGGGCGCGTGGTGGCCTCGGGTGGCAAGTCTTGGGGCATTGACGGTTTTCGTTTTTTTGCTGCTGATGTTACCCGATGCGATTTTGGGGCATCCGCAGACCGTGACGCGGGAGTGGATGCCACAGCTGGGGGTGACCTTTGCACTGCGGGCGGATTCCTTTGGCATTTTTATGGCGCTGATTATTTCCGGAATCGGTTGGGGTATCATGAGTTATGCGGGGGGATATCTCGGCAAGGATGAACGGACGGGGTCCATCACTGGCTGGTTGCTGTTGTTTATGGCTGCGATGATTGGCGTTAGCGTGGCGGACAATATTCTGATGCTCTTTGTCTCGTGGGAGATGACCAGCTTTACGAGCTTTATGCTCATTGGCACCAATCATCGGGATGAAGAATCGCGTGTCGGGGCTAAACAGGCATTGCTGGTTACTGCGATAGGGGGCCTGGCGTTGCTGGGTGGTCTGGTCATTCTGGGGCGGCAGGCAGGCACGTGGAACCTGTCCGAAATGCCGGCGATGCACGACCATCCGTTTGCGCTCGGCGCCTTTGTGCTCATCTGCCTCGGCGCGTTTACCAAGAGTGCGCAGTTTCCGTTTTCGTTTTGGTTGCCGGGGGCCATGCGCGCGCCAACGCCTGTCAGTGCATATCTTCATTCGGCCACAATGGTAAAAGCGGGCGTATTTTTGCTGGCGCGCATGCATCACGTCCTTGGTGAACTGCCCGCCTGGACGCCCACCCTGGTGATTACCGCTGCGGCAACAATGATACTTGTAATCCTGGCGGTGCCCAGGGCCACCGACCTCAAGGCCCTCCTGGCGTATTCCACCATTGGTGCGTTGGCCATCATGGTGGGTCTGATTGGCATTGGCACCGATAAATCAATGACGGCGATGGTGGTGTTTCTGCTGGCCCATGCCTGCTATAAAGGGCCTCTCTTTCTCGTCGCGGGCAGTATTGATCATGCGGTTCATTCCCGTGACATCAGGCGTTTGGGCGGTCTTGCACAGAAGATGCCTGTGACCATAGTGACAGGGGTGATTGCAGGGCTGTCCATGGTTGGGATTCCACCGATGCTCGGGTTTATCGCCAAGGAATATGCCCTGGGGGCGGGGATGAACTACGCGCCCTGGGTCGCGGGGCTGATCACCGTGCTGGCAATGGCATTTGTACTGGTGGCGGCAAATGTGATCCTGATTCCTGCATTTGGAAAAAAACGGGAGCTGGCGTCCCATGCCCACGAAGCGCCGTGGTCCATGCGGGTCCCCATGGTGGTCATCAGTTCGCTTGGGCTGATTTTGGGGGTGTCGCCTGGATTACTGGAAAGGTATATCGTTGGCCCGGCAGTAACCAGTCTGGAGGTCACACCGGTTCATCTCAGTTTGTGGCATGGTTGGAATTTGCCATTGCTGCTAAGCACGGCGGCTGTTTTTTGGGGGGGGCTCGCATTTTGGAAACGCACTGCGCTTGGCGCTTTTTGTCCTGCGCTTCCTTCCGGTCCACGTATTTTCGACGCCATTTGGAACGGGACGGTTGGGTTTGGCAGAAATGTGACCAGAATTTTACAAAATGGCAGTTTGACCATGTATTTGGGGACCATCGTTGTGGTGGCCTGCGTGCTTTTGCTTTCAGTATGGATCATTGAAGCGGCGCCTATTGATGTGGATGTCGTTCGCAAAGTGCCTATTATCGATGTGATAATTGCAGCAGTGATTGCCGTGTCCGCAGTGGTGACAGCGCTTGCCCGAAGGCGCTTGCCGGCCATTGCGGCGTTGGGGGCAATGGGCATGGGGGTCACATTGTTCTTTCTGGCAAGTCAGGCCCCGGATTTGGCGTTGACGCAGTTTTTGGTGGAGATTTTGTCTGTGGTGATCCTGGTCATCGGCTTTCGACATCTTCCGGATTTTCGCATCACGAAAAAGCGGTACCAGATAGGGCGAGTTGCAATTGCTGTATTGGTGGGATTTACAATGTCTGTAATGACACTGGTCGCACTCAGCACCGACTACGCCGCGCCAATCAGCGCCTGGCACGGCGATAATGCGTTGACCAAAGGGCATGGGCATAACGTGGTAAATGTTATCCTTGTGGATTTTCGCGGTTTCGATACGTTTGGTGAAATCATCGTTCTTGGGATTGCTGCGCTGGGGGTTGGGGTGCTGGTGGGCAGTCTGCAGAAGCTTCGAAAACACAATCCGGAGATGCTATCCGGCAACACTAAGGAACCGGTGCAATGAAATTACCCTCCATTATTTTACGCGTCATGCAGCATTGGCTGGTGCCATTGTTAGTGGTGGTATCCCTGTTTCTTTTGCTGAGAGGCCACGATGAACCGGGGGGCGGATTTGCCGGAGGCCTGATGGCTGCCGCCGCGGTTATCCTGGTGGCGCTGGCCGAGACCCCCACCGAGGCACGGCGACTGTTGCGTCTGCACCCAACAACCCTCATCGCTCTGGGATTGCTGGTCGCTCTTGTGGCTGGACTTATCGGACCGTTGACCGGCAAAGCGTTTTTAACAGCCGTGTGGCTGAAAGCGGATGTCGGGCTTTTTTATTTTAAAGCTGGAACGCCGCTTCTGTTTGATATTGGTGTGTATCTCGTCGTGGTCGGCGCGGTGAGCACGTTCGCTCTCGAAATCGAGGAAGCCGCTCCTTTGGCCCCGGATAGAACGGGCGCCACCCCGGCAAAGACAGATTCTGTAGAAGGAGGCGCCCCATCGAAGTCTTAATGTCCATTGCGATTGGTATCTGCTATGCATCTGCCGTCTATCTGCTGCTGCAGCGTCGGTTGCTGCAGGTTCTGCTTGGCATCGCTCTTTTGGGCCATGCCACCAATCTACTTATCCTGGTGGCGTCGGGACTGCGCGGAACAGAGGTCCCCATTATCGCTGAGGGTGCTGCAACATTGTCTGCTCACGCAGCAGATCCCTTGCCACAGGCTTTCATTCTAACGGCCATTGTAATCGGGTTCGCCCTTTTGGGATTCGCGTTGGCCCTGGCGTATCGCTGTATGCGCGTATTGGGACATGATGACATCGATGAGCTGAACAACACCGATCGTCTCGATGAGGTGGGCCACTGATGAATGGTTTAGTCGCAGCTCCCATGTTGGTACCGCTTGTCACAGCCGCGGTCTGTACACTGCTGCGGCGAATGGCAGTGCTGCAGCGGGGATTTTCGCTTGTGGGCAGCGCAGTGGAAATTGGTGTTGCACTGCTGCTGCTGGTGGAAGTGAACAGCTCGGATTACCTGGTTTCAAACATGGGGAACTGGCAGGCCCCATTCGGCATTACGCTGGTCATCGATCGTCTGGCAGCGGTGATGGTGTTGCTCACGGCGCTGACCGGTGCGGCTTCGGCATGGTACAGCTGGATCAGTCTGCCCAAATCCGCGTTGAGCCCGGCATTTCATCCATTGCTGCATTTTTTACTGATGGGGGTTTCCGGTGCGTTTATTACAGGCGACCTGTTTAATCTGTACGTTTGCTTCGAGATCATGCTGCTGTCCAGCTTTGTTATGCTGGTGCTCGAAGGCAAGGCGGAGCAAACCGAGGGAGCGGTAAAGTATGTGGTATTAAATCTGATGAGTTCCACGATTTTTCTCACCGCATTGGGCCTGTTGTATGCCAAGGCCGGCACGCTGAATATGGCTGACATATCCATTCTTGCTCAGGAGGCGGTTGCAGAGCACCGCGCCGGTCCGCTTCGCCTGGGGGGATTGCTGTTCATGGTCGCGTTCGCCATTAAAGCGGGGATGTTTCCGTTCTTCTTCTGGCTGCCTGCAAGTTATCATACGCCCTCTGTGCCGGTGTCGGCGTTGTTTGCCGGGCTGCTCACCAAAGTGGGCGTGTTCGCGCTGATTCGACTGCACACGTTAATTATGCCCAACGATGTGCTGGGACATGAAATTCTCCTGGTGCTGGGGGTGGCGACCATGATTACCGGCGTTTTGGGCGCGGCAGGACAAATGGGGATTCGCAGAATATTGAGTTTTCACATCATCAGTCAGGTGGGCTACATGGTGGTGGGGATTGCCATTGGAACGCCGCTGGCGCTGGCCGCCTGTGTTTTTTATCTGTGTCATCATATCGTTGTAAAGAGCAACCTGTTCCTGGTGGGAGGCATCGCCGCCGACTGCGCGGGTTCGGAAGATTTACGCAAAACCGGCGGCATGTGGCTGGCCTGGCCGCTGCTGGGTCTGTTGTACCTGGTGCCCGCATTGTCGCTAAGCGGCATTCCGCCGTTTAGTGGTTTTTTTGCCAAACTGGGAATTGTTTCCGCCGGCGTGGAGCGAGAGCTGTGGTGGGTGGTCGCGGCGGCATTGGCCACCGGCGCCTTTACTTTGTACTCCATGTTTAAAATATGGATTGAAGCCTTCTGGAAAGATCATCCCTCCTCCGGATTCCGTCTCGCACCGGAGCAGCGCTCGTTTGTGCGGCTTTGGCCCATGCTGGCGTTGGCAGCGATTACCATTGCCATTGGATTGATGAGCGGCCCCCTGTTTCATTTTTGCGAAGAGGCCGCGTTGCAGTTGTTGAATCCCAATGGCTACATACATGCTGTTTTGGGAGGCCGATTATGACACCGGTTATCAGTCGCATAAGATGGATTCTTATTCTCGCTGGTTTCTGGTGTATGCTGCAGGGAAGCCTCTCTGCGGGGCAGTTCTTAATTGGTCTGGCAGTTGGCGCATTCACATTATTTGTGGTGGCAACCCCCAACAAAACGTTAAAACGAAGGATTCGACTTTTTCCACTGATTCGTCTGATTCTTCATCAAATGGTGGATCTGGTGCGCTCCAGTGTGCGGGTGACCTTTGACGTATTGACACCCACAGCCCGTGCGCGTCCCCGGATTCTGGCGGTTCCGGTGGCACAGCTTGACCACGTGGGTGTAACGGTTCTGGCCAACGGAATAACTCTGACACCGGGAAGCCTGACCCTCGATACCAACGAAGATGGCACCGTGCTCTACGTACATGATATGTATGCCGAAGACGCGGACAAGGTGCGTGCTGCTGTGTCCATGGAACTGGCGTCGCTGGTGCGTGACGCATTTCCCTGTGAGCCGCCAGGAGGTGACGCGTGATAACAATGTTTGGCGTTATTGAGGCTGTACTTGGGCTGGCCATTTTACTTGCCACAATAGCCGTTTTTCGCGGGCCAACCATGGCAAACCGCGTCGTGGCAATTGATTTGCTGGCTGTTCTCGCTGTTGGATTTATGGCAGTGGAGGCGGTGTGGACCAGCCAATATTCACTGGTTGACGTGGCCATTGGAATTGGTATTGTGGCGTTTGTGGGCACCGCCAGCTTCGCCCTTTTAATTCTCCGAGACCCGGGGGGCGGCGATGTGGATTGATTGGATTGTTGTTATACTGCTTAGCATTGGTGCCTTCTTCATGCTGGTTGCCGCGATTGGCGTTGTGCGTCTGCCGGATTTGTACCAGCGGTTGCACGCCAGCACCAAGGCGTCCACTTTGGGAGTTGCCTTCATCCTGCTGGCCGTTGCGCTGGATGCCCGCGAAGTGGGGGTTGTGACCCGGTGTGTCGTGGCCATTGTCTTTTTCATTCTAACCGCTCCGGTGGGAAGTCACCTCATTGCCCGCGCCGCCATTCGCGCCGGAGAACCGCTCGACAAAAAAACGCTCTCAAACGAATGGCCTTTACCGACTCCCGCAGACAAAAAAGAAACGCCTTCGCCCGAAAAAAAATAATTCCCCTGATTTTGCTGCGCGAGTGATTCGAGATAATCAGCGCGCCCATATAAGGCCGATGGTCAGACCTGCAAGCACCAGGTATGTGATGTTGTTCAGGGCTGTTTTAAACGCTTTCAATGCTGCCAGGTGTTCGGTGGTGGCCTGATGAAACGTCTTTGCCATTCGCCAGACAAAAAATGAGGGCAATACCACAGTGATCACCGGTATGGCCGGGTGAATGTCACCCGTGAACATCAGGCCAACGGTGGACAGCATTCCCAGAACCGTTGCGGTAAACAGAACGACCCTTGCGATTTTGGGGCCATATATGACCGACAATGTGCGTTTTCCGGTTTCGGCGTCGGCGGGCTGATGCTTCAGCGTACTTGAAATGGACCCGGCAAAAGACAGCAACGCAACCGGGATGATGGTTGCCATTGGAAGCGAAAAGGTGCCTGTGTAGAAGTAATATCCCAGCAATGGCAAAATGATGCCCACACCTGTCATTTCGAGCAATTCGCCAAAGCCGCGATAATTGAGTTTGATGGGGGGAAAACTATAGGCCCATAAAAATGTTACCGATGCGCCAAAGAAGAGCGGGGCGAAGGGACGTTGAAATCCCAGCCAGGCAATAGCGGTGACCATCGCCATTAAAGATGCGGCGATAATTCCCGCAAAAAAAATCTGCGTTCGGCTAAGCCACCGGTTGGGAAGTACCCGGGGATCGATTAACTTTGGAAACGCGTTGGTATGGTGAATGTCGGCTTCGTAATCTGCGGCGTCATTAAAGAAAATGATGATGAGCTGGTTGAACCAGCCAAACAGCATTGCCAAGGCGATATATGCGGGACGCACTCGCCCTGTATGGGAAAAGCCCGCGCTGAGCCCAACAATGATGGGGAACAGGATCTTTACAACGGATGGCGTTCGGGATGCCAGCCACCAGTATTTGAACGTTTGAACTGTGGAATGGCGCATGGGAAACTATGCGGTTTTGCAGACGCGTTGTTGGTTGGCCACCCAGTCGTTCAGCTTCTGTGCTGCCAGTCCGTCGTTGATGGTGCGACGCGCCAGGTCGATTCCCTCTTTGAGTGTTTCCACTTTTTGGGCCACCAGCAGCACCGGAGCGGCGTTCAGACAGACAATGTCCCTCTGGGCAGACGTACCATTTCCGTCCAGAACACTGCGCACAATCCGCGCCGCTGCTACAACATTACCAGCCGCTGCGATTTCGCTGTAGGCCACGCGGGGAATACCGAATTCTTCGGGGGTGATTTCGTATTCGTCAATGGCGCCATCTTCGTGCACTTCAGCGACCAGAGAGGGACCCATGGTGGAAAACTCATCGATGCCGGCATCACGGGAATCGTTCCATCCAAATACCACCAGCGCCCGACGATAGCCAATGGTGGCCATGGTGGCAGCGGTTTTACGGACCATTTTGGGAGACCACACGCCGCGAACCCCCAATCTGGGGCTGGCTGGACTGGCGAGGGAACCGGCGATATTCAAGGTGGAGCCAAATCGGATTTGCGACAGAATTCGAAACAATGCCTCGGGGTGAACATTGGCGCTCATTCCATTGAAGATGCCGATACCTACGCTTTCAATGCTTCGTTGAACAGTCTGGACATCACATTCAACATCCACGCCCAGTTGCTCCAGCACATCCACGGTACCGCATTGGGACGTGATGGCCCTGGCGCCGTGTTTGGCCATGGGCACGCCCGCTGCGGCCGCAACAATGGACGCGGCGGTACTGATGTTAAATGTTTTAAGCGTATCCATGCCGGTTCCACAGTTCTCAACGGCATCCAGATGGGACAGGTCGACTTTCTGCGTATCGGATTGATAAATGGCGTCGTAGCTTCCGGCAATTTCAGATTCGGTTTCTCCTTTCATGGAGAGTGCCGCCAGAAACGCGCCCTGATGAAGTTCGGGCTGCGTATTTTCGATTACTTCCTTCCAGGCCGAGGCAGATTGTTTTCGCGTGAGGTTTTTCCCCTGCTGAAGTGTGGTAATAATTTCACCAAATTGTTTAAGACGTGTTTCGTTAGGCATAATGAACCTTTCGCCGATTTCGCCGATATTGAGAACGAATTTTGATATTTTATGTAAAACGATTACGCATATCTGTGTTGCGCATAATAAGATGAATGTCAATCCGGGAGTTGCCCCTTAAGCACGCTGCTTATGCCGAAATCCAAATACGGTTGCAATCCCGGACAGATGGGGTTAAAAATTCGGTATGTTCCGCTGGGATTATCCATGTTTTCAGTCTGTTTGTGGCATTTTGGTGTGCATGTTGGTTGCCGCAGGAACACTGCTGTCGGGGTGTACGCCCTGGATGGCCATTACATCTGAAGCAGGTGGGCCGGTGGGAAGTACGTCAAACGGCGTGCTGGTGGGGGGCCGTGCGCTGCCGGCCGAGGGCGCAGATGGGTATGCGTTTTATCATCAGAGAGACAGGCGATATGGTTCCCTGGCATTGACGGCGCTGGTGGAAGATGTGGCCAGGGATGTCTCATCGGCATATCCTGGCAGCGTTCTGCAAGTAAGGGATTTAAGCGGTGACGGAGGAGGCCGAATATCGGGGCATCACTCCCATCGCACTGGGATGGACGTGGATTTGGCTTTTTTTGTGCGAAATCCTAAAAAAAAAAGTACCCGCGAATTTGTTTTGGCCAAACACGATGCCTTGGGCGTTGCGGTTGGAGACCACGCGGTCGCCTACTTTGACACGCCCAAAAACTGGGCGGTGGTTGAAGCGTTGCTGTCATCAAACCATGCCGACATCCAGTGGATTTTTATAAGCAAAGGGCTCAAAGCCAGACTGCTGGCATACGCGCTGGCTGCCGGAAAAGATGTGGAACTGATTGAGAAAGCGTCGATGATCCTTCATCAGCCCAAAGACAGCGCCATTCACAACGATCATTTTCACGTGCGTATTTTCTGCCCGCCAGTGGATGTCGCGCCCGCCTGCGAACAGCGCAAACCCATCTGGCCCTGGATTAAAGAAAAACAGACCCCACCTCCCGCGAGCGTGTTGCCTTCTGACCACCAGTTGATGGCCCTGGCGCTTGAAGGTCTGTGAACCAGAGGGCGATTGCTGCTGCCCATCTATTTAATCGGATATTCATATTTCAAAACAAATAGCCGGCTTTGATGAGGAAGCGCTGTTCGGTGGATTGATTGAATGTTTGCCAGGTGCGCTTTATGGAGTAGGGGGCCGCGTCCAGTTCGCCGTTGCTTTGGCGACTATACATGAAATAAAGCACCGACTGGGGAAGAAACTCGTATCGCAGCAGCGTTTGCAACCGCCAGATGGTTTTTCCAAAATCTGGATTGTCGGAATAATTGGTGGCCACTTCACGACTGTCTGGCAAAAGTCGCCTGAAATCGTGATAGTGCGCCCTGGAGGCGAGTAGCTGTGTATTGAGTTCCCAGGAGATATTCTGGGCCAGCGCCACTGTGGTTTTAAGACCAATATCCGACTCCAGCAGGTTTCGCTTTGACACAATATAGATTTTTTCATCATCCTTTGTAAATTTATCCGCATAGGATTCGCGATCCTTTGCACGCACCAGTCGGTAGTTCAGCTCCAGTTCCAGTCGCCCCCAGCGCACCAGCAACGCAGGCTTGAAAATAAAATAGTAGCCCGTATCATCTGTGCCTGTATTCCATTCAACGCTGGCCCCCACGGGTTTCTCCGCGGGTGTCGTCAGCGTTGCCCATCCCAGAATGCCTGGGATTCGTTTAAGGGGAGGGCCATCGGAAAACTCCACATCGTCGTAGTGGCTGAGTTTGGCAGACGCGCCAAAGTACGTCCACATGCGATTTCTCCATTTGATATTTCCATACAACGTCATTGACCTGGTCAGATTGAGACCATCGGTATTCCAGTTCTGATAAAACTGCATACCTGTATAGAATTCATAAATCAGTTTGCGTTTTTCGGTGAGCAGCACATCGAATGACGCCGTTAATTTGTGGATGTCGTTTCGGTCGAGATATCCGAGCGCATTTATATCGAAATCCACGCTGCGATATTCGTATTGCAGGTAGGGCCTGAAATAATCGCCGCTCTGGCGTCCAATGCGGGTCATAACTCCCATTCCTGTATCGAAATTGTCGGCATCTTCATCCTGAACGGACGAACAGGCAATTTGCCCTTTAAAGACGTACTCCTTCTTTTTCCAAAAGAGATTCCAGTCTCCGCCGCCGGCAAATGCGGCATTTGCATGGTTCAAAGGGATGTGTCCGGTGGCCAGCAATCCAATGTCGCTGCCGTTCTTAAACTGTTTGCCGATGCGCAATACACTGTCGTGCGTCCAGAACGTGGCGTCTTCCCGACGCTTTCGTTCCGTATCATCATTTTTAACCCACACGCGGGTGGGCGCCGAGAGTACATGCATCAATCCCATGTAGTTCCCATTCGCGGATGTGCCGGAAAGCTTCGATGCCATGACGATGGGAGTATTGAGCGGAACCTCAACCACTGTCTCGTTGTCATCCACATCGGGTTTAGGCGGTTTCGCGCCCAGACGACGGCTGTAGAAAAGCGATATGGGGGTCTCAAACATTTGGCGATTTTCAAGGAAGAACGGGCGTTTTTCCGCATAGACAGTTTCGATGCTGGAAAGATTGATTTGGGCCGCATCCTGCTCCACTTCACCAAAATCCGGTTTCAGGGCCAAATCCAGAGTCCACCCCGACGCCACCCCCGCCTTGACATACCCGCCAACGCCAAAGAAGCCGCCTTCCGGGGACGTTTGCTCCGACGCGTCATCCTTGTGCAGATAGTTGAGAACAAGCTCCGGTTTCATTGAAAAGGGAAGTCGCGGGGACAGCTTTGGAAATCCGGTCAGACGCCCAAGTCGCGATACTTCTCCCTTCGCACCCCGTGGCCTGGGGTTGAACACAAGCAATTCGTGGCGGCTGGCCTGCCAGCGTTTCACCTGAAATCCCATCTCCGTCAATTGGCCCGAAAATCTGAGCTGGTCCCATGGAATGGCGAATTCCGCGCTCCAGTAACCCGGGGCACGGCGGGTGGCCACTTCCCATGTGGCGTCCCAGTTGCGATCGAACACAGTGTCATCACTCCACAATCCGTCCTGCATCATACCATCCGGATTCACAATAAAACCGAAGGCTGTGACGCCGTCGTTCATGGGACTCAGGATAAGTTCCACCTTGTCAAAATCCCCGTCTCGGTCTCTGCGCACAAATCGGGAGATCACCTCCGCGCTGTCGCCATGACAACGCACCGCCACGTACAATGTGTCGGCACTGTATGCGGCAGCGATTTCGGTTTTTACCGAGGGCGTTTCGAAAGGTGTGGGCGTTTGCTGCGAAAACGCCGAAAAGAACGTGGCCTGCTGCCAAACGGAGTCATTCAATAGGCCATCAATGTGAGGTATTTCTTTAGCCAAAGACACCTGTATCGATTGTCGGGGAAGATTCCTGGCAAAGATGGACGTCGTCATCAGCATAAAGGCAATGATTAAGAGAATTACAAAAATAGGAACAGTTTTGGGGAACAATGGATCGGTTTCTTTTTTTTAAGCCCGTTTCAAAGGCGGTTGAGTGTTCAGGTTCAGTTATCATTGGAATTCCGTTTTGTGAATGGCGAATCTTTGTTCAGCGCTTCAGTCTGAATAATCGCTTCAGCTTTCGGGTGATGAATTTTGCGAAATCATCTGAGGCCATTCATTGAAAAATAATATGGAGGGATATGTGATTCAGGATGAAATGGAGAGCAGGGGAAAGCCGTTTACTGAGGAGGCGCCATCATCATGCCGGGGGGCATTCCCTGCATTCCGTCCATTCCCTGCATTCCCATGGGCATACCCTGCGGCATGGCCGGGGCTTCTTCCCCTTCAGGGGCGGCGTCTTTCAGGAAATCCGCCACGGTTTTTTCCTGAGCGGGTTCCATGCCGTAGTTGGCCACTTTAACAATGTATTCGCTGTCACTGGATTTCACATAGCGATAGCTGCCATCGTCTTTGGCGCCCACGGTGATTTCAACCGTATGCGGCTTTCCATCTTTTTCGGCCTCGATGACCACTTTTGCGCCGTCCTTCAGCCCATATGAATCTTCGGCCTTTTTACCCACGACCTCAACCAGTTTGATGTCCAGGAATTTTTCCACAAAAGACTTCACACCCTTTTTATCCAGCTCTTTGGGGAGTTCAGAATCCGTGCCCGCGTGGGCGGCATCGGTGTCCGCTTCAGCGGGTGCGGCCGCAACGGCGCCTGGAATATCCCAGTCACTGCCGCTTTTGACAATGTTCATGGCGCCTTTGGCGTTGGTTACAGTAACCTTGTTCGCTTTTTCGGCATCTACCAGGACATATTGCGTATCCACATAATTGGAAACACGGCTATTGATGTTCCAGACGGAGAGACCAATGGCCTCGTACACATTCTTGTCTTCTCCCTTTCGCACATGCGCATTGCCACGGCCGCCGCGCCCCAGATAAACGGTAACGTCTTTGCCCCTGGCGGTCAGCACGAGTTTGCGATCGAACGCATCTTTCGCAACGTTTAATGTGGCGTGGTTGGCTGCGGTGGTCGCAATGGGGGAGTCCACTTCGATTGCCGTTAGACTATCCAGTAACTCGGTAACCGCTTCGCTTTTAACCGGGTATTTGTCCGCAGAAGCGAGGACCCAGTTGTCGCCGTCCTTTTCCATCACAATACCCGGTTGAATTTCTTCGCCCTGTGTGGCGATAATCTCAATTTTGGTCACATCTTTTGCCTTGAAATCGAAAAATGCCGATTTCCTGGTGACTTCCGGCGCGTCTTTCACGGCTGTCCAGGTGATCAGCGCCAGAGCCGCCTGCGCTGCCAGAAGGGCGATGAGAATTTTGTTCGTCTTATTCATTAGTTGCCCTCCTTCTCAAGAAGCGATTTCTGATTGCGTCGTCGGGTGATGGTGACGAACACCACAATACACAGTGCAATCAGGACAAATATGTAGTTGCCCCATTCCCATTTGTTCCGAGTGCTCTCGTCAATGGGTTTGAGCGTTCTGGCAAAGGTTCCGGCGGTTCGAATCTGAAGCAGTTCAGTATCGGCCACGGCCCAGTCCACCAGGTTGCGAATGAGTTGGAAATTACTGCGCTGTACGTTACCCGCCACCTGCGCGCTGAGCTGTACCGCCAAATCCGACATGAATTCCGATGATCCAACGACAGCCAGTCTCGCTTTGGGAACCGCTTTTTTCAGCGTCCGACCCGTGCGATCTTCTTTTTTGTCTTTGGCGGGCCCGGCTTCGGCTTTTTCAGCTTCGGGGGCCGGTTCGGCTTTTTCAGCTTCGGGGCCTGCGTCGCCTTCTGCTGCTTCAGCCGCGTTGGAATCGGCATCCTTCTCCGCTTCTTTATTCGCGGGAGCAGCCGCTTTGGCATTCTCTTTGGTAAACAGCGGAGAGGGCTTGTCGTCAAAGTAGCTCTCGAACGTTCCTTCCATAACCGCTGCCAGTGCGTACTGTTCGCGGGCATCCGGCGGCGCGAATTCGGTGGCCGCTGATTCCACGCTCTCAGGTAATACGGTTGGGGAGTTGCGCGTCCACGCCTGATTCGTCGTTTTTAAAATTACCGTGGATTCCACGCCTTTGAGGTCTTTGGCCACAGAGATGGCAGAACCCCAGTTGTATACAACATTCTGGAGCCCGGACGTGGCGATATTATCCGTTGCAAATCCATCTTTACGCACATCGGGGAAGAAGGGATAATCCATCATCTGGATTTTGCGCACCATGAACATGCCTTTTTGTTCCTGCACCGGCACCGGGAACGCGGCATTCTGGGCGTCCATCACGAAACCGTCCTCTATAGTGACGCCGTAACGCTTCAGCATCTCCTTGAGATCTTCACTGCCGTCCACTGCGGTCACGGATGAACGTTCCGCCTGGATGCGCTTGTCGCCGGCGAGCACGATAACCGGTCCACCGCCCATAAGATACTGGTCGATGGCGAATTTCTGTTTATCGTCCATTTTGCCGGGTTTGGCCACAATCAGAATATCGATGTCCCCTGGGACATTGCCATTTTTCAAATCCACGCGCTGAACCTTAAACTCCTGCGTCAGCAGTTTTTCCAGCGTCTGATAGTCCGGTCTGGGTGGTGGCGGCTGCATATTGGGTGGCATGCGGGGATCGCGCTGCGGCTGCTCGGGAACCTCGGTAAAGATACCGATGGTTTTAATGAATCCGGTTGCGGCACGCTTGAAAGCGCCTTCGATGGTGCTTTTAATGGATGCCTCGGTCTGCTGTCCCTGTAATGCAATCCGCTGAACCTTGTCGCCGTCCTCCAAAATGAGATGCAGGTAAAATGTCTGCTCGCCAAACAGATCGAGCGCCAGGGGCTGCAATCCGTATTTCTCCTCAAGCTCCTGCTGTTTGGCGGTATTGCCTTCCATGTTTACTTCTTCATATTTGAATTTGCCGTTGGATTTTTCCTCCAGCTCCCTGGCAACCTTCTCAATGAATTTGGGCAGTTCTTTGGCATCTTCCGGCAATTTGGTGGGAGATACGTATAGACTGAGTTTAGAAGGTGTGGCCATGCTGGCAAATACCGACTCGATGGACTGAAATCCGCTGCTCACTTTTTTTATGGCCTTGGTAACGTCGTATTCCAGATTTTTCAGTTTTACTTCCACATCCTCGTTGTTTTGAACCACTTCAATAAGATCATTGATGGAAAGCACTTCGTATTCGTCACCGTATTTCACCAGAATGTGGAAATACGCGTTTACAACCGATTGCTGATGTCTGGCGGCCACGCGGAAGGGCAGGGGCTGAATGTCGTAGGCCTGAGCCACTTCGGATTCCAGCGCTTCGTCCGCATTGGGGTTTTCAAACTTCACAATGACTTTGCCGCGACCAGCGTTTTTGTATTCGTTGAGGAAGTCCCGAATGTTGGGAACCAGCGGCGCCAGCAATGGATGTGTTTTTTCCGAGAAATATCCTGCAATAACCAACGGTTCATCGAGACCTGCAAGAATCTGCTCAGTGGATTCACTGATGGAGAACTGACCGTCTGCGGTTAGGTCGGCGCGCACGCTGCTGACCGGAGCGAGCCAGATATTGCCTAGAACCATATTGGAGGCGACCAGAAATACAGTGGCATTTTTGGTGAACGCTCTGGATTTTCCCTGCGCCATCTGGGTGTCCATTCGCTTCATGTCAATGAAATAAATATTCAGAGCCACAAAGAACACGGAAATGCTGGTGTAGTAGAATACATCGCGCACATCGAGCACACCGCGTTCGATGTTGTAGAAACGGCTGCCGGAGCCCAGAGCGCGGAGTATATCGCCCGTGTCGGCACTTACAAAAGATACGAGCGTGTCCGAACCGATGAGATAGAAAAGGGCGCCAATCACCGCGGTGACCATGAGCGATACGATTTGATTATTGGTTTTTGAACTGACACACATACCGATGGACATGTACGCCAGCGCTAAAAACAGCGCTCCCACATATCCGCCCACAACCGGGCCGGCATCCATATCCCCCAGCACGGAAACCATGATGGGTAAGGGCAGGGTGAGCAGCAACGCTATCACCACCAGTATCATACCGGCGCCCAGTTTACCCAGCACCAGATTCCAGGTGCGAATGGGCATGGTCATGAGGATTTCAAGTGTACCGCCCGCCTGTTCCTCGCTCCAGCTGCGCATGCTGATGGCAGCAACAAGGAAGATAAGCAAAATGGGCAGCCATTCGAACATTGGGCGAACATCTGCGATATTGCGTGCAAAGAAGGTGGCATAAGTAAAGAACACAAAAAGGTTCACCACCAGGAATATTCCGAGGAATATCAGCGCAACAGGCGAAAGGAAGTACGAACGAAGTTCTTTTGCAAGAATGGTTTTCAAAGGTTTCATGCAGCGTCCTCCTTCTTCGCTTCAGCTTTCTTCTTTGCGTGTTCAATCATCAGTGCGTTGAACGCCTGCTCCAGCGTGGGCGGGTTGGCGGTTACGAATCCCACCGGCCACTTCTGAGACGCGGCCAGATTCAGCAGTTCGGGAATGGGGGGCAAACTGCCGTTCCATTCCAAATCCCATATGGTGAATCCGTTGCGTTGGGGATCTGCGCCGGCTTTGGAAATTTTACCAATCGATTTGATTTCGTTTTTCACCATTTCCACATCGGAATTGCTCACGCTGTCCGCAAGAGAAATTTTAATGCGATTGGAAGTAAGGAACTCCTTCAATGGCGCATCTTTTACGAGCTGTCCGTCGATAAGAATCAGCACCCTGTCACAGACGGCTTCAATCTCCTGCAAAATGTGAGTCGATACGATAACGGTGCTCTTTTGGGCCAGATTTTTGATTAGTCCACGAATTTCAATAATCTGAACAGGATCAAGCCCGTTGGTTGGCTCGTCGAGGATAAGCACATCCGGCTGATGAAGAATCGCCTGACAAATGCCCACACGCTGACGATATCCCTTTGATAGAGTGCCAATTGGACGTGTCAGGAATTTTTCAATGCCTGTGGCCTTCACAGCCTCGATAATCATCGAACGCTGCTTTTCTTTCGGAATATCACGGAGATCTGCGACCATCTGCAAATATTCCTGCACCAGCATTTCCGGGTAGAGCGGTGCATTTTCGGGCATATATCCGATTTGACGCTGCACTCCGATGCGATCTTCCAGCACGTCCTTCCCCCCTAAAAGCACCGTACCTTCGGTGGGTTCCAGATAGCCGGTGATCATTTTCATCATGGTGGTTTTGCCTGCGCCGTTTTGGCCCAAAAGTCCCACGATTTCACCTTTTTTAATGTCTACGTTTACGTTTTTCACCGCTTCAACGGCATCATACCGCTTACTTAGGTTCTTCGCGTCTATCATGAATTCAATTCCTCCTCCTGTATCGTGACAGATGAGTTTGAAAATTTGATTCGTACAACAAACAGAGGGCACTCTTATTCCAGAAATGAAACAAAAAATCAGCGGTTTTTTTAATTATTTATTTGGGGGAGGTGTTCAGGCATTCAAATATTTCGGTAAATAATGTGCTGGCGAGTATTGGTTTGGTGACATATCCGTCTGCGCCAGCCTTGAAGCATTTTTCCCGGTCGCCTTTCATGGCCTTGGCAGTAACGGCCACTACCGGCAAAGAGGCTGTTTCGGGTTGTGACTTTATTTTGGAAGTGGCTTCATAGCCGTCCATGTCGGGCATCATCATATCCATCAGCACCAAATCCACCATTTCCGATTTTAATTTTTCAAGGGCTTCCATGCCATTGGAAGCAACAACGGCTTCCATTTGAACTTTGTCAAGAAGGGCGAGCATGACGTATATGTTTATAATATCATCTTCGACCAAAAGGGCCCTCTTCCCTTTGAGTTGGGTGACCATCGCCGGGGGGATGGAATTGTTCACGTCTTTGACCGATTGAAGTGCGCGATTGGATTCCGGAGGCTCTATCGCTACTAGAACAGTATCGTCTTTCCGGATACCGGATGGCGCCAGGGGTAAATACAACGTAAAAGTGCTTCCCTGACCTTCGATGCTTTCAAAAAACAGATCTCCGCCCATAATGCTCGCAAGTTTCTTTGAGATGGAAAGGCCAAGCCCCGTCCCGCCGTATTTGCGCTTGATGCTGCCATCCGCCTGCCGAAATGCCTCGAAGATGAGATTTTTTTTTTCTTCAGGAATGCCGATTCCGGAGTCTGTTACAGAAAAAGCCACCGCGTTTCCGCTAAGAATCTGATGTGTTTCCGTGGTAATTGTTTCATCCGGGCAAAATACGCGCAGCACGACTGAACCGCTGTCGGTAAACTTTATGGCGTTGGACAGCAGATTATTCAGGATTTGATGGACACGGACGCCATCCACCTGGATTGTGTCTGGTAGATTCTTTTCGAGTGTTACTTTGAAGTCCAGACCCTTGGCGCCGGCCGTATAGGTAATTTTGCGTTCCACATCCTTAAGAAATCCAGATAGCTCAACTTCGTCGATAACAAACTGCATCATACCCGATTCCACTTTTGACAAATCAAGTATGTCGTTAATTAAATTTAACAAATCCGTTCCGGAACTGTATATCGTATTGGCGAACTTCAGTTGCTTTTCATTGAGATTGTGTTCTGAATTGTCTGCCAGCAGCTGTGCCAGCACCAGAATGGAATTGAGCGGAGTTCTCAGTTCGTGGCTCATGTTGGACAGGAATTCAGATTTGGTTCGATTGGCGGATTCCAGCTCCTTGCGCTGTTTGTAGTGATTGAGATAAAAATTGAGTTTGGCAGGTAAAACAACGGGCAAATCGGTCCACCGGATGGAGTCCACGCCACCTGTTTCGTATCCACGGACCATTTCTGTCTCAGTCAACGCGGGGCCGGAGAGGAAGATAATGGGGGTGTAGGTTGCGGCGCCTGTTTTTTTTATCATTTCAGCCGCTTCGAATCCACTCATATCCTTCATGTGAATATCCAGTAAAATGGCGCCGAATTCGTATCTGGAAACGAGCTGAACTGTTTCGAGACCAGATTCCGATTCCATTATCTGAATATCGATCTCGTTCAGCAACCGCTTAATCTGTATGCGATTTGAGATGCTGTCATCTGCCAGCAATACCCTGGGGATCATATTCAGCTGCCAATCCTGTTCATTTCTATCCATTTTTTGGAGAAGCCCTTTCTGCATAAAATTCGACAAAGACCCTGAAAAATTAAGATGCGAATGATGGAGAATGCCAGAGACGAAGATGAATATACGAAAATAATGTACTTTTATTGGCTTGCGCGAACCCGAGATTCCCCATAAACTGCGCCCATGATAAAAAGATGTATTATTTGTTTTTGTATATGGGCCGGTTTCGTTGCGGTTGGTTGCGCCAGCGCCGTTTCGAAAAAACAAAAAACTGTTCCGGCACCCGGTGATGTCACGTATTCACCTGTTTCTATTCCTGACAAAATTACGTCGGAGAATGTGAAAATAGAAGAAACGACCGTTTTTTCTTTGGATGAAAATCATCCGGAAAGACAGGTACTTAGAGATAAACTCATAAAGTATCACCTAAGTATTTTTGAAGGGCTGGAACCGGACGATATCGAAGGGCGACTGGCGGAGTTTCACTTAGCGCTGGCATTGCACGAACCGTTGGATTTCCGCAACGGAAATGTCTCTCTTGACGCGGTGCCAATGGCACAATGGGTCGTGCAACAATTTGAGCCGCAGGGCAAAGAGGCGCTTGTTCTGGCAGGCCTGACCTTTTTGAGCATGGCCGAACCGGAGAATACGGATTACCAGACGCGATTCACGTCACTGTTGGATTGGTCAGAGAGTGTTCGGGATACAATACGAGACCCCATCGAGCGGTACAGTTCGCTTTCGGCCATGTATTCCGAGGCGGCGGCGCTGGTTCCGCACAAAACCCTGCTGGAGCGTCTGGCGGCTGCATTGGCGGGGCGTCAAAAAGCGGTGGTGCAGTTCCTGCAAATGTTTGCTGGAGATTCACGTCGTTTCTCGCCTCTGTTATTTCATTCTGTCATTTCCCAGGGGGGGATTGGCAAGGAGTTTGTTCACGCATGGTTTGTGGGGGATTATCTGGAAGAAGTGTTGGATGTGATGCAGGAGCTGGACGTGGTCGATGGAATCGAAGAGGAGCTTCTGGCTATTTTGTCTCAACTCAAGCACGGAAAAAACCTGGCTCACAATTACCATCAACTGGCGCAGTTGCTTGGCCCAGGCGATCCGGTGGCTGGTATGCGTGCCTGTATGCGCGCCCTTCATCTGGCTCCCAGAGAACCACGCTACAATCTTTGTGTTGGCCGCTTCTTCTCCAATATGGAGCGGGAGGTGGCGGCGATTGATTTTTTTGCCAAAGCAGTTCTCCTCGATAGCGGCGCCTCTCTGGTACAGGCAATGGAACTGGTTCAGGATTCGCTTTACCGCATTCACAAAGCGGAAAATCGTGCAGAGATGCGCATTGCGCTCGAACAGACCGAAAAAATTATTCAGACCATTATGGACAAGAAGCTGGAAGATGAGGATGTACTCTTTTCCGCTTCATCGCTGATTGAAACAGCAGCCATCATTGAGTTTGATGACGGCGAAATTGATACCGCCGAAAAATGGTTCCAGATGGCTCATGAGTTTTGGCCCAGCAGACCCACTCCGGTGACAAAAATTGCCGAGATCTTTTATTGGCGCGGAGATTATCAGCGGGCGGTGGATTATCTGACACAGACCATGAATGCCAAAGACAAGGTGGGGGGCGCCTACGCGGATTACTGGCGCGCAATGATGTACGAACAGCGGGGAGATTGCTATTTGGCGCTTGGCGACAAGGCGTCGGCAACGGCGGATTATCGTCTTGCACTCAAGCGATGGGAGAAAGCGGATTACCCAATGGAACAGGCGCCGGTTATCTCCATCCGTCAGGGGGTCCTGCTGTCACGTGTGGGGGATATGGAGAAATCCATGGATAAGTTCAGAGAAGCCATTCGACTGTCGCCCGATAGACGGCCTTCGTATGCGGAAATCATATCTTTCCTGGTCATCAATGAGCGGCTGGAGGACGCCAAGGAGTTTTACCAGTTGGCATTCAATCAGGATATGCTGGCAGCTATGTGGAAGGTATATTTCTCTATCTGGGTGGATGGATTGTCCAGACAGCTGGAGGACAAACCATTTGATTTGGCAACCGGATACCTTGCCAACACCAGTGATGACAGCTGGCAGGATAAGCTGGCATCGTTTTTCATTGGCGCCATTGATGCCTCTGCATTGAGAAAATCAGCGGTCAACAAAGGACAGCAGGTGGAAGCGGATTATTATGAAGCCTTGTTGCTTGTGGTTGGTGGAAAATCAGATGGCGCCAAAAAACTCTTGAAAAATGTGATAAATTCGAATCTCTATGCGTTTTTCGAGTACCGCATGGCAGCAGTGTTGCTCAACAGAATAGAGGGGAATGCCCTCGATGTCAGTCAAACGCGCCCCGTAAGCACGCCCCCCAAAAAAAATGACGCTTCGTCACAGCGCTGACGCCAATCGATTTGTCGCGGTCCTGATTTTATCCTGCAATTATATATAATTGTTAGTTTTTTTGTTTGGGTTGGTCTGGTATATTCCTTGCTTAATTGTTCATTTATGGAACATGGTACACCAGAATACCGAAACTGTTTTACTGCTGCGCTGCTGATATTTGTAGTCTGCATGGCTTACTCTTCGGTAGTTACGGCCCAAAGGCCCGTTTACGATACTGCTGCCAGTCTGGGAACCGGGCTCTCATTTGGTCCAGGAGATGGTCATGCGGTGGTCATGCCAAGTCCCATCTATCTGGATTTGGATTTTTTATACGCCAACGATGAGCGACCTCAGTATGAACTGGGAGTGGGATTGCAGGCCGAGGTGCAGGGGAGGGTATCTGTGGGGATCGTGCCGCAAATCCGGTATACGTCGGGCCCGGAAGTTTTGATGTGGTACGCATTGGCAGGGGCGCCTCTGGTGGTCGCACCCTTTTCACTGTTTGGAGTTGAGGCGGGAGGTGGATTTCTGTGGCGGTTTGATGAGAAATTTGGCGTCTTTGCTGAGGTGGTTGTGGACTATTTCTTTTTAGGGACGGATTTGCAAAAAAGCGGTGCATTGATCCAGCTGGATTCCAATGCGGGAATACGCGTGAGGTTCTAATGCATTGCAAAACACACAAATCGTGCTTTACTTTTTTTATTGCTGGAAGCCTGATTTGGGCGTGCGGGGGGGATTGTGTGCGCAACAGCGACTGCAAAGCGGGTTATTATTGCGAAGCTGGCTACTGCTGGGAGAAAGGGTCAGCCGACGCGGATAGCGGGGGAGATACCGATAGTAATGAACCTTCCGATTCAGAGACGACCAGTCAGTCAAAGGATACTGCAACGGATTCCGATTCGCTATCGGACACCGGCAGTGATACAGCGGGGACATCCGGGACGGATTTTGTGGATGACACCGGAACTGGCTGATGTGAGCGAGGTCATCGTCCCATGAAAAAGAAAGATCCGTTTCTTGAAGCGCTGGCTCTGGTAGCGGAATTGCCTACATTGCCTCTGGTGGCTATCGAAGTTGCGAAACTGCTGGAGGATCCGTCGACAAATCCCAAACAGATTACCGAGTTGATGAAAGCCGATCAGGCAATCACGTCCAAAGTACTGCGTCTTGTGAATTCTCCTTACTATGCCATCAGAGGGGGGGTTTCAACCATAGAAAAGGCGGTTCGATTCCTTGGGTACAACACCATTTATCAGATTCTTGTGGGCGTTTCAGTAATGGAATTCAGCAGACTGGGCGGGGAAGCGGGGATGGATTTGCGTGAATTCTGGAAACATTCTCTTGGCGTGGCCATTGCGTCAGAGATTATTGCCGAACGAGTGGGAATCGCAGACCCCAAAGAACTTTTCGCCGCAGGATTATTGCATGATCTGGGAAAACTGGGGTTGGCCAAAGTGGCCAATAAAAAATTCAGCGAAGCAGTGGCCCATGCCCATCGGGATGGAATTCCTATCAAGCAGGCAGAAAAAGAGCTCGGATTGCCGGCGCATGACAAAGTAGGCAGCGTTCTCGCTGAAAAGTGGCGACTTCCCATGGCGCTGCGTGCGGCCATCGCAATGCACCATTTGAATTATCAGTTACGAATGAGCACTGTTTCAAAGAATCTGCAGCCGGAGGTCGACGTGGTTATTCTGGCAAATACCATATGCAAACGAAATGAAATTGGAGACAGTGGCGATCTGATTCATCCGGATTTCGATAGTGAATTGATTAAACGTCTTGGTCTGGGGCGTAATGATATTGATCAAATCAGAGGTGAAATGGCTAGGAAGGTGGAACAATCCACAGTTTTTTTGGATTTATTGGAATACAATGTTTGATTTTGCTCAAACACTCGCCACTTAATATAAATAATGAGATTGTTTTTTTCAGCAATGAAGTTTCGGTTTTACAATTAATGTATTTATGCGGTAAGAGCGGTTGTCATATAGCAACGCCCCAGTCTGATTGATTTAACTGCATCCGCCAGTTCCAACCCCATACTGTCTTTTGTAAGAAATCCATGAGCATTGAGGCGCATCGCCTGTAGTGCAAAGGTGCGTGTATTGTCCATGCTGAGCATTAAAACGGGCACCGACGGATGAAGCATTTTAATTTTTTGCAGTAATTTCAGATAGTTAATGCTTTGATTGGCTGTTTCTAAAACCACCATATCGAATTTTGTTCGAGATAATGTCTGCAGTGTTTTTTCGGGTGAAGAACTGTCGGATATGTTTGTGTCTATCCCTTCCGCTTTCAGAATGTTCTTCAGCCTGGTATTTGTCGTCGTGTTTTCTGAAAATAGTAATAGCTGTATCATGTCGTTCTCCAGCGCGTTCGAAATGCAATGACCATGCCGACAACGGCAGTTTTATGTTAATTGCTTGAAATCGTTTGCTTAATTGGAAATTGAGTGACGTCGGTAGATATGTCTCTTTTGCAATCCGAGTCAGTCGTGAAATGAGTTGTGTATCGGGCTGTTAAGACATCGGCCTCCGTTGAGACATTCGCCACGGTTTATATTTGGGCATGCCGTTTGGGAATATCGCTATTCGTCCGCAGTTGATGAATTGCTCTTCGATTTGTATTAATGAAGATATTTACAAATGAGTTGGCGAAGCCGACCCATTCGTGAAAAAAAATGCGTTTTTTTTCTTTTTTCACTCAAGACGCCATTGGACACGCCGATGTAGTTTGTGAAACCTGCGAGGGGGAAAAAAGCACGGATGCTTTGATGTACTTGCAGGCGGAGCGTCAGCGGTTGACGCGTCATATGGAGCACGGATTGCTCCCCGGCTTTACCTGGTCGGCTTTCACGGAGGAAAGAAAATGGGAATGGTAATTAACACCAATGTAATGGCGATTAACGCCCAGCGTAACCTCTCCAACACCACTGCAAATCTTTCTACGAGCATGGCCAGATTGTCTTCCGGTCAGCGAATTACTGCAGCGAAAGATGACGCAGCAGGCCTTGCCATCAGCGAAAAATTGAAAGCACAGATTCGCGGTCTTGGACAAGCGGAACGCAACGCGAACGACGGAATTTCACTGGTGCAAACCGCAGAAGGCGCCATGGACGAAATATCCAGCATGCTTATCCGTATGCGTGAACTGGCCATCCAGGCTGCCAACGGAACCACAGACTCTTCCCAAAAAGGATTTCTCAATACGGAATTTCAGCAACTGGCCACCGAAATTACAAGAATCGCTGATGCCACGTCCTTCAACAGTGCTTCTCTATTGAATGGTGACACATCTATTACACTTCAGGTGGGCATTGGTACCTCCGCTGCCAACGATCAAATGACCGTTGATTTCAGAGATGTGTCCGCGGATACATCATACATGGGCAATGTTGCCGGCGAAACAATTAACACGGCGTCAGCAGCCCTGTCTGCCATTGGCGCAATCGATACAGCGATAACCAATCTGTCTGAGCAGCGAGGTAAACTCGGTGCATTCCAGAACAGACTTGCCAGCACGGTAAGAAACCTGGCCACCACGAGGGAGAATCTCTCCGCATCCAACAGTCGCATCCGAGACGTGGATGTTGCTGATGAATCGGTGAACATGACGCGTTCCCAGATTCTGATGCAGGCGGGCTCATCGATATTGGCGCAGGCCAATCAGATACCGAGCATGGCGCTCTCGCTCATTGGGTAATTAGAACCGTTATGGCGTTGCCTCCGGTTCACGATCGCCAGAACCGGAGGCAACGTGTGGGCATAGTTTAACCGTTATGCGCTGTCTTTGGCTCCAGATCGCCGGAGCCAAAGACAGCGAGTGGGTAATAAAAAAGGTCGGCTGCAACGTCGGCTTAAAAAAAATAACATACGGAGCAAGAATGCTCCCCGTCGACAAAAACAGACGGCTTTCACGGAGGAAAGAAAAATGGGAATGGTAATCAACACCAACGTAATGGCAATCAATGCACAGCGCAATCTGTCCAACACTACCGCCAATCTGTCCACCAGTATGGCACGACTGTCATCCGGTAAACGCATCACCGCTGCCAAAGATGATGCGGCCGGTTTGGCAATCAGTGAAAAATTGAAAGCACAGATTCGCGGTTTGGGACAGGCCGAACGAAACGCCAATGATGGCATTTCGCTGGTGCAGACTGCAGAAGGCGCCATGGATGAAATATCAGGCATGCTGATTCGTATGCGCGAGCTGGCTATCCAGGCGGCCAACGGTACCACCGATTCCAACCAGAAAGGATTTCTCAACACAGAATTCAGTCAGCTGGCGACTGAGATTACCCGAATTGCGGATGCCACTTCTTTTAACAGCGCGTCGCTGTTGAATGGAGATTTGTCAATTACGCTGCAGGTCGGTATTGGCACTTCAACTGCCAATGATCAGATGACTGTCTCTTTTAAAGATGTATCGGCAGATACGTCTTACATGGGAAATATCTCCTCAGACAACATTTCCACTGCGTCCGGTGCGCTGACCGCTGTTGGAAATCTGGATACAGCCATTACAAATCTGTCGGAACAGCGCGGCAAACTCGGCGCGTTCCAGAACAGACTTGCCAGTACAGTGCGAAACCTGGCCACCACCAGGGAAAATCTCTCGGCATCCAACAGTCGGATTCGTGACGTTGATGTTGCCGATGAGTCGGTGGCCATGACGCGATCCCAAATATTGATGCAGGCCGGTTCGTCGGTGTTGGCGCAGGCCAACCAGATACCGAGCATGGCGCTGTCATTGATAGGATAGCGGTGAAAACGCGAGTGGGGAGTCATGACCCCACTCGTTTTTCATAAAAAACAAAGCGAATCACCGGGTCATATGATGACCGGTCGCCCAGGTGAGACGCTTTGAACAAGGAAAACCATAGCCGGAGCAAGAATGCTCCCCGGGGAACCCGACACGTTGTCGGTCCCGGTTCCACGTAAGGAGAACTATTATGGGAATGGTAATTAACACCAACACAATGGCAATTAATGCCCAACGGAACCTGAGTAAAACCAGTTCCTCTCTGTCCACCAGCATGGCACGACTGTCTTCGGGGCAGCGCATCACTGCGGCGAAAGACGATGCCGCAGGTTTGGCCATCAGCGAAAAGATGAAAGCGCAGATTCGTGGTCTCGGTCAGGCCGAACGAAATGCGAATGACGGAATTTCGATGGTACAAACGGCTGAAGGCGCGATGGACGAAATCAGCGGCATGCTGATTCGTATGCGTGAGCTGTCCATTCAAGCGGCCAACGGTACGACAGATTCCGCACAGAAAGGATTTTTGAACAACGAATTCCAGCAGTTATCCACAGAAATCAGTCGAATCGCGGACTCCACATCGTTCAACGGAACGAATCTGTTGAATGGCGCCGCATCTGTCACACTGCAGGTAGGCATTGGAACATCGTCGTCGAACGACCAAATCAACGTCGAGTTGAAAGATGTTTCCGCCGATTCAAGCGCCATCAATATCAGTAGCAGCACTATTGATACGGCGTCCAATGCACTTGCAGCAGTTGATGCACTGGATACCGCCATTACCAATCTCTCGGAGCAGCGAGGTAAAATGGGTGCGGTGCAAAACAGGTTGGCCAGTACGGTGCGCAACCTGGCAACCACACGAGAGAATCTGTCCGCCTCCAACAGTCGAATTCGCGACGTGGATGTGGCAGACGAATCAGTGAGCATGACCCGAAGTCAAATTCTGATGCAGGCCGGTACCGCCGTACTTGCACAGGCAAACCAGGTGCCTTCGATGGCCCTGAGTCTCATCTAGGCGCGCTGATTGACGCCTCGCCCCTTTCGGGATTTCCTGCCCGGAATGTCCCGGAAGGGGCGCCGCTTCTTTTCACCCGATGAGAACGCTCTTTGAAAACAAATTACTGAATCATCTCATCAAACCTGGTCCAGGTTGATACAGCAGCGGCTGTTCCGTCTGCGTTGTTTTGAAAAAGGTTTTCCGGTGTATGCTGTATCCGCAGGTTGGATATGAGAATTCAGAGTTTGTTTTTTTCTGTTTTTTTTCAAGAACATATGAAAGGAAGTGAAGATGCGGCGCAGGTGCATCTTCTGTTGCTCCAATATGTGAGGGGGGGGGGGGG
>JAFGQN010000128.1 GCA_016935665.1 Deltaproteobacteria bacterium | reverse complement strand
GCTGAGAGCGGCCGGGCATAAAGCCCGGTCCCTACATCTTTTAGAAAACATTTCATTCTTGCGATTGCCCTGTTTCCCCGGAAGAGAATGGCCTGACAGATTTTTCGGAGTATGGTAAATTTTGCCTCTTCACCAGAATCTGTGGGTAAATTTCGGCTTCCTCGTACCCGCTTTGTGCTGTTTCTCGAAGCATTGTATTGACCGCCACCAGGTTTTGCGAGGATTTCATTGCCTTGGATATTTGCGAATCGCGCAGTTTTACTTTCCATACTGTGTCATTGAATCGCTGGTCCCAGTTGTCACTGATATGATCCGACTTCACCCGCGCCAGCATCGTGTATTTGTACTTGGCGTTTATTTGAGTAAACGAAATCTGCATCGCGTGGCGTCGTTGGAAGTCGGGGAGAAACAGGTGGAAATGCACGCGTGTTATACAGCGGCATCAGCGGGCTGTCTTACTGATACCTTTGGGGGATGTCCATTATCATCACTTCACCCAGAAAATATTCTCCGTCAACAGGAGACGTCATGTGTGCAAAAAGTTTAAACGATGTCGGCGCAACATATTGACCGCGCAGCGTTTGCGTCAGTCCCTGGGATAGTTTCATGGATACATCCAGCTGAACACCGACGGATGGATTCACTTCCTTCACGTACAGGGTATCACCGTCATTTTGGGAACCAGGGATACTGACAATGAGTGGATACTTTTCGCCGTTTTCGCTTTCCAGATAGAATTTTGCAGCGGCATCCTCCGGTTGACTGCCAAGTGGCGGCACCTCAATGGATGCTTCAATCACACCGTCCTGTTGATTGTTGTCGCCATTCAACGGCGGCAGGAAAACAAGCCTGTGCGCCAGCCTCTTCAACACAACCGATCCGGTTTGCTGAGCGGATAGGGGTGTCGCTGACAGTATCGTGAGACCAGCCATGAGGGACAAAAGCAGAATTCCTGTTTTGTTTGCATTATATATTGTCATGAAATCATGTCTTTCGTTTTATCCAATGCGTATGGAATATTGCTATTCATATATGGCTCGTAATATCGACTGGGCCATGATTCGTGTTGTTTCCAGCTCCAGCTGGGCTTCCAGTGTTGGAACAATTCTGTTGTCGGCTTTTTTTAACGCGCCTAAATATTCAACCATCATTGTCCTTAAATGAATGTTGGGTTCCACGCTCAATTTTGAGATGGATACATCAATTACCCGTTCAATGAGTTTTGGCTCTGTCACCGATGCCAGCAAATTAAAGGCAGCGACTCTAAGCCTGCTGTCTTCACTGGTGGAAAAAAAGGCATACGCATTTTCAAATTTATAATTGGCCGGCGCACGTTTAAGTGCCTCCAAAGCAGCACGCCGCACTTCCACATCATCATCTTTTAAAAAAGCAGACAGCTTCTCAAAATCCGCCTCGCTTTCCATGGCGTCAAGGTTGGACATCGCTTTAATGGCCACGGTTTTTTCTTCATCTGTTTTTGCGTTTTGCAGCTCGTCCTGTATCCGCTCTTCAATCTTTCCCGACAGCGCTTCATTTTGATCTCCCAGGCTATCTCCCAATGTGCCAAGAGACAGCAACGCGGTATTGCCTCTTTCCACCTCTGATTCAGTGCCCGAAGCTCTGTCATCAACAACATTCATAAGGCTGTCAACGAGGGGTTCGCCTGGGGTCGCGATGCCGCCTGTGGATATGATGGCATGCAGACGATTATAATCGTTTTGACCATAGCCGGTCATTATCTGCGACAGTGCCTGCTGCGCCTGTTCATGACCCGCCGTTTCCAGCGCACTGAATACCGGACGCACACTGGCTTCGCTCATATTGGCCATCAATGCCGGTAATTTGAGCGCGCGCTCGGGATACGCCTTGAGGTGCTGCATCAGGTCTTTTACAGCCGCCAATACGTCACTGTGGGGAGAGTCTTCGGTGATTCGTTTGTTCAATACCGCCAATGTGTCTGCAATGTTCACTGATTCGTACTGTTCCTGCAGACGTTTCTGGTTCATTTTGTCCCAGGTATTGCGGTTCCCAATAAGACGCTGCCTTGCCATTATTGTTGACGCGGTTTTCAAGTCATTGATCGTATCATCCCATATAGCGAGCGTTTTATCGGGATTAAAAGAGAGTAACTCTAAAAATAGTCGACTCTCCACATCAGAGAGCAGCCGCTTGTCCTGATAAAGCTGAATGCGCTCAGTGCCCTTGATTCGGGTAATCCACGACACACCGGAAGAGAGCTGGGCAGTGAGGGTTGAATCGAGTATTTTTGCTGTCAGATTCACAGGGCTGCCCGTTTGCGGATCAATAGGAACGTTTGCCAGCTTGACAAACTTCGTTTTTGTTTTGCTGTACAGACAATCACTCGGTTCAAATTCGTACCGCGCGTTGTACTGGCCGAGGCTGTTTTGTTCGTCAACGGTCCAGGTCATGTCGTTTTTACTCTTTACCTGAGGCGGTACAATCAGCTTCAATGCGTTGAACATTTCTTTTAACGAGACAGCATCCTGACCTTCCAGACCCGGGGGCAGGGCAATATGCAGAATGTCTCCGTATTTGCTAAAGGTCACTATAAAGAACGTTTGAAACAGACTTTCCAGAACGTCTCGTCGTTTTCCCCCCATGGTGACTGTAATGGGCGACACCTGCATACCCACATAAATCACATCGTTGTCATCCACTTTGAGCACGCGAAAATTGAGCGTGCCTTCCATATCAATTAAATCTTCTGTGGTTCCCGCACCCTGTACGTTCAGTCCGTTCCATACCTTGAACCGGTACATCTGCCGTGCATTCTGTTTCCATATATGGGGAGAAAAGTCGCAGTCTTTCAGTACCTCGCCGTTTGTTTTTATAAAGCGTGAAAAATCGCCCCATTCTTTAAAGTCATCATTCGTGTCATTCGTTTCATTTACTACCGATTCCGGCGTTTCATTTTTGTTCAAACCGTGCAGGATGGCGACCACTGCCAATGCGACAGCAATACCTGCACCGACAATGAAAGCGTGTGTCTTTTTCATGTGAGTCCTCATTCGTGGGCGGTTGGATAATTATTCCAAAGCTGTCGGTAAGCAGAGCAATTTGCTATAGCGCAAGCAAATCGGTGGAGAACTCTCCGCCTGAATATGCATTAATTGCCGGTGTGGGCGTATATCCGAAGCTGAAGAGCGGAATGCTCGTCGTCCATGAGGGTCCCTGGACGGATATAAGTGTTACAGACTCTTTTTTGTCAACAACAGACAAGGAGGGCACCGTTACCGTAACATAATAAGTGTAGAACGTCCATGGGCGCCATCCAATCATTGGAATCCTCACATTCGTCATGACGATGGTCGGTTCCGACCAGGCAATGAAAGCGCTGATATTGCCGTTGGCAGTGGAAAGGTTATTATCGATGGTTCCCTGAAGCCCCGTCCAGACCCTGGGAAATGGTGCGCGCAAGGTTAATGTCAGATCATCCCGAATCAGATCAATGGAACCGGAAATTCCCGCTCTGGCAATCAACGCATCCAGTGACGCCGCGCCAAAAGCGCCCGCAGACACATATGGCCCAACCTGCATGTACAGGTTGTTGCCACCGTTATCTTTGCTCGCCAGTTCAAGGCCGGCTTCCCATCTGGCGCCGATGGCAGCGCTGCCGCCGAATTCGACGGTGACGGGAATGATGCCGATTACGTAGGTCTGTTTGAATGCCGGCAGTGACTTTTCCCATTTATAATCCTTGCCAAAACCAACTTTTACACCATCTGCGCCATCCTTATAGGAAAAGTCAATTAAGGTTATTACGGCATTGTAAATTTCACGTACTGCAGCTATTTGCTGCTTCGTATTTACGCGCGAAAGCTCGCCGGTTCCGTTGCCGTCAATCATTGCGTCCAGTATCTCATCATACGAGTAACCTGCTTTAACGAGTCTATCCAAATCCGAACGTGTGGAATTGGAAACGTTGTTGATGGCGATTTTATATAGCACTTTGGCAACAATCTTACCAAGACTCCGCAGTTTTTCATCCACTGTAAGCTCTCGGCCGTCCTCCTGAATGTTGCTCCGGATGAGCACTTTAATCGAGTCGGTGACGGCTTCTGCCAGCAGGTCAAATGCGCCTTTTTTGCCGATGCCGAGTGCGGCGCCGGTCGCTTCCAGCATGGGGTTCAGCGCGGAAATATCAAATCGCATTTCCCATGTTTGCTTAATCGGCTGATTTCCGTTGTTGGCAAGTTCTTCGTTTGCATTGAAATAGTAAATTTGTTTTTCCAGAAAATCCAAATCAACAACAGCATCCGCTCCGGCCATGAAGGTCAATACCAGCTCGTCTGTCTCTGCGTCGTGTCGCGTGGATATTTTCAAGCCGCCTTCAACGAAGCCCTCTGCTTTTAAAATATTCCAGGTCACAATATCTTTGAGGAAAACGGAGGCATTGGCATACACACCGGCTTTTCCGTAAGGCGGCAACGCGTCTATATCCAGATAGGCACCTGCGCTGAAACGACCACCTGCAAGATCCCCAAACGACTTGTCAACGCGCTCATTCATGTGAATGCCTTCCATGATTTTTTCCCACTCATTATTATTGGATGACGCAGCGTGTGCATTGTGTGTTCCAAAGGCAACTATGCTCAGGAACAATGCAGCCACAGATCTTTTAATTGCTATTTTATGTTTCATCTTTCAATTCCTCTTGTTAATTGCGATTAAAGCTGTCCCCAAATGAGATCCACGGTCCACCATTTTTTGTGTAATTCATGACATATTCGCCAGCAGAAACTGGCAAGGACACACTTACAGAAAAATAGAAGCTTTTTCCGACCCAGCCGCCACCCCAGAATACACCCTTTCCAAATCCTGCATTGCCATAAGATGCGTCAGCGCTAACCGCCGTAAAATCTCCTTCGTAGCTTTTTGCTATCTTGTCGAATGAGGTGCCTATTAAAAAAGACTTCGTGGAAGAAACAGAGGCATTCGACCCTCCTATAAGTTGCGCTTTTAAACCGTATGCTCTTTTATCAGTGGTTTTAAAGGTATAGTTCTGACGAAATCCCCTTGATAACTCCTGGTTATAAAACCAATATGATCCACTTCCACCGCCAACATACATGCCTGTCTCACCGACCAAAGAACCCGCATCCACTATGAATTCGGTGCCCGCACAAATCCAGGTTTCAAATAGTTCAGGATTCACGTGAATTGCCGCATTACCTGGCTTGAGTTCCAGTTCTTTGTTTATGCCCCTCCCATCACTTGTGGGAAACCACAGCTTCGCGTTGGAAAACTCTCCCGCTGGAACATTTGCTGCTGACACATAATAGTCATAATTTTCATAGTCAAGTTCAATTGAAAGAGTACAGGGGTCAATGTCAACAAACTCAGTACTCTCATCCGCCTTGTTCACTTTAATTACATTGACATTTATCAGCATCACCAGTTTGGGTAATGGTAATTGTTCCTCCGTATTACTTCCCAAAAGGCCAGAAGTTGGCGTCAAGTCAACGCCACATGCAGCAATCGATGTGGCTTCACAGGCATGGGAAATGGCATCTACTTCCTGCTGGCTCATCTGCCTGCTCGGTTGCATGGAACTGGGGGCTATTTCAAACAACGCCTCTTTTTTTCTGGTTAAAGCAGATTCGAATATGTCGTACTCAGACTGGGAATGCGAGCCGTCTTGAACCGCTTTTTTTCTTGCGTCCAATTCTTCATAAAGCACACCCAACGTGTTAAATGAATCGACAATATCCAGCTTCGGCAAATCGGTGGTTGATGTTGGCGTTTCATTTTCATCTGCATTTGCCATATGCGCCGGCAACCCCACCCAAAGACTGGCCAGCAACGCCGCTATTTTGAGTTTCAACGATGTACTTTTTTTTAGCTTCATAGTTTTTCTCTTTCGTTTTTCGATTTTTTAAAGTGAGTCCTTGAAAGTTGCGAATTAGCAATGTGCGTACCAATCATTGAAATGATTTATGGGGTCACTGGGGTGGTCTTGCTGTGCATTGAATTCAGATAAAGCGAGGAAGGATAAGCACAGAGCTTCGACTCATTTCATGGAATAAAGCCATTGTCTTTGCCACCTGGCGATGGCAGCCAATGTCGGAAATTCGACCGATTGTGCCACTTGAACATCGCGCCAAAATGCGCCGCCTCAACAGAATCTGCGTTAAAACTTCATGGGGATTTTGGATGAGAGATGCCGAAGACTGAAATAGACGAGCGTGGCGGATATTATGATCAATCCAAAGAAAAAGGCGCTGTTGTATATGGATTGCACCTCCCTGGAAAATGCCAGAAGCGATCCTGCCAAAAGCGCCAGACAGCACAGGCCAAACGCAAGTCCTGGCCTGCCGGGCATGGTTTCGTTCACCGCCACCAGCGTCACCGGCATGGTCATTTGAAAGAAAAGAAATCCCGCAATCAGCGCTACCGGTTCATCTCCAAAAAACGCAATCAATGGTGCACTGATAAGCAGGGCGCCCACACTGCCTTTAATCCATCCGATGCGATCAGAGATGATTCCCCCAAGACCTTTGCCTAAAAATGCCACGGTCATCAGACTCAGTTTTACCGCCATTGTCTTTTTACAGGCGCTGGACCCGCCAAATCCCACCAGTGCGCGAATGGCGATGGATACCAGCAACGCGGCAATCACCAGGGTCGGGTGCGCCACCTTCAGCAATTTCCGCTTTGCGACAATGACGGCCTGGGGCACCGGTGTGCGCATTGCCGCTATAAAGGCAACTGTCAGCGCACCGATAAACGGCCATGTATAATACAGCTCGCTCTTGCCGCATACAGTGCCTAATCCCAGCCCTATGGCGCCCGGCGCAACAAAAATTCCCGGCACTGTGGCCCGGCCAGGGGTTGCGCCAAGACTCAACGCCCCGGCGCCCACATGAAAGCAGGCATTGCCAATCCCCGTGAGAACAAGTCCAACGACCGGCTGGAACATCAGCATTGGCACTGAAAGCATCACCATTATAATGCCGATGAGCGCCACTCGGTGATAGGTGGCGTTATTGTCGCTCAACCAGCCGATGATGGGCTGACCGGCAAACGCCAGAATATCGTATAGCACTATTGATGAAATTCCCACCACCAGCGGAACGTCAAAAATGCGACTGACAGCAAAGGCGGAGCTGACGGTCACCAAATCAATCACAAGATGAATCAGGCCAAAGACACCGGCGAACAACAGGGATTTATTGCGAGTGAAGCTATTTGTCATTTCGGATTATCCATAAGAAAAATATCCATCTGAGGGAATTATGAGAAATTATTTTTGGTTATATCGTTTAACTTTTTATAATTTTAGTTGATTGAATTCCCTAATTATATGTTTTAATAAAAATCGCTAACCAAAAAACTTATCAGAAGGAGTCATTATGAACCACATCAAACTTATTATTTTTGGATTGCTCGTACTCGCATTTTATATAAACCCGGTTACTGCCGTTGCGGATGTTGCCGATATCGATGCCGATTCGGACTCGGACGGAGATTCGGACTCGGACGGAGATTCGGACTCGGACGGAGACTCCGACTCGGATAGCGATTCGGATTCGGACGGAGATTCCGAGGGCGATTCCGATTCCGAAGGTGATGACGATGATGATGACGATGACGACGATGACGATGATGATGATGATGATGATGATGATGATGACTCAGGCTGCAGTTTTGTCGCAGCCAATCATCAGACAGCACTGCAGTTTACGGTTATTGCATGCATGCTGGGGATCGGGATCTGGCTGGGGCGTCGTAAACGTTAGTTTACGGTAAATCATCGATACGCACACAACACTTCATGACATTATCTGCTATCCAGTCTGTTCAATGGCGATGGTTCATTGCATTCCTGCTGACACTTACACTGGAAGCGCCTGTTTACATATGGCTCGGCCGCCAATATGCGTCTGTTATAAAAGCAGCGGCCGCAGGTGCATTGGGATCGTGTGTGACACACCCATTGCTCTGGTTTGTGTGGCGCCCTTTTTTTGACGATTATCTGTTATACGTCATCTCCGGGGAAATCATCGTGTTTCTGGTGGAAGCGGTCATTTTGCGGATCATTATTCGCGAGATGCCCTTTTCAAAAGCGCTATCCATCTCACTGCTGGCCAACGCCACCAGTTACGGAATCGGATTGCTCCTGAAGCTGGCAGGGGTTTTTTAAATTTCGTCTCTATTAATGAAATTACTTATCAAGGGATTCAACGGTTTCTCTGGATAGGCCGGTGTATGTCATGATTTTCTCCATGGGTTCGCCATGCTGTAACATTGTTTTGGCAAACTGCAACGTTTTGGCAGCTTCTCCTTTTTCCTCCCCTATCTCCATCCCTTTCTCCATTCCTTTCTCCATTCCTTTCTCCATTCCTTTCTCCATCCCTTTCTCCATTCCTTTCTCCATTCCTTCGGCCACACCCTTTTTTATACCGGCCGCCAACCCTTTTCGTTCGGCTTCCTCGTACCAGCTCTGTACTGTTTCTCGAAGCATCGTATTGACCTCCGTTAAATCCCCAAACGCGGGAATGTCGTCGATATTGCTTTTCGCAGGGCGAAGCACGCGATCAAACCATCCGGCCAGCGCCCTGGAAAGAGATTGCTGAGCTGGTAGTTGCAGCCATTGCAGCATCTCTTCAACCACGGTGAGTATAGCATATTTATCAGGCGCGTTTTCAAGAGCAAAAAGAGCTGTCACCAGGTTTTGCGAGGATTTCATTGCCTCGGATATTTGCGAATCGCGCACCGCATCGCCCTCATCAATGAGCAGAAACGATAGTCTGGGCATAAAGCATTGAAAATCCTCGGATAAATGCTCTATTAAATCGAATATTTCCACAGAGTGCTGCCAGCGCGGCGTCCCATTATAGAGCACTACCGGCAACACCGGTGGCAATCGTCCTGTTTGCAGCAATTGGCCACTTCGAACAATATCTTCGTATAACAGACCCAGATACGTCATCATGCGAAGCGGCATAAATCGGTCCGGCCGACTCTGAAACTCCAGCATGATGCACACATAAATCCAGGAATTGTGCAGCTTTACCTTCCACACTGTGTCATTGAATCTCTGGTCCCAGTTGTCACTGATATGGTCCGACTTCACCCGCGCCAGCGTGGAGAAATCCGCGTCCTTTACCCAATCCTGATGAATATAGCCCGTAAGCAAATCCTGCACCATCCGGGGTTCACTGAATATCCGTTTGTAACTGCCATCGTTGTCCATAGGGGAAACCTCCTTGAAAAAAAGTTTTCCCCTACTCGGCTGTTTTTGAGATTTGTTGCAGAAAAAGTGAAGAAAGTTTGTTTTTCAAGCGGTGCTACGACGCGGATTTTTTTCCGTAAACGCTTACCACCACCGATGGCAGCACAAATAACGTCAGCAATGTGGCGGTAAAAAGGCCGCCCATGACCACGATGGCGAGCGGTCGTTGCACTTCGGCGCCCGGGCCGATGGCGTATACCATGGGCAGAAGGCCCAGGATGGTGGTCAGCGCGGTCATGAGGAGGGCGCGCAGGCGCAGGGTGCTGGCCTGTTTTACAGCGTCGATGACAGGGGTGCCGCCTGCGATGAGTTGCTGGATGAAACTGAGCAATACGGTGCCGTTTTGGACGGCCACGCCGAACAGGGCGATGAAACCCACGGTGGCAGGGACGTTTAGGTGGACATTGAGGATGAACATGGCCACCACACCGCCGATGAGGGCGAAGGGGAGGTTGAACAGCACGATGAGAGCCGGCTTAAAGCCACCCAGCGCCGAGATGAGCATGGCGAAGATGAGCAATATGGAGATGGGCACCACGATGGCCAGCTGTTTCATGGCGCGCTGCTGGTTTTCGAAGGTGCCCCCCAGTTCTATCCAGTATCCGGGAGGCAGGGCTTCCTGGATGGCGATGAGCCGCTGCTGCGCCACGGCCACAAAGCTGCCCAAATCGCGGCCGCGGACGTTGAGTTCCACCACCACTCGCCGCTGGTTGTTTTCGCGGCTGATTTGGGCCGGGCCTTCCACCTGGCTGATGGTGGCGATGCGATTTAGGGGGATGCGTGCGCCCTCGGGCGTGTTGAGGAGCAGGCGTTCGATTTGGGCGATGCTGCTGCGCCGTTTTTTTGGAAAGCGCACCTTTATGCCAAAGCGCATCTGGCCTTTGACCAACTCGGTGGCCACGGTGCCGCCGATGGCGGTTTCCACCAGGTGATTGATGTCGGCCATCGAGATGCGATAGCGGGCCATTTTGCGGCGGTCGGGGGTGATTTCCAGCTGACTGAATCCGGCGATTTGCTCCACGCTCACATCAGCCGCGCCTGGAATGGTTTTAAGCGCGGCGGCGATTTCATCGGCATTGCTTTTGAGAACGTCGATGTCGGGGCCAAAGAGCTTGATGGCCAAATCGCTTTTAACGCCGCTGATGAGCTCGTTCATGCGCAGGGCAATGGGTTGACTGAACGCCAGACGTACTCCGGGAATACGGGAGAGCCGTTTGTTGATGGAATCCACCAGCTGGGCTTTGGTGCGCCCGGTGGTCCACGTTTGCTCGGGGTGCAGCATGATGAGCAGGTCGGTTTGCTCCGGGCCCATGGGGTCTTCGGAGATTTCGGCGCGGCCGGTTTTGGAGACCACTGTTTTCACTTCGGCAAACTGTTGGAGTTCCTTCTCCATGAACGTGGCGGTTTTTACTGAGCCTTCCAATGACGCATTGGGCAGCCGCACCACATTGATGGCGATGGCCCCTTCGTCGAGGCTGGGCAAAAACTCACTGCCCAGGTGGGTGGCGCCATACAGGGTGCCGCCAAAGAGGAGCAGGGCGATGGTGATGAGCTTTTTAGGATGGCTAAGGATTTTGCTTAAAAGCCAGGCGTATCCCCGCTGCACCGCTGGAAAGATGCGGGCCTTGCGTTCGTTTTTCTTTTGGGGAATGACAGCTAAAATGGCGGGCATGAAAAATACGGCCGCCAGCAATGAGCCCAGCATGGCCAGTATCATGGTAAAGGCCAGGGGACGGAACATTTTGCCTTCCATGCCTTCCAGAGTAAACAGGGGCAAAAAGACCAGCACGATGACCAGAATGGAAAAGATAATGGGCCGGGCCACTTCTTTAACGGCGGTGATAATGGTTTGCAGTTTTTCAGCAGACGCGTGTTCCTTGAAATGGCGGCTGATGTTTTCGGTGACGACTATGGAGCCGTCCACCACCATGCCGATGGCGATGGCCAGCCCTCCTAAGGTCATCAGGTTGGCGCTTAAGTCCACCACATCCATGAGAATGAAAGCACACAAGGCGGTGATGGGCAAACTCAATGCGGCGGTGATGGCGCTGCGCATGCTGCCGATGAGTAAAAAGAGCACCAGCAGTACAAACACTCCTCCCTGCCACAGGGCGTTGCCCACCGTGTCGATAACCGCGCGCACCAGTTCGGTGCGATCATAGAACACATCGAAGGAGACCCCTTTGGGCAGGGAACGCTCAATGGATGGCAGCACGTCTTTCACGCGCTCCACAACATTTCGGGCGTTTTCCCCTTTGAGCATGATAACCATTCCCGCCACGGTTTCGCCAGCGCCATCCCGGGTGACTGCGCCCATGCGCGTCATGTGACTTTCCACCACATCGGCGATATCGCTGACAAAAACCGGGGTGCCATCTTCGGCTCGCAGTACTATGTTGCCAATGTCGTCGGGGCTGCAAAGAAGGCCCAGATTGCGGATGTTCTGCTGTTCCCAGTGACGCACAATAAAGCCGCCGCCCGCGTTGGCATTGTTCTTAGCCAGCGCTTCTTCCACCTCCTGCAGGGTGAGGTTGTACTTGAGTAGCCGCTCCGGGGTCACCTGCACTTCGATTTGGCGCACCAGTCCCCCAAAGCTATTCACTTCGTTGACGCCGGAGACAGCGCGGAGTCGAGGCGCCACGATCCAGTCGTGAATGGTGCGCAATTCCGTAAGGGAGTGGGAATCGCTTTTCAAAGTGTACTGCAGCACTTCCCCAAGGCCCGTGCTGATGGGTCCCATCGCCGGTTCCACGCCCGGAGGCAGACTGTCTTTGGCCAGCTGCAGTCGCTCCATTACCAACTGCCTTGTGAGGTACGTATCCACATTGTCTTCGAACACCACCACCACCTGCGACAGGCCGGTTTTGGAGGTGGAGCGCACCAGCTGCACGTGGGGCAAACCGCCCATCACCGATTCGATGGGCTGTGTGATTTGCCGTTCCACATCGAGCGGGCCTGGACCTTCGGCTTCGGTGAGAATCATCACCTGCTGATTGGAGGCGTCGGGGAAGGCATCGATGGGAAGTTGCCAGAAGGCATACAGGCCAATGGGAATCATTAGGGCCAGTATAAGCAGCACGGTCGCCCGTCTGTTCACTATCCAGTTCATCATGACATCCTCCTAGTGGGCACAACCGGCGCCCATTTTGGCGCGGAGAACATCTGACTTTAACAAAAATGCGCCGTCGGCCACCACGTCGCTGCCCGCGGTGACGTCTCCGTGGATGGCGGTGTAATTGCCAAACTGTCGTCCCGGTGTCACGGCGCGCCGCACAAAGTAGTCGCCTTTGTGGTGTACAAACACAAACGAGGCGCCTTCGTCGTCGAGAATCGCCTTTGAGGGCACGCTCAGTACGCCGTCGTTGTCTCCGGTGGTTAAAAAGAGGTCCACCTCGGCAAACATGCCCGAGAGCAGGCGGTTTTGATTGTTTTTAACCGCCACGCGCACGTTCACGGTGCGGGAGCGTTCGCTCATGGACGGGCTGATATAGTCCACCACTCCAGGAAATCCCGTATCTCCAAATGCGCTCACATAGATGCGGGCGTCAATGGGCCCCGTCGCATACTGTTCCAGGACGCGGGGGTAGTCCTGTTCAAACAGGTCTGCCCAGACCCACAGCGATGCGTTGTCGCCAATGGTAATGAGGGCGTCGGTGGTTTCTGCGATTTCGCCTTTGACCGCATGCATTTCCAGCACGCGACCGTCGTTTGGCGCCTTGAGCACCAACCTTCCCGATGCGTTGCTGCCGCCGCCGGTGCCGATGCGCTGGAGTGTCCCCAGCGTGGCCTGCATGCGAATCCGGGCGCCGTCCCATTCCTGTTTGGCATGAAGCACTTCTTTTTGGGAGGAGATGCCTTCTTTTTGCAGGGCGTCCACCCGTTCAAAATTTTGCCGGGCCAAACGCTCCAGTGCCAATGCTTCCTGATACTCGGCCCGGGCGTTGCCCACCTCCACCGATTCCAGTTCCACCAGCGGTTGGCCGGCGGTGACCTTGTCGCCCAGGGTGACATGAACCTTCCTGATAATGCCGCCTACCTGAGTACTCACGTGGGTGACCCGGCGGTCGTCAAACTGTATTTCGCCGGTCAGGCGCAACGCGGCGGTGAGGGCCCGCGACGCCACTTTGGCGGTGGTAACCAGCTTTTCATCGAAAAGTCGCCCCGGCACCTGGACCACACCCACTTCGTAGCGACATTCGTCGCAGGCGTAGGTTTTCATGTTGTGTTCACAGCGATCTTCAAACAGCTCTGCCACCGGACGCTTTAAATCCACCCCGGTTTCACCGTGGCTGTGGCCATGAGCGTCGTGTTCGTCGTGTTCCGCATGAGCATCCGGCGCGCCGTGCGCTTCGTGATCAGCGTGTTCGGCGTGTCCAGCGTGTTCATCGTGTTCGTCATGATCTGCGTGCGTGTTGGCGGCATGGTGGGCTCCCCCATCGCCCGTATCCCAAAGTCCACATCCCACAAGGGCAAACATGCACGCTGCCATTTCCGGAACAATATATATAAATGGTTTCATTCTCGCTTTTCTCCAATCATGTTTTCCACTTCGCTGCAGTCCAGTCGCGCCTGCAGCTGCGCGTCGAGTAATTGAGCCTCCACTTCGAGGACCGTTCGCCGGGCATCCAGAACCTCCAGCAGTGTGGCTTCGCCAAGGGCGTATGCGCGCGCCACTTTTTGGGCCACTTCGGTTACTTTGGGCAGCATGCGGGTGTTAAAACGCCGGGCCATTTGATAGCTGGCGTTGCATGCGGCGTTGACGCGAAGGCGCTGATGTTCCAGCTGCAGGCGCTGCACCGTCGCTTCCTTTGCCACGGCCGCCGTCTGCGCTTTGGCGTGGGCGATGGCGCCTCTGTTGAAATTCCAAAGGGGAATAGCCACTTCCACCCCGGCGCCCATGGCGCTTTTGTCCAGTTCATTTTCGGCAAACAGAGTGAGGGCTATTTCGGGGAAGCGGTTTTTTTGCGCCAGTCGTGTCTCTTTTTGAGCCACCGCCAGCTGTTTGGCAGCGCGCAACAGAGCCGGATGTGTTTCCAGTTGCGTTGCGCTCACCTGCGGCGGCGGTTGCGTTGTCCCAAACATCAGGGACGCCTGGCATCTCACCGGCGTATTGCTTCCGAGCCACAGCGCCAGGTCGATCTGAAGAGCGTCCCGTTGCATCGTGGCCAGCGCCAGTTCGGAAGCCACTTTTTCCTGCTCTATTTCGATGCGTGTGAGTTCCATGGGCCGGGCATCTCCATTTTGAATGCGTTTTTCAATCAGCGTCGAGAGTGAGGCGGTTTGCTGATACAGTGTGCCGAGACGGCGGGTGCGTTCCTGCAGGTGCACTGTTTGCCAGAAAAGCCGGCGCAATTCTCTAAGAATATCCCGGCGCAACAGCTCTCGCTCTGCCAGCTGGCTCTGATGGGCCGATGTGGCCACCTGCGTTTGCATATTTCGGGTAGCCATCCAGTCCAGGGGGATGGTGAGTGCTGCACCCCATTCGAGGGCGCTGTCGCCGGTTTCATCACTTTTTCCTCGAGCCACACTGATTTCCACAGAAGGATTGGGAATGGCCTGAGCATCTTCGATAAGCGCCAGACTGGCGTCTTCCCGATGGGTCTGCTGCTGCAAAAGGGGATGGGAATCCACGGTTTTTGCAACCTGTTCCCATGTAACGGTTATCGTATCGCGGTCTGCTGCGGCGCCAATGGATGCGGGTAAACCAGACAGCGTAAAAACGAGGGGAATGCCGAAGAGCGGATATGGTATTTTACCTGAGTACATAGGGTTCCTGTCCTCCTTGCAATCAATGTGACATCCCCAATTCATCGGGACGTGAACACTGATTTCAACTGCAATGTCAGATAACCGACAAAGGGTCACATGGGTGACGCACGTCAGTTATCGGGTACTGATTTGTGTGTTTTTAACTGAAGGACACTGCGGATTGGGGCGGGCGAAACAGTTCTTCGCGAACACCGGACGGCAGCGCCATGGCGTCCAGGAAGGCCGGGGCAATGTTAAACGGCAAAAACAGGGCCGCCGTGCCGTTGAGATCTATTGTTGTTGTCGCTACCATATGTCCGGGGCAACACAGGCAGTGGCAGTCGGTGTGCGAGTGATGGCTGGTTGAATGCGGACTATCGGTGTGGGTGTGGTGTGCGTCCATCGGGGCTGCGATTGGCATCGATGAATTCTCGGGCAGCTCTGCCAGGGTTTCAAATGTGGGGCCAATGAATAGGATGCCGCAGGAAAGCCACAGCACCGCAACAGAAATTGCGCCCCGTCGGAAAACGTTCGGGAATCGAATTGATATTTGAGCACCTCTGGAGGTGTTGCGCTGTTGGTTTGGGTCACCCATCGTGAAAAAATTAGAGTGTCAGTGCCTGTTTGTCAATTTCAGATTTTAGGTATAAAAGTTGGCCAATGCACTTTTTCAAGTAATATTGCCAAATAAGAATAACTATGAATCTGTTATGAAACGAATTATTGCCATTGCACACAACACCTTTCGAGAGGCCATTCGAGATAAAATTCTCTATGGATTTCTCTTTTTTGCCGTATGTATCATTCTATTCAGTCTGGTGCTGGGTCAGCTGTCGCTGGGACAACAGATTCGTACTACCATTGATGTGGGATTGTTTGGCATCTCTCTGTTTTCGGTGCTTATTGCCATTTTTATTGGCATCAATCTTTTAAACAAGGAAATCCAAAAGCGAACTATTTACCCCGTGTTATCGAAACCGGTGAGCCGACCTGCTTATCTGATAGGCAAGTTTTTAGGGATTGCGATGGTTCTGCTGGTGCAAATATGCTTAATGTTGATGGTCTTTTTTCCGCTGGTGATGTTTCAGGGGGGGGAAATAACGTTTGGGCTGGTGACCGCAGTGGTGCTCATCTACTTCGAGGTGCTGGTGATTATCGCCATGGCGCTGTTTTTTACGTCTTTCAGCAGTCCTTTTTTAAGCGGTATCTTCTGTTTGGGGCTGTTTGTTGCCGGCCGAAACGCCAATTTGATTGCGGAACTGGCCAAACAGGAGAAGCTGGAGGCCTTTGCGCCCCTATTCAGTGGGGTGTCCACCGTGTTGCCCAATCTATATCTTTTTTATCCCAGCGGTAAAATCGTGGAAGGGGCATATGCCACGGTTCACGCCCAATTTATTTCATCGGGCTATCTGTATTCAACAATTTCCTATGGTTTGGCGGTAACAGCAGCGTTCCTTTGTGCAGCCATCATCATATTGAACCGACGGGATTTTCTGTAGTGGTCGAGTTGCTTCGGGCACGTTGGATGCGCACGCTGGTCTCCGTCCTGCTGTTTGTGGGACTGGGCTTTTTGTTGCTGACGGTGCGCCTCTTTTTGGATGGTCGCCGGCTGTTCAGCGAGGCCGAGCAGGCGCAGACGGCGGGTGAGCCCTGGCAGAATGTGGTGATGCAATACGAGAACGCGGCCAAAACCTATTTTCCAGGCAATCCCTACTCGAAGCGCGCCATCTGGAAGCTCTCCCTGTTGGCCAAAGGCGCCACAATGCGTGGGGAAACAGCAAAAGCCACCTACATATGGGAAGTGGTAAGGCGCAGCGCGGTGTCTCAGCGTCATGTGATGCAGCCGTATCAGAATTATCTGAAACAGGCCCAAACCCACCTTGCGAAGCGACGCGGCGGCGCAAAAAACGCCGATGGATGGGATGATGGCCTCGAAGATCCATCTGTTTTTTGGTCAATTATACTGTATGTGGGATTACTCCTATGGATTTTCGGTGCATTTTTCTTCATAATGCACGATGGTGGCCGCCGGGCCATCATTCTGTTTGGAATTTGTTTGCCAGGTTGCGCATTGTGGATTATAGCCGCGATGATTGCTTAAGTTCACGGGTTTATTGAAGTTTGGTTTGTGAACCCGTGATGAGACTGTGGAAAAGCTGATGCAGGGGGTGACTCATGTTGCTGGAGAATAAAGATATCTATAATCGTTACATAAACATCTTCAACGAGAAATTTGGAAACGCCGCGTTTGGCGAGTCCGTCATGAATGAAGGCTGCATCGTAAAGAAAATGACTTTCGAAGAGTTTGTTGTGGCCTTTACGGAACTGAAAAAAACAGAAGAGTTCTTGCGGGAGACCATGAGTCGTGGCAACACGTTGAGCGATGCGGTGGAGGCTCAGTACAGAGAACTGGCCGCGCAGGTGCTCGAAAAACCCAAAGATTTTAAAATTTTATAACCCAAAACGCCCGCGAACCTGGCGTTTTTTAAGCAGCCTGTAAATAAGGCAATATTTTTTGTATTCTTATCTTGACAGTCTTTGGGCTTCAGCATAAGAAATAGCGCTCTGTTGGAAGGGGATACTATGTAATTCCCTTACAGCACTTATTTTTCGATACTATTGGGAGCAAACAATGCGAACATACAATGCAAAACCTGGTGATATTCAAGCTCGTTGGTTCATCGTTGACCTGCAGGGCAAAACCCTTGGTAGAGCCGCTTCTACCATTGCAACGATGCTGATGGGTAAAAACAAACCCACATACACGCCTCACGTGGATACCGGCGATTATGTCGTGGCTATCAATGCCGACAAAATCAAACTCACCGGTAACAAGTTGAAGGACAAAAAATATTATCGCCATTCCAGGTGGATGGGAAGTCTGGTGGAGACCAGCGCAGGTGAGCTGCTTGCCAAAGATCCCACCAAGCTGATTCAGTATGCGGTAAAGGGAATGTTGCCCAAGTCCAGACTGGGCAATCAGATGTTCACCAAACTGAAAATTCACGCTGGTGGCTGTCCCGAGCATGGTTACGTGGCTCAAAAAGCCGAAACGCTAGAACTGTAGAGAGGTTGGACAAATGTCTGAGAATTTAGATCGTTGGTATGCTACCGGTAGAAGAAAAAGAGCGATTGCCCGTGTTTGGATGACCCCTGGCACCGGAAAAGTAATCGTAAATCGCAAGGACGAGGCGGTATATTTTCCACGCTCCATTCTGAGAATGATTATGCGTCAGCCTCTCGAACTGGTTGAATCGAATGAGAAATATGATTTTCTCATCAATGTATGCGGCGGCGGTACCTCTGCACAGGCGGAAGCGTGTCGTTTTGGGATTTCCCGCGCATTGGAAAAAGCGGTTCCCGATCACCGCAGCCCGCTTAAGAAAGCCGGATTCCTGACCCGTGACGCTCGCGAAGTTGAACGTAAAAAATACGGTAAACGCGGCGCTCGTCGTTCCTTCCAGTTCTCCAAGCGTTAAACCTGCATCGCCATTATTCGCATCATCATTTCACCATTTTGCGGTGTTGCGGTACATCTTCTATCCACGGTGCGATTCGTTGTACCAGCGTGGGGCCGATGCCTTTTACCTTTTTGAGATCTGCAACATGCTTAAACAGGCCGTGTTTTTTTCGAAATGCGACAATGGCGTTTGCCCGCTTTGGACCTATCCCTGGCAGGTAAGCCAGCGCTTTTGCGTTATCGCTGTTGAGAAAGATACCAATACCGCAGAGCTGTCGCCTGGGTGGTTGCCAGCTTTTGGCCTTTGACCTATCGCAGTGTTGCTGTTCAAATTGTTTTTGATTGGTGATTTCTTCTGAGTGACGTTGTTGAAAATAGCCTTTTAAACCAATGCATACCAATAGCAATATAAATAAAAGTGATGTAATCTGCCGTCCACTGTGTTTCATGTCTGCAACCTTTCCATTTTTCCGAATGTCTATTCGGCCGTTTGGAAAGAAAGTTGCATAAAAAGTGAAAAATGTTTTCGCGGACACCTGGCGCAACGCGAGCCGGGTTTTCAACTGTTTGATATTTAAAGTTTTTTTAGGAAGAACCCGTGCGTATGATTGACTATCTGACTCGTTTTGTAAAAACCACTGTGGAAAAACCAACACAAGTTGTTGCCATTGTACTACTGCTGACGGCATTGTCTGCCGTTTGGCTGGTGGGCTGGAAACCGTTAAAACTCGACACCAATTTTGCGTCGCTCCTGCCCGAAGACCTGCCGTGTGTGGTGGAGTCCCGCCGGGTGTCCCAGCTGGTGGGATCCACAGACTATCTGTACGTGGCCATTGAATCGGATAATCCCGCTGACAACAAGGCGTTCGCCGATGAGATTGCCAACAGCCTCAAGGCGCTCAAGGACATTGACTGGGTGGCCACCAAAGAAGATAAAGGGTTTTTCAGGGATCGGCGTTTGCTGTATCTGGAAACCGATGATCTCAGGGAGATTGTGAAACGGGCCGGTGATCGTGTTCGCTACGAAAAGAAAATTGCCAATCCGTTTTACATCTCCATTGATGATGAGACCCCGCCGGATATTTCCTTTGATGATATTATGAATAAATATGAGTCTGAGCTGAAGCAGGGCGGCGTGGGCGGCATACTGGAATCAAAGGAGACACAACAGGAAAAGGAAAAGGAAACGGCGAAAGTTGATTTTACCGATTATATCGCCACCTCAAACGGCAAGTTGTTTACCGTGATGGCCCGCCCCACCAAACCCGCAACCGATATGGATTTTGGTCGCGCCCTGGTGGAAAAGGTTAAACAACTGATTGAAAAAAGCAATCCCCATCGAAACAAATCCATGCGCGTGGAGGTGGCGGGGTCATATCGCAACAGGTATTTGGAATACACCAACATTGTGACCGACATCTTTTCGTCCATCGGCGTGTCTATCGGACTCATCCTGGTGATCATCGTGGTGTTCTTCCGTCGCGTACGCTCACTGCTGCTGATTATTGTACCCCTGCTGTGTGGCATCACATTGAGCGTGGCATTAACCGCATTAACATTGGGGCGTCTAAATATGGTGACGGCGCTGATTTTTGCAGTGTTGCTGGGCCTGGGAATTGATTTTGGGGTGCACATGACCACCCGATATCTGGACGAGCGCGGAAAAGGCAAGAGTCTGTACGAATCTCTTTCGCTGGCGCTGCTGCAGACAGGACGGGCGATTGTGACTGCCGGTCTCACCACTGCTGCGGGGCTGGGGGTGCTGGTACTGGCGGAGTTCAAAGGGTTTTCCGAGTTTGGCATTATCGCCACCATCGGTATTTTAACCTGTCTTGTCACCTATATTGTATTGCTTCCCGCGCTGGCATCTCTGTTGGAGAAAGTATCTGTGCCCAAACCCTGGCGAAGAAAAATGCTCTCGTTCGATGCTTCGGCGCCTCATCCGACGCCCTCGCTGAAAATATGGGGAACGATGCTCGCCATCGTCGCGCTGCTGACTGCAGGCGGGATTTACCTGGGATCGCAGATTGAGTTTGAATATAATTTCTCGAATTTGAAAAGTCAGAAAAAAATATCTGCCAACATCAAGTATGGAAAAACGCTGTCCCAAAGTTCTTCCCCGGTGGTTGTGGTGGTGGATGATCAGGAAAAAGCTAAGAAGCTCACCCGTTACCTCGAAGACATTAAGGAAAACGCCAGGGGAAAAGACAGTCTGCTTAAAAATGTGTTTTCCATATATTCGTTCGTTCCAGACAATCAGGAGGAAAAACTGAAACTGTTGGCTCAATTGAACGAATACGTGGATGAAGCGCTGGCGTTACGCAAGCTGAAAGAAAAAACGCGTCAGCGGCTCGAAGAGATTTTGCCGTGGACAAAGGCAACGAAAATCAGAGCCGAAGATATGCCCGACTGGGTGAAGGGAAAATTCACGCAGAAGGATGGAACCCTTGGGACAATGGTGTATCTCTTCCCCAGTGTGTACGAATACGAGACCGACGAGATGGCTGTGTTTTACGACGCGTATCATATCATTGATGTGCCGGGCGTTGGGAAGGTGCGCCCCACGGCATCCGGGTTCATTCTGGTTGAGGTGATTCGCGCAGTGCAGCGGGATGGGGTCATGATGACGATTGTGGCGTCCATTGCGGTGTTCATCATTCTGCTTTTCGATTTAAGGTCGTTCAAAGGGGCGCTGGTGACCTTTATTCCACTGCTGGTGGGACTCGTTTGGACTGCGGGCATGATGAAGTTGCTGGGAATGAAAATCGGTCTGTACAACATGCTGGTGCTTCCGATGCTGCTGGGAATTGGTATTGACGCAGCTGTCCATTTTTATCATTCGTACCTGGAGTATGGTGCGGGTTCGCTGCGATACGTTCTTAAAACCACGGGGATTGCCGTGTTTGTTGCCTCTGCCACCACTGGCGTTGGGTTTGTGGGCATGATGATCGTCTCCCACGACGGCCTTCGCACCATTGGCAACCTGGCCATCGCCGGAACAGTGACATCCCTCATCGGGTCGCTGCTGACGCTGTTTGTTTTGTTGTCTTTGGGAGAGGCGCTTCGAAAAAAGAAAGCGCAGTGATAACGTCTAAATCTCTCTTTGTTCCAACCAGGATTTTTTAAATGCTGAAAATTGGCCGTCTTTAATCGCCTGCCTGGCGCCAGCCATCAGTGCGCCATAGTGGTGCAGATTGTGAATGGTTAGCAGACGGTGAATGAGTAATTCTTTGCTCATAAACAGGTGGCGCAGATATCGTCTCTCGTATGTGGAGCAGGTGGGACAGGTGCACCCCGTTTCGAGAGGAGACGCGTCGTTGAGAAAACGTGCCTGCTTGATGTTGAGTTTACCGCCCATTACAAATACCTGTCCGTTTCGCGCATTTCGCGTGGGCATGACGCAATCGAACATATCAATGCCCTGTTCAATGGCTTCCAGCAAATCAGCGGGGGTGCCCACGCCCATGACATATCTGGGACGTTCTGTTGGCATCAGCGGGGCGATTTCGTGAAAAATGCGATACATGTCTTCCACTGGTTCACCCACGGACAATCCACCGAGAGCGATGCCATCAAATGGCAGGGCCGCGATTTCGTCCAGATGCCGTTTTCGCAAATCTTCGTGAATGCTGCCCTGCACGATGCCAAACAGCGCCTGACCTTCCGGGCGCGCCACGTGGATTTGACGCTCGGCCCAGAGTGTGGTGCGGCGCATGGCGTTTTCCACATCTTTGCGGGGGGCATCTCCTGGAGGGCATTCGTCCAGAATCATGGCGATGTCCGAGCCCAGCTGGCCCTGTACGCGAACGGCGCGCTCCGGTGTCAACTCAATGCGGCTGCCGTCAATGTGCGAGGCGAACACAACCCCATCATCTGAAATTTTCGCCCGGTCGCTCAGGCTGAATACCTGGAATCCACCGGAATCGGTGAGGGTGGGTTTATGCCATGCCATGAATTTGGCCAAACCACCGGCTTTGGCAATAAGCGACTCTCCGGGACGCAGCATGAGGTGGTACGTGTTTCCCAGGAGAATGGATGCGCCGCTGGCGGCAATTTCGTCCGGAGAGAGTGCCTTGACAGAGGCTCTCGTTCCCACCGGCATAAATGCAGGCGTAGGGATGTCTCCCCGCTGGGTCAAAATGCGTCCGGTGCGTGCATGGCCATCTTTGGCATTGACTGTAAATACAAATCGTTCTGTCATGATGGCTCCGGCAGTATCAGCATGGCATCGCCGTAGCTGTAAAAACGATAGTGCCTGGCGACGGCTTCTTTATAAGCGTTGAGAATAAATTCCCTGCCGGCCAGTGCAGACACCAGGCACAGCAGAGTGGATTTGGGCAGGTGAAAATTTGTCAGTAATCCATCCACAATTTGAAACGGGTATGGCGGTGAAATAAAAATGTCAGTGGCGCCATCGCCGGCGACCACGTTTCCTCCGTTTTTGGCCGCATTCCCCTCCAGTGTGCGAACCGTGGTGGTGCCAACGGCAATCACCGGGCGGCCGTCCCTTTTGGCGTCTGATATTTTACGAGCCGTTTTTTGGGATATGGTGTAGTGCTCCACATCCATCTGATGCTGTGCAGTGCTGTCAGCGGTAATGGGCCTAAACGTGCCCGGTCCCACATGCAGCGTGATAAAATCCAGCTCGCACCCTTTGTGGCGTATTTTTTCCATCAGATCATTGGTCAGATGCAGTCCGGCAGTGGGCGCCGCAACGGATCCTTCAAAACGCGCGAATACGGTTTGATAGCGGTCCCGGTCATTTTCGGTCACTTCCCGTCGGATATAGGGTGGCAGTGGAATGGCGCCATGGTCCGCCACGTATTGTCGAAAGTCGTGGGCATCCTGATTAAGGCGAAGAATCTTTTGTCCCATCTCGCCGCTGGCGGTCACCTCTGCGGTGGCGGTGTTGCCAAAGTGCAGCGTATCTCCAACGCGAATGGATTTACTCGCTTTGCACAGCGTGTTCCAGACGCAGTAGCCATCGCCGGTTTCTTCCAGCCGAACCAGCAGCACTTCCACTTTGCCGCCGGTGGGGCGTCTGGCATGGAGTCTCGCTGGAATCACTTTACTGTCATTGGCGATGACAAGGGCATTCGGAGGCAGCAGCTCTGGCAGCGACGTAATCTGAGTATGCTCCAGAGTCTTTGTGTGTGCTCGGGCCACGAGCAGTTTACCGCCGTCCCGTTGTGGGGGCGGGTAGCAGGCAATCAGCGATTCAGGGAGTACGTAGTCAAAAAGATCAGTTTTCATTCCGGTGCATTCGAGGGTGTGGTTTAGTTGCGCGCATTACCTGGCTTTTTTATTGGAACAACGTATACGGCGTCAATGGCTGGCAGCGCTTTTTTGGCGCCGCCGGCGAAATCCACTTCGTGAGTACCTCTCACTGTGCCGTATACATCGACCATGGATTGGAGACCCGCATCGGTTTCTCCGCGAAACGCCACATACACCCCGCACTGACCGCCCGGCGGGCATCCATTATCCACATACATTAGAAATGCAGTGACCCCTCTGGCGGAGTTGATGTTGATAATTCGCCCGGAGAGGTGGATTTTTTTTCCGGTATGGGCGGTTGTATCTCTGCTTAATTTCGCGAAATCGAATTTACTATCGAGGTCTTTGGACCAGGCTTCGATGTATGGGGCCAAATCCGCCACTCTTGTTACCGCAATCTCCTGAGTGTTTGGGGCGGAATCCGGAGCGGCAGCAGTGATGGATATCTTGTTCGAGCCGTCTTTCGGTAACGGGACAGTTGTGGAAAAACCTGCGTCGCCCGCAGTGATTTTGTGGTTGTTGATGGTGACAATGGTTCCTTTGACTGCGCTTCCGGATACCGTTATTTCTGGACTGGCCACCACTGCATTGGGCGCGGGGCGATGGAGTTGAAATTGAGTGACCGGCACTGAGATAATATGTTGGCCCGGGTCAGCTTCACCGTTGCCGTTAATTAGCTCAAATGGAATCGCATACTGCAGTGCCTTAGCGTTCTTCGCCTGCGTGGTATCCACAGACAGATTGAAAACGCAAACGCCATCTTCAAGTGGGCAGGGGGTGCCATTCACCTTGATGGAAAATCCGTTCGCCACTTGAAACCGCACATCCACAGATGGAGATGGCAAAGAGAGTTTGCTGAAATCATTGGTGGCCAGGTGGCGCAACATGATGGGGAAACCGATTTCCCTGGGCGCCTTGTCGGGCTCGGCAAGCACCACTTTGACTAGATTGGCGCCAATAACCATCTGTTTCTTCTGGAGCAGAAACTGGACTTTTCCACCGGCAACGGGAATGTTTTGATTTTGTATCTGGACCGTGGAGCCGGGAGCGGCATCCGGTAAATCGAGCACGACCGTGAGGGTTTCTCCATCCTGAGATGCAACAATCTGTGGGGTAAAAGACGGACTTGAAGGAAAGACGAATTTCAACAGTATAAACGCCATCAGCGCGATAATGATCACTGCGGCGACAGCAATCATTATGATGATGCCAGTACTGGATTTTGGAGCAGTTGACCCGTCTTCGGGCCATTCATCCGCCGAATCCGTCCGATCATATCCCTCTGCCGCTGGGTGGGCAGCCGCTGGATGTGATGAGATGGACGCGGCTTGATGCGCGCGCTTAGAGGTTTTGGATGACACGTCATTTTGTCTCGGGGCTGCGTCAGTACCACTTTTTGGGGTACGCACCGGTTCATACGTATCCTTCGAAGCCATCGCCGAAGCGGGTGCCGCCTTTGAACCGGCAAGGTTGTCGCTGCCCGTTGTTTTTTTGGATTGTTGAGATGCTGGCGGGTTTACAGCGGCCTGTGCGGTCGCCTTTTTTGCGGCTTCCACTGCTGCCTTTATTTCGTGTGCATTGGCGGCTGGCAATCCAATGACCGTTTTGGCTCTTTCTCCGGCTCCAGGAGGTGCTTCATTTGGTGAGGTGGATACGGGTTTAACGGTTGCCACTCCAATTTTCTCAGAAGCTTTCGCTAGCGGTGCGGATTCAGGGTTGGCTTTGGCGGCCGGCGTGGGCTGTGCTTTTACCGGCGTCGCTTTGACACTGGCTGTGGCAGCGGGGTGTTGCGGTTGTTGCCCCGGCAGTTGTACCGCAGGTGCCCCGAGAATTGTTTTGGCCGGGGCGCTTTTTTGCGCTCTTTGGGCCGGGGAGTGATGGCTCGCTGATGGCGCGGGCTGGGGCTGTGCCGGTGGTGGCTGAATTTTTTGAGGAGTGGTCTGAACCTGTGGCGCCTTGTTGAAAAGCATGGTTTTGGCTGGCGCGCTGCTTCCCCCCCCTTTGCCGACTCCTGGTTTGGCGCTCGGCGCATCTTTTAGCGGGGTTCCACAGGCGGAGCAAAACTGAGCCCCTTCTTCGTTTGGGGCGGCGCACATTTTGCAATTCACAGGCACGTTGTATTCCTCCTTAACCGTTTGTTAATGAATACGTACTTGAATGAGCATTTCAATTCGCACAGATATCATAGAAGACCAAAATTGAACATTCATTTCATTCATCCATCGGGCTGCAGTCAATGAATGCATTGTAATCGGAATTGGCTACCTTGCAAGAATTTGCTTGAAACGGGCGCGATGGCCGGAGAAATCAACAATATGCGCGATGCCTGCAGTGCGTCCACCATCTACCAGCTGGACTGGAATGGCATCCGCACTGCCAGCCTGCAGATACAGTGATGGATGCCATATGCCTTGCGCCAATGGTGCGTTTTTTCCCGGGGAAACAGCATTTCCACCGGATTCGTAAACGTGGCCGAACAGACCAAATCGAATGGGTGAGTCATTAAGCACTTTGGCCAGCTCGGGATCTCCGATGTGAACGTTGCCACGACCAAGGTCCGGAGCAAATTCACTGGCGCCTCTGGGGGGCGTGGCAGAGAGCAGCACATTGGCCTTATCGGCCATGGCCAATTCTGTCAGCTGATTCAACTCGGCGCTTTCGTACGAGCAGCCCTGCGAACGCGCCTCCAGATAAAACGGATTAAAATACCCTGGCAGACTAATGAAATTGACCTGTTTAATCTGTACGCGTCTAACCCAGGTTAAATCGATCAATTGGGGATACTTTTTACGTAGTTTTTTAAACGTGGCTCTAAGGGCGCCAAAACTTTCCTGTGCACCTGGCGTGACCAGGATGGGAATCGGTGCGCTGGCAAGCGCTTTAAGTACTTTTTCAATCTGACGGCTGGTTTTGCCAACGCCGCCCACCACAACGATGGCCTGGACTTTGGCTGCTTTGAACTGATCCATGAAAAAGCGAATGTTTTCTTCGGTTTTTGGGGTCAAATCGTGAATGCCCGCCAAAAGACCAATACTGACGATGGAACTGGATAGTCCACTGATTTTCATGTCGCTGCCATCTCTGACGAGGGTGAGTGGCGGCAGGTTGATTTTTTCCAGAGGATCATCGTTTGATACATCCGCGCATTTCAGAAAATCCTTCCCGTTTTTCTTCGCGGAACCTGGGTCTCCAGCGCCTTTGCATCCGGTAAAGGCAGTGATGGCGGTTGCCCAAAGAGCGATAATGATAACTATTGAACGATAGTGATGCGTAAACATGGCGGGAGTTTAAGGGGGATGGTTTGATTGGTCAAGCCTTTGAAAAGTCTATCCGAAATCTCACCCACAAGTGAAAAATGGTTGATTCGGGAGCCGGAGTATAGTATTTTGAATCATTAAACAATTATAGCGCGGGGCTATGTCAACGTTTGTTGCAGTGAATCGTGGTTTAACTTTTTCACTGAAGCAGCGGTACCAATTCACTCGCCATATTTATTTTTTTTCTTGAAATGCAGGAGCTTTGCAGATGACAACACTTGATAAAATTGAAAAAAGTTACGATGCAATTGCCGCCAAATGGGCCAATGCGTTTTCAGATGAACACAGCGGGAAGCCCAAAGATAGAGAATGGCTCAGGTGGTTCGCCAGAGAAATTCGTTCCGGAGGCAAGGTTCTTGATCTGGCATGTGGACCTGGAAATACATCCCGATTACTGGCTGACCTGGATGTGGATGTCACAGGTGTGGATTTGTCCCAAAATTTTATCCGCGAAGCCAAAAAACGGCATGGAGATATTCCGTTTGAGCAGGGCAATATGTTGGCGTTGAAGTACGCGGACGCTTCAATGGCGGGCATTGTCTGTTTTTATGGAATTGTGCATTTCTGCGCCGACCAGATGGGAAAGGCATTTAATGAAGTGTATCGGATTCTCGAAGACAAGGGCATTTTCATGTGTACCTTTCACCTGGGAACGGAGCAGATTCATATGACGGAATTTTTGGGAGAAACGGTGGATGTGGACTTTTACATGTACGCGTCCGAATTCGTGGTGGATAAGCTGAGACAATCGGGATTTCAGCAGGTGGCGGTCGTGGAGCGGGATCCGTATCCCGATATTGAGTATCAGAGTCGGCGTGCGTATGTATTTGCACGAAAAGCCTCTCTGGCGTCGTGAATCAACTTTTGAATTGGGATATGCCGGCGACCCCATCAACGAACGGCTTCGCGTATTGCGATATTGCTTTTTCGCCGATTCTGTTTACTATCCGAAATATGTGGCATCATTGGAATGCACGGACGGCATTTCGCCTGGATGTCTAATTTTTGGAGAGGTTATTTTGAAACATCTTATTCCGCTTGCCTGGTGCGTATTTCTGGTCAGCGTTGCTGTTGCGGCAACGTCGTGTAAATCGAAGCCCAAACCTAAGGCGACGCCCAAAAATCTGCCGGTGCACACCCTTGTGTACGGTGGTGATTTTACCCTGGCGCGCCGACTGAACTTTGCGTTGTTCGATGAAAAAGCCCGAAGCAAAATCATGGAAGATGTGGCGTTGCTGTTTCGAGATGCCGATATTGCCCTGGTGAACGGGGAGGGCGTGGTGGCGGCGGGCGGATATTACTACGACAAGGGTGAGCCAAGACCATACATGTATCGGGCGCATCCGCTGGCCATAGATGTCCTTAAGGAGACGGGCATTGATGTGGTGACGGTGGGCAATAATCATTTTGGCGATTACGGTCCCGAAGCCATGCGGGAGATGCTGGATAGATTGCGCATGGCAGGCATTGATTATGCCGGCGGGGGCGTTGACCGCAGGGATGCTCAAACGCCCGCATACATTAAAGCCGGTGACGTGGTGGTGGCGATTGTGGGGGGAGATTTTACAATGTCCAAAGCGTATGTCGCCAAAAAGAACCGAGCGGGAATATTTTATCGGGACGCTTTTAGATCTGACAAAAACGAAGATGAAATAGTGGAAGATATGACCGATATTCTAAATGAGGCCAGAAAGCACGCCCATCTGGTGATTCTTTCGCCTCATTGGGGAGACAACTGGCAGGAGAGTCCCGCACCCCATATTCGAAGTCTGGGCAAGCGCCTGATACGCGCCGGTTATGATGCCATCATCGGGCACTCCGCACATATGTATCAGGGGGTGGAAATGATTGACGGGAAGCCGGTTATTTACGATGCGGGGAACCTGGTATCGGATTTCGGTCCCGGCGATCGCTCCCGATTCGGCATGGCCTGGAAGCTGTCGTTTACAAAGGCGGGAATTAAGCAGATAGAGGGATATCCGCTGCTGTTGCGGCGTAACGTGACCCTTTTTGAAAAAGGCAGGAACCGGGATGACGTCCTTTCGGATGTGGTGAAAAAAAGCGCGGATATGGACACAGCGCTTCGCATTGAGGATGGGCACATTGTTGGCGATTGTACGCCTGGTAATATTCATTCACCGCGAAAGAACACGGTCCCCATTCGAAAAGTCCCCAAACGGATCACGTTGGCCCCCAATGACACCATCCTGGATGCACTTCCGGACAGGGCCATTCCCATCAATGTAGAGTTTGAGGACGGCATTTCCCTCGTTGGATACGAATTGCTTACGGACAAACTGCAGATTCCCAAGTCGGGACAGGTGGTTCAAACCTACTGGCGGACCTCAAAAAAGCTGAAAGGCGAGTATATCATTCGCCTCGAAGCCCGGCACACCAATCCCAAAACCGAGCGTCAATCGTGGACCAATACCGAACATCTCCCAGGAGATTGGCTTATGCCCGCAGACCGTTGGCCCGAAGGGAAAATCATCCGAGACTGGCAGTTGTTTCGCCTGAAGTTTGATCCGCAGGGCGAGGTCGACTTTTATGCCGCTCTCGTTAAAGGCTCTCGAACGCTAAAGCCGAAAACCTCCGATAGACCTCTGGAGAAAGACAAACTGGTATATCTGGGCAAGGCCAAATACAGCAAAGACGCCAAACGTCTGCTGCGCTACATGAAATCCTATCAAAAGAAGTACCCGCCGGGGAAATGACGGGGGGACGTTGATCGGGGAAACCCTCATGATTCCAGGGCGCACCCGCGTGTGCGCCCCTACAGAAAAATCATTAAACCCATGTGTCTGCCCGGATACCAAATCCGTTTACTGAATCCGTTTATCCCAATCCAATGGCGGGGCATCAAACGGGGGCTGTTTGGGGCTGAGCTGGATTTTGTCTTTGCGGTTTTGACGCCATTTTTCGTAGGCTTTTGGGGGCGTGATGCCTTCTTCGGTATACGGTATCTGATCCAACACAATGAAATCCTCCACCGTTTTGAATCCGCCCGCGTCCACGGGTTTGGTCCAGTCGCCTTCCCCGCCGCGTTTTTCTTTGGGGGACAGCTTTCTCATGCCCACCAGAAATGCCACATCCACATCCAGTTTCTTGTTCACCAGCCGCATATTGTATTTGTCCTGAATGACTTTTCCCACCGGCCATTTGGAGGTGGGCAGCATCCAGTCGCCGTGTATGTGATTTTCTTCTCTGAAGTCACGATTTTCCAATTCGCCGTCCCGTACCCGCCGGGCTTCCAACGCAATGACGTAATCGTTCTCAACCGGCTTATCCGCTGTCCAGTACATCACCACAGTCATGGAAGAGCAGGGGCGTTTCAAAATTTTGTCAGAAAGCATTTCGTATCCGATGAGGCGAATGCCGTCCTCAAACTGAACGTTGATTTCCTTTACCCCTTCGGGCAGTTTTTCGTGCAGGACATCTGTGGGCGCATACCGAACAGGGTGTTCTTTCACCTCCCGCTTCAGCACTTTTGCTTCCACCGTTGGCTCCAGCAGATTCCCGGGCTGAGCATCGAGGAAAATTCGATCATTTTTTACCGTTAGCTCTGTACCAAACTCTTCAGAGAACTTGACCGTTCGTGTAATCGCTTTTTCCAGTTCCCGGCCCGAGGCCAGACGCGTGCGATTTTTGCGCATTTTTATTGGAATCCCCTGAATCTGTGTCACACCCGCTTTATTAAAGGTGACTTCCCACAGCATTCCTCTGGAACCTTCGGGATCGTTGGAGCCGTTAAAGTCAATCATGCTGTTGCCCGCGTCGTAAATCACCGGTTTGCCACCAATGAGTTCAACGCCCTGCATCTCGTGGCGACCATGTGCGATAATGGCGTCAAATCCCGCTTCTGCAATGATACGCCTGGCAAATTTACGCATATCCTTCGACACCGCCGGCGGATCTATCCACGCGTCCCAGTGGGGGGAGAAAAATACCAGGTGCGCGTGCTTGCGGGCCTCTTTGACCCGTTTGGTAAAGTATTTAATTGCAGCGTCATCGTCGCGTTTCTTTTTAAACGCTCTTTCAACAAAAAATATCCCCGGCTTGTCTTTGGTGGCCTTGTATTCATCGGCAATGGTCAGTTCCGGGTTGAATATGGCGATGACGGTGTCGCCCACCTGCCAGTAAGACGGCCTCTCGGCATCTTCCCAGTTTTCGCCGGCGCCCACGTAGCGAATGCCGGCTTTGTTGAGATGATCAAACTCTTCGAGCAACGCTTCGCGACCGTAGTCGCCATTGTGATTGTTGCCCAGTGTGACGAGATCCACCCCAATATCCGACAGAACGCCTGCCAGACGCGGATGGGCCCGAAATCGCCATGTGCAGTAATGCAGCGAATTGTAATACCCGCCCATGGTCAGCATGCCTTCCAGATTGAGCTGCGCGATGTCGGCGCCCTTCAGTAGCTCCACAACTTCCTTTGAAAAGAGGCGCTCTCTTTCGTCGTTGGATTCCTGCCACAGCGCATAGTTGAGTCGGCGCGCTGTAATTAAGTCACCACCGTAGATGAGGGTATGAGTGGGGAGATTGGCCAACTCGGGCGCCGCCGGTTCCACCGGGACCGGCGCCGGCTCATCCTCTTTTTGTGTGAAAACAATTGCGAGTGCCACGACGATGCCGGCAACGAGAATGGCACCTCCGAGAATTAGTGTTTTCGAATTTTTACTTTCTGTCATTTCTATCCTGCCTGCTGGTTGTTTTGCATGTTATTAAAACAACAAACCCCGGTTTTTTCTACTGCTTTTTCAGCGATATGTCATCGTTTGGAGGCGCTATCCTGTTGTCGCCGGTTGAGGTGTTAATAATGCCAAACCTGTGCAGGGTCACATATCGAAGCAGCACAAGCACGGCGGTGGTGACCGACGAACTCGAATATCCCGCCATGTTGAGATGGTTAACCATGAAAGTGACCATCAGCACGGCCAATCCATTGAACGCCAGCACCACAATTGTGTACTTAACAAAGCCACGGTGGATGGTTTTGGACTTCACGTAGGCGATATACGTCCCTATAAATACAATGGTATACGCAATTCCCGAGCCTGTCAGCGCATCCATGGCAATGATGTCGATAAACAGCCAGTTTAAAAAAATGGCGGAAAACGTCTTTAATACCCCAATGAACAGAAATTTGGGCAACGTGGTTTTGTGTTTGGCCAAACGGGTTTGCACAAGGAGGGCTAATTGTTTCATTTGCATCGCGGTGGAATTCCCCGTTACGTAAGCGATTCAAGAATCCTCTTTGGGAGGTTTGGAGAATTTTGTGGGTTTCGGGGGTTGGGGCAACACCGACATGACGGGCGGGGGTAACGACGGGTCTTTGGGGCGTCTGTCGTCAATGGTTTCAAACGCCGTTTTGACCGAGGCATTTTCCAGAATACCTTTGACCGAATAGGATTTTCCCTGACCGGTTTCGAAATAGGTTTTACTAATCATGTCGCTGATAATGCCAAATAGAAATACCTGCAGACCCGACAGTAAAAAGAGCGCAGACAGAAGTGGCAGTACAGTGTCCGAGAGGCTTTGGCCCCGGAAGTACTCCACCACGGTCCATGTGCTGAAACCAAACCCCAGCATGAGTAACAAAATACCCATTGTTCCAAGGAGATGCAGTGGCCTGACCGAGTAGCGGGTCCAGTACCACACGGCCACCATGTCCACAAATCCCTTAAATGCGCGACGCCAGTTGTACTTGGTGACACCGGCGGTGCGCGGCCGATGGTTCACTGCGATTTCTCCCAGCCGATACCCCTGTATTTTCAGCACAGCGGGAATAAACCGGTGCATTTCACCGTACAGCGTGAGGTTTTGAAAACACTCCCGTTTATATATTTTGAGCGAACATCCCGAATCGTGAATGTCATCTCCCACAATCATGCGGCGCAAAAGCCAGGCCCCCCGAGAAAAGAAACGTTTCGAAAATGTATCTTTCCTTTCGGCGCGCCAGCCGGATACAATATCCAAATCGTGCAGCTTCATATGGGAAATCAGTTTGGGAATATCGGTGGGATCATTCTGGCGATCACCGTCCATGGTAATGATGTATTCCTTGCGAGCCGCTTTGATACCGCTATCCATGGCGGCGGTTTGACCAAAGTTTCGGCGCAACTGAATATACTTCAGGGGTTTGAGGGTTCTGGCCAGTCGGGCACTGTTGTCAGTGGAGCCATCATCTACAAAAATGATTTCGTAATCGTAGTTGTTTGCTTCGCAAACTGCTTTAATTTCCTCGTGGAGGGGAACGATGTTTTCTTCTTCATTGAATATGGGGACGACGATTGAAATGCTTTCCATGAGGTTCCTCTATATTGTGGGACGACGGTTATGCTTCACCCTCAAGACGGGGTATTCACCTTTATTGAGATCTTTGCGGATAAACAGCATAATCTCATTCTCCTGGAGTATGAGGTCGTACCTGTTATCCCGCAAGAACCTTTTGAACTTGTCGCGGAATTTTCTGCTCGCCATGTCCTTGTCGAGCAGGATGTAGTACTCAGTGTCTTTGAGTTCCTTGAACCGGTATATGTGCGCACGGGTGGCGAAATGGGCGCCCACCATTTTACTGGCGGAAACCGACGCCTCCTGTGGAATCATTTTCTGAATTTTCTGTACCGTTTTGTAGCGGTTTATCTGGAACTCTGTGGGATTGCGATCGAAGTGGCTCTGGCCATCCTTGAACGCGGAACTCTCGCGAAAGACGCCATAATTCCACGATACGCCAATGGATGCCGCCAGAATAAACGCCATCACCGCTCCCAGTACACGCTGTGTATCGAGACCCAATCTGGAAAAGAAATCACCCTCGGCGATGTTTTTGAGCACCACCGGTGTCAGGGCAAAAAAGAACGGGTACATGAAGGTGGAGTACTGGTACGCAATATTGTACACCGCCGGTTTGGTCACCAGAGCGGTGACGGCCACGCCGTAGAAAAAGACAAAGCGCTTTTTACCCGCAAACAGCGGCAATGCGGCCAGCGGCAACAACAGCTGGATGATATATTCCAGTTTCGCCTCGGTAAACGCCTGGCGCACAATGAACATGGGATTGGTGAGCAGTGTCACAACGAGACTCTCCGCCAGAGGCCGATTGCCCACGTAAAGCGCCTCGAAATAGTAGTCGTAGCTGAAGGTTTCGTCGGTGGCCATGACAGTGCGTGTAATGGCAAAGTAATACGCCAGACAGATGCCCATGGTGGCCAGACCGGTCTTGATGGCCTGTTTGCTGTAAAAGAGATAAAATCCCACAAAAAACATGGTGAGCCCCAGGTCCTCCCGGGTGAACAGCAGCATCACAATCGATACAAAATATGGAATGATGCGTTTGGTGTCCGCAAAGTAGAGCGACCACAAAATCATGGGGCCCGCCAGCGTAATGGAATGGAAGTCGTACATACTGGGCCCGTGAATGCCCGGATACAGCAGGTATGCAAAACACAAAATGGCAGCCACCCAGTGTTTTTTAAGATGGTGAATCGAAATCAGATAGAGCGGAATCACTCCCAGCGCCATCCACACCGACTGGGTCACAATGGCGTTTTCGAATTTGGGGTCAAACCACATGATTGGTGAAAACAACACCAGGATGGGGTCAAAGTGGGCATAGATGTGGTAGCCGCCGTTTACAAAAGTACACCGCAAAAGGTCGCCGCGGGCGGTGTTCCACAGGGTGTTGATGTAAACGCCCAAATCAAAACTGCCCGCCCGAAGGTTTTGAATGTGCTGGATGGAAAAGCGGGTAATGGTAATGGCAAAGGCCGTGGCGGCGATAACAACCACCCCAATGGAAATCCATTTGTAATAATCGGCCTTTATGGGCAGCTTCTCAAAGTTGATCCCTGGCAGCCGATAAAAATAGATGGCTGCAATCGCTGCAATGGAAAAACATCCAAACAGGGTGGCAAACGGATGATCTTTGGCGAGATCGGTTGCTTCGAATGAGATAAAAATGGGCAATACCAGCAAAATGGTGGCAAATTTGTTGATGAGGTGGATGGCGTCTTCAATGGCCATATTCTTTAAGAGCTTTAACGCCGTTACTCCCACGCCAAAGAGCACAAACACCACCACCATCCAGATGGCCGAGTTTTGAATTGCGCTGTTGAGCAGCGCATCGTTCAGCTTGTTGGTGAGCTGAAAGGCGGCTAAAGCCTCCGCATCAAACGTTGTTCCCATGGTGACACCCACACACAGTGCAATGCAGAACGTGAGCGGAAACCACGATACCGCTGATGCCGTTATCTTTTGTATAAGATCAAGTATCTTCATAGTCGGTCACATTAACACGGTCTGACATCGCCTTTCAATATGATTTCAGTTTTCAACAGAAAGGACCGTTTTTTTTAAGTGGGGCAGGTATGTGTGCGGCCAGATATGAATGAACAGGGGCGCGGCATACCACTCCGGATGCAGGGGCGCGCGCGGCTCGACACGCCCTGTCCGATGGACATCACCAAAGGGGGTGTCATGCCTCGCCCCTGATATGCAAATAGGCGAATTGCCTTTTCAACAAGTCCCGCGATCTTATCCGGATTGTCAAACGCCCATTTGCCGCCCTTTGCACACAGGTTGCCAGACTGGGTCAGCGCGGCTTTAGCGCGGGATTTTCCTGTCAGCTGTGAAAGCAAAAAAAACGGGCCAATTGCTTTTTCCAATAATTTCAGGTAGATGGCTGCGGGAAATTTGGCCAGTGGTCACTTATGGCCACTATCGGTCGGCTATTGGCCATATGTTGTGAGCAGTATTCTTTTTCTGTGGAGGGGGAATTTACTGGCGGAAAGTACCGGAATTGCTCGCGGTGCGGTGCCCCCTTCTGTAGTGCTGCGTCCCCGAAGTGCTGTGCTGCGTCCCCGAAGTGCTTTCGATTCTTCAGGAGATGCACAATCTGCCGAGTGAGAGTGCGCTGCATTGTTTTACGTTCGATATACGCTGGCAGTATGCTCTT
>JAFGQN010000127.1 GCA_016935665.1 Deltaproteobacteria bacterium | reverse complement strand
TGTTAGTTTGGGCCTCAAGAGCCCGTTTATGTTTTCGTTAAAACAATTTTAACTAACGGAGAGGGGCCTGTTCATAGAATCTCCTGTTTGTCGACTCTTCAAATGTGGCAGATAAACTACCAGGCTACACTTTTCCTCTTATCTTTCTACCATTCACACGCCTTTGGCGCCCATTTTGTCAGCTTCGCTCTCAAGGGCCGGATTGTCATTTACAGGCATTCCCGCTACCTCCGTGGTGGGCTGCACCCTTCCTTCCCGCTGCTGTACCACGTGGGCCAGTTCGTGGCCCAGCAGTTGGCGCCCGCTGCTGGTATCGGGGCTGAACTGGCCTGGGGCGAAGTGGATGTCGTTTCCCTGTGTGTACGCGAGAGCGCCCACTTCCGGCGCTTTGCTGGAGTTGGGGTGTAGCTGAACATTTGAAAAATCGGCGTTCATTGCCGTTTCCATTTTTGCCTGCACTTCATGGGGGATACCGTTGTTTGATTCATCTTTTTTTTGCACCGTCGCAGTCATTTTTCCCTGAAGCATGTCGTCCTCTTCAGGCGCCTGTCGCTGTAAGGCAAACTTCCCCTGCAGCATGTCGTCCTCTTCAGGCGCCTGTCGCTGTAAGGCAAACTTCCCCTGCAGCATGTCGTCCTCTTCAGGCGCCTGCCGCTGAACTGGGAACTTCCCCTGCACCAGCTGTCGCTGCGTTGCGGGCTGCATGCTCAATACTGCAGTATGCTGTGCGCTCTGACGTGGGCTGTTGTCAATGCCATCGACGGGACGCTTTGATGCAGGATTGCTGAAGTATTGCGAAGCCGCAGCGTTGGAAACGAAATTGTGGGAATCCGCTTCGCTGTTTTTTGAATGATGTTTTTTCATTTTGCTGCTCCTTCCCAGTAAGGGACGTCAGGGAAAATTCTGCCGGTTTTGTGTATTTTGGTAGATTGAATAGAATTTGACAAATAAACCCAATGTTATGAAGATTATTGAAGGTAAAATGTATGGATACCAATTCGGGTCAAACAGAATGAGTAAAACTTCCAAAATTGCAAACAGAGTAAGCCCAATGTACAATTGCCACCTGAATCGCTTTACCAGTTGGTTTAAACGAAAACTAAAGAATGACACGATAGCGAGCACGAGGAACAAAAGCGCGAGCAGATTGAAGATAATCCGAAGTTCCCAGCGCCAGGCGCACACGCAACCTGGAACATGTTGCACTATACCCGATAACATAATTTTATCGGAATATTCATTGTTGTCCTGATGAAACTCCATCTTTACCTGGTTGACAACGTCTTTGTTTTTTTCCTCACCGAGCACTGTCATGCAAGGAAAACCAGCTCCGCCAAAATTGTCTTTGAAATAAATCACATCGTCCATCATCTGGTCTGTATCTATTTCGTCTTTACATGTACTGTTGCGGGGGAGTATTGGGACAATTCGACGCAACATCTTTGCACGATCGCTACCAGTGTAAGCGTTTTCAAAATCCTGACGCAGTTTTTTTTTCTGCTTTGAGGCCCCCCTTTCCTTTTTGTTCAAATTGGGCTCGTTTAGATGAATCAGAAGCCTGACCTCTACGGCGTCGTTAAAAGGTTTTACATAATTTATCAGACTGCCATAGGAGTAAATGCCCTTGCACTCGTCTGTTTTTTCGCATAGTTGGTCCTGGCTAAACTCGATATTCAGAAACAAATGCTCTCCTGTTTTTTTTGAGTGGTTTCGAAGCATTTTTTTCATTTTCAGTATCTCATCGAGAAAAAGCGCTGAAGCCCTTTCGTTGCAAGGGAACCGCTGGAAATATATTGTGATGCCGTCACCTGTTGTTGGGTATTCCGCGCCAGGCCTTGATAATTGAGTGAAGCCATTATACGCATTATTGATTCGGTGTTGAATTAAGCCAACCCCAATGGTTGTCATGCGATGCAGTTGATTTCGAATTTCACTATTACAGGTGTTCGACAAATCGCCGAAGGGCTGGCACCAATCGCTTTTGGTAATCCGCAGGTCCACTTTCACTTTATGCCGTCGCGCCGCGTCAAAAAATGCCATGTTTTGTTCGTCCTGAAAAATGGAAGGGAAAATGCCCTTTTCGTCTGCTTTCCACAAATCGCCATCTTTATTATATGACAATGGGCCAAATTGTATTCGATGGTACAGTTGTTCTTCGAGCGTGATCAGCTTATCCTGAGCATTTAAAAATCCATACACCTGATTCTTTGAGTCAGATACACATCCACATCGCGAGAAGCTGATTTCTGCTGTTTTTAGATCTTCGTCTGTATCGGTTATATTTGAGAAGGCATGGCAATCATTAACGGTTGTTTCAGTATCGGTTTCAGTGTCAGAGTCAATTTTTGTGTTTTTGCCAGAAGTTCCTCGCAGGGGCGGATCCAGCTGTTTTAGCATTGCACGGATAACTTCCATATTGGAAGCATAATCGGTGACCATCAGTTCGTTGGATTGCTCCAATACAATAATTCGGCCGTCTTTCGACATAAAATTTGTTAGCAGTTTCTCCAGTTCTGGCGCTGAAGTGCTACGGATCGAATGTGTAATCGCAATAACCTCATCTTTAAAAAGAGGTTTTTTGTTTTTTTGAGGTAGTACTTTTTTGACGGCGTCAGCCGTGGGAAGAATCTCCAGATGATCACCTTCATCCAGGAGTGTAAATCCATTCATTTTAAGCAAACTCAGCAGCGCCAGCTGCACTTCCATTGGAGAAGTGCCTTCCGCAAGATAGGCGGCCGCGTCGCTTTCAACTACTTTCGAGTCCACAACTACGGGTTTCTGTTTCCATGCACTTATGTATTCACTTATTGCATAGATCTCTCCGTATCGCAGACTGTCAATCATTCTACCTGTGTCGTCCGGGTTAAACAAAAGCGCTTGCAGGTCTGGAGAGGAGTCCATGGGCATCGCCGTTTTGGGAGTCCTCGCACCAGGCTTCTTTAGAGACGATTTGGTTGTATTCGACGGTTTTTTCTGTTTTCCAGTTTTGGTTTTTTTTTCGTCGGAAGCAACTGATTCCGAATCCTGTGGACTGGTGGCGCTATCTGGCCCGGTGATACTTGGCGCGGATTGTGTGTCTCTGTCTTCCTGGGCTGCATGGCTGTCTGTGTCCCATATTGCGCTCTCTGATTTCGAAAGAATCCTGTTTTGCTTGCCGCTTTGGGAATCAGATCCGGAATGGGTATCCGTTGCAATAGACATATCTACCACTCTGGTAGATGTTGCCGTGGATTCAACAAAATCCGTATCTGTATCGATGTCTTCGTCGCAACGTCGTGCGCCAAGTTGCGTTAGTGCGAGACAACACATCAGCATCACTTTAAACCTTGAATCAAACAACATTTTGCCAATCTTATCGCCTCTCATCAAACCGTTTTCCCCTCTTTGCGCAATTCTCTCGTGATGCCAGCGGTAAAATCAGCGGTGGTAATGGCGCCTCGTCCGTGGCGCAGTGCTCTAATGGCGCCGTATCGGACCACATTCGTTATTGCCCCGCCCGATAGTTCGTATTTTTCGGCCAGGCACCAGAAATCCACATCCTTGTCAACGCTGCACTGCTCCCCCACGATGGATTGCCACAGTCGAAGCCGTTGCCCTGCGTCTGGCATGGGAAAATACACCATGGATTGAAATCTGCGAGCAAAGGCTTCGTCAATGTTGCTTTTGAGATTTGTGGCCAAAATAACGGTGCCCTTAAAGTCTTCCACTCTTTGCAGCAGATATGATACCTCCTGGTTGGCATGTCGGTCGTTGCTGCTTGCGGTTTGCGTTCGTTTTCCAAACAATGCATCTGCTTCGTCAAAAAAAAGTATCCAGTTGCGGTTTTCGGCCTGGTCAAATACGCCAGCCAGGTTTTTTTCTGTTTCTCCAATATATTTTGAAACAACCGACGCCAGGTCTATTCGGTACACGTCCATATTGAAGCGCGCCCCCAGCAGGGTTGCCGTGAGGGTTTTTCCCGTTCCCGGCGGGCCATAAAACAACGCGCGATATCCGGGTTTTATTGTTTTTTTCAGCCCCCAGTCATTCATAATAACATCTGTGCAGGCAAGCCATGTGCTGATATGCTCCACCTCTTCAATCGCGTCGGCATCGAGCACCAAATCTTCAAACGCCAGGGGCGTGGTGAGTCTTTTGGCCGGAAAATCAATGCCAAATGACGGTCTGTGTGAAACGCCTTTGATGAAGCGGCTCAAATACTCGGTTGTTACTCGAAGAGCACCACTTAAAAACGGTTCTCCTGCGGCATGATCGTCGAGGCTAATAATATGCTCTCGCATCAATGGGTGCTGATCTTCAAATAGTGTCAGTACTGACGCGCGTGCCAAAAGGTCGTCTCCAGCCAGAATAAACGCGAGGGTCTCTCCTGTAGGCAGGAATCCCCCATGATTTTTTCCAAGAATGCCGCCAAATTCTGTAAAGCCCCTATCGAAGTTTTTGTTTTTAATAAAGAACGTGTCCAAAACCTGAGGGCGGATATGGGGCAGCAGCGCCAGTATCACTGCAATGCGATCGTTGAACCCCAGATTCAGCGACGAGACAACGTGCGCGTATGGCGAGGAAAAATCGCGCATCGCCGGCGGAGGGCAACGATGTATCGAATCCGGCGCGTTTTCGTGTTCGAAATACATTTGAATCCGCGCATCCAGCACCGCACAAAACCATGAAATTTCCCTCTCCAGGCAGTCGGCCATATGGTACCTGGGGGCGCCATGCGCGCTGTTCTCCATGGCATTGACAGCATTAGCGCCATTCAACATGAATTGCCCTTTCCATCCACGGCAGTTTTATAATGCCAATGCTCCATGGCAATTGATCCAGAAGCATATCGAAAGCGGCCGGCGCCACCCATAGTCGAATTTCCTTTTCGCTGATACTCAAGCGCCCCTCCCTTTGTAAAAATGATTCTCTAAACCCCTGCACCGATGTGTTCCTGATTATTTGCCAATGCTGAATGATGCCTGCCAGCATGGCTGTAACGGTATCTTCTTCTACATTTGAAATATCAACACAAGCAGGGACGGTTTCGCAATCAGGCAAACCGCATAAGCGTTTGTTTAAGGTGAGCATGTATTCCGGGACATCAACACGTTGATTAACCACAAACTGTGTCAGGTGAACGGCTCTCTGCTGGGAGTCAGGTGATTTGAATAGGCCGTTTTTTAAATAGTTCAGCCTTGAAAAAAGCTGTGAGAAAAACGGCGCCACCAGAACAAGACCAGCATTGTCCACAAAAAGTGTTTCTGCCTCTTTATGCGAATGTGTCCCATATGGTGTGCTGTCATAGTTGAATTCAGATGGCTTTTGATGAGTTGGAGAGGTGGAAACAGGACTCAATGGTGCTGTATCAGTATTTTGGGATGAACGGCCGGAAAACGCCTGCTGTTTTTTTAATAATTTAAAATCATCTGTGGCGGTAAAATCGTCTGGGTCCGCATTTGGAAAAAGTTGGGTGACTATTTGTTTTCTGCAGTCTGGTAAGCTTCCTATGGGGACTTTTTTTTGAAGCGCCTCAATGAGGCGCATGAGGAAACTTTTTTCTTCAAATCGTCGACCTTCCACTATTAAAAAGCGATAAAGCATCTGCAGTGCGATTTGTGCCGTCACCTGCCGGGAAAGGACAGGGAGGGCACTTGAGACGACTTGCAAGAGTCTGTCCACAAATGTCGTTGCGCGTTTTGCTTCATGAGGAACAAGAGTCAATAGCAGTTGTTGCGATGCCGCACCGGACATATTTGCTGTGAAATACTTCGCCCCCATTCGCTGGATTTCAGTGGTCAGAATGTTTCGCTGTGTGCGCGAAATTTGGTTTCCCGTCAGAAGGAGAAATCTGTGAAATTTTTCTTTGTCATGTTGTGAAAGGGATATCAGATTTCTCATACATCGTTTCAGGTCTTCGTCTGAAATTAGTCGCAATGTATTCGGTGCTGTGCCATGCAATCCAGGCGCATCGCTTAAATTGATGGATTCGGCAAGGACGTGTTTGGAATTGGTTTGGGCCTCAGTAGAAGGGACATGCAAGGGAGACAGTGTGTTTTGGGAACCATGTGCCGACAAGCCGCTGAGTTCTGTTAGAGTATTGCCATTGACGGATTGATTATGGCCCTTTTCTGGGGGCAATACTGCTGCGCTTTTTCCGTTGCCAGGGAAAGATGAGTCAGACGGCAAAATTCCCCCAACTCCCTTTTTGAAAGAGGAAACTTCCATTTCTCCCTTTGAATAAAGGGGCGGAGTGGATTTCGCAGGGGCGCCACTTGTGCCCGCAGGCTCAACAGACAACACTGAGCCCTCTAAAATATTGGCGCCAGCCAAATCTTTTAACACCGCATGCATCTTTTCCAGAAGCGGGTCTTTTTGTGCATGCTCTCCCATCTCCGCAAGCATTGCATGAATCATTTTGCGACTGGAGGTATTGTCATGGGCCGCAATTTGGCGAACAAGCCTGGCAATGAAGCTGTGCAGGTTGAAACCAATAACTGTCTCGTCAAGCAAAACAGTCAGCACGATAGTACGCAAACCACGTTCCGCTTTTTTTTGTGTCATGGTTTTGGACAATCCGGAAATCTGCTTTTCACAAAGCCACTGGCAGCTTCGTCCCACCAGTTTGCCCTGGGTGGGTTCGATGACAACAATCACATCGCCAAACATCGTACTGGTCAAATCTTTTGCCATAGCCGATATGGTTTGGGGATGACGACCATGTTTTACAATTGCGCCTCTAAAAAGGTCCCGGTACTGATATGTCAGCGCATCCCAGAAGGGAAACAGCGTTTTTATCTTTCCGTTGATTAGCGCTTCTTTGGTCTGATGGGCAATGTTGCTGCCTGGCGTGTTGGGAGAGAACCCCATTTGGGCGTCAAAACGCGCCATGTCGCTGAGTTTGGCTGCCGTGGACAAATAGTGTGGACTGGACATCCTGCCCTTAGTGTCATTCGTTTTGCCTGTGATTTTTTGTGCCATTTCGGCCAAAAGTTGTCGTATTTCTGTTACCGCTGATGTTTGCTCCTGAAGCTCTGAAAGAATGGCTTGAAATGAAAACAGCAGCTCAGGAACACCAGTGTTTTCCCGTGCGGCCATTTGGCGCAATACGCTGTCAAGATACATTTTTTTGTTAAAGCGACTGCCTCGGTCCACCATGAGATAGCCAAAGGTGTATTCAAACAACCGACGCCGACTTTGCGCAACCGGCTCTTTAGGCACTGTTTTTCCAATCATTTGAGGGGAAGCTATCACTTCGTCAATAAACGGGTATTCCGCCGGCTCCAAAACAAAAACAATATCTTTAAGGGCAGTCTCCGGAAATCCAAACGCCAGACGATGACGCACATCTGCGCGCTGTCCATGATGCATTAGCGCGCTAAATAAAATTTCCGAACGGTCGCCTGCCAGCCGCTTCCATAGTGCGGATTCAATGGATAGACGGCCACTGATAATGGACCGGGAGAGGGCGATGCCAAAACGCTCGCGGGCAATGGTATCGAGCCCGTTGGCATCCTGGTAATTTTCAGGGGACAGCGCACGTGAAATGCGTTGCTTCCACCATTGCCTTCTGTCGCGTGTGGATGCCATCGGCGTAGCGGGGAATGATGAAAATTTATGACTTTTTCCATGCGTTGGCTGTAGCGCCTGCTCTGGCTTTGTTGTTTCCAGGATATTTGCGATACATAAATGGGCACTGTTTGTTTCGTATTGGGCAACAAAACGATTTAGTGCATTATCTGAAAACTGACTTATCAGTCGCGCCAACATGGTTCCGGTTTCGTCCCTGTGAAGTGCCGTCGCCAGCCGCTCGGGTTGTGTTTTTAGAACACGCGGCAGCAGTGTCTCAATATAATCTTTGGAATTTCCTGTGGCGTACCAGGGCAAAACGCCGCGGCCAAGAAAGTAAATTAGCGTATCTGCATCAGTGGCGGTATTGACTTCATGCATCCTTCCAGGTGTCGCGTTTTTGTATGGTTGCCTCCCTGACCTTTTGCTCAACGCTTCCACCAGTGCCTTGCGGAACCTGTCCGGCAGTTCGGCCTGATAGTTATCTTTGGAGACGGCGCCCATGTCTATATCGAGGGCTGACAGTCGAATCATTGATTGACGAAGACTTATGTCATCAAAAACCTCTGCCATTATTGGCAACAGGGTGTTTTTAACCAGACTGGCAATATTCTGTTGTTCATTAAATGCAGTTTCCTCGGACTCAAATTTGAACTCGAATGACGACGACTCAACGAAATGTCTGGTGGGCATATGCACTGGTTACGACATGTGATGCAACAGAAATTCTTTGGTTAGCCTGGATAGCACATTGGTCTCATCCGGAATGGGACCAGATGGCACTCGGCTGAGCAGCCACGCCTTGTACAGGCGTTCAAATTGACGCATTTTTGACCAGTTAAGCCACACAAATTGGGGACTTATGTGGGCTGGACATGTTTTAATGATGGTTTCTTTAATTACCTGCTGAAATCGATGGTCGGCAAAACGGGTGGTCCAACTGGGCAGAACAATGCTTACTTTCATGGAGAAAAATTCATCATCAATGTCATGGTTTTCCTGCGCATCGGGTGTGTCAGGTCGAAGCAGCACATGCTCCACAACGTGGAATCCTTCGCTTCGTCTGTTGAGTGAACAAAAAGTACTGCGTAGGGCATTTCCAAACGCCGCGGCATTTTCTGCATGGCTGAAAGTGTGAATGTGCCAGTATCGCTCACCGCTTTCACTGGACTTCCGATTCTCGTCCAATGCGACTACTTTCGCCGTTTTTGATGTTTTGAGCAACAGACGACAATGGGCGCCATTGGTGGAAAACTGTATAAAGTAGTTTTCGGGAAATACGCCTTCCTTAAGCACTGTTTCGCCCAGTTTGCGCGGAAACGTGAATCCCGGTACTGATTTAAATGCTTTGGCAACAGCTGCGGCGTCCATGGATCTGCAGGGGATGTGTTGAATAGTATCGCCGAGTGCCTGATTTTTTATATCGAGCATTACGGGAACAAAAGATTTTGCGTCGCTCTGTTCCTGTTCAAATTTCGCATCGGAAATGAGAGCGATTCGGCGGCGTCGAAGCGAATCTGTGAGCCAGAATCCCGGTGCGGAAATCCCCAAAAGCAATGATGTTTTACGTCGAAGTCCCGAGACGTTTCGATAATCCACCGTGTCTCTGCTAAAATCGTATCCTGCGGCGCGATTTCGGTTGATGGCGGCAATCTGTAGAATCATGCGCCGTTTATTCTGATTGACCATCGCCTCAGCCGCCCCTGGCGCCTCGTAAAAGTTGAAATGCCTTAGACTGTTTTGGGTAAATTTTTCACCATGAAGAGCCAGCAAATAGTCCAGTACGCGTCCATTTCGCTCATGGCAGTTGTCAAACTTTTGTACTATTTGGGGTACGATCGTTTGCGGCTGATTGTCTCCCCACAGGGCGGGTGCATCTGGAACGATGGGTTCATTTAACGGCTGACAAAAATAGGATTGGCTATTTTGTCGTTTTGCACAAAAAAGGTCTTTGGTGTGAGAAATAGAAGACATGTGATTTGCAAGCAACTGTTCGAAGAGCAGCAGGTATCCTTTAAGCTGTCTGGCAACCGCTTTTCTTTTTAGTGATGCGCTTCGCGGTAGACCAATGGCGCCAATACCGTATGTGGCCGGAAACAGATTTTGTACCGATTCGGAAATGTGCAGGTCTCTACGAACGCCTGCGATTGTCTCGTTGATTTGCGAGCGGGCTTCAAGGGGGATCGATTGCCGGTGATTTGACTTCCTGTATTTTTCAAGCTCCGGCAACAGATCGGCGTGCCGAACCGGAATCGGTTTTCCGCTTCGAAGAAGCCGCACTTTGACGGCGAGGTCGTTCTCGGGGATGTTCAGTCGAAAAACACTATCTTCTCTATCTGTGTTTTCGTCTGATGTTGCAACAGGATGCTCGTAATATAAATGTGTCCCAAGTACAGTCACAACCCCCTCGACGCTCGCAATAATGCCAGGAATGTCGGATATCTGGATGGGGTTCACTTTGGGATTTGCAACCGGTTCACATTGAATCAGTTGCTGCGTGTATGGCCCTTCCTGTTCAAATGGAGACTGTGACGCGTCACTGGATGGCGCTTCTCGGGGAAGGCGCGTGACGGTTGGGCAAATCCATTCTGCGGTTCTGGCGTATATCTCCGCCATAATCGAAGCGGGTGACCGACGGCTGGTGATTTCGACATCCGCAAATAGAAAGCAGGGGATTTCCCTTATTATTGTGATTTTTTCAATATCTTCCCCTAGATTTCGCGTTCGCAAAAACACGTTCCTCACCGAATCCATGACGTCATCTTTTGTGGTGGCCCGTATTTGACTATTTAACAGAATCGCAATTTCATACAGTCCCTTGATGCGGTTGTCCCTTAATGGGGTAATTCTCAAATTGTCCAGTTCTGGGACTGCATCAAGAATGATTGTCCGGTAATCTTCCGGAGTGGTCGCACGGGAAAATACAGTGTCTTTTTGAGGGCAGAGCGCCAGCCCTTTGTGGTCGAGATTTTCCGCTTCATCAATGAGATAGTCGGCAGTATTGAAATTTCCCCGATAGTCCATGTCGGTCAGCGCAAAACACAACTGTTCCAAAATGGTTACACCCGGGTCGTGGAGATTGAAATCTGTCCAGTTGTCACCAGCCAATGCCTGCAACCAGGTGATGCCTTGCTTTCTGAGCGCATGGAAGTCGGTTTCCAGGCCGTCTTTGGCGCGTCTGGCAATCGTATCAGTGGTAGTCACAGGGAAATCCCATCTGAAATGGCGCGACACTGTTCCATTGCCGGATCAAACCACAATTGGGAAATGTGAAACCGGATGAGATACGGGTAGCTGTCGGACTCTGTATCGTCCCTGGGCACTGGGCCGTATGGACTTCTGGATCGGATTTGAAGATGGTACTTGCCATTTTTCTGATGCCACCTCAATTTAAGTTTGTCGGCGTAAGAGCGGTAGTATGATTGTGTACAGCGTATTTTTTTCTTTATATTGAATATATTAAAGAAAGGTCCGCATGGATTGTACGCGTTCATCGCTATCGCATGCAGCATGGCGTATCGGCCGTCCCGCTTTCTGCCGCCCGCTCCGGCAACCACTTCAAAGGAATGACACCCTTCAAGACCGCTGGTAATATTGTGCCATGCGCCATCTGCCGGTACGGCTCCTCTGTGATATGTCCCCATGCGGCCGGTTGCTGCAATCGTCCCACCAACTTCGAGGTCCGCAGTTGGATACTCGTTTCCAGCCATACCGATACGGCCATCGGGACAAAGCGTCAGAACGCTGCCTTTTTCCCGGTGCGAAATCAGCAGCTTGTCACTGTCCTGATCAAACTGGATAGACCACAATGGCGTGTTGACGATTTCGCGATTTCGAAAAAACCCTATGAGACCATTGTTGTCATCCACGGTTGAAATTTCCATACCGTTTTGAGGGGTTTTGTCAAAGCCGTCGTCGTTCATGTTCAGGCAGGAATCCACCAAATCATGAAACTGAGTCTCTGTGGGCCTTGCGCCGGTTTCAAAATAGTTTTTTAAGGTACGTCTATTTCGTCTGGCCATCGTATCGGCTTTCTCCCACAATAAATGTCTTCCCGGTTTCCAGTATGCTTATACCGCCAGGCAGGGGGGGCGTGTTTTGGGGCTGCTCTGTTATCTCAATCAAATGATTTTCGAACGGAACTGCAATGGACCATGGCTTAAGAGGGGTGATGTCTTTGCCCGCAGTGATATCGCCCAAATGAACGATGTTGTGACCATCCATGGAGGGCTGTGCCATAATGTTTTGCAGGGAAAGCGGGATAGGGATGGCAGCGGTATCTCCCAGGTGAAATGTGCGTTGACCAGTTCGTGTTACCCCTAAAATGGACAGGGCAGATACATGTGTGGCCCATGGCGTCTGTCGAATGTATGATGCAAGGTGTTCGGTGGATATGCGCCATCCGAATTTGTTGGTATTGCCGGCAGAATGCCATGGCGAAATGTAATTGACGATTGATTCCTGCAGGCGTGCAATGCATTCGCCTGTGCCCATATGGCTTGATACAACTACAATGCATCTCACCAATAGTTGTTCATATGCCGGGTTGCGAACCTGCACTTTTGCAAAGGGCGATGACTTTTCATGTATATAGTCCCTGATGCGCGCGAGCAGTCCGGCATCGGCACACGGCATAAAATTGCTCGCTGATGACGATTCGCTCCGATGGGGAACAACCGCAAGGCAAATCTCTCCTGGTGAGAGGGATTCAGCCTCCATGTCACCTGATGCAAAACATTTTACGATTGCTATTTCGGGGAATTTTTCCATCACCAAAAGTTCAATGTCTCCTGGAGATGTGGCACGCATTCGATGAGAAAGTCTTTCGCTGACACGTGTAACCAGTTTTTTACTCGTTTCCGCTCTATTCCCGGAATACGACGTTCCCACTGCAACTATTTTGCCGATATTGGGAATCGAAGGGATGGGAGTAAGCAGACAACCTTTCGCTGTTACCTGCTCTTTTCCGTTAGAATCACCGTCGGCAATTCGCTCGAGTTCCACTGCGTGGGTGGCCACCCGGTAAAGGCTGCCGAATTCATTGATTTGGTCGTTGATACCAATGCAAAACCAAAACAACTCCCCAGGAAATATGGTGTTGTCTCGATTAATCTCCTGCGGTATTTCTATTTCGACAATACCCGACTCTAGCAACCCGTTTGTTGTGTCAAAAAGCAAATGTCTGGCGCTTAGTCTATGCCATTTGTTCGATGCGAGGTAAAACCAGTATGGAATCCCGCGCGGTGGCGGTGTACGATGGGTGGCGTCTTCGCGAAGACTAAAATGCATTGTCAGGCGCCCGGACAAATCACTTGCATTGATACCTATAAAGAGATTTCCATTTGTTTTATACAGAGGTACAATGCCGTTGGATTCATCAGCTTCTCCAGTGTGAACGCGTTCCCATCCAAATGGATGAATCAGATACACGCCTTTTTCTTCCGCGGCAGAAATACTTTCACGTTGCGCACTGGTATTGGTGGTGAAAACCATATCGGACGCCTCATATGAAATTGAAATGTCGCCAATTGTTGGGGTATACGGCGTATTGGGCAGTGGGACCTGCTTTTTTTGCTTTGCGTTTTTCGTGAGCGCTCCTGATAGAATGTTGGGATAGTCGCGGTGGCCAAACGCGTGTGGCGGACCGGTTAAAGTCAGTTTCAAAAAGCCATCCCATGATGTACTGCCTTTGAATTGATAATATTCATCCAATGCCTTTAGCGGATATGGAGAAAAATCCATTACCTGACTTAATGTGAGTTCCGAGGTATTGGAAAGCGTCTGTTTTGGGCCAGTCTCAAAGAGACAATGACGGATTCTGGATTCCGGCTTCTCCGGCTGCCAACTGCCGCCCCTAAGTAAGGTGGTGTCGACAACGAACTGATTATCAAAACAGGGTTCATCGTATCCCTGGTAGTGCGCATGGAAGCCACCGTGTGCCTTTGGCAGACCTGTCCAGCCGATTTGAAGGCGAATGCTTTCGACTTTTTTTCTGGCAACTTCCGCGCTGCCAATCACCAGATAATTATTGCATTCGGGCATTGGACCAAAAGGTTGAAACGGAGCTCCCGGATCCAGTCGCCCCTGCTGATTGTATGCAACGATTTGTCGATGGCCGCGCACGGCAACATGAACAGTTGCCTGCGAGAGTTCGAGGCCTGCAAAAAGGGAGTATCCAAAGAAGTCCGCATGTGGGTTCAGCAAAAGCTTGACGGATGGAATGTGCGCAAAAGGCTTGTCTGCACTGGTTTCAGTTGTCATGGGAACGAGGGGCTTGTTTTTTGAATCCAACATCCACGATATTCGCATCCCTCTGGCATTATTCCCCGAGGTACTTTCAAACAGCGGACAGATGTTGTAAGCTGGTATAGCTTGCCATCCAGTTTCACTGGTAAAGGAAATGACGAATATGTTTTTGAGGTATCGATGAAACAGGGCTTTGCGTGACAATCTCAGCATTGTATCGATTATCTCGATGTCACTGGAATTGGGCGCCGCCAATTGCAGCACTCTGGAGCGAATCTGCGTTACGGTTTCCTGTGACAGTTCACCATCGTAGAAAAACAGATATATTTGAAGAAAACGTCCCAATGCGTTGCGCCATGTCTGTATCGTTTGGGCAGCGGAAAGCAGCTCATCGCAACATGCTGCCATCTCTTTGTCGATGTTGTCCTTCTGTCGAAACAAAATCGAAATTTTTATCTGACGATTTCCTTCTTTAAGGAGAAGTGCCGGGGATGATACCACGAATCCAACATGGGCATCGTAGCCGGATTGAATGCCATCTTCTGTTCTCCCGCTGCAAAATACAGGATAATAGTTTTTTTCATCGGTCATATCCGCAAATGCCGATGTTTCAACCTGTCGTTCGCGGATGCCTGCGATATAACCCAGTTCCCGCTCGGGAGAAATGAGATCATCCCTGTCGAATAGAATCATTCTGAGTGAGCGAATTTCAGCGTCGGACACTGCGATTTTCGAGCGCGATGTATACTGGATAGCATCACCGTTTCTGTCAGTCCCACCTTCAAATCGCGCGCTGGGGGGGACGTGTACGAGGGTATTTGGGGCTGCAGGTTCAAACACTGCATAAATGCGTTCCGGTTCCATTGGTTTGGGTTTGAATTGAAGTAAATCTTTGTAGTAATAGTCCAAATGACGCTTTAAAAAAGAACCGCGGTTGTGCTTTATTTTTTGAAGCAACCGAATGAAAGTAACAAAAAGCGCAAGTGCCGGCTCCTGCTTGCCACATTCCATATCTCTGTTAAACAGTTCCCGGCACGGCGGCTTTAGACTGTTGCATTCGGCCACAAGAGCATGAAATGCGGTCATGAGCATTGTACGCATCTGTTGATGCGCTGCTGGTCGCGGCTCAAAATCGGCGGATAAAAATTCCAATTCAACTTCATCCTGTAGTTTTTGGGTAAACCACAAAGGTGAAAAGGATGAAAAATCCACAGATTTATCTTCCGGGTGATCGTCGTCAAATCGCCTGTTGGAATCAATAGGAGCGATTTGCGAAAAAAAAGTCTGCAAATTTTGAATATGGGGCGCCAATCGTTCGGAGATGATATGTCGCAGTTTGTTGTGCAGCCCATTGTCATCGGAATCAGAAAAATAGCCAAAGCGCAACAGCCAGTCGTTCATCTGATACGCGGTATCGTAAATGACGAATGCCGCCTGTACAAAATGAAATGTTTCGATGTGTTCATAAAACTGCTGTTCAATCACTTCCGTTTTTAAACTCAAAATTTCTGCCGCAAGTGCAAGGGGATTTTTTTGAAACAGTCTGTACCATGTGCCATCTGGTTCATTTTGCAGATTGTAAAAGGCAATTTGCTTGGACAGCATCGCGCCCATCGTGACCAGCTCTTCAATGGTGAGCTCGTCGTTAAAAAAATGATTTGCCTCCAGCGCCGAGTTAAATCTGTCGCTTTGAGCCGTTCCGTGGTTTTTCATATGAATAAAATTGCGAAATATAGGCGATGTCCGATTGCAGCGTCAGCCCTCTGCAATGGTCGCCTCTCGCAGGTAAAATGGATACACAAAGTTGCTTCGGGTATTTGTGGTGCGAATGGTGTAGTCTATTGCCACGTCAATTCGACCATTCATGGCATCAACAGTCGATACCTGAATCCGGTTTACAGTAATGCGTGGTTCAAAAAACAGGATAGCGCGTCGGACAATGTCTTCGATTTCCACTGCAGTGCTTTCATCTATACTCTCGAAAACCATGGTTTGCAGACGGCAGCCAAATGCCGGATTCATGATTCTTTCGCCGGGGCGCGTGGATAAAAGAATATCCAGGCTTTCGCAAATATCCATCTCTTCCGACACCATATTGACGCCACCGGTGACACCAGAAAATTCGGGTGGAAAGCGCCAGCCCCTTCCCAGAAATGAGTGGTTGTCAGCCATTTGATGTTCGCCTCACTTGCAAAAGGGGTTAGCCGCCTATCATTACAGTGGGACATCCCACAACTATTGAACCGCCATGGGCTGTGGTATCGCCCATTCTCGCTGCGGGCATACCACCAATCATCACAGTGGCCGATCCTTTAACAATGCTGTCCGGTGGTCCCACGCAGGTGCAGCTGTCGCCCATTATCGCAGCAGGCATTCCGGCTATCAGCACTGTGGGTTTTCCGGGGCCCAGTACCGGTCCCCCAACATGCGGAATAGGAGGCACGCCCGGTGTTTGCATGGGGCATGTGTGCATATCAGTTAATCGTGCTGCTGGTGGCATGTTTTCTCCTGCATCATTTGTCAGTTTATCATGACCATTGCCCCTTTTACGGTCATTTGACCGGAGGCAGACACTTCTGCGCTGGCGCTGCCTTTGGCAACGAATCCCACACTGGCTTCCGCATTCACGTTCATTCCTTTAACTTTCACATCCGCTTTGGAGGACAGACTCAGTTCACCAGTGGCATCCAACGTTATTTTTCCTTTTGATGAGATTTTAACGTCTTTGGCGCAATCCAGCGTAATGCCATCACCATTCAGTGTCACACTGTTCCCGTTCTGGTCTTTCATCTCAATGGACTTGGCGTCGTCGCTGATGACAACAGTGTTTTTTCCAGGGGTTTGAAGGGAAATTGATTTTTTTTCCTCATCAAATTCAACCAGCAGTTTGCTTTTGGTCAATATTTGCTTCGACTTGTTTTCAGCGGCAAATTCCACGGGCGGTTTGCGTTTACTGCTATAAAGGCTTCCCAAAATAACCGGATGAGAAGGATCGCTGTTAAAATATCCCAGTACCACCTCATCGCCCACATCCGGTAAAAAAACCGCGCCAAATCCTTCCGAGGCAAAATTACCCGCCAGCCTGGCCCACACACCTTCTGTCTCTGCCTGCAACACGGGAAGCTTTACCTGAATTCGATATTCCGACGCCGGATCTTCTGCCAGTTTTGTTACAATGCCTACCTGCAGGCCATCCACGCCCGGCAGCAATCCGGCGGCAGGTGGCGCCACAAGGTCGCGTCTTTCGGCAAACCAGTTTGGCGATAATCCAAAGCGGACGCTGGTTGACCAGTTTCCGTCTGCGATGCGATGCTGAACGCCCGATACATACACACTCCCCGAAAAACGATCTCCCACGCCTGCCACATCAATGAGTTTACCTGGTTTGGCTTTGGGATTTCCCTGAAATTTCATGATACCGCGAATTCGCGCCAGTTGGGATTTCAGCTGACAGCTTTCCGCCCATTTTTTTAATGCGCTTTTGTCGAGTGGGGTGGCGGTCTGAAGCTGAAACGTATCCACCCCGCCAACCTCTGCCAGTTGGGCGGTTGTCAGATTGCCCTGGTCATTAAGTGTTCTGGGACTGACTTTTTCAGTGACAACAGCCTGGGTTTTCATATCCCAGCTGGTGCCGGATACCGATGCCAATTGCGTTCGCGCATCCATATCGGCCTGAAACTCAATCAGGTCCAAACCGTACGTCACCACCAGTTCCGCAGCAGTGCTCACATCCGGCGCTTTCACCGTCAGTTTGCCATCATCTGCAATCACTACAAGGCCATTGGCTTCGGCGCGTGAGAGCATGAAATCCCAGTCGGTGCAGTAATATTGCACCAGTTCCCTGTGGGTTACAGTGGTGGCTTCCACATCGCTGCTTAAACCGTTATAATTGCCAATTAGTGTTGAAAAAATATCACTGTCTTTTTGGTCCACATAGTTGGCATTCTTTCTTCCGATGGTCATTTTCACCGCATCATCCCGGCACTCCACGATTAGGCGTCCAAAATTGTCGTCTGTGACCATAATACCGTGGCGAAACACGGTGCCTTTAAAAATGACCGTTTCTTCAGAATCATACCCGGCACTGATTTCAACTGATGCGCCCGGTTTGAATTCATCTTTGTTGCTTGCTGGAAAGTCTTTTTCCGGCATGTTGCCATCCAGCAATGTCAGTTTCGCATATGGTATTCTGTTTATTTCCTTGTCAACCACCACTGACATAGGTTGGAGATCACCTGACAGGCTTTGACCGTTGGCCTTTATGGTGAGCTTTAACAGACTGTTGGCGGTTGTTTGTGGTGAGTCGGGCATTTTTTTCTACCCTAGGGGAGGGAATTTGAGTTGAGTCCCCGGTGTCAATGACAACAATCCGGGCAGATTGTTGATGGCGGCGACTTCCCGATAATAGGAGCAATCTCCATAAATGCGATGACACAGCAGGGGAAGAGTGTCTCCCGCACGCACTTCCACCAAATGCGTTAGATCCGGAGATGACTGATTGGCACTCAGCTGGGCTTCTTTTGTGCTGGTGGCGTCCTCAAAATCCATACTCAGCTCTGCGCGCAATGGCACACCATTTGGCGTAAACATGGTGCAATTCACATCGAGCGAGGTCAGCCTGCCTAAAAAAATGAGATTTCCCCACAGCAGCTGAACCCGATTGGGCTCATGCTTTTGCCCATTGTAGTTGTACACAATTTTTTTTAACGTTTCGATGCGCTCGCTCACCCCAGGGCCGAATGGATCGATGACACCAGTGCCATCCAGCAGTATTTTTTTAAAACTGATTGAAGAGGTGCCCATTCTGGAGAAAATCTTTTCCTGCGATGTTGCGCCAATGGCTTTATTCTCGTTATACTGAATACTGTCCTTGCGCGTAAATCCCTGCGGATTAACCATTGCTTCAAACTTGTCGCCTGTGACAGTCGTGTCGCCATTGGTTTCGCGAACACACCGGGTAATGGTCAGCTTTTTTTTCTGCCCGCTTCCAACTCCCACCATAAAGGCCTCCTAACGCTCGCGTTGTGTTTCAAGAATTTCCATGATTAAATGTTTGCAAGCCTGCAGCAATTCGCGCTTCAACGCAGTTTCATTCATGGTTTCACCGGATGGCTCCGGCCGCGTTTCTTCCCGCTCCACAATAGTTGAGCGAATATTCAATTGTCGGATTTCAATTGTCATGACGTTTATAAAAGTCTGTTAACGCTGTTGTACGCCAGTTCAATGGTTTCAATGGCCACATTGTTTTTCATGGAATCAAAGGCATCCACCTCCCATTTGACTGGATAGGCATTGGAAAAAGACCACGCCCTTAAGGGGATGCCTTTTTCATCCATTAAATAAGTGAGGAGCGGCATGGGAATAATGGCGGTGATGAATTCGGTTTCAAGGACGCTTTTACACCAGATTACCAGCGGCGATGTGATATCGGCAATGCCCCGTTTGAGCACCAGTCTTGGATGCTTCACTTTTTTGGGCAACAGGAGTTTGAAGCCGTTTTCGCCTCCCTCAGTCACTTCCTCGGTTTCAATTTCCGAGGAAATGCCGCTCACTGATTTAAACGACGTATCGCATAGTCCCCCACTCACCGCCAGCACCACTTTGAAATAGAATCCAACCGGTGGGTATTCATTGTTTGTCACACCCAACATGAATATTGTCCGCCGTTATGCATTGTCAATGGTGATGCCCTCATGGGCAATTTCGATGGATTCCACCGCGACTTCATTTCCATCCGATTTCATGTCTGTCCCCGTAATTTTCGTAGGCCAGGCATTTGCCAGGGTCCATACCATGGTGGGAGACCCCGCTTCGTCCAAAAGACTGATGGTGACAGGGATACGTTTAATGGTATTCATTTTAATTTGATTGAACCAGTCCCAGAATTTATTGTCTGATTTAAAAACACCCTTTTTCATTGTGACATTTCCGGATTTTTGAATGCCCGGCATTTTTATGGTTGAAAACTGTGGACTGTCGCCATGGCGGTATTCTATTGGCTGCGCTTCCACGTCAAGACCGGATACCTCCTGGAACGACATGACCGTACTGTCCCATTTTACCTGAAAATGAAACTTTGGCAGTGGCCATACACTGGTTGATTGAGCAGAACCATCATCACCCATGGGAAACCTCCTTAAGAGAGTTTTTGTTTGTTTTTAGTTTTGGTTGAAAGCAAGTGTCCATTTATGATTTTTGCATTTGTTGCTGGAACGTAATTTCGATGAATTCCGCAGGCCTGGAGATGGCCACAAGCACCGTGACTCTCATGATGCCCTCCAGAATATCTTCCGGCGTCATGGTTTCGTTGAGGCCCACGCTGACGCTGAATGCATCTTCGGGGGATGCGCCGGCCAGACCGCCGCGTTTCCAAATACCCGTTAAAAAATTACGAATCATACTTTTTACCGTGACCCATGTATTGGCATCATTGGGTTCAAAAACATAGGCCTTGGTGGCCAGTTTAATGGACTCCTCCAGCATTATCATGGTTCGGCGGACGTTGATGTATCGCCAGTCCAGACTGTTGCCATCCAGGGTACGCGCCCCCCAGACCAGTGTACCTTCTCCTATGAAGGAACGAATGGCATTGATGGACTTGCCCTGGGTGGTCACATTTAGGTCTTCCTGGTCGTCGTGGGTGATATTGACCGCCGGCGAAACAACGGACGCCAGGCTGACATTGGCCGGTGCCTTCCATACGCCACGGGTACTGTCCACCATTGTATAGATGCCGGCCATGGCGCCACTGGGGGGGAGCAGATTCAGCAGGTTTTTTATGTCCTTTAATATGGTGTTGTACAGTGGGCTCATAACGATGAGGCTTTTGTTCAACAGCACCCTTGCCGCGGCATCGTCATCAGACAGGTCTTTTTCTTCGGTCTCTTCCTCCACCGCATCCAGCGCCGCAATTTGCTGCCTGATTTTTGCCGGCGTTTTGTCATCGGTTGCGTCTGGAAGTTTTAATTCATCTCTAAGGCAGTTGCACAAAACATCTCTGTTGGCAATGTTTTCAAATGTGATGTCTTTGTCCTGTACCACCGTGGTGTTTATCCACGGATAGTACGCTGCGGAAAAATCCAGATAATTAATTCCCAGAGCGTCCCTGAACGCATCCACGCAATCCCCCGATGGATCCTGGCGATCTTTAAATCCGCCCCAGACATCGAGAATTGAAAAACGATTTTTCATTTTGTTGCAGTGGGCGAGGGCGGCCTGCTGAACACTGATACAGTTGGCGTCGTCGAGGAGTACTGCATCCGGAACAACCACCATGGTCGGTTCCTGCTCGCGAATGAGTTCACCGATGCCGGCAATCAGACTGGGCGCTTCAATCTTATCTTTGTAATTGCCAACCGAAACAATATAGCACGGGCCACCGCCATTTTGAAAGAACAGCAGCATGCTGTAGTACAGGAAATATCTTCCGCCGGTTTGAACAATGTACTGGTCTTTGCCCTGAAGATTGTAAAACGGATCGTCGGCCGCATTTGGCTGTTCCTCTGTAATATCGAACAACGGGACAGGCGCACCACCAAAGTACGAGAGATACTCCGCCATGGATGTGATTCGCCAGGGTTTGTTGCGTAACGTTTTTCCCTTGTTGTCCGCTTTGGCGGTGTAGCCAATAAATGCGGGGATGGCAGTTCCCACTTCAACAACAGAGTTCGGAAACGCACTTTTTTCGACGATATAGACGCCGGGGGTTTTCATCGCTCCCATTGCTTAGTCCCTTTCCCGGGCTACCGAACTATTTGGATGTCGGCGACCCATGCCTGATGTCCTTTGACATCCAGGCGGTGAATATGTTTGGGGGAGGCAACAGGCAGGCGTTTCATAATAACCCTGTTGTCCTCCAGCAGTTGAAATCTTTGCGCTGGCCTCTCCTGCAGCGGCATCGCTTTATTCGAAATGAACGTTGGATTGTCTGTTGCATCCAAAGACGTGATGGCGGAAAACGTTACTTTGTTTTCCATATCTGTAATGGCCAGTTTGGTGGTTGGTGATGCACCTGAAAGGGTGTATAACCAGAATACTTCTCGGGCCTCAAATTCAACAGCATAGCAGGGAGGAACTCTTTTGAGTATGGCCTCCTCGCTGTCATTCAGGTTTGTGAGCATGGGCAGCGACAAAATAAAGCTTGGTGGAATGGCTCGGTCCTCCCGTTCCAGCACCTTGGAAATGACTGGCGTATCGATTTGTTGGTAATCCTTTTCCGACACTTTGTTTTGCGCTGTAAGCACATCTTTTTTTTTATTTCGAACAAAAAAATGCAGAATTTCCTTTTTGCGGTATCCGCCAACACGGGTGTAATTGGCGAAGCAGGCATCGGTGACATATGCCTTGAAGTGAAACGCCCCAGGAGAGTTGTCCCCCGCAGTATCGGGGGTTGCCAGGGCTTTGAGAGTATCGAGTCGTTCCGCATTGCACGCCAGACTGAATCCCTCTGGCGTCTTTGAAAACGTCAAATCTGCATTGCGCATCGCTGATGCCGTCTCCATTGATGGCGCGTATCGCACCGGCAGCGTCTGGGCGGAGCCACAGTAGTCGTGGCGAACCTGCACAGAAAACAATGTGTGATACGCTCCCATATCAGTTTTCCAGAGACCTCGAGGGATCTCGCATCGCAGTGGATTTCTTTCTGATGGCGCTGGATTCAAAGATGAAGGTTCTGATTTTGTATATGACCGACGGAATGTACTTGCTGCTGATAACCCCCCAGAGATTCGACAGGTCCTTTATGTCCAGGTTGACAATGTCCATGCACAGCCGGCTGACGCGCGGGTCAATGCCTGGGGTATTGTGGTGATCCCATACCGGATGTCGTTGAAAGAAACCGATGGTTTGTGACAGGAATTTTAGAGACTCTTCGTAATTGCGACCGTTGAAGTTAAAAGCGAACACCAGATATATATTGATACAAACCGGGTCGAATCCATATTGGACATTGCGAGCGTCCCGTCGCTGAATTGACTGTGTTGGTCCTCGCGAAGTGTCTTTTTCCACGTTAATGACAAATACGGCAATTCTGTTTTCAAGGTTGGGGGTGACACTGCCATCCTGTTCAAGCAGATTTGAAAGTACCACTATTTCTTCATTTAAATTAAACTCGGCCTTTAAATAGTCGTTTAGTGATTCAGTAATGGTTTGTATGGCTGTATTTATCATTGGTGTCGTTTTTAAGAAATCAACATTGCGGTATATTCGGCCAGGCTTCGCCCCCTTTGCTTCCGTGAGCAAACCCGACGGCGTAAAAACGAATGAACTGAATTAAGAAAACAGTCCGTGTGCCGTATTCACCCCTTACATTGTGATTGCGGCAAACCTATAAAAATATTCTTCATGTGAATGATGTGTCTATGGGTAATTTGTTGACACAACGGCAGATTGTCTGAACGTGACGCTATGGAATGCTTTCTTCGTCCAGAACATCTCCTGGGAAAAGTCGAATGAGAAGCGCCCGTGATGGAATGTGCAGCTTTTGCATGGCGCGCCGCAAATAGGTGGCCACTGTTGAAAGGGAGATATTGAGTTCAATGGCAATATGCTTGTTGCTGTGTCCGCGAACCACCAGCGACAGTACGCGAATTTCCCGTGTGGAAAGCAACGTGTTTGACTGTGCGGATGTTACCGCTTTCCGTGCAACCAGATATTGGGAATTTGGCGAATTTACAATGCCCACAATAGACCATGTGCCGCGCAAAATACCTGTGAGTATATCTTTGGCTTTAAACCGGTTTTCGTCACACAGGTGCGGCGCTATTTGGCGTTGCAGTTGTTGTTCGTCCATGTTTTCTGACAGTTTCATTGCTGTCCTTTGGCAAGTCATTGAATTCAACCTTGCTTTCTGCACTGCAAAACGGCCATTACGGGCGGTGTCCGCGCAGTCAAATCTTGCACATCTGATGTATTCAATGGCGATTACCAGAGCCCCTCTTACGGATGCCCAGGCGTTATTTAAAGAGTGCGATTAATTCCTGTCTGGAATTAATGTGGAGTTTTCGATAGATGACAGCCAGCTGATTTTGTACGGTTTTTACAGACGTATTTCGCCCCGTGGCAATCTGCGCCGACGAATCGCCGCATATAACTCTGTGAGCAATATCCCGTTCAGACGGTGTCAGGACGTCCGTGGCATGATCGTTAAAAAGGGGCGCCATCTGAATGACTCCCACGGATTCATCCTGCCACTCGAATTGCCATGCCAAAGAAGCATTTTTCAATGCGATGTTGAGTGGTTCTGAATCAGCCGGTTGAACTTGATTCAAATGTGTGTTGAAATTCTTTGAGTTGTTTTGTCTGAATAATTGCTCAATTGCTGGCATAAACTTCCCTTCCCCGGGGGGCGAAATACTGATCCGATTCCATCATGAAAAGACTGGCCATCGGGAGCTGCAACATTAGGGTAAAGTATCAATTGAATATAAATATAAGGGTAACTCGGCGGGTTTCGAGAAATTTGTGAAGAAAATCGTTTTTTTTTATGGGGGAATTGGTCAGTCATATTGACTGCAGGTGCTGTTGATTCTGGTTATATCTTTCGCTGCAAATCCATGTAGGACCCATTGAATGGTCGGCGGTTGATAAAAAAGGATGGCGTGCCCCTGATTTTCAGACGCTCTCCTTCCGCCTTGTCCGCGTTAACTTTGGCGATGACCTCGGGGGAATCCATGTCTTTTTTTAACCTCTCCATATCAAGCTTTAGCTTCTTTGCCAGGGTATAGACCAGAACATCGTCCAGCGCCTCTGCATGTGCAAACAGCAAATCGTGCATTTCCCAGAATTTCCCCTGAAGTCTGGCCGCTTCTGCCGCCTGCGCTGCACGACGGGAATACGGATGATACGCCAGGGGATAATGTTTGTAATACACCTTCAGACGATTAGGATGCGCGAGCAGCAATCGGCGAATTTCCCTTGCTGCCTTTTTACAGAACGAGCATTGAAAATCAGAAAACACAATTATCTCTGTTCGTGCGCCCGGATGTCCTGCCATGGGCGTTGTTTCCAGCGAAAACCTGGACTTTTGCGGTATGCAACCACCAAAAAAAATTGATAACAAGACGAAATATTGAAGCAATCGTGAATTTTTAAACTTCATTGGCGGAAAATCCTGCATTGTAAAGGTATAAAATCTGTTTTCGTGTTTTAAAATTCTATGTTTTCCATATACTCATTGTGCCATGAGCAAGAATGAATCAAAGCCAAATGTGGCCACGTGCAACGCTACTAGCGATGATAATACCGAAATTGTCGCCAAAGGGAAGGCTACTTTTGGAACCTTCCGATGGCGAATTGCTGAAGATGACTTTCAGTTTTCCAGTCCGGTGGCCGATCTTTTCGAACTGTCTGCCGATACTGTCATCACTTCCTTCAAATCATTGAAAGAACGCGTGTCCCCAAAGGATTTGGAGCGTTTCGAGAACGGTATGTCTGAGGTGATTTCCGGCAAGGATTCAGTGCATCTCGAATTTTTATTCATGACGCCTTCCGGCGAGAAATACATGTCGCTTTACGGAGATGTGTATCGGGATGAATTTGGGGGGCCAATGGTATTGAACGGTTTTATTTGCGCAAATTCCATTGGGAGCGGTTCTGAACGGATTCAATATATGTCAGACCTGGTTTGTGAAACCATTCATTCCATCAACAATCGGTTTACTTCTGTTTTGGGCAGCTCATCCATGGCAGTCAATCTGCTTCGTGATGAACCGATGGATTTGCTGCTGCGCAAGTATCTCGAAGAGATTGAAAACGAGATTCTGCAGGCCGCAGCTCAGTTGCGACGCCTGGTCCAACGAACAAGGCCGCTTTAGCCATTCCCCGAAACCTACTGGCTTCCTCGCCATTATTCAGAATTGTCAATTCAATGCTGTGTAGAGACGAAATGTCTCTGACATTGTGTGGTATAAAACCACATTTATTACCTTGTACAGATTCATTTTCCCGGTATGATATTATCTTCGACAAATTGTTTAGGACTGGAACAGCAGAAATGCCTGTGATATGGAGATGGCCATTATGGGTATCCGGAAATGTTTTATTCTTGTTGTATTTTTAGCAGTCATTGGTTCCATCGCAAACGCCGGTGAATCACGGGATACGAGGTCGGTATCCAGCAGTAAGTCGGACGCCATCGCTTCATTCAAACGAGGTGTTCAAAGCTTCGACAACAAGGATTTTGAAGGTGCGTTGGCGGCGTTTCAAAAGGCCTTTGAGCTAAATCCCAGCTGGAAACTGTTATACAACATCGCCCATTGCCAGGCCGCTCTCAAGCTGTATGGATTGGCGGTGGTCACGTTTGAGCGTTATCTGGCGGAGGGGGGCGACAATGTCCCGGAGGTGCGACGGGATGAGGTGCTGGACGAATTGGGGCGTATGCGAAAGATGATTGGCGATATTGAGATTGTTGCACCTGAAGGGGTTGATGTGTACGTGGATGACATTCATCGTGGAGTCACGCCACTTCCCGCCCCCGTGTCGGTGTCAGCGGGACGGATGCATACTATCGTTTTAAAAGAAAACGACGAAGTACTGCTGACGGTCGAAAAAATTGTCCGCGGTGAAACGGTCTCGGAGGTCATGTACGAACCCCGCAAAACGCTGGAAGAGCCTGTGGCCTCGTCGCCGGCTGTGGACCAGGAACCTCCGAAAGTGGAGATGAAATTCACAGCGCCAGTCCAGACCGGGCGCCGGAAATTATCTCCTGCGCCGTTTTGGGTGGCCGCTGGTACAACCGCTGTGCTGGGCGGGGCAACCGTTGCGCTGGTTGTTCTGGTTGGCAATGGCAAGGACAATCAGTCCTCAAAGGCGGATGCGGACACGCTCAATACGATGCGCAAAATTGGAATCGGGACACTTTTTGGGACGGCTGGGGCTGGCATAACTGCTGCCATTTTGGCTGCTTTTACCAATTTCAGGGGTGATAGACTGTCGACGCCTCCAGTGTCTGTTTATGGAACACCGTCTGAAGGCGGACTGGTGCTTTTGGGGAGCTTTTAGTATGAGTTACCGGTTGACCAAGCGGTTATTGTTTCTCCTTTTCACTTTAGTCTCAATCAATGGTTGTGTGCTGTTTGAAGAAGTGGAATACAAGGAAGCCGACTACTGGTCCAATGGGGAATGCAAAGGGTATGCATCCACGGTCTATCCGGAGATGGTTTCCACTGACTGTCGCGGCATCTCGCTGAGCGGCTGCTGCGATGCCGATGGCAATGCGCTGTACTGCTATGAAAACAAGCTTTACTGCAAATCCTGCAAGTACGATCCGACCCAGTGGGGCGTCAATGCGGGCACTGCAAAATGCTCGTGGTCAACAGAAGAAGATGCGTATTGGTGTACAGCGACGGATAATGGCTTTGATCCCTCAGGTCAAATTGGTCGGGCGTGCCCTGCACTGGACAGATAGAAAGCGCAAATCACCATCGCGTCTCCCCCCCCCCAGCGTCAATCAATCGTATACATCTTATAATTCAGTGACGTGTCCACTGTATGGACATACAGTGCCTGTTGGATGCCATCCCCAGTCATCCAGGCCGCCATTCCCTGGAATGCAAACGCATCATCGCCACGGTGCAGGTGGTGTTCTGAGGTGACACGCGTTGCCGGTTGAACCACATTGCCATCCGAATCGATTGCCATGGCATACACACCCTCAAATGTGCCCTTATACCTGTTCCAGCCGCTGCCCGCATCTTCCACCAGCCACTGTTCAAAAAGCGCAATGTAGAGATTATCGCCAACGCCAATGAGTTTGGGACGCTGCGCGTGCCTGTTGGAGCCGTCTTCAAAGTCCGTGAGCCAGCGCATGTAGTTGGTGTTGCCGCCAACCGTTTGTGAATCCCATCCGCTGTCCGTTTCGTTGGTAGTGCGGTGGATGCGGGTGAGCGCCAGATTCATGCTGCCATTTACATCGTCCGCCGTGTCGGAATTGTTTTCAGTGGCATTGAGAGACAGGTATCCCCACTGTGCGTCTTCGTCAATGACGACCATATTCCCCAGCTGAGTCCAGGTGCGATTTTCACCGACTGGGCCTTTAATGTCCATAATTGCGTGATCTTTGCCGCCACGGGCAAACATCACCTGGCGGGGATACGCGTCGCCCAGATAGTTTTCGATAATCTCACTGCCGTCAAACAGGAGCCGCTGATCAAAGGAATGGCTGCACCAGATGGACGACACATCCGTTATCTCCCCACTTTGGGCATCCACAAATGTCTGAGTGATGAACTGGTGTCTCTCATTCGCAATTTTGGGATCCGGATCTCCATTGCGGGCGTGTACCAGCAATAATGTGCCACCACCGTACAGGAGTCTGGCAGAAGAAAATGTCATTGGGTTGATGAGTTTGTCGGCATCGCTTTTGAATTCGTGCCTGGCCACATCCAAATCCAGATTGTACACCACATCGCCATTGGCATCGAGCTTGACGAGCCGGACAATATCCGATCGGTACTCGTTCAGACCGGGGTAATCGGGAGTGATGTTGGCGTTCTCATCCACCCCGGTGGCATAGTAACGGTTCCCATCGGCATCCACCGAAAGTCCCATGATGCGGTCCAGTTTGGGAATATCGGTGAGTGCTTCGGTCACCTGAAATCCGCTGGACTTCTTTTTGATATGCAGCAGTACGAAGTTTGGGGATGTATCGGAGTAATCCTGGGCGAGAACATCCAATTCGTTGTCAGCTACCGCCGACACCGCCACCACTATTTCGGGCGCCTTTCCATATTGGGTATCCCAGCTGCCGTGATAAACCAGGTCGGACCTGTTGGCGTCAAACGGCGTTAAAACGTCTGATACCGGTATATCGGGATCGCTGTCGGAATCCGTGTCCCCATCTGTGTCCGCGTCTGTGTCGCCAATTGGGCCGGTGCCGGTATCCCCATCTGAATCGCCATCCGCATCCCCGGCGCCGGTCGCGCTATCGGTATCGGTGTCGGTGTCGGTATCGCTGTCCGCGTCTGTATCGGAATCTGTATCTGTATCTGTGTCTGTATCACTATGGGTTGCCGTGCCTGACTCACTGTCTGGACTTTCCGTCCCATTTGAGTCCCGGATGCTGCTGTCTTCGCCAGAGTCTTTGTCGCTGCACCCTGCGAATGTCCAAAGCAGAATACTGGCCACCAATACTATTTGGAAACGGTATGGAACGTGTTGCATCAGGTGCATCCTTTCGCGATTTTGGGAACACTATCCCAATGAAGAAAACACACGTATTCTCCACTATAGCAGGGTAGGTGTCCCGTTGAAAGGAGAAGCGTATCCGGCGGTGGAATCCTTTAGGCAATAATATCCAGCAGTGACTTCATGCGTTCATCTTCGGCCTTTATGACACTGATTTCGGCTTTGGTGATATGGGTGGCTTCGATGCGTGTCACTGCTTCTTTGGCCAAATCCACGTTGGCGCCTTCTCCTTTGGGGTCACCCAGTTTTGAGATGTTTTTGGCGGATTGCGCCATTCGTTGAGTCTGCTGCATGATGGCGGCGGTGGCGGTATCGAATACTTTCATGGCGTGCCTTTCGTGGCGAAGCGGTTGACCCCTGATGTCCCTTTGAGTAAATCGGCATAAAGGAAAAAACCTTGAGAAAAAAAATCCGGGATACCCTTTTTTCAGTCCGGGTTAATCAAACTTCCGAATCGACGTTACTTCCTTCGTGATTTCAACGAACTGTGCAGTGCACTGGAGGCAATTTGGAAGACGCCAGACTGAGAGCGGCCCTTGGGTATTTACGGTTTAAGGTCGTCCCCCGAGTCCTGGTGATGGATACCGGGTACCATGTGGTGGAAGACGCGGTGGAATCTGCGTTGGATTTGGGCTGGCAGGTACATCGATTGCCCTCACCCAAAAAAGGAACGGGGGACAATCGATTTGTGGCGGCATTGCTTACTGCCCTGGTCCGCTTTCGTCCGGACTTTGTGCTCACCATCAATCATCTGGGATTTGATGAAAAGGGCGTGCTCGCCGGGCTGTTGGCGAGATACGATATTCCTTTGGCGTCGTGGTTTGTAGATCATCCCATGCCTGTGCTGGGCGCAGCTGGAGGCAACGCAACGGCCAATCTGCAGTTGTTTTGCTTTGAACGCACGGCATTTGACTGGCTGAAAAAGAACGGATATGGCGAACCTGTGTTTTTGCCCACAGCGGCCAATAGGCGCCACTTCAGCATCGAATCATTAAATAGATATCTTTTACCCCAATACCGTTGTTTCCTGTCGTTTGCGGGGAATTCCTGGTGGTACAAAACCCGGGTGGAGCCGGATAAGAAAACGCGAAAGGCAGCGAGAACTCTGGCGGAAAAACAGAAAATCGACCGCACCACTGTGGCAGGGGCATTTGAAGCGATGCTGGCCAAAGGCGATCGGCGGATGTTTGCGGCTGCGCAGGTGGCGCTGGCGGAGGCATCAATGAAATCCCGGCAACGCTTTGTCCGTCGGATGAGTCCGTTGGGATTGACGCTGGTGGGAGATGCCTACTGGAAAAATCTATGCCCCGCAGTGAGCGTGCACCCCTATCTGGATTATCATTCTGAACTTCCGGCCTTTTTCGCCGCCAGTGATGTGAATCTAAATATTACCTCCGAACAGATGCCCTCTGCAGTGAATCAGCGGGTCTGGGACGTACCGGCGGTTGGCGCTTTTTTGCTGACCGACGCTCAGGAAGATGCGCTCAATGTATTTACAGACGGCGAGAGCATGGCGTTTTACACAACCCTTGATGAAGCGGAATCCAAAGCACGCTATTATCTGTCGCACCCCGAAAAGCGGGCGGTGATGGCGCAAAAGGCGATGACCATTGTCGATAGCGGCCATCGAATGACCCACCGAATGCAGCGAATGCTCGCCGTGATGAAAAAGCGATTTGGCTGAGTGACCGCCCTGCGCACGGAAACTCCGGCGATACTCAACGGATCCTCGTCTTTGCAGGGACAACCGGTTGTACTGTCCGGTTTTGGCAGACTATCGATATACACCGTTGCTGCTTTATTCAGAGCGAATTTTTTGATAAGGAGTGCTTTACCAACGCAGGAGAGACCATGCTAACGATTCGAAAACTGGTACCGGAATGCCCCTCATTGCGATTTTCACTGGAAAAGCCGCTTCCTCGTCAAAACGTCAGCGATGACATGCTGGTCGTCCAGGGATGGGTATGTACGGATGCCGCAGTCACGCAACTGGTGGTCTCATCGAACGAAAAGCAGTCGGATTATCCTTTCAATCAGCCTCGTCCGGATGTCGCCGAACGATTGAAAGCCTCTGGTCCCATTTGGCCTGTAGTTGGTTTTCTGACAACACTTGCGCTGGAACAGCCGCTTCACCGCTGTCCGCTTCGCATTGGCGTAAAAATCAACGATACGGTTCACTGGCTGTACGAAATCGCGCAGCCTGTGCCGCCGCTTAATGGGATTTTGCTCGGCGGTTCCAATTCCCTGACGCGTTTCGGTCTGTTGCACGGGATGCAGAAATATTTTCCCGGTTTAAAGACTCTGGCGGCGGGCGCATCGTCCTCACTGCAGAATTTATTTGAGTTGCTTCGGCACAAAGATGAAATCGCCACTTTGGATTTTGTGGTGACCGAATCAAATATCAATGACAGTCAGATTGCGTTTCAACTAAAAGACATGCAACTGGTGCTGGAAAATATCGATTGGTACTATCGCGAGCTGAGTTTGTTTGCAGTGCCGGTGGTGGTGATATTATTTCCGTATTCCGGCACGGGGGAAATGGGCGAAACCCCACAGGAGGCCTTGCGGGTAACCCTGCGGCACCTGTCCAATGCGCAGAAGTACGGGTTTTATGTTATCGATTTGGTAACCGTGTTTGCACCCTTGTCTGTGGCAGACAAACGGCTGATTATGTCAGATACGCGACACCCCCTGCAGGCGTTGATGTATCAACTGGGGGAGAATCTGGCCGGATTTTTGGGGAGCCATGCCCACAGCATGTGGCGACGGCAAACCGACGGGACGGCTTTGCTGCAGCACGACGTATACCTTTTTAACGACCACGATGACGAAAAAGTATCCAAAGAGAACAGCTGGTTTTCCGAATGTCTTCTGCCGGTGTCCCAAACGATTCGTGTTCCTGTCCGGTACATTGGGAAACGTGCTATAGGCATCGCCACCTGGTCCGATGATGTGTCTGCGGTGTTGATTGCCAGCTCAAAAACGCGAATTGTCAAGTGGTTTAACTCATTTGTGGCGTTTAACGAACTTCTGGCGCCGCTTCTGGTGGATAAAAAAACGGTACTTGCTCCAGGTGGTAAAAAAAAGCCCACGGAAAAATGTTTGAATCTGCCCGGCGGCGCGAAGGCGAAATCGGAAACCATGGTGATAGGTCTCCTGTTGCGCAATGTCGACGCCATCCTGGAGGGGGAGTCGAATATGGGGGCGTTTTATCTGCAGGAACTCATTCCCGAACTGGGGCCCTTTATTTTCACCATGAAATTTTACCTGAAAAAAAGGGCTCTGCTGGACAAGGTGCTGCCCTCATAGCAGATAGCGCAAGCGAGTGTCGGTTTAGGCGGGCGGTGGGACTATCGATGTCAATGTGGTCGAATAAAGGACATCAAATAAAAAATTGAGATACCACCCCGGAAAACCCGCCACCGTATGGCTGATTTCCGGCATTGGAATATATATCGGCAGCGTGTTGATAGGCGGGTTGGAGCACAATGGGATTTTGTGGCGGAAACAGGAAATAATGGAAAGATTTCTTGAGTACTTCTGTTTTACCCAAAAAATACGCATTTTTTAGGAATAAATCGTTCGAAACATGGTTGATGTTCACGTCGCCTCTATGTAGATAGAGGTCCCAATTTAACGAAACTGAACCGAAAAAGATTCGAAAGGCGAATGGAAATGAGTCAGGACGTAAGAGCATTAAACGACATGGTGAAGCAGGAAAGTGCGTTTGTGGACGAGATTCTCCGCGAGGTGCAAAAGGCAGTGGTGGGCCAGGAGGAAATGGTGGAGCGCGCGTTGATTGGGATTTTGACCGGTGGTCATGTGCTGCTGGAAGGTGTCCCCGGTCTGGCCAAGACCCTGACGGTCAATTCTCTTTGCAGGGCAATTTCCGCCAAATTTCAGCGGGTGCAGTTCACCCCCGACCTGTTGCCCGCCGACCTTGTGGGCACGGTGATTTACAATCAGCGCACCGGAGATTTTACCGCCAAAAAAGGGCCGGTGTTTGCCAACTTTGTATTGGCGGATGAAATCAACCGCGCACCGGCCAAGGTGCAGTCAGCGCTTTTGGAAGCCATGCAGGAAAAACAGGTGACCATTGGCGAAGATACGTTCAAGCTGCCATCCCCGTTTATTGTAATGGCTACTCAGAACCCCATTGAGCAGGAAGGGACGTACGCGCTGCCTGAAGCTCAGGTGGATCGCTTCATGCTCAAGATTAAAGTGGGGTATCCCACACGGGATCAGGAACGGGATATCATGGACCGCATGGCGCTGGGGACGGTACCTGAGGTGAAGCCGGTGGTTTCGCCCGAGCGTATTCTGGACGCCCGCAAGGTGGTATCTGAGATTTATATCGATAATAAAATTAAAGACTACATTATAGACATCGTCTTTGCCAGTCGGGAGCCCGAGAAGTACGGTCTGGGGGATTTGGCTCGGTTTATCGAATACGGCGCCTCTCCCCGCGCCTCCATCGCGCTCAACCAGGCGGCCCGGGCCCATGCCTTTATGCGGCATCGCGGCTATGTGACACCAGAAGATATTAAATCCATTGGACCCGATGTGTTGCGCCATCGCATTGCGGTGACGTACGAAGCGGAAGCGGAGGAATTCAGCAGCGAGGATGTGGTCCGCAAAATTTTCGATACCGTGGAGGTTCCGTAACCCATGCAACACGGCGAACTGTTTGCTGAAATCAGAAAGATTGAGATTGTTACCCGCAATCTGGTGAACGACCAGTTGGCGGGGCAGTATCATTCGGTCTTCAAGGGGCGCGGCATGGCGTTCGACGAGGTGCGCCAGTATCAGCAGGGGGACGATGTGCGGCTCATCGACTGGAATGTTTCGGCGCGCATGAACGAGCCCTACGTCAAGGTGTTCGTGGAAGAGCGCGAGATGACAGTGATGCTGCTGGTGGATGTGAGCGCCTCGCTCAGTTTTGGGACTGTGAGTACCAAGTCCCGCTTGTCGGCCAAACTGGCGGCTGTTTTCGCCTTTTCAGCCATTCAGAACAACGACAGGGTCGGACTTATCATGTTCTCAGACAAAATTGAGCTGTTTGTACCGCCCAAAAAGGGAAAGAAACACGTGTTGCGCGTGGTGCAGGAGATTTTAAGATTTCGTCCTGAAGGTAAGGGCACTGATATTTCATGCGGTCTGAATTATCTCAACCGGGTGACCAAACACAAATCCGTGGGTGTGGTGATTTCAGACTTTCAGGACGAGAATTATGAGCGTTCTTTGCGCCTCGCCAACAGTCGGCATGACCTGATTCCCATCTGTATCAGTGATCCCGGCGAAGAACTGCTGCCCGGTATGGGCGTTCTGTACATGGAAGACACCGAAAGCGGAGAGGTGTTCGCCGTGGATACGGACAGTGCCCATGTTCGCGAGGCTTTTGACCGGGAGATGAAGAAACGCCGCGCTGAGCGTGAGCATCTGTTTCGCAAAAATCGCATTGATTTTATTAACATGTCCAGTGGAAAGGACGATATGACGCCACTGGTGAATTTCTTCAAACGACGATCAAAACGCGCCATGCGACTTTGAGGTGGATATGGGATGGTTGTGCAATAAATCAGACGAAATTTTTTTCAATGGTCGACGACGCCCATTCAGCCTCAGGGGGGTGACACGGTGTATTGTGCTGCTTGCCGGTCTTCTGTGGTCCATTCCCGCTTTGGCCAGCACAGATTCTCAACCCTCCAATACGGGTAGTGTCACAGTTGAGCAGGCGGACTCATCGATCGAACCAGATTCATCCAGGGGGACGTTGACGGCTTCGTCGGACAGTGATTCCACATTGGACACGTCTGCTGTTTCAGCGCCAGATACTCCAGTGGCTCCCCCGCCCGCGCCGTCACCCGCGCCGTTGAAAGATGAGATTGCCAAAGAAAAGATGCCGGACATCAACGTCACTGTGACGCCTTCAAAGGGCGCCATTGGGGACCTGATTGAGTGGAAGGTTGAGGCGAAGAAAAAAAGCCCGGATGACAGGGTCGTCCTGCCGTCCAGTTTTGATTTTGGGAAACTGGAGATTCAGAGTCGCAGCGTGTCCGGCGAAACAACGGACGAAAAAGCGATGACACAGGTGGCAGGAATTGGACTGATCTCCTTTGAAACAGGCGAGTTTGATATTCCACCGCAAAAGCTCACTGTGGTGGACGGCAAGGGAAATTTAAGCGAGGTGATGACCCCCGCGTTTAAAGTGACCATCAACAGTCTCATCGCCAATGAGCCGGAACCGGCGCTTAAAGTGGATGAAAAAGACGGCGAAGTGGTGATGGTGGACGATTATACGCTCCTGTACGTGGCCATTGCCCTTTGCGCCATCGTTGTGGTGGTGTTGTTGACGTTGCTGGTGCGCAAACTTTTGTCCATGCGCAAACCCAAACCAGAACCACCGCCGCCGCCGCCACGTCCTGCTCACGAAATTGCCTTTGAAAAACTGAATGCGTTAAAGCATTCGGGCTATCTGGATGAAGATATGCATAAAACATTTCACCTCAAGTTGTCTGAGGCGTTTCGGGAGTACCTGGGCAATCGATACCACTTTGACGCTTTGGAATGCTCCACACGTGAAATTATTGACGCATTGCGCGGTATGAATCTGAAGCTGGAGCTGCAGCGGGAAGTGGTACAGCTGCTGGAAGATACGGATTTGGTGAAGTTTGCCAAGTACGTACCCGCCAAAGATGAATCGTTGAAATTATTGGATGAGGCTTTCCATATGGTGGATATCACCTGCGTACAGGTCGGCCCTAAGATTTCTGACGAAAAGGTGGACAGCGCCACTCCGGATGCAATTGATGGAGGCCGCAAATGAAGTTGAATCTTTCCGTGTGGCAAAAACACCGGCATTGGATTGAACCCATTGCCTTTGCTTTGGGATTGCATCTTGCCGCGGCCGCTGTCTTCTTACCGGGCTGGCTTGGCAGCGATTCCGGAATGCAGTTTGTAAATCCGTGGTTTCTTTTGGGGTTGCTGCTGGTGCCGTTTGTTGTGGCCGCCGGCATTCGCTCTCGTAAGCGCAGCGGGCGCCTGGTACATCCGCTGGCCAGAATTATTGGTCGACAAAAACGGGGATGGCGCACCTGGCTGTTGCCTTTGAGTGTGGGATTGCGCGCTCTGATTGTGACGCTTGTGGTGGTGGCACTGGCCAGACCTCAGGATTCCACTGAGCAAACCAGTGTGCACATGAAAGGCATTGACATCGTTCTCACCCTCGACCTTTCGGGGTCCATGGCCTCGCCGGATATTCCCCCGTCCCGGGTGGAGGCGGCCAAGGAAGTTGTACTGGATTTTGTGCAACGCCGTAAAAACGATCGCATTGGCGCGGTGGTTTTTGCAGAAAACGCGTACACTCTGTGCCCATTGACCCTTGATTACTCCGTGTTGTCGCAGATGATCGCGGAGTTGCAGCTGGGGGTTATCGAAGATCGCGCCACGGCTATTGGAAATGCGCTTGGGGTGTCCATTAATCGCTTGCGGAAATCCGATGCCAAAAGCAAAACCATTATTTTGCTGACAGACGGCACGTCCAATGCCGGTAACGTATCCCCGGAGCAGGCCATTGAGTTTGCTCGGACATTGGGGATTCGTGTTTATACCATCCTGGTGGGCCGTAACGAAAACAGCAGCGCCATTAACCCGGACCTGCTGATTTCCATGGCAAAGAAAACCGGCGGCGCTTTTTTTACAGCGGAAGACAAAAATGAGATGGTTTCGTCGTTCCATACCATTCTCGATGCGTTGGAACGGTCCAAAATTGAAGACCGCGGTATTACGTATGCGGAGGTGTTTGGGAGGTATCTGTTCCTTGCACTTTTGCTGGGGATTCTCGATCTGATTCTGACTGTGATTGTGATGCGGAGGACGCCATGAGATTTGCAGAACCGAACATGCTGTTGTTTCTTATCGCGCCCGCTTTGGCGGTGGTCTTTTTCGTCATTGGCATCTTCATTCGGCGCAGGCTCATCGCTCGCATGGGCAAAGGCGAAGTGATGGAGGCGCAATTGAGACGTCCATCGCCCTATCTGCGCGCGGCGAAAGCAATTTTGCTGGTGGCCGGTCTGTCGTTGCTGGTGCTGGCAACAGCGCGGCCCCAGTATGGTGGACGGGTGCAGATGCTCAAAAAACGCGGCGTGGATATTGTGGTGGCGCTGGATTTTTCAAAGAGTATGCTGGCAGAGGATGTGCGCCCGAACCGATTGGCCCGGGCTAAGCTGGAGTTGTCCGAATTTATTACAAAGCTAACAGGTGATCGCATTGGTCTGGTGGCGTTTGCGGGCGATACCATGCGCTTTCCGCTCACGTCCGACTACACAGCGGCCACCACTTTTTGGAAAGACCTGACGCCGTACGACATGCCGGTGGGCGGCACCGCCATTGGAAAGGCGTTGAATGCGGCCAATGCCATGCTGTTCGATAACAGAAAGAACGACGCGGCCATAAAGACGCTTAAAAATCGCTCCAAGGTGATTATTCTGCTTACGGACGGCGAGGACCATGTGGGCACGCCGGTGGATGTTTCCGAAGAAATTGCCAAAGATGGTGTGAAAATTTTTACGGTGGGCATTGGTTCCGATTCACCGGAGTTGATTCCGCGCTACCTGGATGACGGCACCACGGTGGGATATCAGAAGGATGCCAGCGGCGAATACATTACCACCCGCCTGTCCGCCGAAAATGAAGATACGCTGAAACAAATCGCCGCCAATACCGGTGGCAGATACTTCCGCGCTGGAAACGATTTGTCCGGTCTGGAAGCGGTGGTTGATGAAATTCGCAATATGAAGCAGTCGGAAGTGGAGTCCAGACAAACGATTTTGTACGATGAAGTGTTTCAGTGGTTTTTGATTCCGGCGGCACTGCTGCTGCTGTTGGCGTTTTTAGTGCCGGAACGTCGACTCGCAAAAGGGAGAGACAAATGAAGCAAAATATACTGAATATAATTTGCGTGGCTGTTGTGCTCCTTTTTAGTGTCAACGCATACGCCTTTGATTGGCTTAGGAGCGAAAACAGTGATACGAAAGAGGGCAATGCGCTTTTAAAGAAAAAGGAAAACGCCAAGGCTCTCGCCAGTTACGATAAAGCGGCAAAGACGTTGCCCAATCGCGGAGAAGTGCATCTCAATCGCGGATTGGCGCTGAGTCGTCTGGGAGACGAGAAAGTGGATGAAGCCATGCAGGCATATACACTGGCGGCGGATTCCGATGCGCCAAGGCCCGTGTTGGCGAGATCTGAGTTTAATCTGGGAAACGCATTCTTTCAAAAGCAGGATTTTAAAGCGGCCATTGAGCACTTTAAAAAGAGTCTGATGCTCCAACCGGGAAATCGGGACGTGGCATGGAATCTGGAAGTGGCACGGCAGCAAAAGAAAAAGCAGGAAGAACAGCAAAAAAAGGATCAGGAAAACAAGGACCAGCAGGACCAGGGCGAGGACGGAGACAGCGGAGAAAACAAGGACCAGCAGGAGAATCAGGACCAACAGGAGAATCAGGACCAGCAGGACCAGCAAAAGCAGCAGGGCGAGGACAAACAGAATCAGGACGACCAGCAGGACCAGCAGAAGCCTGAGGAACAACAGAAAAAAGAAGACGAGCAAAAGGACAAGGGGCAAAGCAAGGATGATCAGAAAGAAGAACAGCAGGAGCAGCAGGCCGCGCCGCCTCAAAACCAGAGTATGGAGCAAATGTTGAACTCACTGGATAAGGAAGACAACGATTTTCACAAGAACAAAGCCCGGCAGCGCGCCGTTGGTGTGCCATCCAGTGTGAAGGATTGGTGATGGGAATGGCAATATTGCGTGAACAGCGCGTTGTGCATTCAACTGTGGCAGTGGCCCTGGTATTGGTGGCATTCTGTTTCGCGGCGGCAAAGGCTCAGGCCGCCCCTCGTCCGCCGGAGCCGGATATTCAAGTGCAGTTTGACAGGCAGGCGTTTGTTGCCGGCGAACCGTTTCAGGTGCAAATCAGCGTGACAACGGAGGGGCAGGGAGATCCCCAAATATCGCTTCCGCAGTTTGATGGGTTCCAGGTGCTTCGTAAAAATGTCTCCAGACCCAGTTCGGGTTATTCCTTTTCGTTCAGCTTTGGTTCCGGGCAGAATTCAAAACAGGTCATTCAAAATTCCGGCACCACGCGTTACGATATTGTTCTGATGGCGCCCAAACCCGGGAAATTTGCCATTGGCCCTGTGAAAGTGGTTCTGGATGGCTACACATTCAATGGAAAAAGCTATCCGCTGGAAGTATTCGATGGCGCCAGCGCCGGTGCGTCAGCTCCAGTGCAGGGGGGGCAGCCAACGCCCCAGTCCGACGATTTGACCGAGGAGCAGCTCAAAGGCGCGCGAATCGATGAAGACTATTTTTTGCACATGATCCCTTCCAAATCCACATGTATGGTCGGGGAACAGATTATTCTCGATGTGTATCTGTTTACGTCGGTAAATAATATTCGCGCCAATCAGTTTGACAAAGAACCAGGGACGGAGGGGTTTTGGGTGGAGCGATTTGAGGATTTCGATTTGCGAAATCATCGGAATCGTCAGGTGGTTATTAACGGTACGTTATATGAGCAGGTAATTTTGAAAAAACTGGCGCTGTTTCCGTTAAAATCTGGTAAATTAACCATTGCACCACCGGTTTTTTCGTTTGTTGTGGGTGGTGGCGGATTTTTCAGTTTTTCCCGTGGCAAAGAAGTGAAGCGGGCGGCAAGTGCCGTTGAGATTGACGTTTTGCCGTTGCCTAAAGATGGTCGCCCCGACAATTTCAATGATGCGAACGTGGGCAATCTCAGCTTCCTGGTGGATACCAATCAAAAAGAGGTAAAAGTGGGGGAACCGGTTACCGTCACCGTGAATGTTCGCGGCAGTGGCAATATTCGCGGAATTCAGTTGCCGGAGTTCGCCGAGGTGGACGGTTTTAAGATTTATGCACCGGAAACCGATGTTGAGGTGCAGGCGCGCGGCGGTGTGGTGTCCGGTGTGAGCCAGTCTCAAACATTGTTTATTCCGGAGAAACCCGGAAAATGGACCATTCCATCGTTGACCTTCAGCTATTTTGATTTGGCATCCAAAACATATCGCACGCGCACCAGCGATCCCATTGTGATTAAAGTTGAAGAGGGGAAGAAACGGGAAATGATGCCACTGACATCGTCGGGGGCATTAACTTCCTCTCCTGAAAAAGTCAGCGCGCCCATTGAGCGAATGAATGCTCAGATGCGTACCATCGTGAACCAGGTGGAAACGACCCGGTCCGGGCCGCCCATGTTTGTGCGGTGGTGGTACAGGACTTTGGTTTTTGGTGTGCCCGTTCTGTTTATCGCATATCTGATTTCTGTGCGTGTCCGGAGGCGCGCTGCCGAGAATTTCAATCGCAGCCGCTCCCGTCGCGCGGAGTCTGATGCACGAAAATCCCTTTCTCTGCTCGAAAAAGAGAGTGAGTTGTCGAACGATCAGTTTTTTTCCAGACTGCATAAGATTCTGTTGACGTTTCTCGAAGATAGACTGGAGGAAAACGTTGTGGGAGACACCATGAATCAATTAATACAGCGACTTTCCGCAAGGGGAGTGGAAGATAAGCTGGCCAGAGATGTGGTCGCGTCGTTGGAGGAGTATGAATTCGCCCGGTTTGCCAGAACGGGGGGGGGCGCAGGAGAACGAAAAGGTGACATTCAACGGGCCCGGGATCTCATTGCGACTCTGGGCAGTGTATCGCTAAAACCCATTCTCCGCAGAAACGGAGGCCAGGTATGACGCGTGTGATGATTGGCATATTGCTTGCGGGTGTGGTCATCTCGATGACTTCTGTGACAATGGCCAACACGGTTGAAGTGGTATTTCAACAGGCAAATGAGGCGTTTGGTGAGGGCAACTATGCAGAAGCGATAGAAAAGTATTCAGAACTGGAAAAGTTGGGAGTCAATTCCGCGACACTTTTTTACAACAGAGCGACTGCCGAGTCCCGAATGGGACATTTGGGACGTGCAGTGCAGTATTACGAAAAAGTGCTTACCCAGCACCCTCTGGATGACAATGCGGTGTTCAACCTGAAAGTGATTCGCGATTACATTGCCCGGCGCGCCAATCAACAGGGGCGTGATGCGGATTTGGCGCCGGCGGCTGGTCCCTGGCGCACCATACTGGATCGGTTTACGGTGACCAGCGCTTCGGTGACATTTCTTGTTTTTCACCTGCTTTTTTTTGGTGTGTTATTCGCCAGACGTTTTTTCGTGGGCGAGTGGATTCGACTGTCGCTGGGAGTGACGGCAGGGATTCTGCTGGTGGTCTCCATCTGTATGGGCACTGTTCTTTTAGGAAAACGACACCAGACATGGTACGAACACGAAGCGGTTGTGGTATCTGTTGAAAACGATTTACGGCCGGTGTACGAAGGCCCCAATGAGGCCGTCAAACGATTCGACCTGGAAGAAGGCAGCCGTGTCACGATCCTCGAAAACAAACGTGGTTTTGCCAAAATTCGCGATGATCAGGGTCGAGATGGCTGGGTGCGCCGGGAAACTCTTGGTCGTATCTGATAGGCAACTTATCAAAAGCGCTTCAATACGTTTCTGTAAGTTGAGTTATCAATCATTTCATATTACATATAACCCGTGACTAAATATAGAGAGACACAGCATACCGTCGAGCTGTCTGTGACGGACGTGGAGGAGAGAACGTCTGCCCGGAGCGGTTCAGCAAACCAGGATGAAAGGCGCATGAACTTTCCATCTGCCAGCAAGGTAGCACGAACTCTGGGGCTGGATTCCAAAAGCGCGACGAAAATTTTCAAACCGGGTGATATTGTGGATGGCCGCTACGAGGTGGTGCGCTGTCTGGGCGTGGGGGCCATGGGCTCGGTATTTCTGGTCAATCACAAACGACTCAACAAACCGTTTGCATTAAAAATGATTATTCCCGACCTGGCGCTTCGCAAGGATTTCGTAGCGCGATTTGAGAGGGAAGCGGCGTCGTGCAGCAAGTTAAGTCATCCCAATTGTATCAGCGTCACCGACTTTGGCCATAACGATGATAATAATCTGTATCTGGTGATGGAATACGTGGATGGTGATCAGCTGTCCGATGTGGTTCGTCAGGGGCCAGTGCCCATTGATGAAGCCATAGAGTATACGCTGCAGATTCTTTCGGGGTTGGAACATGCGCACAGCAAGGGCATTATTCATCGCGATATAAAGATGGAAAATGTGATGCGCTGTCGGCTTGATAACGGCGAGACGCTGATTAAAATACTGGATTTCGGCATGGCCAAGGCGGAAGTGCGCGCCAAAGACAGTCCCGCGATTACCACAAAGGGGCTGGTGATGGGAACGCCTCAATACATGGCCCCGGAACAACTTCGTGGCAATCCGGTGGATGCCCGCGGTGATTTGTATTCAGTGGGTATTACGCTGTTTCGCTTATTGACCGCAAAACAGGTTTTCCCGGGTGAAGACATGGTGGATGTGCTCACCGCCAAGCTCAATCAACCCGCCCCGACCCTGGCCGAAATATCGGGAAAAAGCTGGCCGGAACCACTTGAGGAGTTCCTGAAAAAGGTGCTCTCTCGGGAGCCGGCCATGCGCTTTTCCAATGCCAGGGCGATGATGCATTCGTTGCTGCTGGTTAGAGAAAAGATTCAGGGAGCAATGACTGGGGCCGGTGAATCAGCGGTCAATTCTGTTGTTGATGAAAGCAGCGTACCCCCTCGGAAAACCCATACATCCCATCGAGCCATCACTTTAGGCGATTTGTTTCATCGTCCTTTGGATGATCTTGTTTACTGGTATACATGCGGCCGTAATCGAAAAAGGGCAAGTTGGCCCAATAGAATTCGGTTCCTGTTTCGGGAACGGGTGGGAAAGCTGGTGCTGATTCGTTTTGTCTTTTTGTCGATGTTCATAGCGCTCGGAGGTTTGACTGCGGTCGTTTTGGCCAAAACCGACGTGGTGGATTCCGTTCAGGCGGTCGTGTCAGATCTTGCGGGGAAGTCACAAGGAGGGGCTGCGCCGGTTGCAGCGCCCATCGAAATTGAGGAAAAAACATCTGCAAAAGCCACGAAAAACGCGGACGCTACGGATAGAGAGGTTTCTGTTAAATCACCGTCATCCGCCGGCAGGAATCAATTGGTGAATGTTTCCGGCGCTGGAAAAGCGGCGCCGGACGTAAAACCAGCAACAGAGGTTCAAGAGCGTGAGGAAGTGGTTGCGTCGGCCCAGTCAGCTTCAGAGGCAAAAGATGCAGACGTTGCGTCATTGGCGGAATCCAAAAAGGGAGCAAAGCACGATACACCTGCGCCGCTGGACGATACACTGCAGGCGATTGAAAGAGATATTCAGCGCGACCGGTGTACCAAGTCAGTCGAGGAACTGGAAAACTACCTGCTGACTTCGGATTGCAATGCGGCCGGCGGGAACTATCTGTTGGCTCGAGCGCACAAATGCGTTGGAAAACACAAGGACACACTCGATTTTTATCGAAATGCCATTGAATTGGAGCCGGCGTATCGAAATGATCCCATCCTGGCCGAGGATGTGCGACAGATTGTTTTGTCGGGCCGCGCCACTGACGAAGCGCTTGTATTCATGAAAGAAGCGATGGGCGAGGCGGCACTGCCAATTCTGATAAAGTTCGCAGGGCATGCGCAACGAAAAAGTTTCAGGCAAAAGGCCCGAGAAACAGTGGCCCAGATGGGGGCTATCGATTTGGTGAATCTGGAAGCCAGTTATGACTGGGATTTGAACCAGGCGGCCAGCTGCGCCGAGAAACGCGAAATTGTGGCAAAGATAGCAGCACTGGGCACCCAAAAAGCTAAAATGGTGCTGATTCGCGCAAAGGATAAAAAAGAGCGCGAAAGTCTTTTCCGAGAACGAAATGTACACGGGTGTGTTCGAAAGGACATTGTTGACGCCATCGCCTCCATGAAAATAAGCGAATAAGAGCAAATTCTGAAAATATAATCGAATTAAATCGTTTCGGTTATTTTCGGTCGGTGAAAAGAACGCCTGATTGGTGCACCTGATTTCGAATATTTCGCAAGTGTATCCTGTTTGGCTTGAAAAAAATATTTTTGCGGTATTTCAGCACGTTACGAGTAACTGGCAACCCGAAATACATTAATTTGCCATAGACAGTGGCGCTGGTTTGCATTAATGTCTATGTTAATCCTTATATCACAAAGAAAGTAACTAAAGGAGACCCTCCATGTGCAAATGGATGAAAGATCACTCTTTTATATGGACATTATGTATTGCCGCAGTGGTATCCACTGTGTCTGCCTGCAACGACGATGACATGACTGGCGTCAATGATTCGGAAAACAACACTGATTTAATTCCAACAGACTCTGCTTTAGACTCAGCGTCCGGATCGGGTTCGGACAGTCACTTTTCCAATGGAAGTGATTCTCTGTACGACGGAGATACCGCAACGGACGGTGGCACGGGTTTTTATTATGATACGAATAGTGAGTCGACCAGTGTCGGCGGATCGGATAGCGGGATATTGCAGGACAGCGCATCCGCGTCCGACAGTTCTGCTGACAGTGGAGATACAAATCCCGTTTCTTTAACCGGAAGCCTGTCTGGTGTCGTGAAGGTAAACGGGAAGACAACCTACGAAGGCGTATCTGTAACTCTGATTGGGACTGATAGGCAGGCCACTGCCACTACTGAAGGAGATGGCGGTTTTACATTCGAAGACCTTGTCCCCGGCAGCTACACCGTTTCAGCAACGCTTGCCGGATATACGCCAATAAAATCGAATCCGGTACAGGTCGTCGCGGGAAATGCAGCCGATGTGGACACGCTGATATTGGACGTATTGAAAGGGTCAATGTCCGGAAGATTTCTGCTTGATGGCGCTTCCAGTCATTCCGGCATTTCCGTTACAATTGTAGGCACATCATTGAGTGCCAAAACAGACGGGGAGGGATACTGGCTCATTAACAATGTGCCTGTCGGAAATTATACCGTCAAGGCAACATTCGACAAATATCAGGAGCTTGACGAATCCGGTCAGACGGTAGTGGGAGGTCAGGACACGGCAGTGCCCACGAAAGCTCTTTATGGCGCCGCGTCTATTTCAGGAAAAGCGGTTTTGAGTGACAAGGGCAATGGCTTTTTTGATGTGCACGTCGTGGCGACCCTCGTTGGCGGTTCGGGCGTTCCCCGTCATACGTACGCCGATACCAATACCGGTAAATACGAGTTTGATACGTTGGCGCCGGGAACGTGGAACGTTACGGCATCATACGACGGCTATGTGGCCGAAACGTTGAACTCCGTCGAAATCTCAGTGATGTCCCCCGCAACAGACGTGAATTTTTCTTTGAATCCGGCATTGGCAACGCTCAAAGGAAAAGTAACTCGGACGGGATTGTCCTCTCACGAAGGCATTGTTGTTAAAATCAATACCGCCAAAGGTGAGATTTCGGCGGAAACCAATTCCCAGGGAACGTGGCAGATGCCCGATGTTCCCGTTGGAACCTACCAGGTAGCCATCTCAGCCGCTGGTTTCGTTGACACAATTATTGCTGACCAGGTGGTCCTCTATGGAACTTTGAATGTTGTGGCGACTATTAATCTCGAATTTGACGAGTCGCCAAGGGAGATAGAGATTGTCAGCGGCAATAATCAGCAGGGAATTGCCGGTGAACCGCTGGCAGAACCATTCACCGTAAAAGTGTTGAATGACGGAGGATATGCCGTTAACGCCAGTGTGGTATTTCAAGTGTCCTCAGATAATAATGGCGAGCTTGCTGGAAACGGTTCGACCACGGGAAGCAATCCCCAGATTCGCGTGGTGCAGACCGACGAAACGACCAAAGAGGCGTCTGTAAATATGATACTGGGCACGAAATCTGAAAACAACACGATTATTGTTTCAGTGGATAAGGCGCCTCTCGCGCAGTTTACCGCTCTGGGCCATCGTCCAGTGACGGCGGTATTCGCCAGTGGGTCCAACGGACAGTTGGGTACAGTGGGGCAGATGCTTGCACAGCATGTAATTGCAGAAGTTCAGGACGACGCAGGAAATGCCATTGGGAATGTTCCTATACAGTTCAATGCATCGGACGGTGGTTCACCCACTTCAACTGATGGTACGGTAGTGTCGGATATGAATGGTCGGGTTGAGACGCCGTGGACGCTTGGCGGGACGGCGGGTGCGCAGACGATGGCGATTCAATGGATGCCCACTCTTTTTACAGGGAAACTTCCCCCCATCGTTCTGGCCACTGCAAATGCGTCGGCAAAGGTGTCGGCGTGTACCACATTGGAACGGGTCTCTCCATCTGCCTCGTCGAAAATCGTTGGCCCCATTGGGAGACCGTTGACTTCCCCCCTGATTGTTTTAGCCAAAGACGTACATGGCAATGTGGTTGAGAACGAAATCGTTCAGTGGGCGTTTGCAGCCAATGAAGCCGGACAGATCATGATCGACGGAAAGCAGGGTTATGTTGATTTAACGGACGCAGGCGGAGAGTCCGCTGTCGTTCCTGTTCCGGGAGAAGTCAACGATGAGATGACGGTCATTGCGTCTGGGTGCGGGACCACGGTGGCATTTACTGTTGGCGGTGCAGCGGAGGGGACGTTGAGCTTTGATCAAACGGCCCCGATAACAACGGTTGGCACTGCGTTGGTAGGAGGCTTGTCTTTTACACTTTCAAATGGAAGCAACCAGCCCCAGGTGGGTGTTGCTGTGGACGTGAGTATTGATGCCACATATGACAGCACCCACTGCAGCGCAACCGTAAACGAAACGACCAACACTGTCTCTGTTGTTACGGATAGTGCCGGGAAGGCATACTTTTCTTATGAACAGGGGTGTGACGCCTCAGGCGTATATGAGGTTGTTGCCCGGGTGAAAGGAAACGGCCCCTCCGATGTCATTAGCATTGGTGCAACTCCTGCCAACGCTGACAAGGTTTTGGCCATTGACGGCGATGGCCAGCACAACATGCGGCCTTGCCAGCCGTTGTCAGATTTCGTCGCGGCGGTGATGGACGAATATGACAATGCAATTGCTGATGAACCGGTGTCATTTTATTTAAACAATACTGAGTTGCTGGGCACAATAAATTCTGATTCGGATGGCATTGCGACTCTGAGTGGAATGAAAGTGGATTGCGATTATCCGTCTCAGTATGCGTACAAGGCAACTGCTGAGGGAGCGGAAACTATTGCGGAATTTGAAGTCACAGTTAATCCCGATAATCCGTCTGTCGATGATATTTCTCAAAAGGAATACAACGTCGGGAACAGCGGTAATGTGACCATTGAGGGTGGAAATTTTGAAGCATGGAGCGAGGTATGGGTGAATGGTCAAAAAGCAGAACTGGCTGATGTCCCAGGGAATCCATCTTCCACGGCAATCACCTTCACTATGACCCGTGGCATGGTGAATAGTTGTGTCAAACCGACAATTCAGGTGAAAAACTATAACGGCATAAACGGCGTGGCAGCCGTTGATAAGTCTATGATCTCAATGCGAAATGTCACTGCTCTCGAGTATGACCTGGCCTGGCCCGGATTTGCGATGGAGGACATGGCGATAGAAGGGTATGGCCTTGATGCGATGAACCTTGAGGGAATACTGCTGCCGGAGGGGGAAACCGATCCGAATGCGGCGGTGGTATCGGGAATGGCGATAACATCCGTTGATGCCAACAGTGGGACTTTGGATTTTAAGAGCGGTGATCCATCGAATGGTGAAGCCCGGTATGATTTTTATCTGGTGGATGGCAGTGGCGAACTGTGTGAGCCGGTGCCTTTTGATGCCGAATTCATGTGGCCGGATACGGGGCAGGATGAGACCAAATGCGCGAACCCTATTGTGGAAAATACAGAATGGTTGAGTTGCTCAGAAATTGCGTATGGTGAGACATACTATGGGCAGGATGGCCATTTTAATGATCCACGTCGTGTTCACAACTACACAGAAAATCAGGATGGCACCATAACCGACAATCTAACAGGTCTTGTTTGGCAACAACAAGACGCTCCGAATCCGGCCAGCTGGTCAGATGCAGTAAGCTATTGCGATAGTTTGAATCCCCCAGGGGCAAACGATTGGCGTTTGCCGGAGATACACGAACTATGGAGTATTCTGAATCTGGGCACAGCTTATCCAGCTGTGGAAGATATTTTTGATATATCCCAGCTCAATCTCTGGGCTCATACTTCATTAAATACTGACGCGTCATCCGAAGCAGCCTGGTATATCAATGCTGCGACCGGCGAATCTGGTACGGGCATCAAATCTGGAAAGGCCGATACGGGAATTCTGTGTGTAAAAGGAGAACAGATGGGTTTCGGTTATGGCATTAATATTTTTGACAATCATGATGGAACGTTCTCCGATTATGGGACCGGACTAATGTGGAGCGAACTCAATTCTCTTCAAAACTGGGAGGATGCTCTTGCTACCTGTGCTGAAAAACCGGGCCCATACAACGATTGGAGATTGCCTGACAGACGTGAAGTGGAAACCATTTTAGCGTTGGATCCAGGTATTGACAATCCACTAGCTCAGTCTGCCAATATCTGGACGTCCACTCGCGATGCTTCTCGCCTTGATCGAAGAGCTGTTTGGGTAATTGAAACAAACAGCTCTGGATTCTGGACAGGGAGATCGGCTACAGAAGGCTATTCTCTCTTATTTTATTGCGTGAGAGATTTGTAACCCAAAGCCTTTTGACTTTAACGCACATCTATTGGTCGAATCAGTGCTCATCGTCCTGCCGAAACACGGGGCTTGAAGGGCTCTCTCATTTCATCGCCTTAACATTATGAGATCATCAAGCATCTGTTTCGGTTTCAGAGAGAGATCCAGACCCCCTTGGTTTTTGGTTTTCCCAGAGTCAACTGGTATGCTATTCCATTTACCGTTTCAAATATCGTTTGCTCGCTTGGACCCCGTCCCGCCCCCTCCGTTTCTCCCTTGCCATCTCCATCTGCTCAAAGGTCAAACCTCGCTTCTTTGCTTCGCGACTCCTAAGCCAAACCTCCTCCTCTATCGTCGTCGGGCCCCTCCTGTTAAGTCTCTCCCGGATAGTCTCAGCCCATTCCACTGTCATCGAGTGCACACGGCGTTTTATTTCAGCCGCGAATTCACCCCCATGCTTTAAACGTTCCTGCCTGCTGTCGTGCTGCAACACAAGGAGACGGCTGGTAACAGCAGCGTCAGGCAGTAAGGACTCAAAGGATAGGGCATCCTTTGTCTTTGGTTTGCTCGCGTCATGGTTTGATCTTATCCATCGAGCGGCCGCATCCTTGAAGATATGCTGTGCGTATAAGGAAACCAGTTTTTTAACGAAGACCGCAGGGAGTTCTCCAATGTCCGGGATAAAAGCTGTAATCGCTTTACTAAAAAAATTCGTCAGGGCGACCATTGCTTCACTGGTCTCGGTTTGCCTGCGCGTTGTTTTTACTTTTTGCTGCGCCAGTAAATTCCCTTGTGCAGTGGTTGTGTCGTATTGAATTTTCCATTCCCGTTTGTTAGTCGGTTGGTGTTCTACCAGATTTGCTTCCAGGTTCTGCCTCGCAATCTTTACCTCAATATTATCATCCGGCTTAAATCGTTCGGTATATTTTTTTATTTCCGGCATGCTGGCAATATCGGCGGCATGACGCACAGCGAATGACTCGGATACATCATTTCGAATATCCAGAGTGTAGCTCGTTCTCGCCCATCCGAAGCGATTCAACGTCAACCGTCCGGATTCTTTCAGCGCTCTAAACCTTCTGCCCAGGATTTCCTTCTCGTCTGATAATAACGGACCATCTTCATCCCCGGGTGTCATTCCCAACGGCACATTTTGGGCATCCTGATGGACAGTTATAAACAAAAGTTGCAAGGCGTCTTTATTGCCGGTCGTCAAGCCCTGCCATCCTTGATCAATGCTCCGAATCGCCAATAATTCGGCCACCGCGTTCTTTTCCTCGCGAAGCAACAGTTTGTATTCATAAATGTTGAGATTTGATTGTGCGACTCTTTGAACATGCTCTCTCATTTGCCAGTCAGCGATTGGATATTGTGAAAAAAAGGTGAAGGTAGTCAGTGTTGTGAGCAAAATTACAGTCCACGATACAACCTTTTGATACTTAAAAAAACGCGTGACCATCCGAGAACGCTTCATAACACGGCTCAACGCCACCAGCGCCACCAGCAGGATGATAAAGACGGGCCAGCTATAATTAATCCAGCTCTTTAAGCTCAGCTTAATTTCTATCAATGTCAATTCCACAGCTCGAATGTCGTCGGCGTTGACGGCCCGTTTCAAAATGTTGAGGGTAAGGAGACAGATGAACAGCAGAAAAAGGCCCACTGCAACAGGTAACAGCACCGAGGAAAGCGCTTTGCACCATATTGCCTCCCGTTTACGCGTGAACCACCAGCCTGTGGCACTAATGATAAGAAGAGGCGAGATCGGTAACGTCAGCCAAACGATGCCAATCGCCAACACAGCACCGGCAATAATTAATGCAAGCGCGATAATTGGCAGTGCGCGATCAATGAAAAAGTCCAGCAGCATTTCGCCCAGAAAGCCAAACAGGTTGCCAACGACCTTTGCCGCAAAATCGAGGGGGTTGGGATTCTTCATCACGTTTTGTTCCAATTCACGTAACGCTGTACTTTGAGTTACCCCCCAAATTCCAGCGAATCCTTTGTCAAAAGACACGCATTTCAAATTCTGATCGATTCAAAATTCACCACAGGCCAGCAAGAAGGAAATTACAATGCGTGAAGCCACATTATTACACAGGTTTGTAAAAAATTCATTACCATAAGTGCGACTGCAAAAAGAGTAATAGGAGATACGGGACCCAGTATGCGCCGGGGTGAAACCGGTGGAATGTAGAGAATGAACGTTTAGAAAGATTGTTAGGGGATCACCATTTTTCTCCCTGAAATAATCACTCCAAATCCAATCTTCACGGATACTTACAAAAAAGCTTATTCCTCTATGGATGGAAAAACCTGTTTCAACTGTATACCGAATGGATTGACGCCGGGAGCCGGTTGGGAGACGTGGAGCGGGAACGTGTCCACCTGAACGAAACGGAATCCGCCGGGGCTGTCCCCCTGGGGGATGTGCAAAAAGTGAGGTATCGCTCGATTCGCACGATGAACGTCATCGTGAGCGTGCTGGAACGGGCGCCCAATGTGCCCGAAGATGTCAATACCCGTATCCTGCAGCCGTTGCGCGCTGCTGAGGCAAAGCATGCGAGTAAAAAAAGATAACGTTTTAAACGACGATGAAGTCGCCCCGGAAACGGAATCTGCCGCAGGATAAGAGATACCTTTTTTTATAAAAAAGTCCGTCGTTTCCCGCCCAATCCCGCCACCATTCGTCCCGCACGATTTCCTTTGCAGTTTATACTGGCGCCAATACCCGCAGTATCAATTGGTGCCCAGTTGAAACCGGCATCAAATCCCGCGGAACTAATTCCACCACGGTTCAGACCGGCTTTCAATTCCACCTAAACCACTCTGGCCCCGGTTTCAACCGGCCTCCAAATAGATTGAAATCAATCTAAACCCGGTTTCAACCGGCTCGGTTTCGGGAGTGCATCCGGGCGGGAATTGCCCAACACGCTGCCATACAACAGGATTCTTTTTTTAAAACCACCTGCCCAATGCGAGATTTCTCGATGACCGTATCGGAATCGGAGTCTGAATTTGCTGAATCCGGCTGTTGAGAACTGGTCGTTGAATCGTTCTCCGTATCTCCGCTTGAAGAATCAAGGGTATCGGCACCTTCTTCGACAGCATTTCCTGAACTGCAGGCGACCAGCGACAGCGATGTCAGCTGTATGAAAGCGAGTATGGGTAGATTCTTTTTTTTCGTATGTTCATGGGATTTCCTTTTTGGCCACATACATTCTATTTTCGAAATGCGTAAGCACCCCGGTTCACTGAGCGGTGTCTATTTCTGATTTACACTTCGGGGGAGCGAGGTGGGAAAGGAGTGATGACAAAAAATGAAATACAGCGTGCATGGACGCCCGATTCATCTTGAGCATCACGACCGCTGTCGCCTCAAATGGCTCAATTGCCACGTATTAGGGTAAGTAGTGGGGATGATTCGAAATTTGAGTTATTTGGGGGGAGTGGTGGGGTTGGTGGTGGCAGTTTTCATACAGAAGCGTCAATTTTAAATGCGTTTCTCTTCAGCAGGTTGGCTTATTGCGTAACATTACGGAAAGCCAAATCGCCTGAATACGGCATGATGTTCAAGCCGTCCCCCTGTGTACTTAACCGTCCCCCTGTGACTCCCCTGTGTCCCTTGACGCGAAAATCCACAAGACGGGTCGTTTGAGCCTTGTGGTGCTATAAATACAGTCAGGTGTCGATTTTGGGCGGTCGGGAGATGGCCGGCGCAATTGACTGGAGAACTAAAAGATGAAGAAGACTGAAAACAGGGGCTGGCTGGCAGGAGTGGCTACACGGCTCGTTGGAGATCATGAGGTTCTGGTTTTGGAGCACCGCGTTCTCAATGCCATAACCTTCCTCGCCTGTCTGGTTACCATCGTGTCCACAGGGGCGAACATTGTATTGGGTAATCCCATTGTGATGACCGTGTTGACGCTGATCACATTGGTTATTACGGCTGTGCTCTATCTGTTTTCACGCAACGCCAGACGCTGGCAGCCACTCACTGCACCGGCGATTATTGCTTTTCTACTTATTGTGGCGGTGACCTGGCTTACCCAGGCCGGAACTCTGGGTGGGGGCGGATACTATTTTTTTCTCGTCGTCATCGCGGCGATTGTTCTTAATCGCCGTGCCCTCGTGCTTATTGCCGCGACGGTTGTCGGGCTTCTTTTTGTGGAGATGTTCTGGTCGTCTCTGATAGTGCCGTATCCTTTGCCAAAGCAGCGTTTTCCGGATGTCGCAGTCTCGTGGGCGATGTGTCTGACCATATCTGCAGTGATGGTGTATGTGATATACGGCGAGTATCACCGCGAGCGAAAACATGTGGCGGTTCTGCTCAAACAGGTTACTGCTGAGAAAGAGCACGCCCTTGACACAACCCGCGAAAAGCAGCAGCTGCTTTCCATGGTCAGCAATGATATCGCCAACGCCCTCGCTGTTGCGGACTATTCGGCGGCGCTGATTAAACGGAAAAACCGAAATGGGGAGCCACTGGATACTGCGCTGCTGGACCAGCTGCAATTTGCCACCGGCAACATTTCCGAGATAATCCACAGTGTGCGCCTGATGGAGGCCGTGAAGCAGGGCAGAGTGGCCCTGTCATTGGATCCGGTCAGGCTCAAAGACGTTATCGGAAAATCATTACGCCTTTTTTCGGAACAGCTGGCCAGTCACCACATCGCGCTGTCGCTTCCGTCGGACGCTCAGCAGGCCATTGAGGTGCTGGCTGAACCCAGAATGCTGACCAACCATGTCCTGAATCACCTGCTTTCAAACGCCATCAAGTTTTCCCGGGCGGGCGCTGCTGTCACCATCGATATTTACGAGCGAGACAATATGGTCGGCATTTCTGTTAAAGATACAGGCATCGGCATCCCCGAGGAGATGTTGCCGCATCTTTTCAATCCTCTCGTTAAAACCAGTCGCCCCGGACTCAACGGTGAACCCGGGACCGGATTTGGACTGATGACCGTCAAAAATTTTGTCGAACTGTTCGGCGGCGACATTGAAGTCCATTCCATTGCGGAGTCGTCCGATTCTGAAGAGCATGGCACTGTGATAACGGTTTATCTGAAGAAGAGTGAATCGGTGGGGGAGGGATGACTTCATTCTCTCCTTCCACCCTGGAGGCGCCCTGCAATATGCTCTGCTGGAAAACGCCGAGGTAATGGGCTATCCGTACTCACAAATGCGAGTTACTGTTGCCTCACAGTATGTGACTCGCTTTGTTAAAAGCCACGCAGCTGGTTGACAATCGGTGCGATATTTTCCTCCAATATCTCTTTGGGTGAAAAACTCACCGGAAAATCTTCCGGGCTCCAAAGCGCATCGATAACGGTGACACATGGGGAATCGATAATGGTAACCCCTTCGTCTGCAACCGCCTGCGGCATTGACGGGATTGACAGAACACCGTCCTTCACCCCCATTCTGCTCAGCCAAATGCTCGAATACGTATCTGTCGCACTGCTTTTAAATCCTGAATACCCCGCCACAATCGCACCGCCTTCGCCGGTGAGCGCACACCCGGCGGCAGCGTCGATTTGTGTGTCATCAAGGCGTTTCACCCAGGTTGGTCGACCAACGGCATCGGTTCTTGCCACAAACAGATAGTCACTGCTGCCGGAGGTCCAGATTGTGCCACTCAGCAGATACCCGCCGTCGGTGAGCTGAAGGATGTCTTTTACATCCAGCCCGAGGGTGGCGATGGTGTCGTTTTTAAAACCGTTTATCCATCCAACGGTACCATCCGGTTTGATTTTAATCAGAACGGCTTTGGTGGTGCCCGTGCCAAATGAGCCACCCAGAATATAATCTCCGTCACGGGATAGAATGGCGTCACTGAGCGTGAGGCCACTGGTCGAATCACACCCCACCATAGTTTTTTTCCAGATGATGTCGCCACTGTGATTGAACCGAACAGCAAAGGGCTGATCTGCGGGATCCTGAGAAACAGCGAAACTTCGGCCGGTGGCCACAAACCCGTCATCGGTGCCCACCAGAGACGTTATCCAATCTTCAGATTCAGGAAAACCAAACTTTTTCGACCACAGGAGACTGCCATTTTTGTCAATTTTAAAAATCCATGCATCATTTTTCTGCGCCACCGCATCGTGCACTGCACCGCTGATCACAAACCCGTCGGCAACTTCGATAATCGAGGTCAGTCCTCTGGTGGACTGGGGTTCCAGTGCGGGAAACATGTTCCACAAATGGCTGCCGTTGTTTGATAGCATCATGATGCCAGTCGGATCCGACGTGAGTGCCATTATGGTAATGGCCGAAGTTGGAATGGCTGCAACCACTGACATGGGAAGCGGGAAAACGGCATACTGGTCAGTGAATCGTTTCGCAAAAAGTATCTCGCCGTTTTCAGTGATTTTTGAAAACGTCTTCACCTGATTGCCACTCAGTAGCCAATGGCTGTCAATGGACTGGGTCAGATTCAATTTGTCCTCATACACCCATGACCCGGAAGTTTGCGCCAGTCGGAGAGACCAAAAATCAAAAGCGGGATCTGAAATGTCCGGCGGCGTTTCTGCTTCGGGATTTTGCAGACAGGCCCCTTCCGCAAAGGTCTTGTCGAGGAGCGTAAAAGACTTTCCCCAATCTGCCAGCGTCTCTCCAAACAACGCCAGCTCAATACCGATTTCTCCTTCCAGTCCGTTTTTGAGGTTCCAGCATTTCGATGCGTCGCGCTCGGAGTCCGCAGACAATTCGGAAAATGCATTCACCGATGCGTATGGGCCAACTGTATCATACAGAAGCAGTTTAATTCTGGGCCCAACGGAAACCTTGATTGCGGCCGTCTCGGTAGCTTTCGCGGTCGACACCGATGCTTCAGATTCGAAAGTGGGAGGCACCAGTCGTCCGCCATCGTCCGTCGAGAAAAAGGCGCCCGCTTCAAACGAAGACTCCGCACTTGAATTAACTTCGAAACGACTTTTGGCACCGCCTGTAACCTCGGACATAAGGTCCACGGAGGCGTGAAAATACAAAGGGCCAATGGCAAAACCACCCAGGCCGGCATGCGCCAGTTTGTCTTTTCGATGAAAATCCCGGATGGCTGTGCCTTCCATCGAAAATGATGCGCCGGCACCACCACTGACGTAATAGCCGGCAGTGACTTCCGGCAGCACATCGCCGCCGAGCACATCACCAACATTGTCTGGCCAGTCGAAATCGATCCCGAACACATACTGCAGCTCGCCATGCATGCCTGCAACAACGTGCACCTGATCCTCGGGCGTCGAGTGATCGTTGTCCCCATCGAAGGGATAATAATCAATGGTGTACGGACCCAATGACTTCCCGTCCGTGTGCAGGTAAGACATCGGCGATGTCGAAGGCGAAAGAACCGTCCCCGGGGCCACGTCCCAGTTGATGTCGGAAGCCGCCAGGTTGATTGGCCGCTGCATGGAGAGATGAAGCGATTTAAACGCCCGCTGAACCGGGCAGGCTCTTGTTTTGACGGAATATCCGTCTGTGGTCATTTCAATCGAATTGATCTGCCTGAGCAACCCGTGGGGCGTTTTGGCAGACGGACCGATGATGATGACGTGATTGACAGCCAGTTTCGCAGCGTCTTCGCTCGCCAGAGAAAATGTGAGTGTTCCATCCTCGTCATACCCGGTCAGCCCGGCGGCATCACCGTTTTCAATCAGATGGGTTGTCGCAAAGAGTTCGTATGAGATGGCGTCGGCAGTGTCCGTTTTTTCCTGATGTTTTTCGGAACATCCGGTGAAAACAAAAAGCAGCATGGCAACAGTATAAAAAAATCGTCTCATTACCAATTACTCCAACGTGAATAAGGGAACAGACAAAACGCACTTCGGAACAAAAATTCGGCCGATTCGCCGAGTGTTCACGGCTGTCTGTTCGATTGACATCAAAAACATCATGTTCTGACGGGATGATGGTATCGAACCCAATTCGAATTGCCAATGATTTCCTTCGGATTTTGCCAAAATGTTTCTGCCAACGTTCCATTGGCGCAGCTGCCCCCTGACTTCTCCCCACATTTTAATATACGACGTCAGCATTTTTTAATTTCTCTTTGGGAATGCTGCCGGATTCGAAACGGAAACAGGAAAGCCATTAAAGGAAAGGATACAGCATATGCGGATGCCATTGTATTTTTGCCTGAGGTATCTCTCGGCGTTGTTCCTCGCGGTTTCGATAGCGACCAGCAGCACAGTGAGATCATCTTTTATTTAGGCGGGGTCTAATCAACAAATGGATGTGATCTGACATTATGCACCATGCAAAAAGCGACGACGTCCTTTCAAAACACGTTTCAGCAAGGATGGTTGCCGCGTCAGAAGCGAGTACCCGGGAACTCGAAGAACCATTTTCGGCTGTCCGCTGTTGAAATTGGCGCAAAAACAGTCAGTTCCTGTTTGTATATATCAAGTGGCAGTCTTATCCTTTTTACAGGTCACCCTTTTCAACCCTTCTCTATAGCTGACGTTAAAAGGGGTGCATTGTGATGTCCAAAACAGATTTCAGCAGTTATCCTGCTGCACACGCACATGAACCCGGTCACACATGCCCACCGGAAACGCACTATTACTCTTTCATCTGTTTTCTCTCAGATACCGATTTGGACATTCTACATTCCATGAGTTTTTGCATACTTGCGTCACCGGATAATAAATAAGGAGTGATTACCAGAGGAGAAAAATCGCCGGCGCTGCTGCCGCCGTCAAGTTCCACAACAATTGCATTTTGATGTGTAGTCACTACCGTTTTTTCGTCAAGTATGGTTTCCTGCTTTTTACCTTTTGTTATTTTTACAGAAATGGAAATTTCTTTGTTTTGATTATCTTTGAAAGAAGGCGTTACAACTAAAGAAAATTCATTTGTTGAGCTATTGGAATTTCCAATTTTAAAGGCGTATGGCGTGAAATTTTTAACTGTGGCCCCACCTGTAGAATTTGCAGCCACTTTATGTTGCGCAAACCAGTCACCACCGGAATCGGGAATCACTGAATTGATATCCCAGGCTACTTCGATAAAAATACCGTCAATTTTGCGTTCTGCGCCGTCATTATCTGTTTCGAGCGTTTCACACGGTTGCGCAATATAGATAAGCGCGTCTTTTGAGGTATTAGGCATTGTGCCCTGTTTAGCCGTATTGGCACAACCAAATACTGCTAAACTGAAAAACAGCAATATAAACTCGACATTTACTTTTGTTTTGTGTCGAGTGGTTTTCTTTTCCGAATCATTAAAGCAGTTGTTTTTTTTCATCAGTTGCTCCTTATTCTGAAAGCATTTTCTTTCATTCATTCATTGGATTTTCCTGAACAACATGGTGTCCCGGTTAAATGAGCTTTTGGGTATCGCACAGTTTTTGAAAGCTCTATACTCGATTCACCTTTTTGACAGAGATGGCAATTAAAAAAACGTTTTCTTAAATTAATTAATGAAAAGGCCAATCAAATGAGTAATGACATATTCCCTGGGTTGAAAAATACTGAACATACAATTATTACTTGACGCATTTCCATGGGTACTTTCACTATTTAAAACATTTGGTGTAGAGGGGATTTGTTTGCAGAGATGACTATTGGATTCAACTTCGCATAATCCTTCGATTGCTCTATGTATATATGTAAAATGCTCATTTGCCTCTTGTGATATTGCCAACTCGTTGCATGCCGCATCAGTGCGCTGATAGTCGTAAATCCCACGAGAAAAAATACCAATAAGCTGCAATTGCGAATTCCATGCGCCTCCCCCAGACGCACCTTTAAAGGTGTCTGTGCTTGCAACAAAATAATCACCGAAATCATTTCTGACGTCAGCAATTGTGCCTTCGTCATCCAGTTTCATTGGTACACCGCCGCTTGCAGCAAAAGTAATGATTGAGTCATTTTCATGCAATTCATGCCAATGTGTAAAAACTGGTGAAGGCTCTTGATAGAAACCAGGTTTTCCGTTTAGACGTATCCAGGCGTAATCCACTGAATCGTTTTCCAAAATTGGAGGACTGATGGCGACAATTTCTTTAATATCGTAAATGTCGGATTCATTGATTTTAAGAAAACTCTTTTTTTCATAATAATAGTTAAAAACGATTTTGATTTCTTTTTCGTGAATGACATCCAAACAATGCGCAGATGTAAGAACAAGGTCAGAATCAACCAGTACTCCTGAGCAAAATGCCACAGCAGGTTGATCACTAAATGGCACTTCAGAACATAGATTGTTCATCTCACGCCATGATGGCAAATGAGAGGAATCGCCCGTTAGCAAAGATGAAATGTGTTCTCCTCCAATAAGCGCCACAGCATATTTTTGCATTGCTGTTTTCACCTTCAAATTTTCTATTTCAAAATATTCTTTTCTTGAATCGAAACCGTTGATAACGAAATTCTCATCCTGAAGTAGCTCGTACTCCACGGATTCATCTTCTGATATTGAAGTGCATGACAAGGAAAATAGTGACAATAAAATGTACTCGAAAGCATTTGTAAGTCGCATTGTCGTTTATCCTGAAAAATACTAAAAGTGGGCACCTCAAAAATCCAGCCAACAAAAAAAAGCTGTTCCAAATGATTGAGGTGCCAGTAACTATCGAAATTGAACTATTCTTAGACTAATAATGCCCAATAATTACCGCAGGTATTGGTTGGTCTACGACAAACGTAACCAGTGTAGCCGTATTTCCAGACCAAGATAAACCCGACGATATCGCAATCATTATAGATTTGGTAACAACCAAAGACTGCCTTGTTCACAACTTCACCGGAAATGTCTGGCGCGATGGCATCTCCTGCCAGAGATTCAAGGTCATCGATCATTGAATCAAGGAGAGCAGCTGCGTCGGCCGGAATAGTGTCATTAACACCAGGCTCGTCGAGATTGCGAATACCAGCTGCAGGGAATACACTTTCAACGGTTCTATTCTCTGCATCAAGTTTGAATTCCGCGACAACAGCATTGTTTGCGTCCAGTCCCTGTGCTATCAACATGGGAGATATCTTCCAACTGGATACACCAAGTTTCTGTGATGATGCACTTGCAGCAACGACAGAGCCGTCTTTTTCTGCGGTTCCATCCATTTCATTGCCATCGTCAGATGATGATACATCTTCACATGCAATTGAAAGCATACTCAATAAAATAATAGCAAAAATTAGTTTTATTCTCATTACATCGCTCCATCTTCAATCCGCAGTTTTGGTTAGTGTTTGTTACCCCTAAAGAATAATATGCGCATATTTTTTTTGTAGCACGCCATTCACTGCTTATAGCTTTAGAAACTGCGTGAAAACCAAAGGAAAACAAAAAATGTTGTGCTAATACGGCCATTAATATGATGCTGATTTTTCCGTGTCAAATAGTTTTTACTGCGCCGATCAACTATTAGCCGTCAATTGTCTTACGGAATAAACTATAGGCTTTCTGTTTAACAGTTTCCTTCAAATACCCATCGGTTTTTTATCGATAAAAAAAAGTCTCGCCGAACTGGCTCCGTCAATGTCAAACAGGCTCAGAGCGAATATGATTTTCCTGTCATGTTTTTTTTATTCGAAATTTGCGGTGTGCTTTTGTTGTTCCGGTGCTTTTGCGTTTGGCATAGATACTTTATGGGTGGTAGCCCCAGCCCTTTTTTAAAGTGGTCAAAAACACGCCAGATATCATCAGTTTCGCCATTATGTTAGATAGATGGATTTAAGGAGATTTGAAATGTAAATGTCCACGCCATATCAAATCCAATATTTGAAAATTCTGTTAAACACAGTCCCATCACCACAATGGCCTGTGGAATCGAAGCGTGTCCGCTTTATGCTTTGCAGCTGGATGCATGGTTTGAGAATCATGCGCAGGGACAATACATGCGGGAGCTGCGGTGGCGTCCAGTCGCCTTTACTACCAGGTCTGCGGATGAAAATTCGATGGCAATTGCCTTGAGGCAACAGAGCACCGCTTAAATAAAGTCACGGGATATTGCATCGCGGATGAAATCTCCAACGTATGCGGTGGAATGATGATTGCGATTCCGTATATGGAATGGACCGTGTTTACCGGAATGACACAGGTACAGTTTGTCAATAGACTGACTCGCATCGCCAGGAACGTAACACTGCTCGGATTTAAAAACAACCGCAGTTTTGGGATCACAATCGCATCCTTTTGCGTCCGCATTATATGCGGTTTGTGTATACGGTAAGAAAGCCAGTTTTTCACTTTTCTGTGGGTGATTTCACGGCTGTTATTTTTTTGGGGAATCGCGTCTGGACTTTTTTTAGTCATTTGCGCATTGCGGCGCATCAAAAACAGGCAGCCTCTGGATTATGGAGAAAAAAAATGACAGCAGAACAAACCGTCAGAATGTCGCGTTGGTGTGTGACAACATGCGCTCAGCGTCGCTTGAAAGTGTTTGCACCGGCCATTTGAGTTTCGAATCCGTTTATTGTTGGATTGGCACTGGTTTGGTTATTGGGACCACCCCTTTAAATGTCGGTCCAGGACAGATTGCGAGCAGGCCAACAGCGAATCGAACACCCAACCCGGTTGGCCGGATTTCGGCCATTCGTGCCACTGGATTCGCCTGACGGAGACAACATTGAACGACGATGGCACATGTGATTTTGGCGAGACCATTGGCAAAAGTGAGTATAAAGCTCACGGTTACCGAATGGACAACTGTATTGTACCGGCTGTGATATGTGAGAACGAGGTGTGTCGAGAGAAGGAATTGCTCGGTGTTGAGATGGACGACCGTATACCGCAGGCGGGTTTGTATCGGTTGCGATAGGGAACATCGTGTAGAATTATTATTTTTTTTGAACCTCTTGTGTTCAATTCAGTATACTGGGAGCTGTTTGACAGGAGGTACTATGTTCGAACTCAAACCACTTATTTTACTGTTGATAACTTGTTTCTTGTGTTTCATGGGTTGCGGTTCTTCCGGCGATGGGACGTGCAATGTCGAATCCGGTTCCGATTCAGATACAGATACCGACACCGATTCTGACACCGACACCGACACGGATGCCGACTCCGATACAGATAGTGACACCGATTCTGATACGGACACCGACACGGATGCCGACTCCGATACAGATAGTGACGCCGATTCTGATACGGACACCGATGCCGACACCGATGCCGATTCAGATGCCGACACCGACTCTGATTCCGATTCTGACGGATATGCATTGCCGCCCCCAAATGAGTGTTCCAATCAATTTTCGGTTGCCGATTGCATAAAAGGAGACAGCACCAGTGGCTGCGGCGGGGAATGTGCAAATGACTATGGGCCAACATCCAGAAATGCCTGTGAGAGCGGTAAAGAAGGGGTTCCGGTTCAATTTGCCTGCGCCCGACACATGCTCTTTTCGCCTGAGATGGAACAGGCTCTCGTCGATGATGGCTACGAGGGCGCATTTCATTACGCCATAGTGGGCCACGACCCGGATCAGCAGAATCTCGACGCCGGCTTGCCCAATTCCTGCTGCCAGTGTTATCAACTGGTATTCGAAGCGCCGACGTACTTGACGAATTCGACCATTACAGCGCCGCCGCCGTTGATTGTACAAAGCGCCAATACCCAGGCCTCGGGGCCAACGGGATTTGATGTTTTCATGGGGGCCGGTGGATTTGGGGTCTTCAATGCCTGCAGCGACACCGTTCCTCAGGGCTCAATGAACGGCGAGTACATGTATACGGGCTATCCGGCCGTTGGACAGGCGTTCAGCGGTGGGGTCAAACCCGGTCCGGACAGTTTGGCTTGCGATGAAAATGGAAATCTGACGGACGCGCTCATTGGCGCCGATGCCTGCCAGCAAAAAATTACAGATGCATGCAATGAAATGACCGCTGATATTCCTTTTATTCAGGAAACCAGTCGCAACAGCTGCATCCAGTCCAATTCTGCGGAACACTACTACCATGAAAACTGGAATGTACTGGTCAAACGCGTCGCATGTCCAACCCACCTGACAGAAGTCACCGGATGCAAACCCGGGGGTCAGGACAGCCTGCCAGCTCCCGCGCCAGAGATTCAAACAGCGGCGCAGGCGCAAGCCGCGGGATTTTCCGCGGAACTGAATGGCGCTCATTACCATACGACGACCATGCAGGACTGCTGCATGCCCACATGCGCCTGGTCGAATAACGTGACCATTGAGACACTCGACGGCTACAATTCCTTCTACTCCTGCGGTGTGGATGGCGCCCCCATCACCCAATAATCAAAGCCGCCTGGCCACTAATTCACTCCGAGTCAGCTTGAAAGGGTCGTTTCTTATTGCAAAAACAGCGGCCTTGACGCTTTATGTAGTTGATTTCAAACTACTTATCACGGTGCGACCGGATAAAAACGGTAATCTGTGAAATTGCCAGGCGAACACTGTTTACGGCATATCGCTTTGGTTCGAAAAGAGGTGGTTATGGGTAAGAAAAAACAAAACTGGTCGGCGCTCACTTCAAATGATGTGGGGATGGATGCCTTGGCCATTAAACAATCCTTTGCCGGTGCGGTGGAATACCGTCAGGCCAGAGATGAGTATTCCGTTTCGGACTGGGATTTCTTCCAGAGTCTGGCCTTTGCGGTGCGTGACCGCATGCTGGATCGCTGGAATCGCACCCAGCAAAATCATTACAAAGCCGATAAGCGGCGGGTTTACTACATATCGCTTGAATTTCTGATTGGCCGACTGCTTCGCAATGCACTGCTTAATCTGGGCATGTTCGATGAGGCCAAAGCCGCGATGGCCGATTTTGGACTGGACATCGAGGAATTGCTCAACAAAGAAGAGGATGCGGGGCTGGGCAATGGCGGCCTCGGGCGTCTGGCAGCGTGCTTTCTGGATTCCATGGCGACGCTGGGATTACCGGCCATGGGGTACGGGATTCGTTACGAATACGGTATGTTTCGCCAGCGCATTGAGGGGAACCGTCAGGTGGAGGTGCCCAACAATTGGCTGCGGTTTGACAGTCCCTGGGATATTGGCCGTCCCAATTTTCTGCTTCCTGTGAAGTTTGGGGGCAGGGTGAACCCCAGGTATGCGGCGGATGGGCGGATTGAATTTGATTGGGTGGAGACTCAGGAAGTGATGGCGGTGGCTCACGATTTTCTGGTGCCTGGCTATCGCAATGACGCCTGCAATACGCTTCGGTTATGGGCGGCCAAGTCATCGCGTGTGTTTGATTTTGCCAACTTTAATCGCGGCAATTATGTGCAGGCGGTGCACGACAAAACACTGTCTGAAAATATTTCATGGGTGCTGTATCCCAATGACAACGTGGCAGAGGGAAAAGAACTCCGATTGAAGCAGGAGTATTTTCTGGTGTCCGCCACTCTGCAGGATGCGTTTCGGCGTCATTTAAAAACCAATGACTCTGTGCGCAATCTCCATGAAAAAGCGGTGTTCCAGCTCAACGACACCCATCCGGCATTGGCCATTCCGGAATTGATGCGTCTTTTGCTCGATGATTACAAACTGAGTTGGGAGGACGCCTGGCATATCACACGGCACGCCATGGCGTACACCAATCACACCATATTGCCAGAGGCGTTGGAGCAATGGAGTGTGGCGCTTTTGGAAAAAGTATTGCCCCGGCATCTGCAAATCATTTACGAAATCAACCATCGCTTCCTCGAAGATGTGAAACATAAGTTTCCCGGCGACGACGCTCGGTTGCGGCGGGTTTCCATCATTGGCGAAGACGGCCTGCGTCGTGTGCGCATGGCTCACCTGGCGGTGATTGGCAGCTATTCCGTTAACGGCGTTTCCGAACTGCACAGTGGCCTGGTGCAAACACGGCTTTTTCCTGATTTTGCCGAGATATACCCCGAGCGCTTCAACAACAAAACCAATGGTGTCACGCCACGACGCTGGATGGCTGCCTGCAATCCTTTCATGGCGGCGCTGATTACCAAATCCATTGGAGATGGGTGGATTGGAGATTTGTCCAAAGTGGCCCTCATTGCCCCTCTGGCGAAAAAGGCCAAATTCAAAAACGACTGGCGCGCCGCCAAACTGGCGTGCAAGCAGCGATTGGCCGCGTGGATAAAAGAACGGCAGGGCATTGATGTGGATGTAAATTCCATCTTCGATGTTCAGGTGAAACGCATCCACGAATACAAACGCCAGCTGCTAAATGTGCTGCATGTGCTGCATCGCTACCTGGATTTAAAAAAAGGCATTGGCCTGGACCGACCGCCACGGACCGTGTTCATTGGCGGAAAAGCGGCGCCGGGCTATCACACCGCCAAGAGCATTATTCATCTGATTAATGCCGCGGGTGAACTGATTAACAACGACGCGGATACCAATCATTTGCTCAAATTGGTTTTCATTCCCAATTACAATGTATCCGTTGCGGAGATGGTGATTCCCGCAGCGGATTTGTCGCAGCAGATTTCCACCGCGGGCCTGGAGGCGTCGGGCACCGGCAACATGAAGTTCGCCATGAACGGCGCATTGACCATCGGCACCAGGGACGGCGCCAATATCGAGATTGGCGAAGCGGTGGGAGAGGAAAACATTTACTTTTTTGGCCTCTCCAAAGCCGAAGTGGACGAAACGTTCCAGCGGGGATATTACCCCCGCGCCATTTTACAAAAAGACCCGGCGTTGCGCGAAGTGCTCGACTTCATCGAATCCGGCCGGTTGGCGCCAAACGACCCCCATGCATTTTCGTCTATTCTTGAATCGGTCCTTTACCATGGTGATCGCTTTCTGGTGCTGGCCGACTTCGCCGCCTACCGCGACGCCCAGCGGCGGGTGGACAAAGACTTCGCCGACACCGATCAATGGACCACCATGTCCATCCTCAACACCGCCTTAACCAGCCGCTTCTCCAGCGACCGCACCATCACCAGCTACGCCGAAGAAATCTGGCATACCGAATCTGTACCATCGGCCCCAAAACCATCAAAGGGGTGAACGACAGACGCTTATATCACAATGGCGCAGTTCACTGTGTGACCCATGGGGCGGCGAGGCGGTTTTTAATGACGGTGCCCCAGTCCGTGGGTTCAAGGGCCATTCCCACGCCGCAGTTGCTGTCACCGGAGTTGTCCACCAGCAGGTTGGGGGCACAGTTCATGTGAAAGGTCCAGGCCAGCCATGAGATGTCGCGCTTCTCCGCTTCGTCCATCATCGTAATGGTATCGGCGGTGGTCATAATGGGTTGTCCGTTCCATTCCGATGGTCCGAATTCACCGATGATTACCGGCAACGATGCAGACGGTCCAATCCAGTTTTCCTCGAATTCATTTGGGGCAAGATATGAATGTGTCTCGTAAGCGATATTTTCACCGGCACCCGCGGTGATGGGATGGGTCGAATAGTACCCCAGATGTCTTGCCCAGCTCCTTGTGCCCTGCACGGCGATAATGTGTTTGGGACTGCCATTGGCCGCCTCCACCTGCCGGATTGCAGCCACTGCCGAATTCATCGCCTCCCACACATCTGCATCCTGCGCACCGCTAGAATTGCTTTCCGGCTCATTCACCAGACCAAACATCACATGGGGATACGCCAGCAGGCGCGCTGCCAGCACCTCCCAGATAGCGTTGGTGGCCACTGTTGGCCAGCCGATGTCAGTGGTTGTGGGCTCCACCCATAATGACACCAGCACATACACGCCGGATTTCGTACCGATATGCTCAACCATCTCAATAATATCCTGCATGTACGCTTCGTCCTCCACCATATTGGCGTACTGCACCTGCCATTCATCCTGCGCCGTGCCATAGTTTTCCAGACACAGCCGCATAAAATTGGCCCCCCAGTCGTCCACCAGGGCATCGATGCGCCGCTTGACTTCCTCCACATTGGGTTCACCATACGCACAGGCCCAGCAGCTTCGCGTGTCGTGAATATTGGCCCCTCGTCCACGGAAGGGCGTGCCGTCGCTCTTAAGGATACTGTTGCCGCTGGTATGCAGCCACAGCCCGGTTACCGCAGGCTGGCCTGTACCGGTGTCCGAGTCATCTGCTGTCTGAGTGGCAGTGTCCGTGTTTCCTGCTGTCTGCGTAGCGGTGTCTATTGTCAGGTTTTCGGTGTCGCCCAAATTACCGGAACTGTCATTGGAACCACAGCCCGATAAGGCAAAACACAAACACAGCAAACTGAAATACATTTCTTTCATCATTCAACTCCTGCTTTTTGGGATTAAATCTATGTGGTTAATAATAATGTGAATTGGCACAGACAACAAACGCAATGCACTTTAATGGGCATTGCCTCAATCGGTGTCGTCATTATGCCGGATGGCACAAAAAGGCAAAATGGCGTTTATCTGCCCAATGGACAAAAGAAGCAGCTGTTTTACATATTCCCCGACCAGCAGGACGGGTCCCTTTTGGACACCGAGTATTAATGGTCCGCTTTACCGGTGAAATAGCCTTCCGGGTCTTCCAGGTAGGCGAGTGAATCTCGAATGGACGCCATGTGATCCTGCTCCAGTTTGCCCAGATAATGGAAGAACGCTTCTTCTTTTGGGTTCGTGGCTTTTTTAGCCAGGGAAAAGTAGAAATCGGCCGCCTCCATTTCAAACTGCACCGCTTTGTTCAGGCATGCGATGTCATCGTCATCGTGCTGCCGGGTCACATCGCTTTGGTAGTTGAGCTTATTCAGTTCTTCGGCCAGAGACAAGTCGCTCTCCTCAATAGTAAGCTCCTCTGGCCATTGCCCGGTTTCCAACATGCGCTCATGTCGTTTAACTATCCATTTCTGGTGGGCGAACTCTTCTCCCGCCAGGTTGGTGAGCAGTGTCTTGACCACCGGGTTCTTCGACCGGGCGGCTTCGGCGAGATAGTACTTTTCCTCGCGGACTTCGTTATTAATGGCGATTTGCAGAGATGATACGCGTTTCATGGGACACTCCATATTTTTCACGAATGTGTTTAATAAAAGGTAACGTTGATTGGCCCATTTGCAACGCCGCTCGCGTACCGAAATACCAGTGTCGGTATCTTCGAGTATCCATTCAATATCCACAGTACCTGTTTTTCGCAGCGTTGCAGTGCAATTGAATTGCGATACATTACATTAGGGGCTTAGATGAAACCACCTTGCCGAGAGCGGTATCGCAGTGATGGGAAGGTATCTTCGAAAAATGATGGGAGCGATATTGGATGAGCGCAACCTGTGATCAAACTGCAGTTCCGGAGGACTGCAGCGCTCAAAGTGACATGCGCCTGTTCCATGCGGTCTTCGATGCAACAGACAATCCAATGTGGATTTGCCGGATTTCCGATGGGGTGATCGTCGAAGCCAATCACATGTTTTGCCTGCTCCTCGAATCTACCAGGGAATTGATATGTGGGCAGGACATTTTTTCGCTACCATGGAATTCTGTAGACGCGATAAAAAAGGCGTTTGATGGAATCCCACTGTCAAATCCACTTTCAACTCCCGTCGAAGTCCACCTGAGAATCAGTGAGGCACATGAAAGACTGTTGAGCCTGACCACCCGAAAGATTCAATTTGCAAACGAACCATGTCTGCTGGTGGTTGCAACAGACAATACCGAAAAGTACCGCATTGCGTCTGTTCTCGGTGAACAGGAGCAGATGCGCAACGATATAGTGCAGAACGTTCCCGGGGTTGTGTATCAATTTCGGGTGCGCCCTGATGGAACGTATTACTTTTCCAATATCAGTCCACGGTGTGAGGAGCTGACCGGATATCCCGCTGACCCAAACGACAGAGTCTGGTCGACTCTCGGATCGTCAATCTACGAAGCGGACAAGGCAGAATTCCTGTCCGGAGTCAACGCTGCCATTATCAATCACAGTGATTGGGAGAGTGAGGTGCGATATTACGCACCGGACGGTTCCGTTCGCTGGTTGATGGGCATCTCCCGCCCTGCTGCTCTTTTGGGCGATGAGAAGGTGCACAATGGAATTCTTTTCGATGTTACCGAGCGAAAAAATGCCGAGATGAAAATCCTTCAGCTAAAAAAATATTTGTCCAGCATCGTGGACGCAATGCCTGTGGCGCTAATCGGGATGGATGCTGATGGATGTATTGTTCAATGGAACCGAAAAGCGGCGCTGCATACCGGCATTTCTCGCGAGAATGCCTTGCAACTCACCGCCCGTGATATTCTTGCACATCTGGATTTGCCAGTGTCAACGTTTGAGACATGTCTTGGGAAAAACATACCGTATCAGGACTCCCAAAAGGTGCGCCGATTGAATGGGAAGCGTGTTTTTGAAAACATTATCATTTATCCGTTATTGAACAGCGAACACATGGATGGCGCAGTCATTCTTATCGAAGATGTAAGTGAACGGGTGGAAATGGAAGAACAGATAATTCAAAACGAAAAGATGCTTTCCATCGGTGGACTTGCCGCAGGTATGGCACACGAAATCAACAACCCTCTGGGGGCAGTGATGCAGACTGTTCAAGTGCTGTCCACCAGACTGCTGTCGAATGACTGTGTCGCCAACGTTGACGCAGCAGATGCAGTCGGCGTATCGATGGAGGCCATCCAGCAGTATCTGCAGATACGGAAGGTAGATAGAATGCTCAACAGCATTCGGGAATCCGGTGCCCGAATGGCGGAACTTGTTCAAAACATGCTCAGCTTTGCACGAAAATCGAGTGTGGAAAAAGAGCCACATTCTCTTGGCACCCTTTTAGACGACAGCCTGAAACTGGCTGAAATCGACTTTAGCCTGAAGAGAAATTATGACTTCAGGAAAATCAATATTGTAAAAGAGTACAGTCCCGATGCGATTACCATTCGCTGCAAAAAAACCAAGATTCAGCAGGTGTTCCTCAATATCCTTGGCAACAGCGCTTTTGCAATGCATTCATCCAATGTCGCAAAGCCGTGTATTCGGATTCGGACGGTGTTGAATTCATCGGAACAGACTGTCCGTATCGAAATCGAAGATAATGGCCCCGGGATGGACGAAGAGACCCAAAAAAGAATTTTCGACCCTTTTTTCACCACCAAATCCTCCGGAGCGGGAACGGGACTGGGAATGAGTGTGTCCTACTTCATCATCGTTGAGGAACACAAAGGAAACCTGTCTGTAAAAACGAATCCAGGACACGGTGCAGCGTTCCATATCACGTTACCGCTTTGAATCCCGATATTGTCATGGATTTAAAGACCGCCGACCCGGCGGAACAACTTTTTTTAGGAGAACCTTCGGGGACGCAGAACCTTCGGGGACGCAGCACAACCTTTTCCAGTCTCAAGATTCAAAAGGTCGATTTGGAATTTCAAAACGCATGGCTTTCCTGCAAACCATGTCGCCCGGCGTCAGCTTGACACATGCGCCAGCCAAAAATTCCGCGTCTTGCCGCCCATTGCTGCCAATTGCACAAATAGGGATAAGCAAACCGATTTCATGGCCCACAATCGGTCGGTGGCGGCGGTTGCTGCAAAAAAATGAAAAAAGTTTGAAAAAAGTCTGAAAAAAGTACAAGGGCTGCCGATTTTAAATGCGGTTCTACTTTTTGAGAATTCAACGAGATCTTGATTCGTTTCAGTATTTGCACAACATTTCAACAGTCGATTTGAAATGCCGCTAAACCGAAAAGAACTCGATATTTGAGATGATGTTTGTTCCGTTGATAACTCGTTGGTTAAAGGAGAGTATTTTGAAAAATCCAACTGTTCCCGTATTCCTCGTGCTGATGCTTTCTTTAGTTTGCTTTCGTGCTCAGGCGGCATGCGGCAATGACATGGACTGCAAGGGTGATCGCATTTGTGTGGAAGGCAACTGTGTGTTCCCCCCCCAGCAGAAAAAAAAACCTGATGCCGAAACGCCTCCCCCGCCACCAGCGCCAGACACGACAGGGAATGTGACGGCGCCTGCGGAATCTCCGGCAGCATCGGCGCCGACAGACGATGTGCCACCCGCATCGACTGGGGAACCGCCACAGCAGGAAACGCCGCCTGCACCACCGATGGCCCCTGTGGAAACGCCCGTTGACCCCGCACCTGCTCAGCCACCTGTCGCGCAGGACCCTGTGCCACCGCCGCCGCCGCCCGCAGACGCCGCTGCGCCGCAACCGGCGCCAGCAGCAGCATCGGCCCCTTCCACCTCGCCGCCACCCGCTTCTCAGCCAGTGGCTTCTCCGCCCGCAGTTACCGTGGCAGCTGTGGAAACATCTGCGCCGGTGCAAAAAAAAGGGGTGTCTCATTTTGAACACGGTTACGGCGATGTTGGCATGGTCATCGGATTTGGGACCGCCGGACGGATGTTTATGGTTGCCGAAGGCGAGAGCGACAGCGACTCTCTCAGGGGCAGCCCCACCCCGGGGATTCGTATCGCCGGGTACGGGGTATCCGGCGGCGCCCATCATGGCGCGTATTTTGCGGCGCGATTCGGCGATCTCGAATTTCAGGATGAGACGGACGATATTCGGATGATTTCGTTTGGATACAGCAACAAACAAATGAAGCCTGCAAAGGGCCGCCGCGTGAAAACCGGGTTCGCCTTCGACATTGGCATGGTGTTCACCCAAAACCAGGACATGGCCGATAGCAGTATCGATTTCGAAAACGACACGTTCATTGGTATGGAGCTATTTCCCCGCTTTCAATTGGACATCGTGGTGCTAAATACCGGCGCATTCAAACTGGTGGTTCCCGTTTCCATCGGTATGTACCTGCTACCCATAAATGCCATGCGGATTTTGGAAGACCCGGTAACAGTGACTGCACTGTTTATGGCCCTCCAGCCCGCATTGACCATTGGCGTGGATTTTGGCGGATGATTTTGAGGTTCCACATGACGAAAAAAAATAGTTTTAAAACCATTACTGTTCTTCTGGTCATTTGCCTGTTTGGTTTTTCAGGTTGCGGCGATTCAAAAAACCATTCGCGCGAAGCCAACGAGCTGACGGTGGCAGAGGCAGAAGAGGCCTTTTCCACTGTTCTGATTGCACACATTGAAAAGCAGACGGCCATTTACAGACTCATTCGCATTTTAAGCAACGACTACCAGAACGGGTTTATGGAACTGGAACTCACTGCGGCGCAACTGCAGGAGGCAATGGATGAAATACTTCGAATGGAATCCATTGCAAAGGACGCGCTGGCGGCCCAGGAAAAGTTGACCACGGACCCAACGGCTATGGAAAAACTCCAGATGGCGGGTGTGCTGTCAACGGGCAAAAAAGCCACAAAGGATCAAGTCAAAAAAGCATTCTTAAACGTCAACTGCACCGACTTTTGCAATGAGGCGGTCGGAACGGCCAAAGAGCTTCGCAACACTTTGAATGTGAACGCCAAAAAGATGACCGACGACGAGAAAGAAGCGTTGTGGCAATCAATGCCGGATTCTATCCGGCGCAAAGCCTCATCATCCGGCGAATTCTACAATATGCTGCAAACGGGAGAACTGGACGATGATATGGGCGCCATAAATGCATCACTGAGTGTAAATGCAGACTATTACACTTCGCCTGCGACCGAAGGAATGCGGCCGTGGGATTTTGTATTGAACAAGGCAAAAAAGCTGCTTGCCGCCGGCGTTAAAAAGTATTGCAGCAGCTTCATTGATTTGGGCGGCGGAGCGCCGAAGGTTTTTACAGAGGCGGGAAAAAAAGCGCTGGACGTCATGGCGGACGAATTTAACGATTTTAAATCGAAAGAAGGCACTGTCACCTACAAGGATGTCGCCACCGATTCTCCGTTTGCCAGTTTGCCTGAGGCGGAGCGTTTGGGGCAGGCGGTGTTTAATCGACTTGATGGGACAAAAGAGGTCGATGATGAAGACGTTGACAGTGCTGGCACTCCGGTGGTGAAAGATGTGGACGCCCATGATGCCGCGTGGTTTGCGAGCCAGTCGATGGAGATTATTGGAAAAGTATGGGGGGCCTTTAGTGCAGATGTTCTTTCTTTTGTCGGCGTGACAGAAGAACAGGGGATGGTCGTGGTTTCTGCGCCCGAAGATGTGGACGCCTCGGACGTTGAAGGCTTTGTGACGCTGGAACCCACCGCTCCCATTTCGGGATGCCCCAATCTGATTATGGGCTTTGGCGCACCGACAACGGCGACGGATCCCATTTGGGCCGGCATGCTGCCCGAGGGGGAATGGCAGGTAACACTGCAGTCGCTTCAGGGGACTTTATCCGATACGCAAACGGTGGGCGTAACGGCGGGCGCCACTGTGATGGTGTCGGTAACGCCGCCCGAGCCCCTTGAAGATGACGTGGAAGCAGGCGATGACGCCACTGCCCATGGGGAAGAAAGCAACTGGTTCGACTGGGTGGAAAATGTGGATGAAGATGGCAACGGTATTCCATTTGTGGACAATGATGGTAATGATGGCGATGATGGCAACGGCAGCAGCGGGGGCGGAACCACCGTCAGTTGCAGCCAGCGCACGAACAATGGATCGTGCGTTGACTATGTGGGGGTAAACGACGCCTCAATCAGCGATCTGTCAACGGGATGTACGGGCGTCTTTTCGACCAGCGCCTGTGCATCGTCGGATGCCACGTTTACCTGCGGATTGACGATATCGTCATCGGTCGATACATACGATGTCCGCATTCATTACTATTTTATGGCATCGGTGCCCCAGAGCACCATCAATCAAACCTGTGAGTCCATGTGCAACACCTACAATGCCATCGGCAACGTCACTATCTCCAATTGTTCCGCATTATAGCCAAAGCGCTGTCCGTTTGGCGTGGCCAATAACAATTGGGGACGGCGGCCCATCATCTTCGTTGCGCAAGACGGCCGCGCACATTGGCAAAGTTCCGGACGACGCCGTCCCCACAAACTCTCCGTCCCCACAAACCTGTCCCCACAAACCTTGATCTGCTGAGCCGTGGGCAGGGACGCGCCAGTCCAGATTGACCGTCAAGACTGGCAGCACACATCAACGCCTGCCATATTTTGTCTTGAACGGGTGCACCATGTCGGGAAGCACCTGGCGATGCAACACTGCGTCCTGTGTGGCGAGGGAACAGATTATCCATCGCTTGCGCATTATATTCCAGGCTGAATATTCAGAAGTTCGGTTTGGAATTTCAAAGCTCATGGCTTTTTTGCAAACGATGTCGCCAGTATCAGCTGGGGTCAGTTCGAAAAACACATGCGGCGCCCCAGATTCCGCGTCTTACCACCAATTAACGCTTCGTCCCCATACTCCATTGTGCGCGATTTCTATCTCTGGTTTGTTGTGATCATCATATCTTATTGATTTATGCCAGCTCAGATTGTCGAATGATACCCAATTACCTTGATACTAGAACTGCACGCCAGTCCAAATACCGTAACTGCCGGTTTTGGGGATAACCATCGGTGCGATGCCAACGACGCGCTTTCGCTTCGGCGCAATCACCCTGTGTGCCAAAGTGGCCTTTTTGGCATTGTACACGTTTAGGCTCCACAAAACGTTTCTGAGGAGTTCGGCGACAAGCACTGTCCATCCCGCCTTCTGCAGGGCTTTATCAATATATCCTTTTTCATCGTCATCGAAATCCTCCGCGTCTCTTATACCCTGATAAATCAACGTCGCTGAAACGACATAGCCGATCAGCCCCGACATCAGGCCGCCATAAAACAGCGCGGAAGAAAAAGCGGGTTTTCCGGCCAGACGGTTGTATCTCGTAGCGGCAACTGTACTGGTCACGGCGCCGCTCAATCGCAATCCCCCAAAAGTGAACGCTAAAAAACCGCTCATCATCAGCATCATATCATCCCCTTCCAGGTTGCCGTAGAGTACATCGGCCCCTATCACCATTGCTAAAGATACGCCAACCATGCCGGCGATTGTGACTACATTTCCGGTCATAACATTGCGGGATTTGATTTTTAACAATTTATCCACCACCGCGTTTTGGGGTGTGGGTTCTGGCGATGACACTGCGGTCAACATGGGGCGAGGCAGTGGCGCGACACTGAAATCAAAAGCGGTTCGGGCCAAAACCCAGACGGATGCCCCGGCGGCGGCGATTTTTGTGTCAGGTAAAAGGGTGCCGTTGGCGATCATTTCTTTCATTTTAGACTCTTTAAACGGGCCACTGGTCTTATGGTTGAGGTATATATACCAGCGCCTGGACGACGGACCCGGCACACGTTCTTCGGTGTCCGCCGTTGTCGCCGTATCCGAATCCGTTTCTGTCGCCATATCCGAATCTGCTTCCATGGCTGTATCCGAATCCGCTTCTGTCGCCACATCCGCTTCAGTGTCCGTCATCTGAACAGGCTCAGAGGCGTCGCCCTGTCCCAAAGCCTGATATGGGAAAAGCATTGACGCCACCGCAGTTGTAAACAACATCACACTTTTGAAACAGTTACGAGATTCAGTAGTACAGCGCCATCGCGTAAGGGACCATAAAAGATTTGCATGCATCGTCATCTCCACCCGGCTTTAAGATAGTTCCTAAGTTCAGGGATATTTTATATAGGCAACAAAAATATCACAATTTCGAACATTCCGAAAGCGCGCACTTGCAGAAACCGGGGGGAAAAGACTCGGCGGAAAAGACTCCGGAAAAGACTCCTCCGGAAAAGACTCCTCCGGAAAAGACTCCTCCGGAAAAGACTCTAGCCTTTTCGCCCCACCCTGTGCGTCTGGCGATGAAATTTGTCGTATTGAGTAGTAATTGTTTGAGCAATGTCATGGCACCCGGTCGGCCGTTTTGGAATTTTGCAAAAAAGTGAAAAACACCTTCGGGGACGCAGACACCTTCGGGGACGCTGCACCTTCGGGGACGCAGCACCTTCGGGGACGCAGCACCTTCGGGGACGCAGCACTACACACCATCAAGGACGCAGCACTACAGATGGGAGTCCGTATCGCGAACAATTCCGGTATTGTTTGCCAGCTAGACCCTCTGGTACACAGACAAAGAGTACAGCTCACCACATAAGCCCAATAGCCGGCCGATGGTGGCCGTTGGTAACCACATGGCCAGATTTTCCGCAGCCATATAGTTGAAATTATTGGCAATAGCCATTGGCCCGTTTTCTGCTTTCACTGCTGGCCGAAAGGACGCGTATGCGAAAATCAAGACAGCTTCAGTTGGCCGATACCGGCATCTTTCATAAATTCTTCAGAGGACACAACGGG
>JAFGQN010000012.1 GCA_016935665.1 Deltaproteobacteria bacterium | reverse complement strand
TATTCTTTCATTGTCACACCTCCATTTCGGGCATGACTCTACACCATCAAAAAAATTTTCTCGCGCGCGTGTTCACAGGACGGATACAAATGAATGAATGCTCTTATTTTTTCTAATTTGTAGCTACTCTTAATTTTGATTAGTTTTTCTAAATAAACCATCGTCAATTCAAAATTGTTTTCATTTAAGTTTATTTGTGAAAGAAATGACAAACAATTTTCGTTGTTTTCGCAAATACTTAAGGCGATTAAAAAGTATCTTTCTGCATTGCAATTGTCGCCATTTCGAAATAGCGCTCTGCCAGCTAAATTATAACTGACAAAATTTGAAGGATCTGTTTTTATGAGTTCCAGAGCAAGTTGGTATGCTTCGGCGAATTCCGATAGCTGGAATTTCTCATCATACCGATTTCTAATATCTTCTATTTGGGTCATAATTCCTCCCGTGAACAAGGAATCCGTCAAGTTTAAAAGGATTCTGTTGTCCCTTACTCTTTATTGTATAGACAATTTTTTGCTACCACAGCAACAGTTTCATAGCAAAAATTTCACAATCCTTCCGTGCGACGCCCCCTGTCAATTGAAAGGTTCTCAAAAATGGCAACTATAAGTTGATAATAAAATCCACTGAATTCCCGGTAGTAAATCTTGCATTCGATTGGCTAACGAAACTGCCGATTTTGTAACTATTATTTCATTTGATGATTAATCACTGCACTTTTCATCAGTTTAAACATTTGGAAACCGTGTGTGTTTTAATTCTATCAAATAGTTTCACTAGCCCAACTCAAGATGCCTGTCTCTTAAAACGCTTAAAATTACATTCTTCTCGTAGTGACTGAGTTGGTTGGCAATATCTTCCAGATCATAACTTTCATAACTGTTATAAGCTGCAATAACGTATTCTTTGTTGGTCTTTGATTCACCATGATGGAAATAGGTTGGTTTGGATTCAACAAATGGGTGAGAACTGTATATTGGAATTACAGGGGTCCACAATAGGTCGTCATCAGGGCTTTTGCTCTCATCAACCTCAATCCCAAATCTTTCCATAACCTGAGCAACTACTTGGAGCAAAATTTCATTCTTCGGGTGATTTATGGAATTAAACAAACGTCTTGATTTCCAATATTCACTTATATAGTCGGCAATATGAATATCCAAATCGTCTTCTCTTCTTTTCAATGCCTGTATAGTAGATGCACTTGTTTGTTCTACCATTTCTTTGGTATAGAAAAAATCCCCCTGCATTAGTGCGACCGCATATTCCACGCTTTTTCTCATGACGAAAGCCTTCAAAATATTGTAGTCGTGATAGGGACTAAAATGTGGAATGGCGGCAGTGCCATTTAACCTAAAATAAAACGATTCCGGGGTATAACCGTCAAACCAGATAGACGGAATGCTTATCTTTTCACATCCAGTTTTTAAGAAAGACATCAGCGTTTCAGTATTGAATTGGTCGTAATTGACAACGGGCTGATATATGAAAACATCTGTATCATGAAGGATTATATGAAGTTGCTCCAAATGATTCGGCCGTAAAACATGTATGGGGGGAAAATCCGGCGCGAGAACTGTAAAATATTTCGTAAATTCAGGTTGCGCTAAAAACAATTTTATAAGCGGATTTTTTTGACAATTCGCATAAACAAAGAAAGTTTTTTTCATTTTCACTCCAATCGGACTTCAATTACAGACATTCATGATTCGTTTGTAGTTTCATCTAGGCTAGTTAAGCACGAAGGGACACTAAATCTCGTTTGACTTTTGTCGCTTCTATCAAGGTTCTTGCTCCAACAAAGATCAAGTACGGAAATCGATGCCTTCAAGTTTTTCCGACGGCTCACTTTTAAATATCGTCGAAGCAATCCTGCCCACATACTCTCGAAACGAATTATAGGGGGAAAGTCTGTCTACCTCCCAATATTGTGTACTTTTCAATAGAATCGGGAGTATATTTGAATCGGCTGGCGGAGTATGTTTCCCAAAATCAAAGTATAGTATTGTGAACTTAAAATGGGCGTAATTTTCTTTAATGTATTCTTCCAGAGCACACATCTCGTCAAACTTCGCTCGATTGAATTCTTCCTCTCTAAATTTCGGATCGAACAAGAAATCCTCATTCACATATATGAAGTATTTGTAGACATTACTTTGCATCATTTCTGAAAAGCGTCGTATTCTTCGCTCATAGGTTTCTATGCCTTCCTCAACACTATTATGAACGTGGAAATGGGTTAGCTTAACGCCATATTGGTTCACAACGTTACCAAGACAAATATTCTCCGGAATAAACCCTTCAAAATTGTTTCGCAAGATCTCTCTGATTTTTCCCGGAAAGAGCGGAATCGTCCAATCAAACGGAAGCGAACATTTTCGAAGCTGCGCGAAATTTGCAACAATTGCAGATGTGCATCTGTGCCCAAAGGGAATGACTTGATAAGGGGATACCACATCCAGTTGTTCGATTTGTTTCACGTTGTACTCATGACTGAAAAAATATTGCATTATTGTCCTTCTCCCCTGTCAAAGCAGATTCTATGCTCAAAACTCTGGTTTGAATTGTTTGCCTATCTGGCAATCACTGAGTCCTGTCTGATGGGTTCCCAGTCCTGTTTTAATAACTAACAGCCAGCGTATAAGCCGTACCATTGCAACATCTGTTTTATTTCTTAAGTAACCTATCAAACAAGGCAATATGCTGATTAGCCCATGTACTCCAGTTGTGATGCTGCATATATTGAGAAAGCCTGTTTTTATGATTTAAAAAATTATCTCTTGTCTGAATAACCGCTTTTTTGAGAGACGCGTAGTCTCCAGTTTTATATTCGATGTGAGGGAACTCCGGAATAACGCCAATAGGTGGTGCGATTGCAAGCGTCCCGGATGCGAGAGCCTCCATAAACGGCACAGGACCACCTTCTATGAGCGCAGGAACCAAAAGATAGTCGACAGCCAGATAGAAATCAGAGAGATCATTAAATTTCCACACCGGCACGCCCCATGAGTCATTCGTGGCAAAGATCTTAAGTCCTTCCATCACCTCCGTGTCATTCGTAAGCTGCCGTACAAGCCCTTCACCTTTCCTGCCGCCTTCATAAACTCTACCCACAACCCCTAAAACCATTTTGGGTTTGAATGAGCTGTCTGCACCAACCTTGATAACAGTAATTTTATCATCTTTTATTCCAAATCTGCGCAAATTGCTCGCTGCTTCTTCCGACACTGCAACGCAGTGATCCACCTCATGAGCGACAGACACCCATTTGTCAGCAAGTTTGCTCTCATCATAGTGAGTAAAATTTGCGACAACCAGTCCCGATTTGGGTCGACTCCTGAAGTATCCATAATTAATGTAATAATGAACATTTGCGTCGTCATAGTCTTCATTAATTTTCGCATTTTCCAGACGCTTCACAATCTCTTCGCCTTTTCGATACATAATCCACCCGGGCTTTTCTGTAACCACTCTAAGTCTCACATTGTTGTAATTTTTCAAAGGTTTCATATTGGATGAAAAGCTCCTGTCAATAACTTCACTCATTAACGCGACATCGTTCGGCGGAGTTAATCGCTGATCGAACAGCTTTCTTGTTTTGTTTTCATAATGAATAGCTGTTGCGTTGTGGCAGTAAACCACTTTTTTTTGAAATTTTTCCCTATAATTCAAACAGAAAATAACATCTTGCGCCGCTACCTCGCAGCGTTCATCAAAAAGAATATGGAGAAATTCCTTTTTATCTACAAGCATGAAAGCGCCTGTAACGATAGGCACGTCCATATCAAAAGAGATTCGAGGGTCATTATGAGACCCCTGATGCTTCATGAAATGAAACGGATATGACTTATTGTTTATGAAAATCCCCGCATGTTGAATTGTGCCATCTGGATAACGAAGATTGGCTCCAACCAGACCCACATTGTCAGAACAAAAAACATCCCAGGCGTTTTTGATGCAATTTCTGTCGAACTTTATATCATCATTTATAAAAAGCAAATTTGGATAAGCTGCAAGTTGCGCCAACCTGTTATTATTTTTCGAAAAACTATAAGGTTTAAGCAGATGAAACTTCACATCGCAAGACTCAAATAGCTCTACCGGCGGTGATTGTTCACCATTCCATGATATTAGAAGTTCATATTCGACATCCCCCGCTGCAGCAGGCAAAGAATCGACTAAACATTTTAGGTTATCAACATTTCTCGAAATCGTTAAAATAGAAATCATCTGGGGCCAGCTACTCCATATATCTTTTAATCAAATCTCGATAACCGGCGACCATTTGCTCGTAACTTGTAAGAGCGTTATATCTTTCGTAAGCATGTTTTGAGGCTTGTCTCAGTCTAACTTTGTCATCGATGAGATGTTTTATTTTTTTTGACAATTCGAAATAATTCCCAGCCTCGTAAAAAAAGCCACTTTTGCCATCCTCGATTTGCTCCTTTACGCCAAAACAGGCAGTGCTAATAACGGGCAAACCAAAATATAACGCTTCAAGAACAACCCTCGGGTAACTTTCGAAGCGGGAACTCATCACGAAAAGATCTGAGGCAAGATAAAGTTGCTGCACCATACAGTCACCTTCGGATTTCGTATGAGGAAGCAGCATAACATTGTTTTGAATGTGTTCAGGAAGCCTCTCCAGCGCTTCCTGCATTGCATTGCAGTAGTCATTGTCCGTCATACCAACGATTATAATCTTGATCGACGTCCCATTGTATCCTTCGAGAAGATGTGGCGCTGCTTCAAGCAGGTCAAGCTGCCCTTTTCGTTCACAAACAGTACCTACGTTTAAAATAACCGAATCGTCAGGTTTGAGTCCCAGGGACAAACGCGCAGTATCCCTGGTCACACCCGCCAACTTCTGTTCTAATTGAGATGTAGCGAGACCATTGTAAATCACCATGTGATTTTTACTGTTTCGTTGATCCTGCCATAATTTCCTTGTAGCGTCGGCGACAAATACAGTCTGATCTACACAAGAAACCAGAGAATCGGCATAGGGACGTATGAAATTGGGAAGGAATGAAAAGTACGACTGTGGAGGTTCACTTTCACGAGGAACAAGAACAGTTGGAATATTCAGCGCTAACCCAGCAATTGCTGTATGAAATGACTGCAATGTATTGGCGACAATCATCTGGGGACTCAATCTCTTCATGCAAGCTATAAAACTTGACATTTCAACCCGCCAAAGCTCTTCATTTGTCCCCCTCACCCCGGGGTAGGATTGAATAATGACGACAATGCCTTTATCTTTGTACGCTTCACTTAAGGGGCCGTCTTCAGGAGAGAAGACAACTGGATAAATATCGGAAGACTGCTTCAAACCAATGACTGTTTGAAACAAACTCGTTTGCGCCCCCTGAACCTTAAGATTATGAGACGCAAAAAATACAACAGGTTTTTTTTGTTTCTTTGCCTCTTTCGCCTCTCTTAACCATTTGCAATCTTCACGATAACTCTCAGAAAAAATTGTGCGAAAACAACCATTTTGCTCGAGGATAATTCTCAAACTGTGGATTTCACCGTCAGAACATTGATGAGGAAACGTGAACAAAATCTCACCGGCGGGACGTTTCAAGGCGCGTTCCACATCTGGTCTGCCTCGCTCCAATAACAAAGTGTCCAAGAGAGCGCCGTCAACTATGAGATTAGCTACAAGTCCATCGAATCCTGCATGGATAGACGGAGCCACCCAAAATTTTATGATGCCATTTCCAATGTGTTCTTTTCTAAATGACAATCCTTCGAGGTCCCCCATTGAACGACCTTGTATGTCTTGCCAGGTGTCAGCAGTAACGCTTCGTTCTCCGGACACCAATTCATGATAATCGTATTTTTCAATGAGTGTTCGTTGAAAATCTACGAAAGTCGATGAAGAGCTTTCCAATGATGTGGATATGAGGTGTTCACTCCATTTGGAATAAAACAGCCTGAATCCTAATGAGCTTAAGGAGCTATTATTAATACTGCCATCCGAAGAATGCGTGTTAGCGACTTGAACAAGCAACTCCGCGTTTTTGCTGCCAATACTTTTTTTATGCAGAAAACTCTTCATCCGAAGGCAAAAATCTACATCATTAAAACCATCGAACGAGATTTCATTGAAGCCACCCAACGAAAAGAAATCCGATTTTCTACATACAAGATGAAAACCAGCTGTGGAAGAGAAATCAACTTTCCTGCTCAATTCAACTTCTTCACCCAACGGCCCACAGAACAATTCAATACCGTTACGGATGACCTCTCCAGAGAGGTTAGGCACAACTGCACCCACGCTGTCTCCATTGAGTAGTTTCAACGATTCGGCAAGCGAATCCGACAAAAAAACAATATTGCTATCAACGAACATGAGATTGGAGTGGGCTGCCTGTCTGGCCCCCCTGTTGCAGCAGCCAAAAAATGAACAGTTTTCGGATTCAAATACCTGCTTAACATCCAGTTGTTTTAAAAACTTCCGCACAATGAATTCTGAATTTTCCGACTGCATGCTCTCTACAACAATAACTTCTACTTTTATTTGAGAATGATTAATATGACGGAGAATTGACGCTAAACTATTAGAGATAGCCTGAGGACCATTAAAATTGGGAATTACCACTGTTATCTCATTTGGAACGTCCTGATTTCCGGAAACAACATCCAGCACAGACCGGTTTTTTCCGCAGTAATTCTGAATAAGTTCGTCAATTTGATCAAGCGGTGTAGCTTGTTGTTCATAAAGATCAAGAAAATGGTCTTCCCTGCTAACATTCTTTAAAATCGCAATACATTCATGAAGCAATTTCCCGTACTGCTCCAATCTGAAAGATTCATTCAACCAAAGCGGAAACCTACAAGAGGAAGTTTCGTCCAATATTTCAAAAGAACTGCCCCAATAAAAATTGTGCAATCCACAAAAGATTGATTCCTCAATATTGAAACTGAGAGTCTGGACTCGTTGTGCGGGATAAGACAGAGCCAGTCGGTTTATCGTTCGAACTTCAGATTGAAAGCTAGACTCCCGTGGCACGACAAAAGCAGCAACTTTATCATCGGTATATGCGCTACCATTATCAGGATGCTCGCCAAGCAACCGCACTATCGGAAGCATTTTTACGTGTCGCGAAGCATGTCGTGAAACTAAACCAAGATTAAAACGAGCCTGTTTCGACAGAGCATTCGGTTCTCCAGAAATTAATCTAAGGTACTCTTTGATTGCCCCAGAATAATTTTTATTTTGGTATAATAAATTGCCTTTTTTTAAAGTGCCAACAGTACTATTCATCTATCTGCCGCTATCTATTGTTGCAAGCGAAATTGGCTCTAACGTACTTGTAGAGGTATTACGGTAAATCGTCCGTCATCCATCCTAAGAAAAGAGCCAGTTCTGTCATTTAAAGTGTTCCATTCAGTTTGTCAAATACACTGACTTGAGGTTCTTCATCTCTACCAGGCTTCGATGATAATTAAAAACTATTTGTGAATTTTGTTCGCAATGTATGGCATGTTCTCTACAGAAAAACAGCAAAATTCGAGATGTCAAATTTCAGCCAGCTTCTTTTTCTTAACTTTTTGTTTTTTCCACAGGCGATATGTGCTGAATAAAGCAAAGGGTGTTATAAGATAGGCACCAAACCTTCTACGATTTTTTTGCCAGGCAAGTCCCAACAGATAAGACAAATGATTTTGTGCCTTTATCGCCTCTTCGTAGTCTCTATATTCCTGCAAAGGAGGCATCCATTTATCTGTGGTATCACAATCAAGAAGATATTCTTCTAAGAATTTACGAATGAAAATCGGATAAAAAAGCAATTTCCATTTAGCAAAAGACCGACTCAATCCGACCAATGTATATCCAACCAAATAGACCAATTCATTTCGCTGACGCTCCTTGGCTCCCATAAACACGGGTTTCTGACAAGCCTCAAGCCTTTCGATTTCTTTTCGATGTTGACTCAAGCTTGTCTGCAGCTGTCGTTTTTGTTCACGAAGCTGTGTTTTCATTCCACTCAACTGTTTTTTTGCTTCAGATAATTGTAACTCTTTATATCTATTTTCCCCAATAAGCTTTTCCAGCTCCTCTTGAGCAAGATGTAACTGCCTCAATATCACATCGGTTTCCTGCATCAGGTTTCTTTGCTTGCTCCGTGCTTCTTTTTCCATGCCGGCAATTTGCAACTCTTTGTTCTCGATTTGTCGTGAAAGGTGATTCGTAAAGCTCTGCGCCGCCAATAGTTCTTTATTGCGAGAAGCTGCCGATGCCTGGGTTTGTTCCAAATTTTGTTCCAATGACTTAATTTGCAGTAGTTTTTGACTGAATGTTTTGTTGAGTTTATCTAACTCGACACGGCTGCGTTGCAATTGTTTTTGAATAGATGTGTTGTTACTTATCAATCGCCCATTCGCCGCCAAAATCTCCTGAAATTCATGCCATGCGATGTTTATTCCAACATCAGTATTGTCTTTTACATGAGATGCAATGGAGGCTTCATTCTGCAATGCGTCATAAAGCTTCAACGCCTCGGGATAATGATTGAGCAAGGCTTTTACCAGGTATGACTGCAGAGGACTGCCGCGATGGTAGTCATCTTCACAGGATTGAGCCAGCGCTCTCTCCTGCATAAAAAGACTTAAGCTAATGGGTTCAGGTGCTTCAGAATCCTTTTTGTTAAAAATTACATCTTCCCGCTGTTCCACGTCCTCAACGAACAATTTTTTCCGCGCTAAATCCATTTGGGTGTTTTGCAAAGGATTCATCTCCAGCAATAGATCTTCAGGAGTTTCCTGCAATTGCTTTGCGTGGACCAATAGGCACTGTTCCTTGTTTGTATGGTAAAACCGAAGCAACTCTTCATTGTAATACCTCCAGTTTTGTATTTCCTGCCCGGGAGATATGACGCCTGCTTCGTCGATTACGAGGTTTGCCTGATCACCGACGGAAGTAAGCGCCGTACGGGGGTGGTTATACACCAGCAGAAAGGTTATATCAGGGGATACGGATTTCCAAAAATCCAGCAAAAACAGAGCCATGGGATCTGCCCATCCCCAGAGACTCTGCTTCATATTGCTTCTAATCAAGTCCAGCACAAGACTGTACCAAATGGGACTGATGCTCAGTTGCTTCCAGTCGTCCACATGGCCGCTGGTGAGTTCGTCAAGCGTTGGGGCGCCGTGCGCCTCGCAAAGTTGGCTATTAAGCGCCTGAGCGGTCAACCCCTCTCTTAATGTGGGCAATGCGGAACTCATTCCAGTATTAATAAGAAGGCTTTCGATTTCCCTGTAACCCGAACGGGGATGCCCAACGATGATTATTTTGTTCATGACTTTGCTTGTTCGCTTCGAAGAAACAAGGTTTGATTTTTTATTTTCCTGAAATTTCCAAAGTCGGGCGTCCATTACTCTATTGCCTCCTATCAAAATAAATCATAATAAAATAAGCAAGTTGTAAAGTGAATTATATATTTTGTTACGAGCCACTGTCTAGAATTTTCCATTAAAAACAATTTTGTTAACAATCAGACAAATCTTTGTCACGATATATGCCCCAATTTCCCATATGAGTATCCCTACTGTTTCAAAAGGGGTACTTTTTTTCCAAAATACTGCATGACGACATTCCATCGTTTTATGTTTATGATTCGCTAACCTCTGCTATTGCAAAAAAACAAAAATGGGAAGTCATTTTTTCAAACACCCAATTATTCGTTTTGTCAGTTAGGTAAAAAAGATACTTCATAAAAACCTGTGGGCAAACAACTTGTGAATAAGTATGAATTATTTTACTAAACGTTTTTTATACAGTTGAGCAATCGAGCTTTTGCAAAGAGGCATGTGGCGTATTTTGCAGCAGGACGCGCCATCCGATTATGTACTTGCGACGGGAGTCACCACCTCGGTTCGTAACTTCGTCCACAAAGCGTTTGGTGAGCTGGGAATTACCATTGAATTCAAGGGAGAAGGCAGAGACGAAGTAGGGATTGTGACCGCGTGCACCAACGACGAATTCCAGATAGAAAAAGGCACCGAAGTGCTGGTCATTGATCCGCGATATTTTCGTCCCACCGAGGTGGAGCTGCTCATTGGCGACGCCACCCGCGCCCACGAAAAACTGGGATGGACACCCAAATCCGATTTGGACGCGCTGGTAGAAGATATGATGAAAAGCGAAATCGCGTTAATGAAAAAGGAAAAATACCTTAAAGAAGGTGGCCATAAAATCCTAAACAGGTTTGAGTAGGATACCCCATGGATACATCAAGCAAAATATATGTGGCCGGTCATACGGGATTGGTGGGCAGTGCCATTCGCCGGTCACTTGAAAAACACGGATATACAAACATTGTTGGCCGCACCATAAATGAGCTGAATCTGGAAGACTTTGGCGCGACCAATGCCTTTTTTAATGCGGAAAAACCGGACTATGTCATTTTAGCCGCCGCTAAAGTGGGTGGCATTGTTGCCAACAACACATACCGGGCGGAATTCATTCACACCAACCTGCAAATCCAAAACAACGTGGTGCACTGCAGCTATCTGCACAACGTAAAAAAACTGCTGTTCCTTGGCAGTTCGTGCATTTACCCCAAACACTGCCCTCAGCCCATGAAAGAAAACCACCTGCTCACCAGTGAGCTGGAATATACCAATGAACCCTATGCCATTGCCAAAATCGCCGGTTTGAAAATGTGCGAGGCCTACAATCTGCAGTACGGCACCAATTTCATTTCGGTGATGCCCACCAACCTGTATGGGCCGTATGACAACTTCGATTTGGAAAAATCCCACGTGTTGCCGGCACTGTTGCGCAAGATGCATTTGGCAAGACTGATGGCCGAGGGCGATGAAAAGGCGGTCGCCAAAGACCTTGGAACAGAAGACTGGCAACCCATTGTGGAAAAATTCGGCGTTTCCAAAGACGAGGTTAACATCTGGGGCACCGGCAAACCGTTCAGGGAATTTCTGTACTCAGAGGACATGGCCGACGCATGTGTGTTCATTTTGAGGAATGTGGACTTCAGCGACCTTACCCAGGGTCAAAAGGAAGTAATTAACACCCACATCAACATTGGCACTGGCAAAGATTCAACCATTGGTGAACTCGCCGCACTCGTGAAAAAAGTGGTTGGATTTGAAGGCACTTTGAATTTCGACAGCACCAAACCAGACGGTACCCAAAAAAAACTTTTGGACGTATCCAAACTGAACGCCCAGGGCTGGATATACCAGACGGAACTGGAAGACGGCATCCGCAAAATGTACGACTGGTATCTGAAACGGTCGTAATCTGTTGTTTAGGAAACAGGTTACTTTGGGGAACGATTTTTAATCAGGAAATCCTTAAAAAACAACAATGGGTCTCGGCGGAATTTGCGCCACTTGCGTTGAAAACTGAGTTCTTTTGATGGCGCCGCCAGAGGCTCTGGTGTAATGCCCGTGAAGTCGGTAAAAGCGTGACGCATTTTTTGGTGCAAGTGATCTCGGTAATCCGCTGGTGATGTTGTGCAACTGAGAAGCGTACATTGCGACAGCTGCACAATTGGGAAATCTTCCTTTTCATCAGCAACGGTCATCTGCCGACACAAGCGGCCATCTTCGCTGGATATGGTGATGATTTCGGGAGCCAGTTCGATAGACAATGGCGACAATGGCTCAGTTGGAACACCACAGGCGATTCGCTGATACGCGTCTCCAATTCGCCACAACAGCAAATGATGAAGTGCGAAACACTCCGATTCTGACAATTCATGATGCTGCCTTTTGGTTTGCAGCAGGCACAACATTTGCCATTGTTCCAGTGGGGTCAAATCCATGGCAGCAGTTCCCCCATCTGATGTTGTACCAGATTCTCTTTGGCAATCTGTGTTGCGGCGGCAGATGCGCCATCCCACGATGACGGCATCATCAGGTCGGATATGGCGCTTTCCCAGTCATTGGTAACCAGTTTCAATCCGGGATTGGCCAATCGCGTGAATTCGGGCAGCGGCTGGGTAATCAGGGGCCTGCCAAACGTGGCGGATTCCAGAAATTTGATGGCGGACTTGCATCGATTAAACGGATTGTCCATGATGGGCGCGATACAAATCCACGATTGTTGAATCAGCTGTGGCAGGTGGTGAAATGCCACCGGTTCCAGCCGTTTCCATCGGTGCGACAGGGGGCGGTTCAGTTTCAATTGGCCGTAAACGTGCATTTCCAACTCGTCTCTGTCGTCAACCGCTTTTTCGATGGCATCCAGGTGCTCGACCAAATCCGCGGTATGATTGGCAGTGCCCGAAAAGTAGCTGATAATTTTTTTATCCTTCTGCAACGGCGTCAATCCGCCAAGGTTTCGCCAAAACGGGGATATGCCGTTTCGCATGATTGCCACCTGACACCCCGGGAGCATTCGATCCAAAGACGCCCTGATACCGTCTGTGCTCACGCAAAACGTATCGAATACGGTCACAGCGCTGCCATATTCCAGGGTCTGCTTCTTTAAAACCTGCAGACTGGTGGTGCCGCTCAATAATGCGGGGTGTGACTCCAGAATTGACTCATCAAACAGGCAGTCATCGTAATCCGCTATGCAAAGACATTTTTCATATCGTTTGCGAAGGGGGGCAAAATCCCCCACAGCCCGCGGCCGGTGAAACACCACCACATCTGCATCCACAGGTGTCGACAGCGCCTCCTCGTGATGCACCACATAACTGCGATACCCGATGGAACGCCAGTATTCGCACGGCTGAAAACACCTGTATATCACCGAGGCATCCCTGTGAAACTCTCTGGGACTACGTTTGCTGAAAGTGATATAAAGTATTGTTTTCATTACATGTTATCCCCTTATCAAAATGGGAGCTTCGGGCTGTGGGAATGTAGGGCGGTAGTTTATCTGCCGCCGGGGTCGATGCACAGTCGGGGATAAACCCCGGTCCCTGCGTTTTGGGTTTTTATAAAATTCCATTCTCAATCCCCTCCCCTCACCACTTCTTCCGATACTTGTCACTCATGGCGCTGATTGAAAAATCCTCGTGCTCCAACGTAAGGTTGACATTGTAAGCGGGATCATTTTGCAGAATTTCGCCCCATTTCGCCTGCATAAATTTAGATTCCCGCTGAAATCGCTTCAATTTTAAAGGACTATCTTCGGTGCCGCGACTTAACGACTCATGATGATACAACTCGGCGTATGGCGTCCAGAGATTCCGGTACCCTTTTTTAATGACCTTTAAACAAAAATCTATATCATTAAAGGCGACAGCGAGATTGGTTTCGTCAAACCCCTCCACTGCCTCAAAGATGTGCCGCTGCACTATCAGACAGGCGGCTGTCACCGCAGAATAGTCTTGCGTTAAATGAGCGCGGCTAAAATATCCGGGGAAAGACCCATTGAAGTACTTGTGGCCATGACCTGCGACGCCGCCAATACCAAGAATACATCCGGCATGCTGCAACCGTCCGTCCGGATAATACAGCTTCGCCCCCACACACCCGATTTGCGGCCGCATGGCATGTGAAACCATTTCGGTTAGCCATCCGTCGTTTATGACTTCAATATCATTATTTATAAATCCCAATATGCTTCCTTTGGCATACGGAACAGCAAAGTTGTTGATGGCAGAAAAGTTAAAGTTTTTGGGGTATTTAATAACGGAAATCCGGTCATGCCGGGTTAATTTATCGAAATAGTGCAGCGCCCTGGGATCATCAGACTGGTTGTCCACCACAATAATTTCGTATTCGGGATAGTCTGTTTTGGACAAAATGGAATGGATGGCCTGTTTTGTAATGTCTCTGCCATTATGTGTGGGCATAATCAGGCTCACCAAAGGCGGTGACACAGGCGTGGGCCAGTGGACGCGGTATGTGTTTGGATACTTTCCCTGTGTCACAGACGCCACATTTTCTCCCAATGCCTCCTGCACAGCACGAATTCCGGCATCCGAAGTGTATTCCTTCTGTGAAGCGGCCAGCGCCGTTGATCCACTGCCGGCACGCCAGTGATACAAAATCTTTGGAATATGAAATATCCCATCCTCATTGCACGCACGGACACAGCGCAGAATCAAATCGTGATCCTGCGCCCCTTCAAATCCCACCCGAAAGCCACCTATCCTCTCCAACAGTTCGCGTCGATACACGCTCAGATGGGAAATGTAATTTTGCGAATACAGCAAATCCGGATTCCAATCCGGTTTAAAATACGGCTCTGTCCGTTTGCCGTGAGGGTTTATTTTATCCTCATCGGAATACACAATATTCGCGTCGGGATGATCACACAAAAAGAGCGCCACCTCATTGAGTGCATGGGGGGGCAGCAAGTCATCGTGATCCATAAGTGCCACATATTTGCCCGTGCACAACTGGAGCGCGGAATTGCTGGCGCGACTGATGTGTCCGTTTTCACTCCGAAAGGTGATTTTTATACGGTCGTCCCCGTCGACAAACTGATTCAATACCTCATGAACCCCTGGCAGACTGGATGCATCGTCTGCAATACAAAGTTCAAAGTGCGGATAGGTTTGCTTGAGGACCGACTCAATGGTTTGCCTAAGCATATCCGGCTCGGGGTTGTAAACGGGCATCAAAATGGAAATCACCGTATCGCAGGCGGCCAGATTTGGGGTCACGCGCATGGGCTCGATTTCCTTGAGATACACATCGTAATGCAGCGCCACCGGTTTATCGAAAAGGCGTTCATAGGCGTTCAACGGGTCTTTGGGCAGTCGTTCTGACCGGAAATTTTTGAGTTTACGCTTGATTCGGTGCCAGGCAAACAGGCTGAATACACGTTTCAACCTGAATTGCCGCAAAATAAACTCGCCGCCCTCTTCAACAGGCGCAAATCGAATTTCGCTGCATTTTCTGGGAATCTGGAAAAAACGCTTTCTCTGAATTCCATTTTTATAGGGCACCAGAATGGAGTCTCGTTCATTGAATCCATGGCCCAGATTAAAAAAAAGTCTTGCTGCGTCGGCGTCGTTCTTTTCGATGGCAAATTCGATGATGTACCACCCGGAGGACAGAGTCTGTTTCAAACAAAAGCCGGCATCCGCATTCCCTGCCAAATCAGCGCGAAACTGCAACGCATCGGTTGCATTGGTTTCCAGCAACTGCAGCCCTATCGGCGCCCAGCCGGACAAATCAATACCTTTAAAAAAAATTTTCAGGAAATATAAAATCGCATGCATTTTAGACCTATGCAGTCTTCATTTGAACTTGCCGGCACTCGACATCCATTGGTGCCCGTTTCGTATCGTTCGAGGGGGAGACATAGCCCGTTCATTGCAACAGTGTCAAAGATTATTTCCGCCATTTTTCATTGGAGTTTTGCCGCGAGTGCAATAACCCACGCCATTTCCTCCTTGTCTTTTTCCCGTTCGCGCTATATCTCGCAAATATAGGAATCGATAATTATTTAAAGTTATGAAAATCTGACAACAGTCAAAATTCTGCTTGTATGAACGATGGATATTTTTTAATCATCTGATTTTCTTTAAAAAATTGGCAGGATGAATTTTAACTCGGGACAAAACATGAAAAAAATATTAATTACAGGTGGTTGTGGGTTTATTGGCGCAAATTTCCTGAATCATTTCGTTCCAAAGATGCCGAACGTCACCTTTGTGAATGTTGACAAATTAACGTATGCCGGAAATCCGCTCAGTGTTGCATCACTGGAAAGCCGGCAAAACTACCATTTCGAACAGGTAGACATATGCGACTCCGATTTGGTTGTTGCCACGTTTGAAAAACATCAGCCGGATACGGTAATTCATTTTGCGGCAGAAAGCCACGTGGATAGAAGTATTCACGGTCCCAGAGATTTTGTGCTGACCAATGTGGTGGGAACACTCAATCTTCTGGACGCCTGTCGCACTCTCTGGACCGATTTTGCAGGCAAGCGATTTCATCACGTCAGCACAGATGAGGTATACGGTTCGCTGACAGATGAAGGGAAATTTCTGGAAACCACACCGTACGATCCCAGCAGTCCATACTCCGCATCGAAAGCGGGCAGCGACCATCTGGTTCGCGCATGGAATCGCACGTATAAATTGCCCGTTACCATCACCAACTGCTCCAACAATTACGGCCCGTATCAGTTTCCCGAAAAACTGATTCCGATAATGATAATTAATATACTCGAACGAAAGCCCCTTCCGGTATACGGAAAAGGTCTGAATGTGCGCGACTGGTTGTATGTCACCGATCACTGCGACGCTATCATGACCGTGGTGCAAAACGGTGCATCCGGTGAAACGTACAACATTGGCGGCAATTGCGAGCGGGCCAATATCGAAGTGGTGCAAACCATTTGCGATATCGTTTCGGAACTGGCCAACCTCGATAAAGGGGAATCCAGAGATCTGATTACCTATGTAACTGATCGCCCCGGTCATGATTTCCGGTACGCCATTGACGCAACGAAGGTAAAAACCGAATTGGGCTGGTCTCCCAAAGAAACCTTCGAAACCGGAATGAAAAAGACGGTCCAGTGGTATCTCGACAACACGGCCTGGATTGACGGCGTTCGCAGCGGAAAATATCGAGACTGGATGGATAAAAACTACAGCCAGAGGGGGAAATAATGGCGCGCAAAGGCATCGTATTGGCCGGAGGTTCAGGGACGCGCCTGTACCCCGTCACTCTTGGGACCAGCAAACAGCTCGTCCCTATTTACAATAAGCCAATGATTTATTATCCGTTGAGCGTGCTGATGATGGCCAATATTAAAGAAATTCTCATCATCAACACCCCCCACGAACAGGACGCCTTCAAACGCCTGCTGGGCGACGGATCCCAGTGGGGGATTCAGCTGGAGTACGCAGTACAGGAAAAACCGGAAGGTCTGGCGCAGGCGTTTCTCATTGGAGAGTCGTTTTTGGGTACGGATTCTTCTGCACTTGTGCTGGGAGACAACATTTTTTACGGTCACGGATTTTCTCCCATCCTCAAAAATGCGTATGCGCAGACGACAGGCGCCACCGTATTTGCATATCCCGTAAACAACCCCAAAGATTATGGTGTGGTGGCGTTCGATGATAGCGGACAGGCCATCTCCCTCGAGGAGAAACCCGCGCATCCCAAATCACATTTTGCGGTCACCGGATTATATTTTTATGACAACACCGTAGTTGAAAAAGCCAAACGTCTAACACCGTCTGCGCGAGGCGAACTGGAAATTACTGCACTCAACGAGATTTATTTGAAAGAGACGTCGTTGCAGGTGGAGATTCTGGGACGTGGCTTTGCATGGCTGGATACCGGGTCTCACGCCAACATGCTGCAGGCTGCCCAATTTGTGGAAGCCGTTGAAAACCGGCAGGGACTGATGATTGCGTGTCTGGAAGAAATTGCCTATCATAGGGGTTGGATTTCCAGAGAACAGCTATTGAAGCGTGCGGCGTATTTTGCGAAGAATGACTATGGCGCTTATCTCAAAATGATTGCCCGGGAGACTGAATCATGAATGTTATCGACACAAAATTACCCGGTGTCGTGATTATCGAGCCCAAAGTATTTGGTGACCACCGGGGATTCTTCATGGAATCCTACAGTTACGAACGTTATGCCGACGCCGGCATCGCAGAACAGTTTGTACAGGACAATGTTTCTTATTCCGCAAAAGGGGTGCTGCGCGGCCTGCACTTTCAAAACCCCGGCGCGCAGGGAAAACTGGTCCACGTGCTGCAGGGCGAAGTGTTTGATGTGGCGGTGGACATTAGGGTGGGCTCGCCAACATTCGGCCAATGGGTGGGCGTTACCCTCTCGGGCGAAAACAAGCGTCAATTTTATGTTCCCCCGGATTTTGCACATGGCTTTGTGGTCACGAGCGATACGGCTTTGTTTGCCTATAAATGTACGGCGTACTATTCTCCCCAATCTGAAGGCAGCGTTCGCTTCGATGATCCCCAAATTGGCATCGATTGGCCGGTAAAAGCACCGTTGCTGGCCGAAAAGGACGCAAACGCGCCAACATTAAAGCAAATGCCAAAGGGCAAACTTCCATTGTATATTGCAAAGGATTAAGTAATGACATTGCCTCGTATATTGCTTACCGGAAAAGATGGACAGGTTGGTTTTGAGCTGGAACGCACCCTTTCTCCGCTGGGAGACGTTACCGCAGTGGATATTGGGGACTGCGATTTAACCGATGCCGCCGCCATTGAACGGCTGATGGCCGAGGTATCCCCCGATATCATCGTTAACCCGGCCGCGTATACCGCTGTGGATAAGGCTGAAAGCGACGCACAAACAGCGGCTGCCATTAACGCCACCGCGCCTGGCATTCTGGGGACACTGGCCGCAAAGAGAAATGCGTTGATGGTCCATTTTTCGACGGACTATGTATTTGATGGCACCAAAGATACGCCGTATGAGGAAACAGACCCCCCACACCCGGTGTCTGTATATGGACGCAGCAAACTGGCCGGCGAAGAAGCGGTTCGACAATCGGGGGCAAAACACTTGATATTCAGGTTGTGCTGGGTATATGGCACCAGAGGCGCCAATTTTCTGCTGACCATGCAGCGTTTGGCCAAAGAGCGCGAAGAGTTGAAAATAGTGAACGATCAGTTTGGCGCACCCACCTGGTGCAGAACCATCGCGGAGAGCACTGCGATGATTTTGGCCCAGCACATTGCACGCCCCATCGAAAAAAGCGGCACATATCACATGAGTGCCGAGGGTGTCACGTCGTGGTACGAATTCGCCAAAGCGATTTTTGAGCTTTCTGCCAATCGCACCGAATTTGCGCTCAAAAAAGCCACGCCCATCCCCACCAGCGACTACCCCACGCCAGCGAAACGGCCCGCGTATTCCGTCCTGTCAAACAACCGGCTGACAGCGGATTTTGGCATCCATTTGCCGGACTGGCGCGTTCAATTGGCTCAGGCGCTGCGTTAGCACCTTTTTTTTAGGAAAAATGTGCAGAACGAACGATTGAGTGATACCGCATTTTCGGGTATACCGTTCACTCTTGTCGTTTAGAAACGATGTAGACCCGGCACTTTTGAGCCAATGGAAGGATTTTAATTCAGAAGATGGTAACCATTCGAGAACACACGTTCACCAACCGAACCCCACTTTTTCTAATTGGTGGACCGTGCGTCATAGAGAGCGAATCGCTGGTAATGCACACCGCCGAGGCGTTAAAGCGAATCACGATCGAATTGAAAATCCCTTATATTTTCAAAGCCAGCTTTGACAAAGCCAACCGCACCAGCGCCAATGCTTTCCGCGGACCGGGAATGGCCGCCGGATTGAAAATTCTGGAAAAAGTGCAAACCGAACTGGAGTTGCCCGTCCTCACAGATGTCCACGAGGACACGCCCGTGGATGAGGTGGCAGAGGTGGTGGACGTCATTCAGACCCCGGCGTTCCTTGTTCGGCAGACCAGTTTCATTGAGCGGGTCGCCCGCGCGGGCAAACCGGTGAACATTAAAAAAGGTCAGTTTCAGGCGCCCTGGGATATGCAAAACGTGGTGGCCAAATATCGACACGCCGGAAATTCGGAACTGATGGTATGCGATCGCGGCACATCGTTTGGGTATAACACGCTCATCTCAGACATGCGCGGTCTGGCAATTATGCGCGACACAGGCTGTCCCGTTGTGTTTGACGCGACGCATTCTGTCCAGGAGCCCGGCGGACAGGGCACATGCTCCGGAGGAAAACGGCAAATGGTACCCGTGATTGCCCGAGCCGCCATCGCCGCCGGCGTGTCCGGGATTTTTATGGAAATCCATCCCAATCCTGACGAAGCCCTGTGCGACGGTCCCAATTCGTGGCCTCTGGACAACGTTTCCGAACTGTTGAAGGTACTTCGCGAAATTGACCACGCGGTGAAATCAACGCCATTTGCGGAAGAGACGATTTAAATGCATCCCGCGGCAATGCCAAATCATATCAAAGCCGTCGCAGCGACCATTTCGCTGGTCATTCTCGATGTGGACGGTGTGCTCACCGATGGCACACTGGCCTATACCGAGAGTGGTGAACGGGTAAAGAATTTTAACGCCAAAGACGGACTGGGCATTCGATTGATGCAGAGCAACAATATCGAAGTGGCCGTCATCACCGCGCGCCAAAGCCCCCCGCTCGCCAAACGCATGCAGGATTTGCGCATTGAACATTTTTATACCGGGTACGACAACAAGCTTGCGGCCTTTGAGATGCTCCTTGAAAAAGTGTCGTTCGATGAAAGTCGCATCGCATACGTGGGAGATGATATTCTCGACCTTCCGGTCATGCGACGCGTCGCGCTCCCCATCGCCGTTGGAGATGCTCACTTCACTGTGAAGGACGAAGCCAAATGGACGGTTTCCCAATTGGGAGGCAGGGGCGCCGTACGCGAAGTCGCAGATGGACTGATTGGTGCGCGAACAGACGTAACAGATGCATACAACCGATTTCTCGCTCATCACGTGGGAAAATCCGGTCTGGATAAGGCTTAACGATAAGGAAACACATCAAATGAACACTTTTAAAGTTGTTGTTCCATCCAGATACGGCTCGAGCAGATTGCCCGGGAAGCCGCTTCTGCAAATTGCCGGCAAGAGTATGATTCAGCGCGTTTATGAAAATGCCGTCACCGCAGGCGCGGCCGAAGTCGTCGCCGCCACGGATGATGAGAGAATTGTTGCTGAAATTGAACGTTTTGGCGGCAACGCCATGCTGACCTCTACGGCACACCGCTCCGGTACAGATCGCATCGCCGAAGTAGCCACTCGCCAAAACTGGTCCCCGGATACCGTTGTGGTGAACCTGCAGGGGGACGAGCCGGGCATCGGCGCCACGTTGATTCAGCAGGTGGCGTTGGCGCTTCACGAACACCCAGAGGCCGGGATTGCCACCATGGCGACCCCTATTGGTTCTGCAGCGGATTTATTCAACCCCAACGTGGTCAAGGTGATTTGCAACAACAAAAATATGGCGCTTTATTTCAGCCGTGCTCCCATTCCCTGGAACCGAGATCTTTTTGATTCCAACCTCCTGGTAAACCAGGAAATCGGCACTGCGCATCAGTACCTGCGTCACCTTGGACTTTACGCGTACAGAGTGGGTGCGCTTCAACAGATTTCAACCACGCCGCCCAGTTCCATTGAACTTTTGGAATCGCTGGAGCAGTTGCGCGCCATGAGTATGGGTATTGGTATTCACGTCACAACCATCGCAGAGGCGCCAGGCCACGGTGTTGATACGATGGATGATCTGAAACGGGTCGAAAACAGCCTGTCGAAATTCCAATGACTGCTGCCAGACAACCCTTAATCGCCGCGACGTTCTCCGGTGGCATACACGCCATCGCCAACCTTTCGGCATTGCTGAACGTGGACGACGTTATACTGCATCCCACCGCTTCCGACGCCGCCAATATTCAGTGCATCGTTGGCTGGGGCCAAAAACCCAATACGGCAAAAGCCAGAAAGTATGCCGAAGCGCATCAGATTCCATTTGTGGCATTGGAGGATGGTTTCCTGCGTTCCGTCGATTTGGGAGTAAATGGCAGTCCCCCACTCTCCATCATCACCGATGAGCTGGGGGTTTATTACGATGCGACGACGCCCTCCAGTCTGGAACACATTTTAAACGATGCGTCGGATGCATTGGACGATCCCACTCTGCTGAATCGAGCGGCACGTTGTATTGAAAAAATCCGGCGCCATCAGTTGTCCAAATACAACAACAGTCCGGTAACCGCCTCGCCTCTGCCGCCAACCCCATATTCGCGGAACGTGCTGGTCATCGACCAGACTGCCAATGATATGTCGCTCAAAAAGGGCATGATGCACGAATTCGGTTTTCAGGGAATGCTGGATGCAGCCCTGAGTGAAAACCAAGACGCCCGTATCATTATAAAAATCCATCCGGACGTGGTTGCGGGGAAGAAAGCGGCCAACTTTAATATCAATATGCATGACGAGCGCATCCTGGTGCTTACCGAAAATATCAACCCCATCGCGCTGCTTACACAAATGGACCGGGTCTACACCATGACATCTCAAATGGGGTTCGAAGCGTTGATGCTGGGAAAACCGGTAACCTGCTTTGGCGCGCCATTCTATTCAAACTGGGGTTTGACCGATGACCGGGTTGTTGTGCCACGTCGCACGCGCATCCGCACAATGCAGCAACTTTTTGCTGCGGCATATATTCTCTATCCCCGCTACCTGCATCCCGACCATGAGTGCAGCGGCGAAATCGAAGATGTGATTGAGCATCTGGCGTTGCAGCGTCGGCATTTTGCGGCAGCGGTCGGCGACCTTTACTGCTTTGGGTTTTCCAAATGGAAACGGGGGCATATTAAACAGTTCCTTTCCTCCACATCCAACAGAGTGACCTTCTGCCGAAGTGCGAGAGCCGCGCGCAAGGCGGGTTTTTCAAATGACAGCGTTATTGTCTGCTGGGGCGCCCGGGGACGCCGGCAAATTGAAAAGTTGAAAACCGACAGCACTCCGGTTTGGCGAATAGAAGATGGCTTTCTGCGGTCCACCTCACTGGGCTCGGATTTCACCGCCCCGGCGTCCCTCGTACTGGACAAACAGGGCATTTATTTTGATCCAGGCCCTCCCAGTGATCTCGAGATGTTACTGTCCACCCATGCGTTTACGGATGAGGAACGTGAGCGTGCCACACTGCTCCAGCAGGCCATTCTAGACAAGGGGTTAAGCAAGTACAACATCTCCACTAAAGACGCGATTCAGTTTGCCACAGACAGGCCCAACATCCTGGTTCCAGGCCAGGTGGAAAGCGATGCGTCCATCGCCAGCGGTTGTCAGGATATTCGCACCAACGAAGCGCTGGTGGCTGAAGCGCGTAAAGCCAATCCGGACGCATTTATTGCCTACAAACCACACCCGGATGTGGTGGCACAGAATCGCAAAGGGAAGCCGGTCTACGGCACCATCCCGCAAAACTGCGATGTTATTGTTGAAGATGAATCCATCTCGGCGTGTATCCGAAAAGCGGATGAAATTCACACCATGACGTCACTGGTGGGCTTTGAAGCACTCATGCGCAATAAATCCGTTGTCACTTATGGACAACCGTTCTATTCCGGCTGGGGATTGACAACGGACAGACACCCGCACCCCCGTCGCGGACGACAACTTCAGCTTTCGGAGCTGATTTGTGCCACATTAATCCTGTATCCGACATATATAAATTGGAAAAACAAGTGTTTTACTACCCCGGAATTTATTGTACAGACACTCGCCGAAGAGATGCAAAACAGAGTTTCCCCATCAAAAAAGCGGAATCTTGCAGCCCGGTTGAAGCGAGTAGGGAATCTGTTTAAAGGAATGCTAAATGTTAAGTAGGTTCGCGAATAAGAGAGTATTACTGCTGCAGGGCCCCCTTGGGCCATTTTTTAAGCGATTTGCCAAAGATCTTGAACGCAACGGAGCCACAGTCACCAAAGTTAACTTTTGCGGTGGGGATAACTTTTTTTTTAAAGGTAAAAACGTCATTAAGTACCGGGACACACTGTACAACTGGCCCTGCTCTTTAAAAAAGATAATTCAGGAACGGAAAATCACAACAATCGCACTGCTGGGAGATTGTCGCCCCTATCATATTCGTGCCAAATCGGTTGCTGCGGATATGGGTATCGAATTCTACTCGTTTGAAGAAGGCTATTTGCGCCCCAATTTTGTCACACTGGAAAAAGACGGTGTCAATGGACACTCGCTTATGTCAAAGAATCCCGAGTTTTACATCTCTCAAAATATGACGGCCAAACAGGATATCAGACCTGTGGGACGCAGTTTCTGGATTGGTACCCTGTATACAACCCTTTATTATGTGTCCACAGCACTGTCCAGATGGCGATATCCCCATTATGTACACCATCGGACGACCTCCGTTTTTCATCACGCCATGTGCTGGGTCAGGGGATACTTCCGGAAACTGTACTTTGCGGCCACCGAAAAAAAATACATGAAAGAGCTGACCACTAAATGGTCTCACCGCTATTTTTTATTCCCGCTGCAGGTGCACAACGACTATCAGTTTCACCACGCCAAGTATGAAAAAATAGAGGATTGCATCGAAGAGGTGTTTCATTCATTTTCGACCGACGCCCCAAGGGACAACATGCTCGTGGTAAAGCACCATCCGGCAGACCGGCCGTACAGGGATTATACGAAACTCATCCGGTATCTGTCCGCCAGGTATCAGATGCAGGACAGGGTGCTGTATGTGCATGATCTGCATTTACCCACGCTGTTGCAGCATGCCAGAGGAACGGTGCTCATGAACAGCACTGTGGGTATATCCTCCATCCACCATCAGACGTCGGTCAAAGTGCTCGGCAGCTCCATCTACAACATTCCCGGGCTAACGCACCAGGGAACGATGAAGGAATTCTGGACGAATCCCGGAGAACCCGATATGATTCTGTACAATCATTTTAGAGGATGGATGGAACACAATAACCAGTTCAATGGCAACTTCTACAAACGCCTTACCAACACACAAAATGCAACAGGTGTCATCTGGCATCGATAGACAGGGGATGAGATGAACAATAAGATTCTGGTTACTGGAGGTGCCGGCTATATTGGATCGCACATATGCAAGGCGCTTTCCAATCGGGGATTTTTGCCGGTAACATACGATAACCTTTCCAAAGGACACGAATGGGCGGTAAAGTGGGGGCCACTCATCACGGGCGATTTGCACGATACCGAGAAGCTGTGCGATGCCATTTTGACACATCAGCCAAAGGCAGTGATGCACTTTGCGGCCAGTATCGAAGTGGGTGAATCTGTTGAGGATCCGTCCGCCTATTATTACAATAATGTGGCGGGCTCACTGAATCTGGTTCGCTGCATGATAACCACGGGTTGTTTGAATATTGTGTTTTCAAGCACCGCCGCCACTTATGGCGTGCCAGAAACCAGGCTCATTTCGGAAAACCACCCGCAAATGCCCATCAACCCGTACGGCATGTCCAAACTCATGGTGGAGAGAATCATCACAGACTGCAATGAACCCAATGGCATCAGACATATGTTTTTAAGATATTTCAATGCCTGCGGGGCCGATTTTGAAAATGAAATTGGAGAAGCCCACACGCCCGAAAGTCATCTCATTCCCATCGTGATGCAGGCAGCCGGGGGGCAGAGGGAAAAGCTGTTCATCTTTGGCGACGACTACGACACGCCCGACGGCACATGCCTGAGAGACTACATTCATGTGGAGGATCTCGCCTCGGCGCATATACTGGCGCTGGAGTCACTGCTGGCGGGTGCGCCGTCAAATGCGTACAATCTGGGAACAGGAACGGGCTATTCGGTGCAGGAAATCATTTTGGCAGCTGAGAACGTCACCGGGCGCGCCATTCAAAGGGATGTCCACTCTCGTCGCGCCGGAGATCCCCCGATTCTGGTGGCGTCGTCAGCAAAGGCCAGGCAGGAACTGGGTTGGAAACCTACCAAATCGCTGGATGAAATACTTGCCAGCGCCTGGAAGTGGCACTGTAAACAAAACAATATTTGAAATTCAAGTTTCAGTTGGGATAAACGTGTTTCGTCAATGATGCGGCAGGCTTCGTTTTTTCCGATAGAATACAACCCACCGAAACGTCAGAAAATAGGTAAGTATCCCAAAAACAACCGCCAGAATAGCCGAGCCCGCCCACAGCGGAATCAACACATCTGCCCCAATATTCACAAGACTTAAAAGGCTCGACTTCACAGCTGTCCAATCCCACTGGGAAGCCGCTGCCATCTCTCCAACAAATTCGTGCCACCCCACCTTTCTGTCCGGAAAAAACAGCGTGCCAAACAAATAGTTGGCCCAGTAGAGCGGAATAAATGTGACCGGATTGCTAATCCAGACGCCCGCAAGGGCCGCTTTCAAATTTCCACGCAATGGCAGAGCGAACATGGATACCACCGCCATCTGAATTCCCATAATGGGCAATAGTCCCACAAAAATTCCCAGGGCCAGACCCAGTGCGATTTTATGGGGCGGATCCTGCTCTTTGAAGATTTCCCATACTTTCGAACTAAGGCGTTTAAACGGAGATTTTTGGACAGGTCCTGAACCAAAATTCTTATGCTGATGAGATTGTGTCACTTGAGTCACCGAATTCATGCGCGCAGTTTACAGATGAAGTACAGGGAGAGAAAGCGAAAAAACGGGCCGAGAATCTTTTTTTTTACCCATAACGGAACCCAGCCGGTAATGACCCGATTGCAGGCCATGTATGTCATCGGAAAATTATATCGTTCCTTTGAAAATAGAGGGTCTGGGAGGTGTGCTGTCGAGGTTGCCACTGATGCGGTATGCGCGCTCGGCGATATGGCCAAAATCAATTTGCTGCAATGGCTTGAGCAACACTTCTTCTATCCCCGCATCCCGAAATCCGGCATACACCACAGGCTGATTATCGGCGGTAATTCCCATGATTCGACTGTGGTTCAGCAACGTCGAACGCCGTCGTTCCAGCTCAGATATGAGCACGGGCCCATTTTTTCCCGGCAGGTGAAAATCGAGCAGAATCAGATCGGCAATATCTGCAGCAGAATCACCCCTTTGAGACTGATCGACCGCCAAAAGAAAATCCTCAACAGATTTAAAACCATTGACCACGCACTTGTAGTTGGCGCGCAACACTCTGGAAATCGCTCGGGTCAAATCTGCATCGTCATCAATGATGGCAATGGTTGGAGGTCTCAAGCTGTCCGATTTCCCGATATGTTTACCATTTGGATACATAATTTCCGTACTCATCGACTCCGCCTGCTGTCTTTGTGTGCGGTGTGGTTCAGACAACTCTAATTGTGTAGCATGATATTTGTGCAGTGACGGGATAATCCATGAAAATGTCGTCATTTCACATAAATCAACATCGGTTGGCGTGCGCCATATAAACCCAACCGGCGTTTCGTCCGATATACTATGATGAACCCTTTTCCGGCAGAGGTGTGCTGTGAAATTGTCCGGTCACATTGAAGAAGGCAAAATCAGCTACAAGGCGGTGGATCCCCGTTGCGACATTCATGTGAGGGAACTCAACCGGCACAAAGCTGCCAGACGTCTTATCACAAGCAATAAACGGAAAGTATCCTCAGCGGGTCTGGTGGTCCCGTCTCCTCCCAATATTTCTGCGGGCGCCCTGGTTGAAATAGATCTCAGTTTCCCCGGCGTGCCGCTCATTTATCGTTCCCGAGGGGTGGTGGACTGGATGGATGGCGCCGCCGGCAAAATGGGCGTTCTTGTATTTGGCATGGACAAGGTGGACCCCAATGCAATTCCAGAATCACCTGTTCAGGAAATGAAGAGGCCTGAGACGCCGCTGGCGCAGGAGTCCGTGTCAACCACTCAAACAGAGGTCTCAAGCCCGCAGGCAGTGGCGCAAAAACCTGCGAAAGCCGAACCGGAGGAGACCCCGGCGGTCGACAACACTCAAAAAGGTCCTGGAATGACCATGCCCGATGACGAAGACGTGGCCGAACTGTTCAGCGGTCTGGTGGATGCGGAAGTGGTGGTCCGCAGTGGCGACGCCAAACCACTAAAAGCCAAACGTTTCGCAGTGATAGGCGAATACCAGAACGACGATGGCGCATCAGTGCTCTTAATGGCGGCGGACATTGCGCTGGTGAACTTCCTGGGGTCCGCATTGGTGATGCTCCCTAAAGCGGAAGCGGAAAGTGCCAATAAAAACAACACCATATCTGAAGAAATTCAGGAAAGCTTCCAGGAGATATGCAACATTTCATCGAGTTTGATAAACGATGCGGGAAATGCTCATGTCCGCTTTGCCAGCATGCATCTTTCCCAACGGGGTTCCATTCCCGAAAATATCAACGCCATTATCTCCAATCACTCCAACAAAATCGATTTTGATATTCAGATTCCCGGGTACGGTTCTGGACGACTCTGTTTCCTCGATGGCACCTGGAAATAACGACTGAATAGGGTAGATTTCCCAAAAAACCCGAAGAGTTCCGGTTATCCCTGAATCGTGGGTTTGGGCGCTGGGAGAATTTCTGAAATCGTCTCGAACAGGTCGCTGAGTCGAAATGGTTTCTGAATGAACCCGCGGGCGCCCGACTGCAGTAGTTGCCGTGCTGTTTCGTTATGACTGTATCCGGATGAAACAACCACATCCACATCGGGATTGATTCGCCGAAGCTCCTCGAAAACCTCTGAACCGTTCATCTCGGGCATCATCATATCGAGCACCACCAGTCCAATCTGTTCCCAGTTTTCCCGATAGAATTTAATTCCCTCCGGTCCGCCAGGTCTGCTGGTCACTTCATAGTGAAGTCGTTTAAGCATCTCTTCGGTTGCGGCACAGACGACCTCCTCGTCGTCGATTAAAAGAATGTGTCCAGGCCTGTTCATTCGTTTGCCCCCCTTGATTGGCAACCGAGGCTGCGCCGGAACCCCGTGATATTCATCTGGCGCACCACCCAAAGTGGCGTCTGAATGCATCAGCACTTGCCACTTATCGGTCAATCCGGACAGCTCGCGCGCGGACTCAAGTATAGTTCGCAAACCGTTGGCCAATGCTGGTTCACTTGCTTTCGACCGCAATAGCAGGTCTGACACGGCCACAATAGACGCCAACAGATTGTTCATGTCGTGTACGAATATATCGTTTGTTTTAATTAACTGCGCCAGATGCGTCGTGAGTTCATCGGTGTGGGTATCCTGCGAAATTCCACAATTTACAAACTCCCTGGAATCGTCCGAATGATGTGTTGTTTCTCTGGACAAACTATCCCCCCAAATAAATTTATCCATTACAGTGCTTTTGGCTGGTTAACATTATCACTTATGCAAACAATTTCCAGCATCCTGTTCAAATTCTTCCGACTCGAATGAATATCCATATAAAATTCCACAACAAAACGGGGTTACACCTATACGAATCAGCCTATAAAAAAAGGAACAGATTAGCCGGATGGATATTTTACGGGGAGTCAATTCAGACCGGTATTCCCTGCTATTTTTTAAAAAAGGCGCTGTGGATGGCATTGAGTGCTTTACTCGCATCCTGCTGCAGAATGACCATGGAAATATTCAGCTCGCTCGATCCCTGCGCAATGGCAACCACATTTACGCCACTCTCCCCCAATGAACCGAATACGTTGGCGGCAATGCCAGGGCGACGTCTCATGTTTTCGCCCACAACCGCCAGCACACACATCTCCCGTTCCACCACCGGCGTATCCATCATATGCGCCTGCATCTCCAACTCAAATTCCGTCTCAATGGCCTGCACCGCTTTTTGATTATCTGCATCCTGCACCGCAAAACAAATGGAGTGTTCAGATGATCCCTGACTAATCATAATCAGATTCACCTCGGCTTTCGCCAGCGAAGTAAACAAACGACCCGCCACACCAAACACACCTACCATCCCGCTGCCCTGCACGCGAATGAACGACACATTGTCCACGGTGGATATACCCGTGATAATCCGCTCCGAAACAGATTCATTACCAACGATTGTCCCTTTGAAGTCTGGGGAAAATGTGTTGCGCACCAGCAGAGGAATCGTCTTTTCCATTACCGGCTGCAACGTGGGGGCGTGCAGAACATGGGCACCAAAGTGTGACAGCTCCATGGCTTCCACATAGCTCATTCGCTCAATGGATTCCGCATCCGACACATAACGGGGATTGGCAGTCATCACGCCGTTGACGTCGGTCCAGATTTCAACGGCCGATGCCCCGAGTCCGGCGCCAATGATGGCCGCAGAATAGTCAGACCCATTTCGACCCAAAGTCGTGATTCGACCATTTGCAGAGCGGGCGACAAAGCCGGGCAATACATGAATCGTTGCACCGTCAGCATCCAGCTTATGGAGTGCCGCAGCGGTTTTCTCAAAATCCACTCTCGCTGCGCCATACCGCTCATCCGTAACGATGTAATCCCTGCTGTCGACAAATTTCGCGTCCAGCCCCGCGTGTCTGCAGGCTGCTGCAACCATATGTGCGCTGCACAGTTCCCCAAAGGACATCAGCCTGTCCAGAACTTTACCTGAGAGTTCTCCAAGGGCATACACACCATCACAAATTCCAAAAAACTCAACGCACTGCTCCTGAATTATTTCCGTTGTCTCCCGGTCACCATGGGCAATCGCATTCAGTACTTTGGTATGTCTTTTCCGCAATGCCTTCAGCGTTTCCCTGTAGGCAATTTCCCTATGGGACGCCGCTTTTGCGGTGCGAATAATTTCATCGGTGACACCGCCCATGGCCGATACCACCACGCAAAGCGGCTTTTCTTCAATGGACTTTTCCTGGAGAATATCAATGACCCGTCCAATGGCTTCGGCATCGCAAAGGGATGACCCGCCAAATTTAAAGACTCTCATGGCATTTCTCCGTCTGCATCTCTTCAAGACGCGCTCTGGCGATATCTGCCCATACACCTTTGGGTTCCATCGACAGATAATCCTGCCACAATCGACTCGCATCCCGCGGATTCCCCAATCGATATTCGGTCATGGCCAGGTTAAAATACGCATCCGCAAATGAATCGTCCAGCTCCACTGCCCGATCAAAATGCGCTTTGGCTTTCTCAAGAAAGCCGTCTTCGTAATCCAGAAAGCCAAGATTGTAATGGGCCTCCGGCTGAGCGTCATCCACTTCGAGCGCCTTTTCATATAATGCCCGGGAGTCATCGACCGCGCCCTGCCGATATCGGATATTTCCCAGATTGGTATACGCGGTGGCCAGCGTTGGATCGAGCATCAATGCCTGATGATATGCGAATTCCGCATCATCCAGAGACCCTTCATCCTCGTCGAGGGCGCAGCCTTCCAGATACCATTCGTAGGCGCTGCGACTGTTCTTTTTCAATGCGTAGTCCGGCAGATTGGATACCAGCTGTTCCTCCAGATTTTTTACCGTAAAATCAATGAGCAACTGGCCGGATTCCACGTCGAATTCCCGCCCCTCCTCCGTGACCGTCACCTGGTTGGAATCACCGGCGATGCGCAGTCGGCCCAGCGGATGGGTGGTCTGTGGCAACAGCTTTTTCAGTTGAGCAATCATTGCACGTGTGCGCTGGAGGCTAACGCCATTGTCCAAAAGGGTGACCGCGGAACGAATGCTAATCAAATCCTGAAACGTATAGCACCGACGCTGCCCCTGATACCCACCCGGCGAAATAAACTCCGTTTTGTCCCAGTATTTTAAACGTCCTTCTGACACTTCAAACAGTCTGCACACATCTTTTCGAGAGAACGTCGCCTCCATGGCCGCCCCTGGAGAACTCTCGTAGTCGCTTTCGTAAATCTCATCGCGGACGCCTTCTTTCCCTGCAGGGTCATCGTCCCTGTTGGCGGACAGACTCATCTCCTCCACGGAGTCGTCATCCACAATGAGCTCCCCTTCCCGTCCCTTCACCAGACCATCAAATTTAACAAACACAACGCGCTTTTTATCAGATGAACTCATCAAACCTCTCCATGGCCGAAATCTTCAGCGGTTTTCGCCTGTACATCCCCAAGCACGTCAATATCCACTAAAAGCAAATCCTGTTCAATCTTGAACTCGAGTTCAGTCCTTACTTCGCAAAGCAATCCATTACGGCATCTGTTTTCGGCTTCTTTTCGGGCCAGTCGCAACACAGCCAGCTTGAAAAACAACGAATTTCCAAGGTGTTTCACAAGTTGTTGTCTGGCTGCCCCGGAGCGAAACTGGGACTGAAACTTTGTCAAGTCAATGGTTAACATTGTACTTCCCGAATACACACATTTGCCACCGACATTCTGTTGCACCAGACCTTCAGACAAAATCCGGGCGTGTTTAACAAGAACGTCGCTGGCAACGGCGGTCAGGGAGACTCCCTCAATATTTTTAAATATCCGAGGATTATTTGCTTTTTTTACGGTTCGAATCATGATGTGAGATATTGTAGTCTAATGTATTCACAAAACTCAAGAAAAATACTCAATCCTTTATTACGGAATGACACAATGAAACTAAATATGCCCACCGTGTCAACATCGCTGAACCATGTATGAAAGAAGATTTATGGTTTTTCCAATTTGAGATTTGAGGTATGAAGCCAAAGTGAATCGATTTGGAACCATGAATGGAGAATATTTATGTCAAAGTTATGTCCCTGCTGTTCAGAAAAACCCTATGAGGAATGTTGTGGCCCGTATATCTCAGGCGAAAAGGCACCCACAACCGCGCTGGCGCTTATGCGTTCCAGGTACACCGCATTCACCAAAGCCGACATCGATTATATTGAAAAAACACGTCATCCTCTAAGTGAGCATGAATTTGACCGTGCAGAAACCACCAGATGGGCCAAAGAATCCAATTGGCTGGGCTTTGAATTGATTGGAACCGAAGCCGGACTGGAAGGCGACGAAGGCGGCAGCGTGGAATTTATAGCCCGGTACACCGTGGACGGTAAAAAACAGGAACATCACGAACTGGCCCTCTTTCAGAAACATGAAGACAAGTGGTATTTCATGGATGGTGATTTTGTAAAGGGAGACACGTATCGTCGGGAAGCTCCCAAAGTGGGCCGCAATGACCCCTGTCCATGTGGCAGTGGCAAAAAATTTAAAAAATGCTGCGGAAAATAATCACTGATCTGTCTTGCGCTTAAGAATTCCTTCCCCCCCTCGTTGCAGCATAACAGATAACAAACATAATTATACGCAGTAGCGTTTCGAACGATAATTCATACGCTTCATTGAAATTTCCGCGGAGTGGCACACCATGGTACAATTGGCAGATGCGACATTGAGCGCAATGAAATGGACATTGGAAACCGAAGGCAACGTCCACAATGTCAATAGCAGCATGGCAGCGCACATCGGCGCCCTCTCCGGCCTCAAAACCTTCCCGGTGGTCGCCCAGAAAGCCATCTCCCTGTTAAGCAAGTCCGACTACACAATTGACGAAATCACCGATACCATCAGACACGATCCCGCACTTTCCGCCGGTGTGCTGCGCCTGGTCAATTCGCCTTTTTACATGGCCACCAATCCCATTACCTCCATGGACATGGCATTTATTCGCCTTGGTCAAAATACGGTGCGGGAAGTCCTCTTTTCGGTGGCCACCATGCAGCTTTTCCCCCACCCCAGGGGATTGGCGAGAATGGTTCGGGATCACTGCGCTGCTGTTGCGGCCATCGCCCATCTTTTTGCAGGCCAACTGCGCGTGGGGGCGCCGGAAATGCTGTTTCTGGCCGGCCTGATGCACGATATTGGCATTATGCTGTTTATGGATTCGGGCGAGGTGCAATATCACTTCTCAAAGGATACCGCACAGGCCGCCCCCGATATGTTTCGACAGGCGGAACTGACCCAGGTGGGATTTGATCACGCCATTCTTGCGGCCCAGGTCCTTGCCCGGTGGAAAGTAGGCGCCCCCATTGTGCAACTGGTCGCGTATCATCATCTTCCCCGATTGGCTGCCCGGATTCCCGAACTCCGCGCCCTGATAGGCCTGCTCCAGCTTGCCAACGCCACCGATGAATTTTTATCCGCGGGCGAGGAGGATGTGGATATATTCATTGAAATTCAATGTGAGCGTGGCATGGACTGCAGTCTACTCAATTTAACCCGTGAAAAAATGCACACCATGTGGCCGGAGGTAGTTGCCATCAGAAAAAATGCATCCACTCTTTTTCCATAACACAACGGCTCCCCTGGTCGCGTTCTATTGCGTTCTATTGTGTTTGACAGTGAACCTGCTAAAATGCGTTCATGAAACATCACATCATATTTCCGACTTTCAGGTCACCGTCGCCTGCCCCTTTGCAAAGAGAGATGCTGTTATTGCACCACCGGATGTCCAGTATCACATGCAAACTGCTGCTGATATTCCTGCTCATCCACGCCGGGGCCTGTGGTACGGAGGTATCTGACAGCAGCACCGCTCAGAGGTCTGTGTCCAGAATATATCATGGCTCAAACACCGATGTACCGGCAGCCGCAGGTGCTATTCTGAACGCGCGTACCTATCACTCCTTTTGCACTGGAACATTGATTGCGCCATCGTGGGTCATTACCGCCGCCCATTGTCTGGAAAACAAGACCACGGAAGATATCGTCTTTACACTATCGCCCGATACCATATTTCCGACAGAGGAAGCGCACAGTCTGGAACGTCTGGTCATTCATCCGGCATATCGTCCTGTTACATATGTAAATGACATAGCGTTGCTGAAATTAAAGCAACCTATCGACGACGTGCAGACGCCACAGTTGAATGACGAGCCGTTAGGCGATGCGTTTGTTGGGGAATCGCCTCTTTTTACCGGATACGGATACGACGAGTTCGACAACAGCGGTATCAAACGTTCGGCAAAAATTCCCGTATCCAGCGTGGGGATTGCCACCTTCACCGCCGAATATTCCGACAAACTGGAAACCGCAGCCTGTTTTGGGGATTCCGGTGGTGCGGTAATGGAGGGTACAGATTCATTCGACGTCCTGCTGGGGGTAATCAGCAACATTCTTTCCCATGACACGGCATCCCCCTGTATCGGCAGTTACAATGTCACCCGTGTGGACAAATACCTGCCATGGATCCATTCCATCGTTGGCGATGACATCCCCGCCCCAAAAAATTGCAGCGAAAACGAAGATCCATGCTTTTGTGACGATGCATGTCAGTCCGACGGGACCTGTGACAACACTGCCTGCCAGACGTTGACCTGTGAAAATGTGTACGACTGTATCGGCAAATGCAACACCAAAAACGGCGCCTGCATCGGTGATTGTTATCTCGAGGCGATGACAGAGGAACTTGATACATTTGAATCGTTTCTCATATGCAGCAACGACCGCTGCAACACCGTGGACGATGACGAACTTTTTTCGTGTCTCTATAACAATTGTCATCAGAGTTTTCATGGTTGCTTCAATGCCACGGACTGCGCCATCACCGGCGGTGACTGCGACGATGGCGCTGCCTGTCGCCCGGGGCGTTATTCCCTTACCGCGTGCCAAACGGGGCAAAGCAGGATGCAGGGCGCGCCATGCAACCCCGAAGCCGCCGAAATTCAGTGCGCCGATGGCTTGGCCTGTGTTCAACAGGACGCCAACTATATTTGCAACCAGATATGTTTTACCGATAACGATTGCGACGGCGACGAGTGCACGGCTCATTTTGTGACCGAATTTCGCGACGAATCTCTTTTTACCTGCAAGATGGAAGGCGCCCACGCCGTCGGTCACGGCTGTCAATTCCCGTTCCACCTGACGACGGGTCCTCAAACGCTGTTTTCAATCTTTTTTTAGCCGCCGGTTATTTCCATTTTTTTTAAGTAACACTTTTTCTCTGTCCGGTTGTTTCACCAGCAACAACGGAAACAACAACACAAACCGGATAAACTTATGATCAAAATTACACCACAACCAAAAAAAAGAGCCAGTTGGGTCGTCTGGGCAGTGGCGGGTTCCATCCTTGTTCACGGGGGATTGTTTGTTGCCGGCACAGAATACGCGGAACATAAAGACAAACCCCATTACGAAGCCAGCCGCATTGAATTCACCGCGCCGCCCCCCGAAGCAACACCGGAGCCGGAACCGGAACCCAGGGAGGAACCACCACCACCGCCACCGGAGGAAAAGCCGGTTCCAAAACGGCGGCCCCCAAAGCCCAATACTCAAAAAGCACCGCCGCCACCGGCAGAGGAGCCCCCAAAACCCGTTTTTGGGGCCACAGCGGATTCGGTTGGCCAGGGAGACAGCGGTGTGGCCATCCGCGTGGGCAATACCCTGGAAACCACCATGGAAAAGAAGGCGCCACCCAAAAAAGTGCAGCCTCTGGCCCCCGTAAAAGACACGACAGTGCCAGTGGCCCCTAAAGTGAAAGAAGAGATTAAACCGGTTCCCGTGTACAATCTCTCGCAGGCGCCCAAATTTGAGACCCGCATCGAACCCGTGTATCCCGTCGAGGCGCGGCAGGCAGAGGTGGAAGGGGTCGTCCAGCTCGAAGTATTAATCGACACCGAAGGGCGCGTACGCCACGTAAAAGTGTTGAAGACCCCCGGCGCCGGTCTCGAAAAGGCAGCTGTTGCAGCGCTGTCCAAATCCCGATTTGCCCCTGGTATGGTCAACGGCAAACCGGTTCCAGTCAAAATTAAAATTCCCTACAGATTCATTTTGGATTCATGAAAAGTGCAGGTGACAAATGAAACGCGACGCATCAATTCTAATTTTTGCGATGGGGTTGCTGTACGCAACCACTGTAATGGCAAAAGCGGAGTCGGCCGCAACCCCCGACGATGAGAACGACATTCAGGTAACCGTGGAATACGCGGATGACGCATTGCCCGATGGCGAGACGCCACAGGTGGACACATCCAATAAGCCAAAGGAAACCACAACGCAGCCGACGGATTCACCCAAAGACGTGGCGGCGAGCGCCCCCATCGCCGATACCGCAACGGCACCCGAGAAGTCAGCGCCCACCAGAAAAATAGCCAACTTCACCGGTGTGCTTGTCGAAAAAGGGTCGCGGCGTCCCATTGCCGATACCGAAGTGTATATCAAAGATACCGACCTTTCCGCCACAACGGATGCAGACGGGCGATTTGCTTTTTACAATCTGGCGGCAGGCACATATGAAGTGGTTGTTCCCACCACCAATTACGAAACCTACAAAACGGGCAATACAATTGTTGAAGGTCAGCGTACAGAGGTGACGTATTATCTGGTGCCGCGCAGTCACAGCGCCATGGAGGTGGTGGTCCGCGACAAAAAAGTGGAAAAGGAAGTGTCCAGAAGCGTGATTCACATCGAAGAAGCCGAGCTGGTTCCAGGAACCGGCGGGGACGCGTTGAAAGCCATTGAATCCATGCCAGGTGTGGCCAGGGGAATGGGCGACGGCAATATTGTCATACGCGGCTCCAATGCAGAAGACAGCAAGTTTTACATTGATGGCCACGAGATATACAGCATCTTCCATTTTGGCGGCATCAAGTCCACCTACAACTCCAAACTGATTGACAGCTTTGAGCTGATGACCGGCGGGTTCAGTGCGCAGCATGGACTGGCCACTGGCGGTGTGGTCAACGTACAAACACGGGCGCCGCGTTCAGATAGATGGGGCGGCTACATGGATGCCTCGCTGATTGATACCAGCTTTCTGGTGGAAGGCCCCATAAACGACAAAATGGAAGTGGCGGTGGCGGCACGGCGTTCCACCACGGATCTGATACTCAAAGCCATTGATCTCAACGACAAAATCGATGGCCTCAACTTTACCACATACCCCATGTACTGGGACTACCAGGCCAAATGGAACTACCGTATCAACAAACGGCATTCTCTGGGTCTGGACATTTACGGTGACAAGGACGGTATGGCCCTCAATCTGGACATGGTCGATGATAGCGATCCCAATCTCACTGGAGCCATCGATTTCTCGTATCAGGGACACAACCTTTTTATACATCATCGTTACGACAACGGCGTTATTTCCAATCATCTGTCTCCGGGCGTGTATCTGATGAAAGATGAGAGCATTTTTGGCAAATACTACTTTAACGGCGACTACGCTCTGTTTGACATTAAAGATGACCTTAAAATCAAACTGGGGAAAAACCACACGCTGGGGGCAGGCATAGGGTTGACGCCCCGACTCGCCAAACTGAGCGCGAACATGATTCAACCACCCAAGGAAGGCGATGTGGCATTCACATTCACCGGCAATGATCCCATTAGAACGAACTCAAAAACGGGTGACCTGATTACCAGTGCATATGTGCTGGATGAAATGCAAATCGGAAATCTGCTGCTCGTTCCGAGTCTTCGGTTTGACCACGAATCGAAGCTGAACACCTATGGCCTTGGCCCCAGACTGGGCGCCCGATATCAGATAGTGAAACCGTTTACCCTCAAAGCATCTGGTGGTGTGTATCACCGGGTGCCCGACTTCGATGAATTCGATGAACACTTTGGCAACGGTGGTTTGGAAATGGAGCGGGCCATTCATGCGGTGGGTGGATTCGAATGGGCCATCACCGACACCATCGACCTGGATATTCAGGGCTACTACAAATGGCTCGACAATATGGTGGCCGCCCGCGAAACCGACAACGGCATGCGCCACTACGACAACAGTGGCGAAGGATATGTATACGGTGGAGAGGTGATGCTGCGTCACAACTGGACCAATCGCTTCTTTGGCTGGATTTCGTATTCGGTCTCCAAATCCATGCGCAACGATGGACCGGGCACGGACTATCGCCCGTTTGATATGGATCAGCGTCACAATCTGATTGCGGTGGCCTCCTGGCAGTTCACCAAAGACTGGCGACTGGGGCTGCGCTTCCAGTACACCAGCGGCGAGCCCTACACCCGCATTCGCAGCCGCATCTACAACGGCGACAACGGGACGTACATGCCCGTTTACAACGAGGACTCCAAAAACCAGGACACACGGGACGCGTACCATCGGCTGGACCTGCGCCTCGATAAACAGTGGGTATTCAATACATGGGTACTGCACACGTATCTGGATGTACAGAATGTATATCTCCATAAAAACCAGGTGGATACCATGTACAATTACGATTACACCGAGAACGTCTCCATCACCGATTTGCCCATACTGCCATCCATTGGCGTCACGGCTGAATTTTAAGCGAGGTGATTTAAATGAAACGGATAAACACATCACTGATTATCGCACTGCTGCCGCTGGTCATCGCCTGCTTCGAAGAGTTTGATGACCCCACCCAGGCGGTATTAAAGAAAACTGAAATCATCGGCATTACGCTCAATCCGCCCGAGGCGTCTCCTGGTGATACGGTCACGGCTACCGTTCATGTGGCCGACGGTCTTGGAAAACGTCCGGCGCTGTCGGCAATATGGATGACGGACGGCACTGATTCTCTAATCCCCCTTTTGGGACAGACAGTTCAATTTGTTGTACCGTCCATTCCCGACGACGCGTACAACGAACACGGTATGGCGGCATATATGATCTCGGTGGCCGTGGCCAAAGACAACCGTCTGCTCGAAAATCTGGGCGGCATCGACGATATTGACGCCATCTTGAACAGCAATGACGTGCTTTTTGGAATGCGTACGCTAACGGTATCGCGAACGCCCAACGCACCGCGCACCAACAACCCCACGCTGTCCAGGCTGGCGCTGCATCGCGCGGACGACACCATCGTTGACATCATCGCAGCCGTCAGCACAGCGCCCGATTTCGAAGCGCAGCGACAAATCGCCATGGCGTCGCCCCTCACCATAACCGAGGACGAAGAAGTTCATTTTCAGGCGGTGTCCAGTGCCGCATTGCCAGGCAATACACTGCGCTACCAATGGATTTCCACTGCCGGGGATTTCAAATCGCGACGGGAAGCCATCGAGCCCTGGATTGCCCCCGAATACAAAGAATATACCGGCGGCGCCCCGGCAGACCCATTAAATCTTCAGGCGCGCAAAGACCCCAATATTCATCCTGTTTTTTTACTGATTCGCGACGACGGCGAGCCCTGGCACCTGGGCCTCACCATCGCCGAATTCTACGTTCGCGTCGTACCCGCCCCATAGGACCAACGCATTTCTCTCATTTGCAGATAATTTTCGCTTGGTTCTACACATTCCATAAACAGTTCTTGCTCTGATGTAAAAATTCGGTTTAAATGGACCTTCGTCGATTTGACGAATACCAATGTATTGCTTTTATGCATATCCACCTGCATCCTGGTTTGATGCGTACAATGAAAGGAACTCCAATGAATATGCGGGGATTACTTACAGCACTGACTCTTTTTATCGGATTCATGCTGCTGTCGGGCTGCGGCAGCGACGACAAAAAAACGGAAACGGCCGCCCAGGGTACCGCGGGCGCCGCGTGTTATCCCAACGGCACCTGCAATCAGGGTTTGAAATGCGAAACCGATTTGTGTGTTCTGGCAAGCTCCACTGGGCCGGGCTCGTTGGGCGGTGCCTGTTATGGCAACGGGACCTGTAACGCCGGCCTCGAATGCACGGGCAATTTATGCATGGCTACCGGCACCACAGACACCGGTGCTGGCCAGGGCGACGCCGGGTATCCCTGCTACGGCAACAACACGTGCAATGGCACCCTCAGCTGCTACAATAATCTGTGCGTCCAGCTGGGCACCGACAGCCAGCCCATTATACCTGCCGATACCGACTCCGGTACCAGCATCACCACTGCCACCGACTCCGAGCAAATCAACCCGCTTGTGGCATGCCAAACCTGCATGGCCACGAACTGCGCCACCCAGCTGACCACCTGTCAGGCATCCGCACCGTGCGCCACCGCTTCTTCGTGCGTACTGACCTGTCAGGACGAAACATGCGTCGCCAATTGCATCCCGGCCAACATGGCCATCGCCGATCTGACCGCATTAACCGCCATTGGAGACTGCCTCTCCACCGCCTGCACCACCCAATGCTCCCCCCCGGATTCGGACTCCGCCGCTCACATTTCTGACTCCGACACCCTTTCCACGGACACATCTGTAACCGACACCGCCACTGGAATCACTCAATCCACGGATTCCGACTCTCAAACCCCCGCCGTCTGCACCGCCGCCGACGGCTACAAAGGCTCCTGCGCCACCGGCAACCTGCAGGTATGCGAAGCCGGCCAATGGGTGATGGGAGATTGTTCGGGGTGTGGGGTGGTGAGCCCGAGTGCAACGGCGCAATGCGAATTTTTATTTCCGTTGACGTTCGAACAAGTGAGCAGTGACGAACTCGTTTCAACTGAACCTCTTGATTTGGTTTTCTCACAAACTGCCAGCCAGGTGAACGCAGAGTGGGCGTTGGATGATGATCAGTTGGGAAGTATTCAGTTCGTATTTAGCGGAGCAGTGGATCCGAGAGATGTATATATAACAGCCACTGGCGATGTTGAAACCGTCACTCTGGAAACAGAAAATGGAGTTAGTGGATGTCAGTATGTCCTTAGCCACTACAGCTATGGAGAACTGGAACGATTCATTAATGGCTCATGGGAAGGTTGTTGGGGAGTCTACGAAGATCAGCCATGGGACGAAGAACCAGTGGTGTTTCGCTATATGAATATTCGAACTTACGCCACTTTCAGTAGCGATGATGTTACCATCTCGATCACAGAAATTGATTTGGATTACTAAAAACACCTTTCAAAAAGTCGCTACGTGTTTTAAATACTCTTCAAAACAAGCTGACTAAATACCGTCAACACCTGCTCTTCCTAAAACGGAACCGTGTCAAATTGGTTCAATTTTCGACAATTCTCAGGGCGGACGTGGGGCGTTTGCCCCGCAATCAAAGGGCTTCTCATGAATAAAATGCATCTTTTACTTTTACCAATCGTTATTGTCGGCTGTGCGCTGGGAACAGATTTTGACAAGTATCACTTTGGTTCCCAGAGCGAACTGGAAACCGACACCGATTCCAGTACGGATACCAACACAGATATTGGCACAAGCGCCGACGCGATTGTTGCCACCGATGGGAATACAGACACCAATACAGATTCCGGCTCAACCGCGGACAGCAGTGCCATCATTGGCAGCGACACGTCCACAGACACCGAAACGGCCACCGCTGTGGACACGGGAACTGCCATCAATTCTGCTGCCGACACAGAAACGGCAAAGGACACCAATACGCCAACTACCGGAACAAAACAACTCGGCGCCCCGTGCGGCAATCACACCGACTGCGCATCCACCTACTGCGCCAACGGCGTCTGCTGCCAATCCGACTGTGCCGATCCCTGTCAACAATGCGACACCACCGGCGAGTGCAGTATCACCCCTGCCAACGACACCGAGTGCTCCCCAATCACCTGCAAAGAAAACACCCCCTGCGCCATCTACACCCCACCCTCTCAAATATGTAAAGCTTTTGGCGAGTGCAACACCCAGGAGGACTGCACCGCAAAATTCACCCCGGCGGCGTCTCGCACGCAGTGCGGTGACAACGAAAATGACGTATGCGACGGCAACGGCGAATGCGAGTTTCGCCCAGCGGTGGATTGTGGAAGTGCGGGGGTTTGTGATGCGGGGAATCACTGTTGTGTAAACAAAGACGGTGATGGGATATGCGCAGAAGATGCGATGGATTGTCCAGTGGCAAGTAGTAAGCAATCCCAATTACGGCTGGTTTGTGATTCATCAAATGATTGTACGGGGGGGGAACTCTGCGCATTTTTCATTGTTCCGCATGATGTTCAGTGTTTCACGAAATGCGAGTCACCGGATATTATAGCTGAAGAAACCTATTTGACACCAGTGTGCCTCTCAGATAGCAATTGTGCACCTCCTACCCATTGCGAACCATTAACTGGCGGTTTTAAGCAATATCTAAAGGGATACTGCACCGAATAGTTCAACCGTTTTGTCACTCTCCTTGTGAGCGACGCAATTCAACGCAGCCATCAGACCGTCGGCAAGTATCGTGACCGAGCCCCTCGTGGGCGCGGCAGTGCAGGTGGGACAACGGCTCCCCTGTCATCGTGACCGCGCCCCTTGTGGGCGCGGCGGAACACCGCAGTACACCCGCTCCGCATCATCATGACCGCGCCCCTCGTGGGCGCGGCAGTGCAGGCGGGACAACGGCTCCCCTGTCATCGTGACCGAGCCCCTCGTGGGCGCGGCTGAACACCGCAGCACACACACACTCCGCTCATCGTAACCGCGCCCCTCGTGGGCGCGGCGGAACACCGCAGCTAAACGACCTGTCGCTTTCGCTTCCAATGTGGCGCAAGACCCATGACGGCCAGTAAGACTGCATCGGCGGAGGTTCAAGCAGCTCTGAACAGGGAGCTACCTGCTCTTCCCGCGCCCACGAGGGGCGCGGTTACGATGTACCAAAGCATTCCCGCGTTAACTCTCGTTTGCCCCTGACCGTTCTTCCCGCGCCCACGAGGGGCGCGGTTACGATGTGCCAAAGCATTCCCGCGTTGACTCTCGTTTGCCCCTGACCGTTCTTCCCGCGCCCACGAGGGGCGCGGTTACGATGTGCCAAAGTATTCCCGCGTATGCTCTCGGTTG
>JAFGQN010000126.1 GCA_016935665.1 Deltaproteobacteria bacterium | reverse complement strand
GACGACACCGAAGATAGTGACGACACCGAAGATAGTGACGACACCGAAGATAGTGACGACACCGAAGATAGCGACGACACCGAAGATACTGAGACGATTGAAGATACAGGCTCCCCGGATACGGCGACAAACACATCGTGCGGAGATGACGTGTGTGAGTTTCCCGAAACAGCACAAAGCTGCGCGGAGGATTGTGCTGTGGTTGGGTACTGCGGAGACGGTCAATGTGTTTTGCCGGAAGATTTTTTTTCCTGTGACCTGGATTGCAGCAGTTGCGGCAACGGTGTTTGCGACATCGGCGAGACGGTCGCAGGGTGTCCGGCAGATTGTTCCCCCATCTGTGGCGACGACAGTTGCGATGCGCCCGAAGACCCAATAACGTGTTATGAAGACTGCGGCTCCTGTGGCGATGGAACGTGCAACGGCGCTGAAACAGCTGAGAGTTGCTATGCGGACTGCGGCTCCTGCGGCGACGGCGTATGTACTTCAGCGGCGGAAACCATTGACAACTGCAAAGAAGACTGCAGTGAATGCGGCGATGGCATCTGCATCTGGCCGGAAACCCTCGAAAACTGCTACGATGACTGCGGCGAATGTGGCGATGATATTTGCACTTTTGGCCATGAAACCAGCCAGAATTGCGCGGCCGATTGCGCTCTTGGCTGCACCGGTTACGCAACCCGATATTGGGATTGCTGCAAACCCCACTGCGGATGGCGCGGCAATGTTCCTTCGTCGGTGACCCCAATCATGTCCTGCAGCGTCAATGATGTCAGTTATGGATGGGACTTCAATGTGTCCAGTGCCTGTGATGGCGGCCCTGGCCATATGTGCTGGAACATGTCCCCATGGGTAAAAAGCGAAAACCTGTCTTACGGTTTTGCGGCCACCTCCTCCGGAGATGTATGCGGCCGTTGCTACGAAATCGAATTTACCGGCGAGGGGCATTACGGATCCGACCAGGGCGCGACGGCTATCAAAGGCAAACGCATGATTGTTCAGGCCACCAATATTGGCTACGATGTTGCGGGGCATCAGTTTGACATACTGATTCCAGGGGGTGGAGTGGGGGCATTCAACGCCTGTTCAAATCAGTGGAACGTTCCGGCCACGGATTTGGGCGTACAATACGGCGGGTTCCTGTCCCAATGCAAAAAGCAGAATCCCAATGCGAGTCATGACACAATCAAGAGTTGCGTGGCGGATTTCTGCCAACGGATTTTTTCACAAATGCCCGACCTGCTGGCGGGGTGCATGTGGTTCGTGGATTGGTTTGAAGCGGCCGACAATCCTATTTTGAACTATCAGGAAGTGGCATGCCCCGATGAACTTGTGGCCAAATCCGGAATGGACCGCCGTCCCCTCACCGATATTCGCACCAGCTGCGACTGATTGACCTTATCGGGATCATGCGCATCAGTTTGCTTCTTTGCTACACCTGTTTCCGTTAATGGCGCTTTGATACCGTATGACCATGATGGCCCCCAAAAATAATGGTCTCTCGCTAAAACCTTGCAGAGTTGATGATCGATACTGACCAGGTAATGGATGAACAAAACACAAAGGCCTACAGAAGATAATATCCTTCCCATGTTTGATAAGGTTCATTCCCAGAACAAACAGCGAAAGCACGCGTCGTTTTCGAGTTGTATTCGCCTGGTAGTGGCGCTGAAGATTTCTATGTTCTGCCGCCTGTCCCATAAGAGTCACCGCAATCATCGCGATGGCACCAATGAGAAGCAACACACGAAGGCGCTCTGGTGATTTTGAGTTCGAATCCTCAAAGCACCAGCCAAAGCGATGATTTTTATATCGCGAAATCCTTCCTCTATCTGCATCCTTTTAGCATACAGTTTTACTATCGAGTTCGCTGTTTCAACCGGCAACGAGGTCGCAAGCAACCAGGGTTCCAGCGCACGTTTTCTTGATTTTCTTTGCGCGTCCGAAGCAGGTTTCTTCATTTTTTCCCAAAGATTTCTTTTTCTTTTTCGGGCAAACCTGCTTTCCCAGCACGAGATTTGCAGGCAATGAACAGGATTTTGCCAGAAGCCATGCGCCCACCGGCAGTAAATACTTTCGCCCCGTAAACAATCAGCAATGTAAATGACTGTTTTCAGGGGGGGGTGATTGTGCTACGCACATCCGGGGTGAACAGCTGGAGCGCTTACGATGAAAAAATCCATCGGCCAATTGGGGCTTGTTATTTTGTTAATCATTTTTGGTATTGCAGTGGGAACCTATGCCGCTGGTAAAGCGCCGGTTCATCGCTTTGCGCTGGTGGTTGGAGTGAACGATGGTGGGGGCGAAAGGGCGCGATTGCGTTATGCCAATACGGATGCCCACTCTTTTGCAAACGTGCTGACCGAATTTGGCGGTGTGGCTAAAAACGACCTTATTTTACTGACCAATGCATCAAAGCAATCCTTGAAGGACGGTTTTGTGCGCATTCGCCGTTTGCTAAAAAAAGCCCGCGCATCCGGACATCGAACAGAAGTCATTTTTTACTATTCCGGTCACTCTGATGAAAATGGTTTGCTGCTGCAAAACGACATATTCAGCTTCGTTGAAATGAAACAGCAAATCGACACACTGCCCGCAAGAGTCCGTATTGGCATTTTGGATTCCTGCGCCTCGGGTACACTGGTGCGGCTTAAAGGCGGCAAGCGAACCGCGCCATTCCTGATGGATGCATCAACTGAAGTGAACGGTATCGCACTTTTAACCTCGTCCGCTGCGGATGAGGTATCGCAGGAATCGGATAAGGTGGAAGGGTCCTTTTTTACGCACTATCTCGTCTCGGGAATGCGTGGCGCTGCGGATGCGGACAGGGATGGACGCATTACGTTGAACGAGTCGTATAAATATGCATTTGATGAGACGCTCCACCGCACCCAGGACACGCAGGCCGGCGCACAACACCCCAACTACGACTTCAGACTTGCCGGAAGCGGGGATGTCGTCTTGACTGACCTGCGCGCCAACAAAACGCGAATCATCATTGCCCAGGAAGTGACTGGATTTATTTACGTCCGAGACCAGCAGGGAAATTTAATTGCGGAAGTAAACAAACGCTCAGACATTCCCGTAAAGCTGGGGGTTAAATCCGGAAGATACGAAGTGACGATTTCCGACGGCGGAACCCTGCGCAGGGGGAAGATTCGAGTAAGCGCTACCTCACCCGCCCGAATTAACCGTTACACGCTTCCCATTGCATGGCGAACATCCACAGTGTCCAGGGGCTCTACATTCCAGGACACCTCAACTGTCGGCGATGGCAACGGCCAAGGTAATGGCACCTTCGTCCGGCTTCGCCCTTTGGCGCTGGGAGTGTTTCCCGATCTTTCCACCAATGGCAGTACACCAACGCGCAACATACTGGCGCTGAATCTTGCGGGCAAAGGCCACTCACTGACCGGATTTGAATACGGCTATCTGTTGAGCATTAGAACCCATACGGTTTATGGAATTCAGGTTTCCGACCTTTACAACTCAGCAGGCTCACTGCACGGTGGTCAGTTCGCGCTGGTCAATGTCAGCCAACATTACTCGGCAGGTGTCCAGGCTGGCCTGGTAAACGTTGGACACACCACTCATGGTGTGCAGGGCGGCCTGGTCAATGTCAACCGCGATAGATTTTTCGGTGTGCAGGGCGGCCTGGTCAATTTGAACGTTGACATGCACGGCCTTCAGACAGGTGTGGTAAACGTACAAAAAGGCGAACTGAAAGGATTTCAGGCCGGATTAATAAACACTGGTGCGACCACCGACGGGGCTCAGGCCGGGCTGTTGAACGTCAACAGCTTCGGTTTGCATGGCAAGCAATTCGGCCTGGCGAACTACGCAAGGAACGCAAAGGGATTTCAGCTGGGACTGATAAACGTGGTCTGGGAAGACTTTGAAGGAGTGCAGCTGGGACTCATTAATTTCGCAGGAAATGGGTTGCTGGCCCCTGGCATATCGGTATCTGAAACAGGCCAGACAGATTTCCTGCTTAAAATGGGAAATCGATACACCTACAGTATTTTGGGCTCTAATCTGGCAGCAAATTTAAAAGACCAAAAGAAGGCGATGAGTACTATCGGACTAGGGGCCCATCTGGAGTTCGATCCGGTGTGGACTGAGATTGACGCCATTTATCAGTGGCATCCCAATAAAGACGAAACGCAAAATACAACAGAGGCATACTCTATTGCGAAACTCAGGACGAGCGTTGGGTATCGCTTCTTTGATCGCCTGTCGTTTTTTGGCGGAATTTCACTCAACAACATGTTCTCCAAAACACGAGATTCCATCGCCAAAAGTCCCAGTCTTTCATTTAAAAAGGCACACGGAAAGAAAACCCATTACGAAATGTCACTGGGATGGTTTTTCGGTGTACAATGGGAACCCAAATGGGGGAACCTCAACAGCTGGCACAGCAGCAAGCGCGAAATGGCGTATTAAATAAAGTCTGTTGCCCTATCCGATAATCGTTTTGGTATGCGGTGTTCTGTCGCACGTAGCCAGGGGAGATTGCTCTCCCCCGGCTCGTCACAGAACCGGACTTGTGGGAGCACATCCGGCTCCTCGGGACATCGGGGTTCAGTTTTCGCTTCATGAAGAAGTATCTCGTACCGGGCAGGCTCGCTGTCGGTTTTTCGCACGTACATATACCCATAAGGCGCACCACTGAGACAACTGGTAAATCCCTGCCGCGCTTTATGCAGTTTGCCGCGGCGACATCTTTCAAATATCTTCGCCCGCTCGTATTCGGAAATCATTCCCTGTACCTGCACGAGGAGCATATCTTCCGCGCTTTCTCCTGGCGGCCCATTCAGAGACTTCACCTCTGTTCCATATCTCGAAAATTCATCCAGAAGCAGAACCTGATAAGCGTAACACCTGTCCAGCCGATCCGGACTGTGCACATATACGAGATCCACTCCGCCACTCGCGGCACAATCCCTCAGGCGCTCAAGCGATGGTCATAGCTGCGACGCGCCACTATATCCGTTATCAATGTACACATCATCAGGCAGTACAATATGACCTTCTGTTTCTGCCTGTTTTTTTAATGCGGCAACCTGATTGTCAACTGTTGACTGCTGAGCCTGCTGCTCAGAAGATACCCTCGCACACAGCGCTACATTTTTCATGAGATACTCCCTTCCTCCTGGCGTTCTCAGCAGAAGCGCCTGTCGTAAAATCCAACTGCTCCATGAAAAGTTTTCCATTGCGTTGATGGTGTTAGTGGACCGCCCTGTGGCGCCCCCTCTTCATTTGTTATCACCACACCGTCCGGCATGACCACCTTGGACTTCAGCAGTTTCACTATCAGTCGGGTAACTCGTTTATCGGTTATCTTCTTTTCCAATTTGCTCACCAGTCGCTGATGATGGACCCGGTCGAGGAATTTCTCCAAATCGATGTCCACTACCCAGTCATAGCCTTCTTCTATATGGCTTACAGTTTCTTTTATCGCTGTCTGGCAGCTTCGGCCCTTAAGGAATCCGTGGCTGCACCGATGAAATTCCGGCTCGTAATGAGGACTCATCACCTGAAGCACCGCCTGTTGAACCACTCTGTCGACCACATGCGGAACCCGAGAGAGCTCCCCTGCCTTCCAAATCGCCCCCACCGATACGCCCTTTTCAAAAACGCCCTTGCCACTTCTGTGCGGGATCCCTCCGTTTCGGGTTCCCAGAGGACTTTCATCTCCTATTCCACCCCCATGCCGGGCGCATCTCAATCGGGAAGCTTCGCTTCCCTCAGCAAGTGAGGAATTCTAGTTGTCGTTAACCGGAAATTCTAATTGACGTCGGGCAAAAGCGGCTGTGCGATATACTGCATGGCGTCGCACACCCGAAATTTTGGTATGGAATCAACCAGAAAAATAATTACCGGAGTCTGGGACCGGGGCTCAGAATATTCGTATTCAGCTACTAAAAAGAATCGGCACAATATGTAATCGCAGCGCAGTCGCTTATTCCCCTCACACGAAATAATGAGAATGCGTAAAAATGCATTGCTACCGCGGGCAGACCTTGCGGCTTCGTCTGCAAAAAAGGGTGGCTTATCTCACATGCCTCATGCCAAACGCCCCGAGAGCTTTTGCGGGCGTTTTGAGTGGCTTGTTGACAATTGGAATCTACCCGTTTTGAGGAGTTGTGGCCCACTGTATTCCAGATGGTATTTACTGATTTAATCAACGGAGAAATATTATGAACAAGTTGGCAATAATGACAATTTTACTATTTACAGCGAGCTGCTTGAACACGCCTGGGTGCTCGGGGGGAAGTTCAGGGGGGAAAGACGTGAGCTCTGACGCGGATTCCGATGCGGATTCTGATTCTGACGGAGATACGGATTCTGATTCTGATTCCGATTCGGACTCTGATGGCGATTCCGATGGCGATTCCGATACCGATGGCGATTCCGACACTGACACGGATTCCGATTCCGATTCGGACTCTGACACCGACTCAGATACAGACAGTGATACAGATTCGGACAGTGATACGGACTCGGACAGCGATACGGACTCGGACAGCGATGGCGACGCTGATGATTGCGTCCCCAATGGCAAGGCACGCAATCCATTTATCTCCCATATGTACACTGCAGATCCCAATGCCATCGTTTATGGTGATCGCATATATGTTTATGCTTCTCATGACGTGGCTGGGTCGAGCGATTTCGTAATGGTCGACCACCACGCCTATTCGTCCGATGACCTTGTCAACTGGACAGATCACGGCGTTGCCGTAAGTGCCAGTGACTTGAGCTGGGCAAGTCGACTCTTCGCGCCCACGGCCTGCGAGAAAGACGGTAAGTACTACATGTTTCTTACCAACGGCGGCTCACAGATCAGCGTGGTTGTTTCCGATGACCCCGGTGGTCCGTTCACGGACCCTCTTGGCCACGGCATGCTGTCGTCGAGCTTTCCAAATGCGAATGTGCCATGGCTGTTTGATCCCGCGTGCTTCGTGGACGACGACGGTCAGGCCTATCTGTACTTCGGTGGTGGCAGTGATGGTGGCCAGAACGCCCGGGTGGTGCGTCTGAACGACGACATGATGGGCTTCAAGGATACGCGCGCAACAACCATTGCCACAACGGCGTTCTTCGAAGCGTCATTCATGCACAAACACGATGGCAAGTACTACTTCAGCTACTCCTCAGACTTCTCCAACGGCCACGGCGCCGCTCTGGAGTATTATATTGGCGATTCACCCACCATGGAAGGTTCCGAGTACAAGGGCGCGCTACTTGGCAACAGTGGCATCAACAACGGCAACAACAACCATGGCTCCATTGTGGAATTCAAGGGCAAAACCTACGTTTTCTATCACAACCGCAAACTGACCAAAGAAATAAGCAACGACAACATCTACGAGCGCAGCATTGCGTTCCAGGAGATTACCTACGCCGCCGACGGCTCCATCAATAAAGCAGAAATGAGCACCAATGACTTCACCGTCAGTCAGCTCAAGTGTCTCGATGGATTCTCTGAAGTCCAGGCCGAAACCATTGCCGCTCAACACGGTATTGACGTGGATGGCAAGGCGGGGCAGACGGTCCGAGTTGCCGGCATTGATGACGGGGATTGGGTGGCATATTCACAGGTGAATTTCCGCAAAGGCGCCACCCATCTGGTGGCCAAAGTGGCGTCGAGCGCTGGTGGCGGCACCATCGACGTACTTATCGACGGCTGTATAGATGGATCACCTGGAACCTCGGTTGGCAGTTGCGATGTTGAGAGCACCGGTGGAATGGGCGACTTCGCCGAGTTGGATTGCACCATCGACGCCCCGGCCGGTCCCCACGATCTGTGCCTCAAGTTCGGCGGAAACACCAACTTCGAACTGGATTCCTTCCACCTCAAGCAATAGCCTCATTTGGCGAAAGGCCGATGTTGGGTGTGTCGGGATATCAAAATCACCTGCTGCAACCAATAACGATGACTATATTCAGGATTATCCAGGCGGGTACTATGTCACCAGACACAGCACTGAAGACTATGCATCTGTGCAAACACGCAATTTCAGTTCGAGCGGGTGGCGTGAACGTCCTGGGCCGCACACCCGTTTTACAGTGTCCGATTCCCCCAAAAGACAACAGTGGCCACCCGTCCGGCACGGCCAACTGCGTTACATATTCCACTTATTGATCCGCTGATTTTTCCATCCAATCATCAAACACAAACACGCGCGCTTCCGTAACGCGCCGACTAAAATGGAATATCGTCGTCGTAGTCGGCAAACCCGGGCGGGGGTTCGTCGAAATTATCTCCCTCTGCATTCGCGCTGTTCTGAAGACGGTCGACCTTCCACGCCTGCAAACTGGTAAAGCATCTTTCGGGCTTTCCCGATCCCTGCCAAAGACGTCCGGAGAGGTTGAAGCGCACATTGATTTCTTCACCCACTTTGAATGTATCCATGATGGCGCATTTGTCCTTTATGAGCTCCAGCGCCACGTGATTGGGATACGCGGGATTTTCATCCTCGCCCGTTAGCTTTATAACGAATTCTCGCTTTTTAAACCCGTTGCTGCCGTATTCGGTGGTGGCGCCAATGGAATGAATGGTTCCTTGAATTTCAAAAGTTTTTGACATTTTCCATATCTTTCGCTTTCGGGAATCGATGCCAATGCATCAAATACCGCAATTCCTGTATTCATTGGCTGTGTAGCACTAATCAAATTCATCGCGCAACCCCTGTTTTTTGAGGGAACCGATCTATTTTTGCGTTCAGCCCACTGCCGTGGTGTTTATTTTTAGAAAGCAGGGTTGCACATTGTGAACTCTTTCGCAATTGCGGTATTGTCAAAAAATACATTCCGGGTCGAAAGGAAGCATTATGACGCATTTTGGTGTACAGACTCTCCTTTGGGCAGCAATGATTTGTTTTCTTTGGTCATGCAGCAAAACTGCAGCAATCTCAGTCTGAGTGACACCAAATTTCATTTCAATGGTGGGACGGGCGCCATCCACTCACCACAGGGAACGTGCGTCGTCCAAAACAATATCATATGGAACAACGACATTCTCAAGGAGCTATCAGAAAGCGCATCCGCAGATGACGTTTCGTATTCCCTTCTGGAATCCGAACTGGATGCGGAGGGAACTATCAGTGGCGAACCATTGTTTGTCAACGCCCCCGCCGCCACCACAATCACCACTGAAGCGGCAAACACTCAAACCGTGGTGCTGGGTCAAACACGCGTATTGTTCAACGCAGGGGATTGGATTGAAATAAACAATGATGGCATTTTTAGAACCGTCAGCGATGTTGTTGACACCGATGTTCAGACAATCATTTTCAGCCCTGCGCTGAATTCCCCGACTCTCCCCGGGATGCGCGTGGACCTTTGGCAGGATGACACCTCGGACTTTGTTAAAAAATATTCACTAATGGTTGAGTCCCCGCGTGTGGATGCCGCGCACGCGTTACCGTATATCAGTTCCGACGACATCGATATCGTCGGAAATTCTCGATTAGTTGGCGAGGAACAGGGTATGGGGGCATATGAGTTGCAGCAGTGTTCTCTGTGTTTCAAAATAGCGACGTGCCGTCTACCGGGCCGTCCGTTTTAGCGGCAATTTTGGCGATGAGTGCCTCGACGCCTTCTTTGCGGAGGGTTTTGTTGATAACACCGCGATAATTACGCGAGAGCAGTGTGTCGCCGAGGCTGAGGTCTTCTACCAATTTGCTTTTAGTGGAGTTGAAATGCAAAATAATATAATCGGTGTTGGCCCTTTTTTCACAGCGAACCAACACATCGGACTCCCGCTCGCCCTCAGAAACCGTGTACTGTTCACAGTACAGACTTTCATCACTGGCAAGCGCGAGAATTTTTTGTTCAAACAGAGTTCGAAAAACCGTTGAAAATCGCTGACGCTGCGATGGTGTCATTTTTGCACCTGCATCCTGCAGCACCTTTTGCTCAAAAGCACCATAGTCAAACGTTTGATGGAGTTCGGTCATTAAACGCAGAGTTCGTTTTTGGGGATTCTCTTCGTTGAGTATTTTGGACAACCGAACCAGTTTGCGTTTCACAAGCCCCCGGTTACTGCCCCCAACGCAGGGAAGGCTCACCAGCATTGCGCCCAAAATGGCCAACAGCACTGCCAGTGTCAGCCGCGAAATCAAAAGTCATCCTCATTGGCAGCGCTATTGCTATCGCCAGAGCTAATCCCTATAAGCGAGGGCTCTTCATAATATCCGCCACAGCCAAAAAATTCACACGTCGCAAAATACCACTCTTCGGCGTCTTCGCCATGCATTTCCCAGGCATCTTCACCCCAATCCCTCTCATCCATATCGTAATCAAAATCCGGAACTGCGTTTACCAGCAATTCTTTGAAAAACTGTTCAACCCCTTCCACATACTCGCCATCCCAGTCTTCGGTTTCCACCACCAGCATATCACTGCTGATTTTCGACGGATCGGGAGGGTTGGTGAACAGGGCCTTCAAATTCATCATGACCGGTGGATTGGTTTTGGGAAATGGCGTCAACCCATTGGAAAGAGACGTCAAAAAAAACTGGGCGTACTCCAGCAACAACGGTTCCAGTCCCGCGGTATACGTATTGGAGCGCAGCAATCCCACATCTTCTTTGGCATTGATCGCACCTGCCAGTTGCGCTGCGGCCATCTGCATACTGGCAAGCGCTCCCGCCATCTGATGATTTGACTTCAAGCTCCCGATGTTGGCGTTGATTTCCTCGGCAATTTCCCCGGTGCTCATATCGTCCATCAACCCCAGTCGAATGGGAACATCATATGAGCCTGCAATCTGAATCGCTGCGGCTGCCCCGTAAAACAGAACGGCCATTAACTTTGTATCCCGTGTGGTCACCGGCAATTCTTTTGTTCCCGCCAGCTCCTTTGGAATCATGTACACCGCGCCTTTGCTGCCGTTGTCCGCCATGGCCGCATAACAGGCGGCTTCTGTAAAGGCGTCCTTCAACGGCGCCATGTGTGCGATGAGCTGGTTTACCGTAAGGCCATCGGGAATCGCCTCAAATTCACTTTCCGGATCATTAAACAGAGGATGCATGTGAGCGGTTTCAAAGTCGTCCGCTTTCAGCGCGCCATTAACCGTGCCGGAGAAAAACACCAGTTCCTGTACTTCTGAATCCGTGTAACAGCGCAGCGGAATATCGGTGAACCGCAGTTCCACAGGTTCATTTGGTGCTCCCATTTTCACCACATCAATCGCGCCGGCTCTTGATGGACATTCATCCGGATTGGAAAAATAGCTAAACAGACTGCAGTCGATGTACTCGCCCTCTGTCTCTATCTCCAGAGATACATTCAGGCTGTCCAGCAGAGGATTGACCGATACATCCGCGCGGTTGGAATCCGCATCGCAGGTCATTTCCACTGCAATGGTATCCCCTGCCTGCAACTGCAGCTGTGGAAGAATGGTCATCCGAAACGAAACCTCCTGTGAACGCGTGGTTTTGTCGGCGTGAATTACAATGCTGTCCGCTCCGCTGGGCCCGTCCACCGAAGATGAAGATGCCGGATAATCGGACGTATCGATTTCGATCCGCGCTGGAATGTTGGTGAAAGTCCGGTTCGGTATTTCAAAACTGGAACTGCCATCGTTATAACTGCCCAGCTGGAACAGGATTCCGTTTTTACCCATGATGTCCGTGGCGGAAAATGGCGTATCAGAACCGAAATCCTTGAGAATATCACTTACTGCATCACTTTGCATGATAAGGGCCAAACGTGTTAATGCGGCGCCGGCCGCAGCTTCCACCGTATCGCCACAACGGTACTGCGCAAACGCCGCCTCGTAATCTCCATTGATAAAGGCCGTGCGTGCCTCCTGCAGATTTGCCTTGCAGGAAACCTTGCCACAGCTGCCGCCCGCAATCGAATGACCATTGCCCTCCGGATTTTCATCTTTGACATTGTCACACCCCCCACCGACAAACAGCAGAAAAAAAATCATCACTCCAATAACATAAGTTCTCATAGCAGTTCCTCCTCTGCGCAAGACATGGCACACGCAACACATCCGTCCCGTAGAGGGATGCAAACCCGGACGCGATGTTCGGTGTACCGAAAGAATATCAGATAATTTCTATAGATGCGATTTTAAAAGCAAACCATTCCACATCGCCCGCGGAGCTATTTGGCAAAATCCATGTTGAAGCGGAGGCCCGCCAGCAAAACCCAATGGTCGGAGTCAAATGTTTCCTTTAATGGAATTGTCACCCCGCCGCCTCCCGGCACCGGCATTCGCGTTTCTCGCTCCCTCTCAAACCCGGTCACCCGCATACCCGTCACATCCAGTTCAAGAAAGTCGACCATTTTCCAGGTAACCCCAAGTGACGATACCAATTGATTTACATCATTGGATACCGGAACCAGTCCCTGCCATTTAGTGGCGCTCTGAATAAACTGAAGGCCACCTCTTAAGCCAAACTGTTTTACAAACATGTACTCCAAACCCAGCGCGACGCGAACGTTGGTTCGATAGTGTGTTTTCTGTTTGGAAGTAACATCCATTTCCTCGCCGGTAACCGGATTGGGCATGGTGGTTTTAGTGGCCATCTCATCCATCATGTTATGAAAAAGGACGACTGTGGAAAACCCAATGGTCAGCGGTTTGATTGGATTTAAACCAATACCCAGGGTGAGATCCATGGGAATTGTAAATTCCATGGTGGCATCGCGTTCCATATCCTGCGGCATCAGCGGATTACTCGTGGTCATGGTGCCGTCGATTTTGGCCTTCACTGGCGTTCGCATCATGAATCCGATTTTGAGTTTTGGCGTCAGCTGAGACATGATGCCCAGCGCGGCCCCAATTCCGGCATATCCCGTGTTCTCGGTGGTGACCCGTGTCGTACCGGTGGGGTCGTCCATGGGATTCAATTTGTTTTCAAGCATCCCAATATAAATCGTTGGTGTAATCCCCACCGACAAATATTTTTCTACAATCTCCACACTGATAGAGGGGGACAGCGCCAGCATCCCGGCGCTTGATTCCAGAGAATCTCCTGTCGCCGGAAAAAAATTCTTGTATACGGTGCCGCCACCGCCATATGGCACGTATACACCGAACCCCAGTGCCAGACGGTCGAACGAATAGGAAAAAAAGCCCCCCGGAATTATAGGAATTTCATCACTTTCGGCGTCTGTCGTACCGACCGGTGTGGTGGCGCTGTATTTGAACTTCGTGAAAAAGAAGTTGGAATACGCTTCGGCGTGCAGCTTTCCCTTGTCAATCAGCGCAAGCCCCCCTGGGTTGTAGTATACGGCCGACGCGTCATCCGCAATTCCATGATACGCAGCGCCCATGGTAGCGCCACGAATCCCCACAAGAAAATTGTCAAAGCCGGCACCATACGCGGTAGTGGATATTGCAAACGCGAATATTCCCCAAAAAATAACAACATTTCTAATACTGATTCTTTCGAACATGATTCCCTCCCAGCTTTTGTTGTACTGCGCCAACGTTAATGAATATGACGAAAAATGTACGAGGGTTCGGGGGGGAGTCAAGTTGGCCTCCTGTTAAAAATGGAACCAACGCAATCGCATGCAATCGCAAATAAACACTGAATAAATTAAATATTAGTAAACTTTTTAGACACATGCATTGTGTCGTCATGTTAAAATGCGAAAAACCACAAGTGGCAAATATGGGAAATGAGAACAGCGAAACAGAAAATGGACCAGCGTTTACCGGATACCCTGTCAGCCATGCGACCAACAATGAACACACCAATGGGAGGATCCTCATGTCTGGTAAAAAATCGAAAACGAGGCAAAATAACATACCGTTGGATACGTTACAGATATCCAATCCACTGGTTTGCGATAGACTGAACGAATCTGTTTACAAAGCGATCCGGCACTGCATTCAGAGTCAAAATGAAAACGGCGCATGGCTGGTATATCCGGACCCTAGAGCTTTCGAGACAGCCCTCATTGGATACGCCCTTGATTGCTCTCCGGCAGGGGAATGCTCGCTGGCGGTGGACAAAGCAAAAAACTGGCTGAGAACAACCCAATATCAGCAGCATTCAACGCTGGCAAACATGATTGAACACAGTGTCGCTTCATTTTGTCTAAGACGTCCAACCCCTATCGATCTGACAATGAAAGAGCTGACAGCGCCCGAGTACAAAAACCGAATGCTGTTGTTATATGCGCTTGCGTTGCATGCTCAATTCCCGGTGAAATCGGCTATCAGCCCTGAAAATTTGTGCGCCCTGGTTGCAGAAAAGTTCAATCTGTGGGGCAGTACGAAAATGAAACAGTGGCATCTAATCGAAGTGGCAGCTGTTTGTCTGCTTCTGAAAGCACGCTTTTCGGTACCCGTTCATTCCGGAAGCGCGTTGAACATACTGACAACGGCGCAGGCGGCCAATGGCAGCTATTTCAGCAACCCCGTGGCCACGGCTCTGGCATATATCGCGTTGTGTGAAGCGGCGATGGATTCGCCTGAGAGATTAAAATGCCGACAATATCTTTTGGATGAGCAACACCAGGACGGCACATGGCGATTTTGTACCAGCAATTTGTGGGACACGGTTTTGACCATCCGCTCATTCCGAGGTCATCCCCTGTTTGACAAAGTTGCACTGCCATCGGCCTGTCTATTTTTATTGAAAGAACAGAACCCCGATGGCGGATGGGCATTTTCATCGGATGTGGAGTCCGACAATGATACGACGTCCGCAGCCATTCTGGCATTACGTGGAATAGCGGCGGCCGAAGAAAGCATAAAACGCGCGTTGTCATTCCTTGCCGAATATCAGCAGCAGGATGGTTTGTGGCGCACATGGCGTACAGTTGACGATCCCCCTGTAGAAGACGTAAACGCGCACGTCCTATCCGCCTTGAACGAAACAGCGGACTGGCATTCCATCAGACGCAGCACTGTTCGGGAATGGCTGTCAAAGCGTTATCAGTTGAACGGTCAATGGACTCCGTCGTGGTACTATGGTGTGCCTTATGCCATTTCCGAAGTCAGTGAAGCTTTGGGGGTGGAAAATGTGCATGTAACAGACGCGTTGAAAAAATTGGCGTCGATTCAAAACCCGGATGGCGGTTGGGGCACGCATCCCAATCAACCCAGTCGCGCCAGTACCACCGCTCAGATGCTCCTTGCGTTCATGCGACAGATATCTGTGCGCTCGATACTAAGCATGGAACGAATAGAGCAAGCATTGCTATATATATTCGAACAACAGGATGACAATGGTATGTGGCCTGGACTGCCCGAAATGTACGGTCCCAGACCCCTTTTGAGCCACTATCAGACTCATACGCAGGCGTTCGTCGTCCGTGGGCTGCTTGCTGTGCAGCAGAGACTGGTGTGAAACTTTAATTGACATGCTATTTCCAGCGAACGTGCTCACACGCTGCCGTTGCAGGGATGCCGATGTCTATTTATTACAGGCCCTGGAGTTTATCCAGGGCGGCAATAGCGGGACTGGAGCGCATGAATACCCATTTGTCAAAAATCAATGGCGAACCAAATCTATTCGTTCAATTTCTGTGGTTTCTCAAAGAGAACTCAACGAATGGTATAATTTCAATCCCACTCGTTACCAGTTTGGATTTGCATGGAGAATCGAACTTCGGCAGATTCTGGACACATGGAAAAACTGCAGTTTCGAGCACAATAACACTGGTTAAACGTTCAGTCTGAAATTCATCGTTCCATTTGACCATTGCTCCATCCGGTGCTTAATTTTATCTGAAAATTTCAATTCCGATAAAAAGAACAAGGAGAAACGGCAATGAAGGAATATTTAGTGCTCGCTATAATTGGAGTTGTTGCAGCGTCGTTTTTGTATTTGGTGGTTCGTTTTCGATTCGGTAACGGGTTATTGTCAAAGTTTTTCAGCATTGTAATGCCTTCAATCACCATAACGACGTACTTTGGAGTGGTCCTTGGAAAACAGGGGATAACGCCGCTGGCGGTATCATTGGCTATTCTGGCGTGCATCAGCTGCATTGGGATGATGATTTTTTTCATTCAGCGATTTGTGATTTCCAGGATTGATGCCCAGTCGGAGGTTGTGCTCAATGTGGTGAGCAACCTGTCGGCCACGTCCCGTCAGACGGCGGCCAGTGCCGGCGAGCAGGCAGCGGCGGTGGCGCAGGTCACCAGCAGTATGGCGGAAATTCATCAGATGAGTGCAACGACCACAAACACCTCTCAGGAAGTGGTCAAGGTGGCTGATGAAGCCATGGTACAGGGGCAAAAAGGGCTCGAGTCGGTGCGCCAGCTGGCGATGGTCATGGATCGTTTTGCCCAGGCCACCGATTTTGTACAGACTGTCGGAGAGGTTGCGGAACAGTCCAACCTCCTGGCGGTCAACGCTGGTATTGAGGCCGCCAAAGCCGGTGAATACGGCCGTGGTTTTTCAGTGGTTGCCGCAGAAGTGCGCTCTCTGGCCGAACAAAGCCGCGAAGCCGCGAGGCAGATTCGTGATGCCATATTGCAGACCCAAAAGGGACAGTCCGCGCTGTCTGTTACCGATACTGTCATTTCCGATTTAGCCGCTGTGCTGAGGCAGGCATCCGAGCAGGCCCGCACAATTTCCGGTGCGGCCATGCAGCAGTCAGCAGGTATCCGACAGGTTACCGACGCCATGAACGACCTCAACACCGGCGGTCAGGACACAGCGTCAGCGGCCAGGCAAATCCAGGAAGCCGCTGATAATCTGTATCAGGTAGGTCGCCAGCTCGCTCTGTTGGTAAGAGGAAGCTCGTCAAAGAATATGGCATAAGTACCATCAAAGCAGTGTCGTCCAGGAGAACTGGCCCCACTCACAATTGGGAAGGAAGCCGTATCTTTCGTGGCATAAATGCACCTTGCGATGGATACGCCTTACACCCCTTTGGCGTATTTGGATTCGTACCACGGACTCTTAAAGGCGATTTTCAGAACTAATTGCAGATAGGCCATGCCATGATGTACCCAAAGAGACTATCCAGTTGTTTTTTGAAATTTTTGGCGCAATGAGCGTTACAAACAAGCGGGAAATATCGACCCGACTGGATACAACGCTCGTGGCGCCCATCCAGAACAGGCCCTTTTATTGCTCTGTCGTTCATCTATCCTGATACTTCATCAGTTAACGGTGTGGTTTTTGTATGGTTGAAAATAGTTCAAGGGCGTCATGTGCGTCTTCAGACACCTTTGGATGCAGCTAACTGAACAATGGCCTCGCAGATGCGGTCACATGTACGACCGTCCACCGGCGCCATGTGACGTTCGCAGAATGTGCGGGACTGTGTTTGGCAACAATCGGGACTGGTCAACGCTTTGTCAAACGCCATAAGCAGTTCGTCCAGACTCTTTGCCATGAGTCCACCGTTTTCTTCAGGGGGCAGCTTCCAGACGTAATCGGCGTTTTCCACCGTTCTCACTCTGATTTTACCCTTTTTCCAGGTGCGCCACAAAAACGCTTCATCGGAAGATTTGACCGGATACACATGTATCGACGGCTTCAAAGTGGCGTAATAATAATTTAAAATCGATGAAAAATTGCTCACCATCACATCAGACACCACTAAATCCAGCATGCTGTCCCGATCACGGTCTTTAAATTTGATAATGACATCGTCACGCTCGGCAACCAGTGATTCCAGTCGTTCCAGATATTCAGATTCGAACCGCTTTCTGTCATGCATCCGAATAATCGCTGCACAGTTTTTCTCTTTGAGATAATCCAGAATGCGGGTGAAAATATCGAAATCATCCCCCCAGTGGGCAAACGCCTTGCCATAGTGCCAGGTGAGCGCAATGAGCGCCACTTTCTTTCCTTTGGGCAGGTCTGGATAAAATTCCAGTGCCTCCTCCCGGCTCACTGGCTGCTGCAGCAACTCATCGGTAAACGCCGCGCCAAGACTCGCCAGATTTTCTTTCGCAAATCCGGATACATGATGTCGGTGCTCCAAATCCGTTGGTCCAAAACACTGCCACATAAAGTTGTCGTTGGGGGCCATGGACGATGCGCCGGTGAGCTTTTTAATGGATTTATGAATAGTGGCAAATTCGGGCACATCGTTGGGACCCTTCCAGCCAAAACCGTGCCACAGCACAAACAGCTTTTGCGACAGCTTTTTGGGCGGGAAGTGATTGTCCACAACGGTCACATGGGGATGAAACGCTTTAATCTGTTTCAATGTGTCTTTGTCATCCCGCTCCAGCATGGGACAGGTCACCGGCAGCAGTTTCTGTATGGGTTCCTTTAAAAAAGCTTCTTTGTCCTGCAGCACCACAAGGGGTTCGAAACGCGCATCGCGGCACATATATCGGGCCAGCGCCAGAATATCCGCCTGGAAAGTAGTGGTCCATAAAACGACTTTGATAGGTCCCGTCATATTGATTCCCTGCCTGTTTATGCCAAATGCGACACAATGCCCACAGACAAAGCGATGTGTCATTGATAGCACCCCATATGCCCGCAGTTCCCAGTTGCAGTCAATGACAAAATAATTGTAACTGGCGGCGACGTCGCCTCCCAGGTAACGCTTTTTATTCTTTTAAATCAGCGCGTTACCGGAATTGACCCACAAAATGATTGTTCTAGCAAACGATGCAGTTTATACGTCCCAGGCGTGGCGTTGACCCGTTTACACCGGATTTCCCCGTCGTGGCGTTCTGCTGCAAGCGAATCGTCGTGGTGTGGTCGAATCGGCCCGTGTTCCGGCCGGCGACGTTCACCTGGGTTATTGTGATGTTGAACCATCCGGCGAAATGCCACAGGGCGTATCGCGTCATCAATGCGGAAAAATTATCGAGGGGATATGCACATTCAGAAACAAATTCACAACATGACCTATTACACCGGCGCCCATCCGGAGATTCGCAACCTTTTCCGCAACGGAAATCGCCCCAGTGAATTTGGCGCCAAAGTCTGGCCCACATCACTGAGAACCATCGACTTTCTGGCACAGCATGAGAGTCACGCAACGATTTTCAAAAAAGGCTGCCGCGTCCTTGAAATTGGATGTGGCTGGGGACTCATTGGGGTGTACCTGGCTTGTGCCCACTCCTGTGATGTGACCTGCAGTGACCTGGATCCACTGGTACTGCCCGTTGTTCAATTGCACGCCAGACGCAATGGTGTGAAAGTGCGCACCGTTCAATACTCTTTTAAACAGCTATCGGAATCATTTTTAAAACAGTTCGATGTCATTATCGGCGCAGAAGTCTGTTACAGCGAGGATGTGGCGAATGAACTCACCCAATTGCTTCAGCGCGCATTCAGAGCATCGGTATCACACATGATTGTCGTGGACCCGGGCCGCCCGGACTTCGATGATTTTCATCAGTTTTGCCAAAGCCGCTTTTCCACTGAACTCTTCATCCTGCCCGGCAGCGCAAATGGACAACACACCCGCCTGCTCCATGTGACGCCACTTTCAAAATGAAAACATTACGTGTGCTGCAGGCATCTGGAGTAACACCAGTCATTGAACGACTTCCCCCATTATTAAGCTCTGAATTACTGTCTCGTTTTTGCCGTGAATCACGGCAAAAACTCCGATTTCGCAACACCCAACAATAATTCTCTTATTCAGAAATTACGGTTCGACATCCGACCGGCTTCGGTAGGAAAAACTGTTTCCAACACTACCCAGTTCAGACCGCTCAGCTTCCAGTGGATATTGGTGCGGAATATGGTGCTGGATACCAATGAGGCCCCAACCTGACACCGAGTCCAAGTATTGCTCCGTTCTCCCAGGCGTCTTGATGTTTCCGTGCCAGCTCAGCGCGACCAAGTTTGTTTTCAGTCCAGGTTTTTCGAATGAACGCGGCATCATAGAGAACCGTTCGAAAGTCCCTTTCTGTAAGTCGGTATCCCGGTTTTTGACTCCAGTAACAGTTCATCTTTCCTATCAGGAGTGGCGGTAATTGATCAGTAGAGACGATAGGCTTCCCAAAAGACAGGAGTAATGTGGCTTGAGGTATATGTTCACCGTAGATAGCGCATATTGCGTCGTCCAAAGTATGTGCGCCCGTTCGCAGCACTGCATCGAACACCTGTTGCCACAGCGCCCCTTCTTTTTCGATGACCAGAAACCACAGTGTGTGTGCCGATGACGGGGACATCTCTTCGGCAATTGATTTTGAAATATCTCCGAGTTCGCTCTCGTCGCCAATCAGACGGACTCGCCAGCCAGTATTACGCAATGCATCCTTGACGGCAGGATTTGTAATGAGCAGCGAAACCCATCGAATGATATTTTCGCGATACCCGGGCGTCGCCTCGGAAAATTGGCTGGGGTGTAAATATGGCATCATAACGTGACGAACGCCATGCTGGAATAATATGCCGGCACATTCGAGCATACGCTGTATCGACCAGGTGACCCATTTTTCGTCTTTGTGCAGGATATCAAATCCAGCCAACGCAGCACTTCGTCGTGTCCCTTCCACAGCCCAGAACATTGTTGCTGGTGCATAAGGAACTATTTCTTCCACCGGTGCCGCCAGAAATTCTTTCAACGTTGGTTTATCTGCTGACATAAATGCAAATTCCATTGAATTATCAGTCATGAATCGTTTCTTTCTCAAATTCTTTCCAGTTGAGATAACACACGAATCGTGAAAGAGCAAAAAAACAAAGGGGGTTCTCCAGGGTGATCGCAAAGTCGCAATTGATAGAAAAATGTTGTAGGCAGGTAGTTCATCTGCCGCCGCAACCAGTTTTCGGCCGGGGATAAACCCCGGTGCCATTTTTTGG
>JAFGQN010000125.1 GCA_016935665.1 Deltaproteobacteria bacterium | reverse complement strand
TTTTTTTCACGCTGGCTGCCATGGTCACAATTTCATACGAATTTCAAGCGGGCATGTCCAGTGGGAATGTCTGATACGGGGCAGTTTCCATGGTTCAGGTTTATTAAACCTGGCTACCGCAACAGTCGACATGCGGTCGAGCAGGTGTCATCGTTGAAATTATTCCCGTCGTCGCATTCCTCTCCAAGGCTGACAATACCATCCCCACACGTCGGCTTGCATTGGCTTCTCTCGGAATCAAAACCACCCAGAACAATTTTAAATGTGGATACCTCCCGTCGCCGGTCGGCATGAAACAACGCAATCTCGTATATCTGACCATCTATCAGGTTGTGGCTACCTTCGAGATCCTCAAGAGTGAATTCATCCTCCAGAGGAACATGAATCCCCCCCAAATCAATGGCCAGTTTGTTGTTCACAAAAACCCACACATCATCATCTCCGGCAAACTCAAATTTCTGGTTTGCCCGGCTGTCGTACTTGAATCGAATGCGTGTTTCGCTGGTAAAAAAGAAATTGTGATTCAGGCTGTAGCCAAACGGTTCGGCCACTTCATTGGCCTCAAAAAAGCTCTCTTCATATATGTACATTCCCTCGTAGACCGGGTCGGGAATCTTTGCTTCGTATGAGTCGTTATCTATCCCCTGATCATCAATGGGGAAAAAGACAGGATTGCCATCGAAGTCTTCTCGTTCATCGAGCTCTTCAAATCGCACAGCACAGGATATATCCTTATCCTCCCAGGGCTCGCAGGGATAAAAGCACAGCATTTCATCGTCATCGAAATCCTCTCCATCCGCGCAAGGCTGGTCGTCGCAACTTTTGTTGTTGCCCCCCTCCCCGCACCAAAGCGCCTGGTAGTCCCCTTTTTCGGGTTCAAAATCCAGTATGCGGGACCACGCGGTACCGTCATCGAGCCAGCGATTCACATATTCGCCATCATAGTTATTCCAAAGCACCAGGTGCGACGCAACCACAGCGTCATCATTGGGGATGTGGTTGTACCAGCGAGCAAAACTGTTCGTATCCGTAATGTCATCGCATTTATCCGGATTTTTTCCCACAATGGGATTTCCGTAGTCCGGATTCAGCACCGGTTTGCCCTTATTGTTCAACCGGTCCATCACTAATCCCTCGGATTCAACTTTGCACCCGCCATATGCCTCTTCGTCTTCAGTCATGGAGAATTGGTCAAAATCATCGTCGCCTTCCTCAAAATCTTTGTATATTACTGGAATTTCAATAAATTCCCCCAGTTTCGACGCCGTTTCACACGCATACCCCGCTTCAACTCTGCAATTTCCGTCACACCCGTCGCCATTAATGACATTGCCATCATCGCATTCCTCACTGCCCAGAACAAAGCCATCCCCACACGTCGTCACACAGGCCCCAACAAAACAATCCGGCTCCAGTTGACAATTGCTGTCGCAACCGTCAAATGGCAAAATGTTGCCGTCGTCACAGGCCTCTGTCCCTTCCCTCGTTCCATTGCCGCATGTCACCTTTTTGCAACCCAGAGCCGCGTTGGAGCAATCCCATCCCATCTCCACCGCGCACAAATGACTGCATCCATCACTATCCAACAGATTGCCATCATCGCACAACTCGGGCCCTGTCACATCTCCATCTCCGCAAACAGATAACTCAAGACAGCCTCCTTTTACACAGGACCACCCTTCCTCCACTTCCTGGCAATTGGCCGAGCAACCGTCGCTTCCCTCCCGATTCCCATCATCACAGGCTTCGAGCGCCCCCAGCAGGCCGTTGCCGCATTCCGTATCGTCCGGGACAATCCAACTCGTATCGTCGGTGGATATCAAACCTGTTCCCGTATCAGTCCCGCTGTCCGTATCGATGCCAATATCGGACCAGGTGGACGTATCGCCATCGCTGCCTGCGGATGTTGTTTGTGTGTCCACAGAACTGTCCGAACCACCGGAAGAATCTGTGCCCTTGCCCGGTTCTCCTGTAGTTGCAGAATCGTTCTGTTCGGAATCGCTGCCCTGTTCAACATAACATACCGCCGTCCCTGTCTGCAGACCACACGCCTGCTGAACCACTTTGCAGTCACTGTAATCTTCCCACACACCTCCTGTGCAGTGTTGAATCATCGTACCGTTGCAGCGACTTTTTCCGTCTGCACACCGTGCGTTTTTTTCAGAGTCGGTGTCCTTCTCCAGGTGTGGGCCATCGTTGCAGCCGCCTGCCGAAAGAAGAAGCATTAAACCGCCAAAAATAAGAAATCCTTTTTTCATCATCCATCTCCAGGTTCATATGAAGTTGAAGGGGAATATTCTGTATTTTTAAACCATATCAGCAAATGAAGTTTTTCACACCAACTGTTTTGCAATGGTCCCCTAAAGCGTCTATTCGTCGATGGATAAAATTCGCTGCCCTGTCCAGTCGATTTTAATGAGCGAGGCGTTCTTTAAAAAACGGTCCAGGCCAAACTGTTTGCACAGCATGCGGATAACTCCGCCGTGGGTAAAAATCAGATGCCGGCCAACCTGCAAATCGGCCACAAAGCTGAGCAATCGATTTTTAAACTGATGCAAATCTTCGCCACCGGGCGCGGAGAAGGACTCAAACGCGAGGAGTGCTTTTCTAAGTTCAGGGTCGGCATCCTCCCAATACACATTTTCCAGCTCGCCAAAATTCATTTCCTTGATTCGGGCATCCACTGTGGCTTCGCCAAAGGCCAGTCTGGCAGTATCAATGGCGCGCTGCAAATCCGATGACCACACGCCGTCAAACCGATGTCCATTCAGCCGTGAGCGCACGGACATGGCCTGCGTGATGCCCGTCTGGGTTAATTGAACGTTGGTCCATCCGGATATTCGATGATTGGCATTGGCTTCGGTTTCACCGTGGCGTACCAGCCACAATTCAAGAGGAGACGTCATGCGCCTTTATGTACAGGCAAATTTTCCGATGTGTCAAAAAATACTTTGCAAAAGCGCACCATCCGTTATTCAATTTCAGGCAGGCCAAACAACATCTCGGCGTTCCGCGTGGTGATCTGTGCCACATATGCGTGAGTCGTATCCCGCAGTTTCGCCAGTTCCGATGCCACTTCTGACACATGCATGGGTTCTGTCTGCGCCGGCGCCACGTCGTTCAAGCCAATGGATGGGCAATCCGTTTCCAGCACGATGCTTTCCCAGGGCACCATCGTCGCTGCGTTGCGCGCGCGTTTGGCATTGGGTCTGGTAATAGCCCCACCAAAAGCAACATGTAATCCAAGGCGAACAAATTCAAAAGCAAGGTCGGGCCCGCGGGAAAACGCATGAATCACACCACGCAATCGCCCATCGTACGACTTAATCAATTCCAGCAACTCCATAAACGCACCACGACAATGCAACATCACCGGCTTGTTCATGGAAACGGCCACATCGAGCTGCACCTTCAATAATTCCATCTGCTGCTGCTTTGAAAAGGTCTCGATTTTAAAATCCAGACCCACTTCGCCAATGGCCACAGCATCGGGAAGACGCATGACATGTCGCAGTTCGTCCACATCGAGATTCTCTGATGCTTTCCACGGATGAATACCAAATGCGCCATAAATGCCGTTGACGGACAGCAGGCTTTTTATTTTCGTCCAGGAGTTCAAATCAAACGCCGGCACAAGCACCCTCCCAACGCCTGTCTGGGTCGCGCGATCAAGAACCGCCTCCAGATGAGACCAAATGGGGTCAAATGTCAGATGGGCATGGGTATCGACCAGTGGCGGGAGGGTTAACTTGTGGGCCATATCGCACCTGTTATTGCGGTTTAACATCCAGATGACGTCGATACCAGTCAATGAATTTTCGACTCGTGTTCACCCAGTTGAGTTCCTGCGCTATCTCGTACAGCTTCTTTGCGTTGGTCTCGCGTTTTTTGTCATCCGATAACATATCCAGCATGGCGAGGCCAAACGCGTCTACATCACCGGCGGGCACAACCACTGCCGCTTCGCTGGCAAACTGGGTTGAAAACGGTACCAAATCAGACGAAATCACCGCCACTCCTGCCGAAGCCGCCTGGGACACACTCATGCCGAAACCCTCCATTTCAGAGGCGGACACATACAAATCAGGCACGCTAAACAGCTCACCCACCATGTAACTAGGCATAAACCCGAGCAAAAACGCCCGTCCTTCCAATTCGGGATACTCCGCCCTCACCTTTTTCAAATCTTTAAAAACGGGGTTGCCATCCGGCCCACCACCAATAAACAGATACGCATCATCTGTTTCCCGGGCAACTTTGGCAAACGCCCGCAACAATATATCTTTTCGCTTTGTTTTATCCATTCGGGAGGACTCGAACACGATTTTTGCATCCTTTAACTGATGCACGGTCAGCCCGGATTTTTCTGCCAGATAGGCATATGCGGCGGTTAATTCGGAATGGCTTCTCGGTCTGAAGATTTCTGTATCCAAACATGGCGGAAAATCAAATATCACGTCCGCTTTCTGATTGTAATATGCGTACAGTGTCGCCCAGATTTCCGGAGATGTGGAGCAAAACAGTGGCGCGTGATGGGTAACCATTTGCTCGTGACTGTTTCGTTCGCAAAATTTTAATACGCGCAGCTGTTCCACATGTTTGTCCCAATAATTGCGTTCTTTAATGATTCCAAGAGAGTGCGGCGTCCACACATGCCGATTAATCCGAGACGCCTTTTGGGGAAGTGTCAATCCATCTACCTGTACATGATTCAATAACGCCTGCCCCAGCAGACAATCCGCCTCAAGCATTGCGTACGATTGCGGGGTACTTGCAGATGCCCGAAGTTGTTCGGTAAATGTATCGTCCGGCAGAAGCTTGCCCAGAATATCCCCACTGACAGCGCCATCGAACACCGCCCGCGCCATCAATCCAAAATGAAACGCCGCCTCCCGATACAACGAATATTTGTGTTTGTTTTCGCCCTCAAACCGCGACAGCTCCTCGCAAATTTTTCCATCCAGACAATTGTTAAAAAATCGAAACGCCTCTTCGTTCTGCCATCGCTCCACCAGCAAAATGCCCATCATTGCGGCATCCCAGTAATGCGTGTCAATACACTCGTAATATTGCCAGGCGGGCAACCCTTCCGCGGCCGCCTGCTGTTCAATGAAACTGCCCAGCCACGCCACTTCCTCCTTCAGAACCGGCGCAATGTCTTCTTTACGAATGAATTCCGAACCGCCACCGGGCACATAAACATATCGAATATGATCCCCCATCCGCTGAATTCCCTCGCGAATTTTATCCTTCCCATAAAAAGGAAACCCGCCACGTGTGAAAATCGTAACGTCCATGCCCAGAGCTTCCAGCGCCCGGGCTTTAGAGTTGACATAGAAATTCTGTCCGCCAGTGTCGGGGGCGCCGCCAACTGGAATTTCTACCCCTGCGTAGCCATGATTTGTGATCAAAGCAATTCTTGGTCTTTTAACTGTAGCCGAATCGTTCATAATAACAGAAAAAATACAGCCTTGGCATCAGGGTGTCAAATCTGACAGCCCCCCCGGCAGCGCCATGCCGTCCAGATACACACACGATACAACCTTGCATGAAGCGGCTTTGAGGCAATAATCGACTGGTTGAAAACTAATTTTTTTTTATCACAAAGAAAGGATTTTTGAGGGATTTACAAGAACTGAAAAATTATGTCTGGAAGACTGGTTTTTTCAACCGATATCACTTAGAGTGCGTTCGATCTCGGGATCACCGATATCGATTACCAAGCGAATATAGCGAACACACGCGCAGGGAGAGTTATTTTGCCATACGTACCGGGAAATGCAGTTGAAGGTTATTGTCTTGAATGTAAACGAGACACCGTGCAAACGGTGCTCGAAGTCAGCGGATTACAGGTTCGGATGGTCCGTTGCGAGAAATGCGGCGACGAAGGACCGCTTCGCATGCCGAGACACAAAACCAAAGCCGGCCTCCGGGCAGCGCTGCAAAAAAAAGTCGTTACTGGCGCCCCCAAAAGACGTACCCGCAAACCCAAAGAAGACCCCGGCCAGACGTTTCGTCAACTGCTTCAGGGCAAAGACATCAGTGAAGCGGTGGACTATAATATTCGCATCCAGATTACAGAAGGCGATGTTATCCGACACAAAAGTTTCGGCATCGGCGTGGTGACGACCATCACCGCGACCGATAAAGCCACTGTTTTGTTCGAAGAGGGACCGCGAACCATGATTTTTGGACGCGAATAACCTTGACGCAAACCCAAAGCGTATTTCTTTAACAACGCGTTTTTGCCGACTCACAATCCCGTTTCAGTCAGAAAGACGATCAATCGATGAAGCGGCTCAACATATTCTTAAAAGTGAAACGCCTTCCCATTTCCCGTGCTGTTTTGTGGATATGCCTTCTCGCTCTCTGGTCACTTCCATTTGTGAGCAGGAGCGCTTCAGGCACGGCTCAATCTGGCGACACTGCAACACCAAAGGCATCCGGGCAGTCCATATCCTCCGACGAATTGCTGCTCAGTCCGGGCTCGGGCGGTTTTCTATCCACATGGTTGAAGCTGGGTCCCATTCACGCTCCCAAATATGTCACCGCCAAAGAGGGCGCTCTCAAAGACTGGCATCCGGCGGCAACCGACAATAAAGAGGTATTCCGCTTCGGCGCATGGATGGCGGGCAAACAGGTGGATGTGCTGACCGAAAATGGCACACGAATCGGTTTAAAGCCACTGACCGGCACTGTGACATATCTGGCAGCCGTTGTCCGTTCCCAGCGAGAGCAGCAGATTTATCTTTCCAGCGCAAGCACCGACGGCATACAGGTGTTTTTAAACGGACAACAGTTGCTATCGAATTCCTCACACAAACGGTGGATAAGACGCGATGTCAATCTGACATCGCTGCCACTCAATGCGGGTGAGAATTTACTGGTTATAAAGCTTTTCAAGGAAAAGCCAGGACGCTGGAGCACCTATCTGCGTTTTATGGACAAGGATTTTCAACGGGCGCCCATCACAGTATCATTGCCCAACGCTGCCGAAAAACGCACGGAGGTGTTGCAGGAAGCCGCCCGGATAGTACTGCAGCGCCATGTCCAGACGCATCCCGGCAATTTCAGCATGGACTGCTGGCTCGAATTCAAAGGCGCCAAACCGCTGCTCAGTCATCTGGACAGCTGGTCGCTAACCATCAAAGGCGTCGATGGTATCAACACAACCGCCGCCACTGCGCCGCTGACAAATACACTTCACCCTCAAAAGAGCAAGTATCTGCTCCAACGGTTCAACGGAGCAGGCGAAATCCCCGAGCAGGTTCAACTTCAGTTTAACGGCGCCACCTGGCAGGCGTTTGGTCGCATTCGCCCCGCGCAATTGGAGACACTGCTGGCCGTATCTCACCGTTTTTTTTCAACAAACCTGTCCCAGTTTCCATCATCCACCACCGAAAGCATGGAATGGCGTATCTCGTATTTGGCCTCGCTTTTTAAACAGGGAGACACCGGATTCGATTACATTTCGAGGGAACTTGCCGATACGGAAAAAATGGTGGCTGCGATGGAAAAAGGCGAAGACCCCTATGCGGGCAAGCGCAATCAGCTGCAACGCCGCGGGTATCGGTCACAGGTCGATGGGGCTCTTCATCATTACGCGCTGTATGTGCCGCCCGGGTGGAAAGAAGATGGAGACCAGCTCTATTCAATGATTGTGGCGCTGCATGGACTGGGCGGACACCCGGTAAAAACCATCTCCACGCTGTTTGGCAATCCCATGGGCGAAGACGAAACCCGGGAGCAGAGGGTCCGCAATCCCGGTTCCATTGGACGTGCACCCATGTTTGTGGTGGCGCCGGAGGGATTTGGGAATTCGGGGTATTACGCCCTTGGGGAGCGGGACGTGATTGATGTGATAAATATTGTTAAGGAGCGTTATCGCATCGACGAAAAACGCATTTACATCACCGGCGCATCAATGGGTGGGATTGGCGCGGCGCGAATCCCCCTCCACTATCCCGATTTATTTGCTGCCGCAGTGCCCCTGTGCGGGTATCACAATATGAGATATTACTCCCAGGTGCGGCAACAACCGCTATCTCCGGTTGAAGACTATCTGCTCGATGTCCACTCCAATATTCGCTGGGTGGAAAATGGCGCCCATATTCCCATGCACATTGTCCACGGCACCAAAGACCAGCCCAGGCAGTCGCAGGATTTACTGGAGCACTACAAACTGCAGGGCAACGACGCCACGCTGACTCTGCTGGACGCCGGTCACAACGTATGGGACGACACGTACAAAAACGGATGGATATTCAGGCATTTCATGCGGTATCACCGCAATCCGCACCCCAGAAATGTACAATTTAAAACCGCCAGTTTGCGCTACAGCCAAAGTGCGTGGCTGCGCATCGACGACAGGGACAATCCCAACACGTGGGCTCAAATAGATGGCCAGTGGCCGGAGGATGGTCATATCCGGATAAACACTCAAAATATTGATGCGTTCACTGTGGAGCGGGATGAAAAACTGGCTGCGACGCTCTTTCAGCTGGACATCGACAACGACCATTTCCCCCCGGATGTCCTGACATCGAAAGAGAATACCTTCGTACGCCACGACGGGCATTGGCGCCCCGAAGCATTTACACCTTCGCCGCACACCAAAACAGCCGGACTCTCCGGTCCCATCGGAGATGCGGAATACGACTCCCTGCTGTTCGTATACGGCACCAAAGACAAATGGGAAGGTACATTGGCAAAGCGAATCATCGGCCATTTAAAAACGCCCCGTTACGGGATGACCGTCAAATGGAAAGTCAAAGCCGATGTGGAAGTCACTCCAGAGGACATCGAGCGCTACTCCATTGTGATAGTGGGCACCAGGGCGGGCAACGCGCTGCTTAAACGCATGGCGGACAAACTGCCCATTCAGGTAAAAGACGGCGCGATTCACATGGGCAAAAAAACGTTCAACGCAAAGCGCACCGCCGCATCCTTCATTTACCCCAATCCCCTCAATCCCAAACGATATGTGGTGGTGCACACCGGCAACTCACGGGAAGCCATCTTCTTCACCGCACACCTGCCCAACATGATTCCCGACTACGTCATCTACGACGCATCCGACTGGGGCTATACCGAAGGGTATGTACTGAGCGAAGATCGCCAGGTTCTGGCGTCGGGTTTCTTTGATAAAAACTGGCAACTCATATCGCCCCAATAGCAACTCGCACAACAATACGGTCCAATACAGGCACCCAAATGTCACAAATATTGGGCCGTTGAACGCCAATGTGGATTTATTAAACAATTATTATTCCAGCATTCCACAAATTGGTGGGTTTCCGGTCCACAAAATCGAGGCACGATAGCTGCAAGCCAACAGGTCGTGTTGATCACGCATCGGTTTACAACCCCCATCAAAACACCCCAATTGAAGTGTTTTGATTTAAACCATCAGGAGAAAACAATGAAAAAGGAAACCCTGGAAAAAATATTTGAGTATGCATCCATGCCCGTCCACGGCACCTTGTCGCGAAAACTGCGCAAGGATATCAGCTGCCAAATCAACGAAGACAAAATCTACAGCAACGCCGTTATTTTTCTGGGCGAAGAATTTGTCCGCATCACCGAAACCACCAAAGAGACAGCAATCAATACCTACTACGACTGGGAAAAAATCATTTCCGTGCGCACCATCGGCAAACTGCCGGTGGAGTAGATATTTTCATCATTCCGTTTTATCCACCCATTTTTCCGGCAAAGGTTCGAGGGTTAAACAGGATTGCCAGTCCAGTTTCGTCACCCGGTTGAGCAGGGCTATCACTTTCGATACGCGACTTTCGGCTGCCGGGGTTCCAAATGCCAGTAAAAACGGATCGTAAATATTGGCGAAGCATGGGTTATCATTTTGGGTGGTCACTTTCAGATGATCCCGACGCCAGTAATACAAATCGTGAACAGTCCACAAATAACCAAATTCGTATGCGGTCGGATTGGCGCGTCGACTCGAAAGGAAAGATACGGGCATGCGATAAAACAGCTCTCTGTGTCGCACCACCCGCAACGCCTCATCAATCAGCGTCTTTGAGAGTGCTGCCATTTGGGTAGTGCGTTGAAAATCATCATTGGCAAAGGCCAGCTGGAAGTGAAACAATGCTTCCATTTGTGCGGCGCGCAGATGCGTGATGTTGAGTCCATCACTGATTTCGCTGTACAGCCAGCGGGCATCTTTATCAATCCCATCTGACAACTGTGCCAGGCGATGATACAGGGTTGCAAATGTCCACTTCATTTGACGCAGAAGCATTCCCACCTGCTGGACGTGACTCGATGTCAGCCCCCCTTTGCGGCCACCAGGGAAGAGTGCAATACGTTCCGGCTGAGTGCCCGTTAATGGGGCGCCCGGCACCTGCTGCAGATAAATGGCCATTTCGTCGAGTGGCTCCACTCCCTGAAGATACGCCTGACCGGCGAGTGCGGAATCAAACGATTCCCCTGCCTGTTTAGTATTCCCCCATATCAACAGCTCTCTCTGCGCAAAGGCCAACTGGGCCACCAGCGCCGCCATGGGCCAGGCAGACTCATCAAACGGGGCCAACACGTTTTCCAGCTGCGCCACAAATGCGGTATCATCATCGGTGATTTCCATCATGGGATTCCATGCGGCTCTGGCGGCCACCACATCGCCCAGCCAAAAGCCCCACTCCCACCCCGAGGAAAAAATCACTTCACCGTCAATTCCCACGCCATCTGCGCGGGCGAGGCGACGGTGTTCCAGATGTCGCAGGTCATGCATACGGCGTTCAGCATATACGGGCAAAAAAAGCGGCACGTCCACATCCATGCTGCACCAGTATGCCGACTCGGGATACCAAATCACTTCCCGTTTTCCCACTTCGGCCTGAATGTAGGCATCCATATGCGTAAAATCGCGGTTGCCATAGACGGGAGCGGGATCCGACAATCCATAGTAGCCCACAGTGTGCGGCATCACCCCCAGCCTGGGGTCGGCAACGGATGGCAGAAAGTTCACATTCAATGCGTTCTTAAAAACCGGGTCCACAAAGTCACCGGCCCGTTGTCCCGACGACACGTGCACCTTAATGGTGGCTGTCTTTGCATATTTCTCGTCCAGATACGCCACAATATAATTAAGCCTCTCCAGCATTCGACGGGGGCTGGCGTGGGTAAACTCCGAAGTGCCGCTTTCCAGCGCCAGAAAATCAATTCCGGTAGCCATGAGATAATCAATACGTTCGCGTATTTGCGCCAGTTCCTCAGGCAGGCTTCCAACCGTACGCACCAGCCGATACGCGTTTTGTTGCTTTAAGGAAACCGGCGCATCAATGCCCACCTCCACACCAAAGCGATGGGCCATCGCCACGATTTGTTCAAGCCTTTTTTTTCGCAGTGGAGAGTCGGCAAAATCGGCCCACCTTTGGTTCCAAAGCAGTGCCCATTGCACCCGGTTCATGCCGTTTGCCAGCATCCATACCAGAAAGCTTTTCCAGTTACCCATTGTGTTTTCAAACCCCGTTTCATCCTCAATACCCGCTGGGCCCCACCCGTTGAGAAAGTCTGTGAATTCCAAAGGATGCATGGTGTGCAGATGAATGCCGCGAATCTGCAGATGGGGTGTTTCCCGTATATAAATATCGTCCATCGGCAATGTGGCCTGATCTGGAATATGAGGCGACAAAGGATGCAAAAACGCAATTCCTAAAAGGGACAGCGCGCGATACAGGGCAATCCCGATGGGCGAAATCATACCACGCCCCTGGCCGCTCAACACATGCAACATGCGAGCGCCGGTGTGAGCGGGACACTGCAGCAGAATTTCCTCTTCTTCAAGCGTCTGGCTGGTCCCCACCACAATTGTCAAATCGTTATCCCCACTGCACGTCTGACCGGTTTTGAGTGCAGGCACATTGCCAAGCAGCGAAAGCGCTTCCGCCTGCAGCACATTGGGGACCTCCTCGGCAAAAACAAAACACACGCGATGAACCGGCTGTCGGGTCTCCATGGCGCGGGGAGTCCACGCCGGCAAAGGGGTGGGCAGTGTATCTTCGGGAATGTCTGACACATCAGGCACAACAAGTCTCATCTGGCGCAAAAAAAACAGATTCCCCGGCTCCGGTTGCTGACCAGACACCAGTGCAGTCATCATCAACAGTAGTGTACGTCGCCATATTCGGCCCATCGCCAATCCCAGTGTCAACGAAACGATTCTGCCCTTCCATAGCACATAACCGGCCCAACGAAATCGGCCAAACGGCAAACCAGCAAAATGTTACAGAGATGATGTTTCCGTCACACAGCGACGTTCAGGGTGAAAAGTAAACATCGGAGGCGAGGTTTCGCGGTATCTAACGAAAAATGCATGAACATGAAATCAATGACGTACCCGCAGTCATCCCAGCGCATGCTGGTCCCAGTGAGGGCTGGCTGCCAGGATTGCCGCTTTCGCCAATATACTGTTTCAACTCAAATACTCGACATCGACCAAAAACAAAATGATCAGAGTTGTCCCTTTGAAGGGTAATCCGACATAAAACGCCCAGTGCAATACGTTGATTATTCTGTCGATTTTATCAGGTGGTATTGATAATTTGCCCAGTGATATCGATAACGACGATTTTTTTTTTGATATTATTTTTAATAGGGAGAGTTGTGATGCTGACAGAATCTCTGCTTATCAATGGCATAATCATCTTTTTGGCGCGCATTCTGGACGTGGGACTGGGTACACTGCGCACCATGTTCATTATCCGTGGCAGCCGATTTGTGTCCTGGTGCCTGGGATTTGTGGAAATAATGATATGGATTTGGGTAGTATCCGAGGTGATTAACGGTGTTAAAACCGAACCATGGTTGTCCGTTTTTTACGCGCTGGGATTTGCGACAGGCAGTGCTGTGGGGCTTACCATTGAAAAGTGGTTGGCGGTCGGAGACAAATCCGTGATGCTCTTTACCCGCAAAGGCAGGGAAGTTTCCCTGACTTTGCGAGCAGGAGGCTTTGCAGTCACTGAATTGAAAGGTACGGGAATGGACGGTCCCATTTCTCTGCTATTTGCCCAGGTTCCCAGAAAACGCGTAAGAGCACTCGTGCAGCAAGCCAGAGACAGAGACGAAAGCTGCTTCATTGTGGTGGAAAGCGCCGACTCTGGATACAGTTTGCGCCCAATCGCCCCACCGCGAACCGGATGGCGCGTCATGGGGCGAAAAGCAAAATAGTTTCAGTTTGTGTCCACACATCGGCGTCTTTCATTTAATGGCCCACGGGCGCTTCCACAAACGCGGGCCGGGACTGCACCATCCCAATTGACAAAATGCCTGAAGGGGCAAGAGGATACGAATAAGGTAACGAATTGGCGGGTATGGCGCGATATTTTCCAAAGCAGATCCAAAGCGTATGCTTTTTTATTTTCATCGGGTGACGCATTGCATCCACTGAACTGGAGAACCACTTTTTTCCTTCCAACTGTTTTTTTAGTTTGATAGCTGCAACAATCGTCGATGCGCCAGCGCCACAAGAAAATTGTTTGTATAATGGCCAGCCAAAGCAATACCCTGACAGATCTGTTTTTCGGTCAGCAGGACAAAATCCGTGAGATTGTTTCTGTATCTATTAAACGGAATTTCATATCCTGTACCGGTAGCAAAAGCATCTGCAAATACAACGTTTGTGGAAATCCAAACTGTCGCTGCAAGGACCCGGAGAATCCAAAGAAGCACGGGCCTTACTATCAAATCAGCTACTCGCACAAGGGAAAAAGCATGACACAATTTGTCAAAATGGATGCCATGGTGGAAACCCAAAAACAGCTAAAGAATTTTTATCTATATAAAAATGAGCGTTTGCAAGATTACAGCAGGAACCTCTAATAAGAACTTGCAAAGTCAACGCGCCATCTGACACCCGTTCTCATCTCCCAATCGACACCCCAGCATCAACCGTTCCAGTTGGCCCAACGGATCAAGCAATGATACAAGTGCGATGCGCACCCCGCGGGACGGTACGCGCCTAAGGATGAGTCTCATCAACTGAAAACGCAACTCACCAATCACGGCGCCGGCGAACGGTGTCCAGATAAGGTCGATTCCCGAGGGGCGATGAAACCAGGATTCCACCAGATATTCCCAGGTGGTTGAAGCAAAGGCGGCGTACAGAAATCCAATCATGGCATTGTGACCATAGGTGCGGGCAGAGAGATATACTTCCGAACCATAGATGCCGTGGAGGATCGTATTGATAAACCATGGGTCATCGTCCAGCTGAAAAAAAACCTGTTTGGAATTCATGTATGGCGGCGTGGAAAAGCTCTCGCGAAACGAGTCGGTGGTCCCCTGTTTGGGCGCAAATGCGTGGGGCCACAAAATCACCAGCCCGGCGTACATGCCCGCGTTCAAAATGACGGTTCTGGCAATTGGCATCAATATAAGCGCCGCCTGAGGCAGTGTTTCGCATGATGGCTTTGGGGGACCAACATGATTCGTGCACTTGCCGGGCAGTGGTGTCAAAAGGCATATGGCTGTTACCATTACGACAGCGAAAACGCGAATCGGCGGAAAATCAATCCTCACCCTGCCCTCCACCACTATTTTGGCAATCCTCCATGAGATTGCGAATTTCGCTGGGAGTGACGGCATCGGGAACCCAGCGCAGCGACGGGTGAATGCTTTTAAGGTGTTCATAGCGCTTTTGCTGCCGTGAAAAATCATAGGCCAGAATCACTGGAATGTGGGTTAGATTTTCTTTGCGGAGTTTTTCCAGAATGAACAGACCCTGATTGTTTTGCAAAAATTTGTATGCCCGCAATGGATCCCCATTGTGTTCCCTGGTGGCTTTAACGTGATCCCCAAGCAAATCGCTCATGGGAATCCGATCGAAACGCATATCCAGATAAATCAAATCGACGCTGCTCTCCTGAAGCATTCGCACTGCCTGCTCACCGCTTTTGGCCTGCAGGTACACGGGCCCCTGAACAAATTTGCTTAGACTGTCCAGATATTCGTCACCGTCTTCGATAATGAGCACAACTGTTTGCCTTGTTCTGTTTGTCATCAGGTATCATCTCCATACGTAGCCACCGGCAATTTCACCGCCACCGCCTTGGCCCATTTGCCCTCAGCCCCAAACACATCCAGCGTCCCGTCATAACGGGTGACCAAATCGGCTGTCAGCCCGAGACCTTCTTCGATGTAACGACCACGCAGCATCTCTGCTGTCAATTCGCGGGGGGAGCGATCTTTGACCAGCAACACCGCGCGTTCAATGCCGGTCACCATATCCACTTCGGTTTCCAGTATCAGTCCTATCTCCACTTCATCCAAATCCTCGGTATACAACACCGAAGATTGAATGGCATTGCGAATCAGATTTGTCACAATGTCTTCAAATGCCGCCCTGGGCACGGCCACATTGATGGACCCGTTGTCGGGATTCTCCAGTGAAATTTCAAGAGGCGCAAACGACACGCCTGCAAACGCGGGTTCCATTTTGCACTGTTCATATACGCCGCGCAACAGTGATTCATTCACTTCAAGCGTTCTCAGCTGGTTGAGCAAATCTCTCACCGCTTCGTATCCCTCAATATTCAGCAAAGCGGAAGCGTGTTTCATTTCCCGTTTCAAGGATGCTTTGGAAGGGTAATTCAACTGCGTATAACGCGTCAGCTTCATTCGATTGCGACGCACCAGTTCCATCCCTTTAAGCAAAGGCGATGTGACCGCATCTTTCCGTTTGAGGTTCAATCGCTTTTTATGGGCATCCCCAATCTGCTTTAATTCGTTCACATAATGCTGCAGCCGAGCGTACACGCCGCCAACGCCGTTTTCGCCCAACATCTGTTTTTGAAAATGGGAAATGCGGCTGGCCACATTCTCATCGTCATCCATGGCCTCCACCAGCCCAACCAGCATCATGGTGTTGTGTTTCAGCACCTCATGACGCACCGCCGAAAGAATGCGCTGCACCTGAATCCCCGCGTCGGGATAACGGGCAATTAATCGGCGCAAATCTGTGCCGCCCCAAATTCGAACAAATACAACAACAACAAGTAGTAAAAAGGAAAACAGACTCAACGCGGCAATAGCGTTAAATGCATCAAACCGCTGCGTGAGCTTTTCGTTTAGCGCACGCGCTTCGGAACGATAGATGGATGCCGCATCATTTAACAGAAATGATCGAATGCGTTTACGCGCGGCTATCAATTGTTTGATTCGAGTCAAATCCCGAAAAATGGAAATCAGACTGTTGTCGAGCTCACCGGCATCCAGCTGCGCCAGAAGATAGGTGGCCCCGGTATACCCCAGTTGTTCCGCACGTAACAGGTGAATGCGTCCTTTGTCCTTTTTTCCAAGCTCAACAAAAGCCATTCCCAACTGCTCGTGAATGATGGGCTGCTTTTCATTTTTTTGAAGCGATTGCACCAGCACTTTAACGGCTTCGCGAGTTTTCCCAGCACCCATCAGTATTCGTGCTTCCAGATTGAGCACCACCGGACTGCGATCTTTTTCATCGAGATTTCCAAGCACCGTCATGGCGCCGTTCAGATTTCCACGCTTCAAATGCGCTTTGGCTATCTGAAGCGACTCAGTGACTTCGTCGCTGAGGGACTCTCCCTCCAAATGCTGTCCGTCCACCAGGCCACTGTCAATCAAGTCTTCCGGTGGTACCAGTGTTTCCAGGGCGCGTTTCATTTTAAGGGCATCCTGCCGCTTTTCAGAAGACAGCTCCACGCGATTTAAAAAGCGTTTTACGTGAGACAATGCCCCAAGTGGATCTCCTGTTTCACGCAGGGCCATGGCCAAATCCAGCTCCAAATCAATCCACTGGGGTCTCAGTTCCAGCGCGCGTGTCAGAAAAACAATCGCCCAATTGGCCTGACTTTGATTCTTCCGGGTTAAATAGAGCTGCGCCAGCTTGGTGTACAATGTGGGATTATCTCTATCGATAACCAGCGCGCGCAACCAGTACATCTCCGCCGTACGAACTCTCCCGGTGCGATACAGCAAATCGCCGTAGCCGAGCATGGCCCCCGCGTACGTGGGTGAACTCTTCAGCACCTGCATGTACAACGCCTCAGCTTGACGGTATTTTTTGGCATTAAACAGCTTGCGCGCACTTTGTGCCAGACGTTCAGATTGTGGCGACACCTTCACCTCGGGCCACCCCATGCGCACACTTTGAGCAGCCACTTCCATTTCCCAAAGGCGACCGTCCGCCAGTTCCTTCACTTTAGCGTCTTTAATATCCTCGTACCAGTGAATCGCTTCTTCTGCTTTTCCCAAATCCCTGAAGAAGTCTCCCAATTCCAGCTTGAGTCGTTCAGTGGGGCGACGCTGAGACAGATATTCTTTGTAAAATCGCTCGGCATCCACCAGTTGACCGCGCAATACTTCAAGTCGGGCCTGTCGCAAAATAACTTTGGGACTATTGCCCAAAAGTTCCCGCGCCTTTACCAGAAGCCCGGCGGCTCTGGACAGCATGCGACCGTCTTCCGGAGAATATTCCACCAGCAAATCGCTGTAGTTTAAATAGGCGACTGCTCTTTCCGGGGCTAGTCGGATAGTTTCTTCGTAGTATTTCTCCGCGTCTTCGAAATTTCCAAGCAATGCATGAACATACGCGTAATTGTTCACCACTTCCGCTTTTTGGGGATCCAGTTCAAAGGCTTCGCGAAAAAGCGCCAGCGATTCGGAATAGTTTCGCTTTTTGAGCAGGCGCTTGCCCTGTTCATTTTTTTCCTCGGCCAGCTTTACAATGGCCGCTTCCAAATCCTCAGCCACTTCGGTATCTTCTGCTATGGTTTCAGGGGGAAGAGGCAGTGGCACCGATGTATCGATGGCGGGCTGATCGACTGGCGGCAAGATTTCCCCCTGAGCAAGCGTGACCAGCACTATCAACACTGCGGGAAGACCATTCATTTTAAATACCCTTCTCCATCAATACTTTATATCCCTTACACGCAAACCCAGCTGATTAAAACGCAGTCGCACGGCCCTGGCTTTGCTGCTGTCCCCAAGCAGTCTATGCGCCATCTGTGCAAAATCCCTGTTGCACGAGTGAAACAGCGTCAGAAAATACTGCCGTTCAACATCGTTGGCCACATCGTTCAAAGTGCCGGCAGAGTTAATGGTAACAGGAATGCGATTGTCATCGATGGACCCGCTTCCCTGTCCATTTTCGGGCTTTCGCTCCAACGCCCTGGCGCCAAGAAGCAGATTGCCCACCAACCCTGCATCCACCTGCAGTCGGGTATTGGTAATGGGGATTCCCCGCTGAACCGTGTCGATAGCATCCACCAGTGTAAAGGTAATCAGATTATAAATAATCATTTCAAGCTCGCGGATATTACCGGGCCAGGAATGGGACTCCATCATTCTCCATACGGGTTTGGGAATGACCAGTTGCAATGACCCCGAAACGTCAGTATGGTCGTTGCGTCCAATAACGAGACGAATATCAGTGATGGTGGAAATGCCAATGGATGTAGCCACCTCTTTTACCAGTGATGCAATATCCGAGTTCTGCAACGCACGACGGGCAAATCGGTTGGCCAGGTAGTATAAATCTTCCAGGCGCATCCGCAACGGCGGAATCTGTACGCACGTGGCTGGGGAAAGCCGCATATACAAATCCGGTCGAAATGTTCCCTGAGCCACGGCTTCGTCCAGAGGTCGATTGCTGGCCGCCACAACTTTCACGTCAACAAGGATTTCACGACTCGCCCCCAGGGGACGTACTTTTTTGTCCTGTAAAACCAGCAGCAACTGTTTTTGAACTTCAAGAGGCGCGTTTTGGATTTCATCGATAAACAGCGTGCCCTCATTGGCCATTTCGAAGACACCCTTTCGACTTTCCACAGCGCCCGTGTAAGCCCCTTTTACAGCGCCAAACAGGTGTGCCGACAGCAGGTTTTCGGGAATGGTCGACAAATCCAACACAATAAACGGTCCTGGACGCCCACTGTTCACATGGACATACTGTTCGGCCAACCACGATTTTCCTGTTCCGGTTTCACCTTCCAGAATCACCGGCATTGCCCCGCGCGCCAACACGGTGAGTCGCCGCTGAATGGCTTTCATGACGGAGTTTTCGCCCCAGAGCACGCGACTCCCGTCTTCAACGCGGGACCGTTTGGTTGCGGCGGCAATGCGAACTCTCAACGCATCCACGTCCTGACCATCCAAAACATACGTCATGGATTGAGAAACAAGATCTTTTGCTGCGTCCACAAGAGACAAATCCTCCAGGGATGTAAGCAAAACCACAGGCAGCGCGGGAAATCGGGCATGAATTTCCCTTAGAATAGCCACCCCCTGAAAACGCCGGGTACGGCGCAAACTGGCGCCTTCGTCGAGGGGAAACAGCTTATCCTCCGGAATATCAAAAAACATGTCCAGCAGTACCAGGTCAATGGGACCTTTGTATTTTTCCAGAAATGAAATGGCCTCCGGGCCATCGCCCACGCAATCGGTATCTGCACCGGGGGGACGAATCAATTCACACTCCGGCATTTGCTCGCGAATCAACTGCGCGTAGGTATCGCCATCGTCAATCAGCAAAAGTCGAATTTTAGCGGTCACTGTTTTCCTCCGCGATTATCTGCGCGATCACTTCTGAAACCTGCCGGGCCACTTTGTGAATGTGTCCCACATGAGGAGGATGCGGCGCTGATTCCGGAATTAAAAACCGATGCAGCGACAGTGCGTCATCCACACATTGGACCAGCCGGTCATAACCGTTAAACGCGTACTTCAACGCGTCTATTTCGCTGCGATACTGTCCCCAGATTTCTTCTGCGGTACGTACGGTACCGGAGATCCTGCGCGTTTCAAACAGCGCTGTACGCAATGCCTCCCGAATCATATCTTCAGGAGAATCCGCCGTGAGGTGTGAGAGGTGCAAAAAAAGATATTTGCCAAAATCGTGTTTCAAATCCAGCAAAATGTCGATCAATTCATCTTTCCGAGTCCATTTGGAATCTATCATTCATATACGAATACTACCATCAGTAAAAAACACAAGATTTTAGCAAACCGGCAGAGAGCGGTCGCAATTAATAGAAAAATATTGCAGTGAAAATGAAATGACCGGCTCCGAACGCAGAAACGCAGTACCGGTGATCCTAAATTCGTTCCGTAATTGAAGTGTCGTAAGCGGCGCTGCGGAGGAGTTCGCGTCGCGGGGTTTAACCTGCAATTTGTTTCGCTGGTCTCTAAATCCTGTGGATTCGAAACGGCCTCTACAGTCTGCAATTTCCAGAATCCACAGGTGCACTGTATCTCTCCGAAGCCGCGCGTGTTTAATGGGGGCGTCCTGCGGTCCGGAATCGATTGTCGGAAGAGCGCCCCGTTTTTTACCCAAAGTGCATTATGGCCGTGTTCGTGCAGAAATGCCATCGCGTTGTCTGCGTCCCATTCATCTGCTTTTGTAGTTTCCCATAACAAAGAAGGTAACTCATATCGCCTCATCAAGTAGAGGCCGTTCGAAATTTCCTCGAAATTTCCAGTTGAATGGATGAGCCTCAAACCGGTTCCAGTGGTCAATTCCACGAGGACCTGTCTTCGTTGGGTGTTTTCTCTTGAGAACCGGCATCGGCTTTTCGTCAATGCAAAGCAATATCGCGTCTTTGGGAGGGGAGACGTACAGCTCACAAATGCGCGATACCTTCTGTTTAAATTCGGGGTCCTGACTATGAAGCCACTGGCGAACCCGATGAGGGCGCAGACCTTTTGTGTTTAGAATTTTGGAAACGTCGCTGCCACTGATTCGAACGCCTGCCTTCTCGTACAGCGCATCGGCAAGTGATTGCTGTGTCCAAATATCTCGAAGTGCCACTTCCTTTTTATTGCAGGTCTGCCACGCGTCATGAACAGGAGATATCCCATGCCTGCAGATTATTCACACATGATCCAATAATCAGCAACTGGGCTCTTCAGTGCGCACTTCGAGGAATTCGCATGCGATCTCCTCAGCAGCGCGGTCCTTCCAGGCATTTCGCAAACAACGGGATATATGTCATGAATTAAGGAACGAATTCTGGAACAGGAGTACTAACTCGACTGAGCATCTGTATATGTTGGTGATTAGACCGAAGGAACCGGTGTGGGTGTCATGGGCGGCATCGTGGAAGACGACGACGATGATGAGGGGGCAGACGATGATGACGAGGAGGAGGAGGATGAGGAACTGCTGCCCGAATCCGAGGTGAAGGACACCTTTTCGCTTGTTGCGTTGCATTTGCGCAGAATCGCGTTTATTTTTTCCGATTCAATTGTCTCGGAAATAAGCAACTCTTCGCTCATCATTTTCAATGCCACACGATTGTGGGTCAGTATTTTTCTAGCGTTTTTATACTGGTCCATCACTATCTTCTTTACCTGAGCATCCACCAACTGTGCGGTGGATTCGGAATACTCCTTGCCCTGACCAATTTCTCTGCCCAAAAAGACCGTTTCCTGATGGTCACCGAGATACAGCGGTCCAACTTCCTCGTTCATCCCCCACTCACAAACCATACGCCTGGCCAGTTCCGTTGCGGTTTTGATGTCCTGTCCCGCGCCAGTACTCAATTCGTCGAATTCCAGTTCCTCCGCAATTCGCCCACCCATAAGTACGGCAATCTTCCCCAGAACATAGCTCTTGGTCAGGTTCAAACGGTCTTCAGTGGGCAGCTGCTGGGTTAAACCAAGTGCACGGCCGCGTGGAATGATAGTCACCTTGTGAACCGGATCGGTTCCTTCGATGAGTCTGGCCACAATTGTGTGTCCCGACTCATGGTATGCCGTAATTTTCTTATCGCGGTCACTGATGATCATCGAGCGACGCTCTGTTCCCATCAGAACTTTGTCTTTCGCGTCCTCGAAATCCTCCATTTCAACCACATCTTTGTTTCGGCGAGCAGCCAGCAGCGCGGCTTCGTTGACGAGATTTTCAAGATCGGCTCCGGAAAAACCCGGAGTGCTGCGCGCCAGGAGCATTAGATCCACAGATGACGCCATTGGTGTACGCTTGGTATGCACCTTTAAAATGCCCTCACGACCTTTCACGTCCGGACTCGGCACAACGATACGCCGGTCAAAACGCCCCGGCCTCAGCAACGCGGGATCCAGCACGTCGGGACGGTTGGTGGCCGCAATGATAATCACGCCATCGTTCGCTTCGAATCCATCCATCTCAACCAGCAACTGATTCAGAGTTTGCTCACGCTCATCATGACCCCCACCAAGACCAGCTCCCCGCTGGCGTCCGACGGCATCAATTTCATCGATAAATACAATGCAGGGTGCATTCTTTTTTCCCTGCTCAAACAGGTCTCTTACACGAGACGCACCGACACCGACGAACATCTCCACGAAATCGGAACCGCTAATGGAAAAGAACGGTACCCCTGCTTCTCCGGCAATGGCTCTTGCCAACAGTGTTTTTCCGGTGCCAGGACTTCCCATGAGAAGCACACCTTTCGGTATTCGGCCGCCCAACCGTTGAAAATGTTTTGGGTCTTTGAGGAAATCGATGATTTCTTCAAATTCTTCGCGTGCCTCATCAATGCCGGCGACATCCTTGAACGTCACCTTTTTACTATGATCACTCATCATCCGCGCCCGGCTTTTCCCAAAGCTCATCGCCTTGCCCCCACCGGCCTGCATCTGACGCATGATGATAAAGAATGCGGCCAACAGTAAAATCACCGGCACACTGCTGAGCAACATGCTTTGAAACAACCCGTCGTCTTCGGGTTCCCGATAATTGACTTTAACGTTAGACGCCATCAGCGTCTCGTTAAACTTGGTGTCGGGCTCAACGCCAAGGGTCTGGACATCTTCCCTGGTTCCTGTTTCGGTCCGGCGAACATAGCTGTACTTGCGGCCCCGAATCGTGACTTCCTCCACACGACCATCTTTCAAATCCGTCTGAAACTCACTGAAAGGCACAGTCCGATCATGTGGCTCACTGTTGATGAGGGCAATCACGATGATTACCAGAACAATGAGCAAACTCCAAAGAACTACGGTTTTTAACTTCTGATTCACAATTCTTCTCTGTTTCCTGACTAAAATCGCCTGAGCAGCCAAATACCACTGGCTTGTATATTATTAGTTGGTCTTTATCGGCGATTGTTTAACACGGCTTCTCGCCCTTTACAATTTATAATAAAATCAAATTGAGGCAAATTGCCTCAGATCTTTCAACACGCAATTTGCGTGCAAATGCCATTCCATACGTAATCCCGAAATGCGCGATTTCAATATCCCGGGGATAGAAATAATTTCACCTGACGTTGTCGCCAGCCCTGGAACGAAAGGCCTGTAAAACGAAGGAATGCGATGTTCAACCAGCAATTTCGCCACTTTTCGGCTACTTTTGTAAACGTGATCCCCGTTTTTCAGAGGCCTCACAATCAATTCACGATTTTCCATTCTTTCCATTTCTTCATCAAATATTCTTTCCAATGAAGAAGCAAAATTCACTTTCACTGTAACACCCATTTCAGAATGGTGTCCCATCCATTCATTGGATGACACCTGAGACATATTTTGCCCTGCAAATGATACACTTGGCGAAAACTTTTGCGGAAACACATACAGCTCCCCATAGGACGTGCAGGCGCGAAACTCTCCGGGCAAATCGAACTCTCTGGTCCGTCCCGATGAATGAAGACCGTTCACAATCGCGATTATGTGATTTCTCTCAAATCGGCGCAAATGCCCTGCGGAATACTGCAGTGCCTGCCGAACGATGCGTCCATGCAGCGGCAACGGAATTTGGGCAAACACATCCCTATCCACCCGAATGCCATGATTGCAGAGCAACGGTGTGCACATATTCTTTATTGCCAGCGTCACGTCCAACCAGTTTGTGACGGCCTGCGCTTCCCCAGCAAGAGCACAGAGATGGTGTCGTATCCGGGGACTGCTTTTCGCCAGTTCCGGAAGCAGCTTTCGCGCCTGCACTCTGGCAAATCGCATATTTTCGTTGCTTGGATCTTCAACCCATGGGATGTCTTGCGCGCAAAGCCATTCCCGCAGTCGAACACGTTCAATTCCCAGCAATGGACGAAAAAGAAAAACGCCCTCGCCCAAATCACGTTTTGCCATCATCGCCCCCAGACCATCCAGACCAGTTCCCCGCATCAACCGGAGCATTACCGTTTCGGCCTGGTCATCGAGGGTATGTGCGGTCAAAACGGCTCTGCAGTTGAACCGGTTGGCCTCTTCCCGAAGAAGCGCATATCGTCGGTCCCTGGCCCATTGCTGCAGGCCGCATCCCGTCTGCGATTCGTCGTATTTTTCTGTGATGCAAAGTTTTTTTGACGACACCCCCAACCCATCGCATTGATGCCGAACCAGCTGCCATTCCTTTTCTGCCTCGGGACGAAATCCGTGGTCCACACAGGCGACCCGCAACATATCCGGTTCACATAACTTTCGAACCAGATGCAGCATGGCCATGGAATCGGAACCACCGGATACCGCCAGTAAAATCCGTTCTCCAGACACATTCAGTGTTTCCAGCGACTGGCGAATCGTTTCGAGTACGGACTGCGTCTTCATTCAGATTGCCCTGTTCGTCTCAACAAGAACCCCACTGCATCCCCCGCGCTTTGGGCGGCGTACACTTCATCGGTACGAGTATCGTCAATCCGACAACCGGCCAGTTTTTCACTCCATCCACCGGAACCCACCATCGCGGCAATCGGTTTTCCCATCTGCCAGGCAAATGCCAGCTCACTCAACGTGCCGCTCGCACCACCAACAGATACGATGCCATCGGCCATGCGCGTAATAATGGCATTTCGCGCAATCCCAACCCCGGAGGGAACCACCACATCCACAAACTCATTGGCAGACGCCGATGTATCTTCCGGTAAAATACCAATGGCCACCACCCGCACCGCGTTTAATTCATTGCGGGCAAACCGAAATCCACGACATGCAGCAGCCATCACACCGCCTTTCCCACCACATACCAGATGACATCCACTGTCGGCGATGGCTTCGCCCACTGCCGATGCAATTTCCAGCACCTCAGTATCCGCAAAATTGGCGCCAATAACCCCTATCACAGGAATTTTATTCATATTTTCAAGTTCTCCTGAATGCTGTTCGCAGTCACATCATTCTCGTTTTGTATCCCCCGGTTCCTCATTCTTTATCACCGGATGTCCCAATAGACCGTCTCTCAAATCCCCTGTCCGTCTTTCATCAATCCAGGAATGCATTCATACCGCCCACCATAAACCCAAGTAAACGAAAATGAGCTTTATTTTCAAGGAGATTCATTCTACAGTCAGGAGGTTATAGGGTCGCACTCTTCGCATAGGGGGCAGGAGCAGGAATGAGCGAAAAAAGAACTTCTCGCACCGAGATTACCGGGTTAGGCGCCAATCTGGACACCGAGATCGCAGCGCAAATGACCTATTCGGCCGTTACCACGCAGGGAGCGCTGGCGGCGGAACTCGTACATCATATTCTTGGTTATTGCGAGCGACTCATACCGGACAGAAAACTTAAAATCGAAGATTTGATCACTATCTGCCATGCGGCCATGGAAACAGAGAAATCCGGCGTCCGACTGCTGAAGGGCAAATTTATGCGCGGACGCATATCGGAGCAACTCTCGAGAACCAAACGATACGGCGAGACGTTTTCCATGATAGCCATCAAGCTGTCGAATCGCACCACCAATTCACAGTACGACGCACTCATCGATGTGCTGCGCGAAAGACTGCGCGCCAGTGACGTGGTCTTCACGTTTCGACAGCGCATTATGCTGATGTTGCCGCATATCACAGAAGAAAATACAACCCAGCTTATCCGACGCGTTAAAAGTCTGGTGGACGCCAGTTTTCGTTCGACGCCCATTGTGGACGTGCAGACATTAAGTTTTCCACATCCTTCCCTCAGCCGTACCTCGCAGGTGCTCGACTGGGCTGAAGATCAGCTGCGCTGAACCGTGCCCGTCACGTCAATCATCACCATTGGTGCTGTCTATCTGGCGTGTTATCTCATCGGCGCCATCAATTTTTCACTCATCGCCGCTGCGCTGTTTTTAAAACGAAATCTGCGAGACGCCGGGTCGGGCAATCCCGGATTCACGAATTTGCTGCGCCTTGGAAATAAAAAAGTCGCCATTTCGGCACTGCTGCTCGATATTGCGCGCGGCTGGCTGGTGATGCGGGGCTGCGCCATACTCCCCATGGAGACATTCTGGCCGTTCATGGCGCTCTCGTTAATCCTTGGAAACCTTTTCCCGGTGTTCCACGGATTCAGAGGCGGCAAAGGTATCGCCATGTCAATTGGCATCATTTTCGCAATTTGTCCATGGGGTGGGCTGGCGGGCGCTGTGACACTCGTCGCCATGATTCTTATTTGGAAACGGGTTTCTGCAGGGTCCCTGTGTTTCCTGTTGTCTGCCGCAATAACGGCGTTCCTGCTTGCGCCATCGTCCGTCTGGCAGGTGTGCTTTGTACTTTGCGCAGTGGGCATCTGGACACATCGGCAGAATCTGCAGCGTCTTGCGAGCGGCACGGAACCCCGAATATTTTCCCCCAAATAGCCCTGCTCCAATTATTTTTCATTCGAGGTTCTCTTTTAAATCCAGCGCGGAATTTACTCTCCCAAACACCCATACACCCATACACCCATACACCGGAGGGAACAATTCATGAATCGCCAATCAATACTAAAAATTCCAGCACTGTTCATCATCAGCATTTTTTTGCTGTCTGGATGCGACGGCGCCTTTATGGACTACGACAGCAGCCCCATTGACACGGAAAAGGATTCGTCGAAAACCAAAACGTCCAAAGAAACCATCGCTTCAGTAGATACAGCCGACAGTTCGGGGCAGCTTGCGCCGGATTCGCAAACAGCGAATAACACTGACTCAGATACAGCTTCCATTGAAACTGAGACGGACACGGTGCTGTATACTCCCGGGCCCAGGCGGTTTCTCACCGAAGAATGTATCGCTCCCAACCGCGACGAATATATGGCCGGATTTGGCGTCACGATGGAAAATCGGGATTTGACAGACCCCAACGTAATTGCTGCCAAAGAGCAGACGATTCTGTTTATTTTCGACAAATCCGGCAGCATGGGCGACGCCTGGAACGACGATGGCGGCTCCAAGTGGGAAATTGCGCGAAACACCATGATCCAGGCGGTAACCCCCTATCAGGAGTACACCAGCGCCGGCGCCATCTTTTTTTCGCTGGATGACGGAATAGATGATGTGTCGCGAATTGATGCGGGAAAACAAATCAACTACACAGATGCACCGACATTTCTGGATATTTGGGACGAAAACATGGGGATGTACGGCGCCGGAGGTGGAACTCCGCTGATGGATGCGCTGACCATCGCCGACGACGCCATTGGCCTCGCCTGTGAGATGGGCCTGCTGAACAAGCCTTTTGAAGTGGTTCTTTTAACAGACGGGATGCCCGATTACTGGAATCAATCCGAAGCGCTGGGATTGATTGAAGAATGGTACAGCCACGGGATTCCCACTACCGTCATTGGAATGCCAGGCTCCGATTCCGCATCTCAAATCCTTTCTGATATTGCTGCGGTAGGCAGCGGCGGAGAACTCCAGGAGGATGGCCAAACGACCGCAGGTTCCGCCGAAGAAATCACGTATACCTCCGACAGTTCAACCGAGACGTTCGAATCAGGAATGCAATTGATTGTGGAGTAACACATCCCAAAGGTCGCGTCCGATAAATTACATGAACAACCCCTGATAGCCATCCATCAGTTCGTCCACTTTTTTGGACAGCGCTTCATCTTTCATGGTGGCCGTCACCAGTGTCAATTTGAGTTTCATGACATTGGTCACGCTGGACGTCACGGTCTCGGTCATTTTGGCCACGGTCTCCTCACTCACCTGAAATCCACGAATATCCTGCATTTCCGTGTAGGAGTTTTTAATGGCTGGCCCTTTTTCATTTAAAATCTTTAGCGCCGCATCCACGCCCGCGGATTTGTCACTGTTGCCATCCACTGCGGCCACGATGTCTTTGCTCATGCCTTCCACATCGCTGCAAAACGACAATACCTGATCATCCTTGCTGCATCCCAGAACGATAAACATAATAAATACGAATATTAAGCCAGTTTTTGTTTTCATTTCGGATACTCCTGTCGTCGTCAATTACTCCGGTGGAACCGCGCCATTTCAACCGGTCCTGTCAGTTCGCCGAAGTGTTCACATTTGAAACCTGACCATCCAGATTTCAGTTAACCATTCGGATCGCCGTCACATCATGTGGCGGGAATCCCAACACATACAATTTCTGTGAAATTGCCAAAAGAATATAGCTGCCAAAAAAGGTGGGTCAAATGGGAAAATTTACTCGCGTTTATCAATGGGAACGAATTTGTTTCCATATCCACCAATATAGCGGGATGTGGGCCGTATCAATCGATTGTCGGCAAACTGCTCGCGAATATGGGCAATCCACCCCGCGGTTCTGGCCACAGCGAATATACAGGTAAAATACTCTTTGGGGATACCAAGCGCATGTTGCACTGTTGCAGAATAAAAGTCGATATTGGGAAAAATGCCCTTCTCCTGCATGACCTGTTTTTCAATGCGTTGAGAAATTTCGTACAGATTGGCCACCCCCGGTCGACTGACCAGTTTCTGAGAATACTTGCGCAGATGACGGCTTCGCGGATCTTCCACTTTGTACATACGATGTCCAAATCCCATCACCTTCTTCCCATCCGAAAGCATTGTACTGATATATTTTTTTACAGATGTGGGACTGTCAATTTCTTCGAGCATCTGCATCACCCGGGTGTTGGCGCCACCGTGCAAACGTCCCTTCAGCGTTGCCAGCGCGGTGGTAATGGCCGAATGCATTCCAGCCAGTGTGCTCACGGTGACACGCGCCGCAAACGACGATGCGGCCAGGCCATGATCCGCGTGCAGCACCAGCAGACAATCAAACACCTGCACATCGAGTTTGTTGGGTTTTCTGCCAAAGAACATATATAAAAAGTTTTCGGCAAAACCCATTTTCGCCGATGGCGACAATACCTTTTCTCCAACTTCCAGGCGGTGAATCGCCGCCACGATGGCCGCATTTTGCGCCAGAATGCGAACCGATTTCCGATTATTGGCTTCTTCGGAAATTTTTCCCCCATCGGGATCAAACATGCCAAGAGCAGATTGACACGTTCGCAACAGCGTCATGAGATTTGTTCTGGGCGGCGCCAACTGTATGATTTCCACTATTTCCGGCGGCAGTTTCATATTGTTGGTCAGGAACGACGCAAAGGCCTCCAATTCCTTTTTATTGGGCAGTTTCCCATACCAGAGCAGATACACCAGCTCCTCGTACGATACTTTCCCGGCCAGCTCGTCAAGGTGATAACCGCGATAGTACAGCTCGCCATTGTCTCCATCCACGTAACTTATTTCCGTATCCCCGGCAACGACGCCCTCCAGGCCTCGAACAGGTGGAGACTTCTTTTGAGTAGCCATAATACCTCCTTGTGTGTCTGTAGATGAACTTGCCGCAACGAACATTGCACCATCAACCCATATTGGTGGGCATTGAACGGAAGAGGAGCACCAGTAACAAATTTAACCAATGACACCGGAGTGTCCACTGAACGCAGCTTTTTGTCTTCATGCCAGTCCGCATAATTTTATTGACATATCCCACTGAATTGTGATTTCAGTAGCACGAATATAATATTCGTGCTACTGAAAAACATATCCGCTGCACCGAAGAGACGCCGACATGAAGCATTCTTTAATCCATTTTCAATGACTGAATAAAATCAGAATACAAAGGAGAGATTTGATGAAAAAGATTCTTGTTGTGGACGATGATCCGGATGTAATCGACGCCAGTCGCATTGTTCTGGAAAAAGCAGGATTCGAGGTGCATTCCGCGAGTTCGCGTCTTTTGGGGATGAAGGCGGTCGTAGCCCAAAAACCCGACGTGATTATTCTGGATGTAATGATGGATGAACCGGATGACGGCTTTCATCTGGCCCAGGACCTGAGAGCGGCTCATATCGACACCCCCATCCTGATGATGACAAGTATTGGCCGTGTCACGGGATTTTCGTTTGGCATCGATGACGAATTGCTGCCGGTAAATGACTTTCTCGAAAAGCCTGCAACCCCCGATAAACTGCTGGCGGTGGTCCATCGGTTATTGAACACTGAAAAGGGAGGCAGATAGGTATGCAACGCATCAGTAAAGACCTCCTCAAGCAAATATCCGATGAGCTGATTGCACAGCACGGTTCACCCCGAAGTGCACTTATTCCCATTTTAAACCGATTGCGTATGGACAATGTCACCCCGGATGCCACTGTCATGAAAATGCTGGCCGAAACGTTGCAGATTGCACCGTCGGCGATTTACGGAGTAGTCTCCTTTTACAGTTTTCTGGACCATCGCCCCAAAGGAAAATATGTCATACGCGTATGCCAAACCATATCGTGTAAAATGTCCAGCGCGACAGAGATAGCGGATGCGCTGAAATCAGAATTGGGAATTGAGTTTGGACAAACCACTGCGGATGGTTTGGTGACACTCGAACGTACCAACTGTCTCGGTCTTTGCAGTGAGGCGCCGGCAATGCTGGTGAGCGAAACGGCCCATACGAAGATCAACACGGCAAATGTAAAAGACATCCTGAAATCCATTCACAAGCAAATGCCTGCTGCATCAAATTGAAGGAGATAAACGAATGAACACTCTGAAAAACAAACTGTCATTCAGCGAGCTCTCCCAAGGCACAGGGCTGAAAAATGCACTATCAATGTCCAGAGCAAAGGTCATCTCAAAGGTATCCGCTTCAGGAATTCGAGGTCGTGGTGGCGCGGGATTTCCCGTATCGGTAAAATGGAATCTTTGCGGTCTCGCTCACAGCGACAGAAAATTCGTGGTGTGTAATGCCGATGAAGGTGAACCGGGAACATTCAAGGATAGAGTTATTCTGGATGAGTACGCATCGCTGGTGTTCGACGGAATGACCATCGCCGCCTATGCGGTGGGCGCCAGTGAAGGCATACTCTACCTGCGTGCAGAGTATGTGTACCTTCGAGAAAAGCTCGAAGAAGCATTGCGCCGGCGCAGAAAGGACGGACTGCTTGGAAAGCAGATACTGGGCAGCAACCTCAATTTCGATATTCATATATTTATGGGCGGCGGCGCATATGTGTGTGGCGAAGAAACGGCGCTCATCGAATCACTGGAAGGCAAACGAGGCGAACCCAGAAACAGACCCCCGTTTCCAATTGACATGGGGTATCTCAATCATCCCACAGTAGTAAACAATGTGGAGACATTGGCATGGATAACCTGCATATTTGAAAAAGGCGCGTCCTGGTTCAAAGAACAGGGCACGGAAGGCTCTGTTGGGCCGAAACTTTTCAGTGTCTCAGGCGATTGCACAAAACCGGGCGTATACGAATTTCCACTGGGTATTTCCGTTTTGGAACTGCTGGCACAGACAGGCGGCGAGAATGCCAAATGTGTCCAGGTTGGCGGCGCATCGGGACACCTTGTTCCCGCTTCGGAATTTTGCAGGCACATCTGTTTTGAAGATATGGCTACCGGCGGTTCGGTAATCATCTTTGGACAAAATCGCAAAGCCCTCGATATTGCCGAAAACTTCATGGAATTCTTTGAAGATGAATCCTGCGGTCAATGCACCCCGTGCAGAGACGGAAACGCGAAACTGCTCGAAGGCATTCGAATGCTGAAAAACGGCGCCTGCAAAAAGCAACGATTTACATCATTGTTGAATTTGGCAGAAACGATGCAGCTCGCATCCAGATGCGGTCTGGGGCAGTCCAGCCCCAATATATTCCTTGATGTGATTAAACACTTTCACACTGAATTTGAATTAACGTCGGATGCAACACCGGATGCCGACTGTCGGATGGGAGCATAAGTATGTCAGCAGAACAGATAATCGCCATTGGTGCAACAATTCCGGTGAATATCGATGGCATCGATATTCGCGTTCCCCTGAAAACCACCATTCTCGATGCGGCAAAACAGCTGGGGATACGCATACCCACGCTGTGTCATCACACCGATTTGTGCGAAGGTGGATTGTGTCGCATTTGTGTGGTGGACGTGGAAGGCAAACGAACGCTTCAGGCGTCGTGCGCCTACCCCATTACCGAGCCCATGAAAATAAAAACGAGCAGCGCCAAAGTAAGAAAAGCGCGTAAAAATATTTTACAGCTGATGCTTTCCAAACACGCCGGAGATTGCATGACCTGCAATCGAAATCAAACCTGCGAACTGCAGGAACTGGCGGCGGAATACGGTGTGACATCGTATGAACTGGGCAAAGTGGCGCATCCCCAATATACGACAGATCATTCCAGCCTTTCAGTCATCCGCGACAACAACAAATGTATTCTGTGCAGACGCTGTGAGCGCACCTGTGCCGAAATTCAGGGCGTCCATGCGCTGGTCAGCGCCAATCGCGGTGTTGAAACCGAAATTCAAACATTCATGAATCAGCCATTGGGCGACACCACCTGCATCAATTGCGGGCAGTGCATCAATCGCTGCCCCACCGGCGCGCTGCAAACGGTGGATGCCACATGCGATGTATGGAAGGCCATTGATGATCCGCAAAAACATGTGGTGATCCAAACCGCGCCGGCCCCCAGAGCGGCCATTGCCGAATGCTTTGGAGAAGCGCCAGGGACGCCCATGACTTTCGAAATGAACACGGCGCTCAAACGTGCGGGCTTTGACAAAGTGTTCGATACCAACTTTACAGCGGACCTGACGATTCTCGAAGAAGGCACAGAGCTTATAAAACGTCTTTACGGCGCGCTGGTGCAAAAGGACGCATCCGTTGCATTGCCGCAATTCACCAGTTGTTCGCCAGGTTGGATAAAGTACATTGAGCAGTTTTACCCGGAGTATCTGCCCAACGTATCCAGCGCCAAAAGCCCCCAGCAAATGTTTGGCGCGCTGATTAAAACGTACTATGCGAAATTGAACGGTCTGGACGCCAAAGATATTGTGTCGGTATCACTGATGCCCTGCACGGCCAAGAAATACGAATGCGCACGTCCCGAAATGGCCGATAGCGGCTTCAGGGATATTGACCATGTCCTGACCACCCGGGAACTTGGAAAACTGATTCGGGAAGCCGGTATTGAACTGCCAAAGATGCCCAAAAGTGATTTCGACGAACCGTTTGGCTCTGCTACCGGCTCGGGGGTTATTTTTGGCGCCACGGGTGGCGTGATGGAATCGGCGATTCGCACCGTTGTGGAACTGGTATGCGGCATTCAGATTGAGGATTTGTTTGCGCACGCCAACGTGATTCCGGTACGCGGATTTGAAGGGGTGCGTTACGCGGAGCTGCCCATTGCCACCGTCGGCGATGTTCCCCAAATTTTGCAGAACGTCGTGCCCAGCTGGGACTGGCTTAAAGGCGCCACATTGAAAGTGGCCATCTGTCACGGCACTGCCAATGCTAAAAAAGTCATGGACGATATTCGCGCAGGGGGCAAATTCAGCCAATGCCATTTCATCGAATTCATGGCGTGTCCCGGTGGATGTTTAGGGGGCGGTGGTCAGCCCATTCCCACCGACATCGAAATCCGTGGCAAACGGGCCGAAGCCATATACGCCGAAGACATGGCCTACACGGTGCGAAAATCACATTTGAACGACGCCGTTCTGCGTCTATACAAAGACTTTCTGACCGACGGCATCGGTGGTCGAAAGGCCCATCATCTGCTGCACACGACTTACACGGACCAAAGTTCCAAACCCCAAATATAAGATGAATACTGGGCCCCCTTTGAAAAAGGGGGCCGGGGGGATTTCGAAACGACTTTTACAACACCCTCATATGGTCCCGGGGATTTCGTCGTGACATTTACATCTTTATATTATTTCAAAAAGGAAACTCTAAATGAATACCGAACCAACAAAACTCACGCTCTATCTGGATTGTTTCAGTGGCCTTTCCGGCGATATGATTGTATCGGCATTGCTGGATGTGGGAGTCCCCTTTTGTGTGATTGAACAGGCGGTTAGTGCACTGCCCCTGACAGGATACACAATCAGGCACGAAAAAGAGATTCGAAGCGCCATCGAGGTCAGTCGCTTCCATGTGAATGTAATGCAGCAGCAGCCCCATCGCCACCTCTCGTGCATTCGAGACATGATTGAAAATTCAAAGCTGAACGACCATGTAAAGCACATCAGTCTCGCCGTGTTTGAAGTGCTGGCGCAGGCCGAAGCCAAAGTACATGGTACAACAGTTGAAAAAGTGCACTTTCACGAAGTGGGCGCAGTGGATTCCATCATTGATGTCGTGGCCGCGGCTGCCGGAATTGACCATTTGAACGCCGCTGTCGCCTGCGCGCGGGTGCCTCTGGGCCGGGGATTTGTGAACACGCAACACGGCGTGCTGCCTCTGCCCGCCCCCGCAACACTCACTATCCTGGAAGGTGTTCCCGTAGAAGGAACCGAAGTGGCATATGAACTCACTACCCCCACCGGTGCGGCGTTTGTTAAGGCACTGGCCACCCACTTTGGCCCCATCCCACCCATGACCCCCATCCGTGTCGGATTCGGGGCGGGAAGCCGAACTCTCAAAGAGCGCCCAGGGATATTGCGCGCCGTGCTCGGCGGAAACAACGCCATGCGAAAGCTTCTGCTGGTGGTTTTTTCCAACAACCCCTGCAAACAAAATCACGCCTTTTTACATGCGCTGGATTTAAAGCAACAAGGCCATCAGGTGAAAATCATTCTGGAGGGAGAGGCGACACAGTGTCTGGCAAAGCGCGACGGCAAATTCGGCGAACTGTTTGCGTTGGCAAAGGCACAGGGCATCATCGCCGGGGTATGCAAAACCGCTGCCCACGGCTGTTCCACCGGAGACCCCGCCCGAAATGTGGTCGACCTCGCCAGGGAGCAAAACCTCCCACTCATTGGTGATATGAGGGAACACGCCGCCATTGGCAAATACGTCACCAATGGATTTGAACTGGTGATGTACTGAACTTTATTCGCAAACCCTACTCGGTCGCCATATAAGCGTGCCGAATAAGGAGAATGAAATGGCTATTCACAGACGTGATATTTTAAAACTGGGTGCTGCCGCGTCCACTGCGGGACTTTTGAAAATGATACCGGGAACAGCTGCCGCGCAACATCACCCAGGGTCAGACACAGTTGGCCTCAAACCGTCATGCGTCGGTGCTCCGGGATATGTCGTGCAGGTGCAAAAGCCCGGCATGCTGCAACGGCGCTTTCCCGATGAAAAAGCAGCAGACGAATCATGATGGGATCGTTGCCAGACGAACCGGGGCGTCAGGATAACGAAGGTCCCGTGCGTGTGGTTCATATCCAGCCATTTCAACTGGGGCCATATCCCGTTACCAATCGAGAGTATCAACTCTTTCTCAGTGAAAACCGGGACGTGCCCCATCCAGACTATTTAGAAGACAGCGCGTACAATCAACCGGAACAACCCGTTACAGGCGTCGACTTCAACAGCGCCAAACGATATTGTGACTGGGCGGGACTGCGGTTGCCATCTGAAGCGGAATGGGAATATGCCTGCCGGGCCGGCACCACCAGCCGATATTCCAGCGGCAATGCAAAAAAGGATTTAAACAGGGTGGCATGGTACAGCTGATTTTAATATTGGTTTTCGGTGCGCCTTGTAATGGCGGAAGATAAATTCAAAAATGGAGACAGATAAATGAAAACGAATAAATCGAAAACAGGACAGAAATGGCTCGTAACCGGTGGTTCCGGTTTTCTGGGTATCAACCTGATTCGGAAGCTCGTGGCACAGGGACACCAGGTGATATCGCTCGATATTGAACCATTTACCTACACCGATGTAAAAGAAAGCATTGAGCACCATGTGGTGGACATCCGCAATAAACGCCTGGTGAATCACTTCATGAGTCAGAATGTGGATGTGTTCGTACACAGCGCTGCCGCATTGCCGCTCTATAAAAAAGAAGACATTTACTCTACCAATGTGGAAGGCGCCACCAATGTGTTTGACGCCGCATACGCCAATGGCGTTTATCGTGGTATTCATATTTCCTCCACTGCCGTTTACGGAATCCCCAAAAAACATCCCATTTACGAAGACGATCCATTGGTGGGTGTCGGCCCATATGGGGAAACCAAAATTACTGCCGAAAAACGGGTCCGGGAGTACCGGCAAAAAGGGATGTGCATCACCACCATCCGTCCCAAATCGTTTATCGGCCCCGAACGTCTGGGCGTTTTCGCCATTTTTTATCAGTGGGCAGCCGAAGGTCGCAGTTTTCCAATGATTGGCCGGGGGCGCAATCTATATCAACTGCTGCACGTGTACGATGTATGCGACGCCATTTTGCTGGCGGCAGCTCATGAAGATTCAAACGCGGTGAACACCGAATTCAACATAGGCGCCAAAGAATTCTCTACGATGCGCGACGACTATCAGGTGGTGCTCGACAGAGCGGGATTTGGTAAAAAAATCAAAGAATCCCCGGCGCATCTGGTTATCTTTGCGCTTGAGGTGCTGGCGTTTTTCAAACTGTCGCCACTCTATCCGTGGGTGTACAAGACCGCCACTAAAGACTCATTCGTATCGATTGAAAAAGCGGAGGCGATTTTGAATTTTCATCCGAAATTTTCCAACAAAGACGCGCTGCTCGATAACTACCAGTGGTACCTCGACAACCGATATCAATTCACAGGACGGGAATATGACAAAACCACCCATCGTGTTCCCTGGAATCAGGGCATACTGGGCCTGGCGCGGCATCTGTTCTGAAGCAACCGGACAATTTACAGAGAATAAAGATTATCCATGCCTCCTTTTTGCCTGTCCACCGCGATGTATTATAATTTTAAGGCTTCCCCGAAGTATCGAAAGATGTTGTTGTATGAAGTTGAGTAAAAAAATCGCGCTGTATTTTGGTGGTTTCATCATTGTCGTGGTCGCTGTTTTTATGGCGTTGAATTACATCATTGTTCAGCAATCGCTGGAGCGCAATGCACATGTCAATCTGAAGCGCAGTGTGGAATCCATCAGCAGCGCAACCCAATCCATGCTCAATGCCTCGATTCGCAGTTATCTGCGTGGAATTGTTCATCAGGATGTCATCAGGCTCAAATCATTGAACGATGACGTGCAAAAAGGCGTGATGACGTTGCCCGAAGCCCAGGATGCGTTTCAGGAATATGTCTCGGGCCGTTCCATTGGGAAAAGCGGATATATTGTTGCGGTCAACGAACAAAATAAAAAACTGTTTCTGGCCATACATCCCTACATGCGCGGCGAGGACTGCACAGACATCGAAGGATGCCGGATATGGGACCGTCAGAAATCTGGATATACCGAATATAACTGGCGAAATCCCAAAGATCAGAGCGTGCGGAAAAAGGTCGCATACCTTGAATACTTCGAGCCCTGGGACTGGGTGGTTGGCGCCACCTCATACAAGGATGAATTCACCGAACTCACCCGCATCGACGATTTGAAGCGGACCATTGGGCAATTCAAGGTACTGGACCGTGGTTACTTTTTTGTGCTCGACGACAAATTAAACATGCTGATTCATCCCGAATTGGAGGGACAAAGCATGAAGAACTTCAGGAACAGCGATGGTGTTTTTGTGGCCAGGGAAATGATTCGGCATGAGGGTGATTTTTACTATTATCGCCTGAAAACCGCCCATGAAAAACAGAGCCAACAGCGATTTTCATATGTAAAGAAACTCAACGATCTCAACTGGTATCTGGCGGCGACCGGGTATGTGGACGACATCCGAAAACCCATGCATCAATTGGCCCAATGGGGGTATGTCCTCATCCTGTCGGTGACATTGCTGCTGGGAGTTCTGATTACCGTTTTCAGTCGACAACTCACACGGCCGCTTACCCTTTTGCTTCAGGGCATCCGGGATTTCAATATGGAACGCAAGCTGTTTCAAATGCCGATGCGGTCGGTGTTGGAAGTGAATCAGCTTTGCGCGGAGGTGGAGGCTACAACACGTTCATTATTGAGTTCAGAAAAGCAAATTCAAACGCTGTTGACGGAGTTGAACAGTATTATCAATTCCCTCCCTTCCATTCTCGCGGTGGTCGACACGCACAAAACGGTGGAATTCTGGAATGAACAGGCCGAAAAATTCACCGGAATCCCCGCTGTCTGGGCCATTGGCCAACCGGTGTCACAGGTGCTGTCCCCATTTAAATCGGAAATGACGTTTCTGGAAACGCATATTGCGTCCCCAAAAATGTCCAAAAAAAACTGTCGGCTGGAATCTGGCGATGGGCGGATTCAGTATTTCGAGATAGCCACGTACCCTCTGCCCAGGGAGCTTTCGGCAACCATTATTCGAATCGACGACATCACGGAAAGAACCCGGTTGGAAGAAACGCTGCAACAGACCCGAAAAATGGATGCAATTGGCAATCTGGCCGGGGGAATTGCGCACGATTTCAATAATATGCTCACCGGTATTCTCACCTCCGCGCAGCTGCTGGAGAACCGCACCGACAACTCGGAAAAAGCCCTCCGAAGCGTTAAAATCATTTACGAAACCGCTCTGCGCGCCGCCGGATTAACCCAGAATCTACTTACATTTTCGCGAAAGCAGGTCCGAAAAGCGGAGCCGCTGCATGTGCACGCCACTATCAAAGACGCCGTCAACCTGTTAACACGCAGCATCGATAAGCGTATTGCAATCACCACCGAGTTAACATCCTCTGCGGATGTGATCATCGGGGACTATGCCGAAATGCAAAGCGTTTTTCTGAATCTGGGGGTGAACGCTTCCCACGCCATGATGGATGGCGGCGAACTTACGTTTCGCACCGAACTGCGGACCATCGACGCGTCCACCGCACCCGCATCAACCCCGTTGCCGGCCGGCGACTATATCGTCATTGATGTCACCGATACCGGCGTGGGTATTCCGGAACAATTGCTGGATAAAGTGTTTGAACCGTTTTTTACCACCAAAGAAACCGGAAAAGGCACGGGGCTGGGACTGGCATCGGTATACGCCACGGTGACCCGGCAAAAGGGCGACATTTCCATTGCCAGCAAGCTTGCGCAGGGGACCCGGGTGACCATTCGACTGCCGCTTGAAACCGAAACGGTCAAAAAAATCACCGCCAAATCCGAGAGCCGACTGATACAGGGAACCGGCACCATACTGGTTGTCGAAGATGAAGAGATAATTCGTGAAATTGCGTCGCAGGCATTGTCTCAGATGGGGTACACAGTCATGCTCGCGGACAATGGTGCAAAGGGGCTGGACGTCTTTAAGCAGCACTGGAGAGACATCGATTTGGTTCTGCTGGATATGATTATGCCGGTGATGGGCGGAAAAGAGTGCTTCGAAAAAATGAAGCAAATCAACCCAAAGGTTCGCGTGATTGTGGCGTCCGGCTTTTCAAAAAACGACGAACTGACAACAATGCAGGACACCGATGACTTTAAGTATATCGCCAAGCCCTACAGTATTGGCGCACTCAGCCGGCTGGTCGCAGACGTCCTTCAGATGCCCGCAAAGGGAGAATAAGCCCCCTTTCACGCGCGGATTCGCTGGCGCGTTACTGGAATTTTTAGCATTCCTGCAATTCCCGACTTGACATCGATTCCCGGGTCTGGTGTTATTCTATTTACCTACAATCTATTCGTCGCACCGTTTACTTCAGCTGAAGGAGGAAAAACCATGACTGAATATGGAAGCGAAGAAGCATATAACCGCTGTTACGACGACTTTATGGGCCTGCCAGAGGAAAAAATCTCGCACAATACCGCCCCGCCGGAGGTGGCCACCGCCGAAGGGCGTGAACTGGCATTGGCGGCCAAAGCGGATCGGGAGGTACTCATCAGCATGGGGCTGAAGCCGGAACTGGTGGATTCGCTGATGGACAGGGCTCAGGCATTTGCGTATTCCGTCGCCCGGCATCACACGGTGCTGGCCGGCGACCCCGAAGCGCTGTCAAATTGGAAGGAACAGTATCCAAAGGGGTATGAGCTGCGTCGGTATCTCCTGCGCTTTATGTCTTTCGGGTATCGTAAAAACCGAAACCTCTTAGCCCGGATGGATGAAATACGTCAGGGGCGCGGCCATCGGGACATGATTGCGGATTTGCTGGACCTCCATGTGCTGGGCACGGAACACCCCGACCCCCTGCGGGAAATTCCGGCGTTTGATTTCACCAAAATAGCCGAAGCCAAAGAAATGTACGACACCCTGGGCATCCTGTTCGCCCGCGCCAGCGTAAATCCCCAGGTGGTGCAGGTCACCAAAGACACAATGAACCGCGCCTGGACCTGGTACAAACTGGCAGCCGACGAAGTAAAGGAAGTGGGGCAGTTCGCGTTTGAGGGGACGATTCGCTACAACAATTACGTGAGTGAATACCGCCAGAACATCCGGAAAAAAGCGTCTAACGCACCCGCTACCGACAAAATAGACACGGCAGAAGCGGTTTGACATCCGGCATGTCGCCCCCTGCATTCAATTATCGTTGTGGGAACATACCCAAATCACACGCCAACATTCGATAATGGCCGTTTGACGTATCGCTTTTTTGATATTTATGAAATCTGAGCAAGTCCAGCGCGATTCCGGGTATGTCCGACGTGATTTTAGAAAGTCCCGCATTCCTTTTGGGGATGTGCAGCACCGGTTTTCGATAAATACGCGCCACTTTTCATGTCCCGCCAGCCAATATGGAAATTTGCGTCCTCATCTTAAGGAAGTGCAGCCAAACTTGTCGTCGCTTATTCATCCTATATACTTTACAAATCAGATGTACACAGCCCTTATCCCAAAAGATAAAAAGTGCAATGAACGAAGAGAATAAAACGCAATCAGAGCTGCTCGATGAGCTGCAGCGCCTGAAAAATCGCATTGCGGATCTGGAACAGCGCCAGAGGGAAACGGCCAGCCAATGCGTTGATTCCGGCACAGTCGATGAGGTGCTCGATATTATTCGCAGCAGCTCAGTGGTGGCCATCACATGGCAGAACGCCCCGGGATGGCCCATCGAATACGTTACCAATAATGTGGATAGTGTTTTGGGCTACACGCAATGCCGATCACTTAAGCGCCTGATTTTTTGAAGATACAGAAAAATTTTGTATTGCAATCCGAGGAGGAAAAAAATGGATTGC